>NZ_JBHSKM010000023.1:0-126173 GCF_042657965.1 Streptomyces coerulescens
CCGCACCCGCTTCGCCCGCGCTCTGAACGCCGCCCGCTCCCCCCTCACCACCCCCGACCCCACCCCCTACGCCGACAGCCTCCTCACCCGCTGGCAAGAACCCCAGCGCCGGTACCACACCCTCACCCACCTCACCGCGGTCCTGGACCGGATCGACGAGCCGGGGCTGGCCGGGCACGCCGACGACCCGGATGTCGTGCGCCTCGCCGCCTGGTTCCACGACGCCGTCTACCAGCCCGACCGCTCGGAGAACGAGGAACGCTCCGCCCGCCTCGCCGAACGCGCCCTCTCAGAAGCCGGCCTCCCCGCGGAGCGAACCGCCGAGGTCGCCCGGCTCGTCCGTCTCACCGTCACCCACGACCCCACCCCGGACGACCGCGACGGCCAGGTCCTCTGCGACGCCGACCTCGCGATCCTCGCCGCCCCGCCCTCCGTGTACGCCGCCTACACGGCCGCCGTCCGCGAGGAGTACCACTTCGTCCCCAACGACGCCTTCCGCGAGGGCCGCTCCGCGATCCTGCGCCAACTCCTCGATCTGCCGAGCCTGTTCCGCACCCCGCACGGCAGGAAGGAGTGGGAGGCCACCGCCCGCTACAACCTCGCGGCCGAGCTGGAAATGCTGTCGCCCTGACCGCCCCGGGCCCGTAGCCTGCCGCACATGCGACACATGGGCGGGGAACGCGTGACCGAGGCCGTGGCGAGCTGCGTGGCACTGCTGCGCTCCGCGGCGGACCGGGACTGGGAGACCGTACGGGCGGGGCGGCTGGAGTGGAGCTGTCACCAGACGGCGTTCCACATCGCCGAGGACCTCATCGCCTACGCCGGCCAGTTGGCGGGCCGCGCCCAGGACACGTACGTCCCCTTCGAGATCACCCTCGACGAGGGCACGGACCACGAAGGCCTGATCCAGGTCGTCGAGACGACCGGCGCCCTCTTCTCCGCCACCCTCCGCACCACGCCCCGCGAGGTCCGCGCCTTCCACCCGTACCCCTTCCGCAGCGCGAACCGCGACGGCTTCGCCGCGATGGGGATCGCCGAGGTGCTGCTGCACACGCACGACATCGCCGAGGGGCTGGGGCTGGCGTACGAAGCGCCCGCCGAACTGGCCGAGTTCGTCCTCACGACGATCTTCCCGTGCGTCCGCCCCGGCCCCGACCACTGGCGCACCCTGCTGTGGGCCACCGGGCGGGGCGAGCTCCCGGGCCGTGCGCCCCTCACCGAGTGGCGCTGGCACAACAACCTCGTCCTCCCCACCGACCGGCTCACGCTCCAGGGCGTCACCCCCGCCGCCGCCACCGACCTGCACACCGGCGGCGACGGCGGCTTCGAGTGGGTCGACGGCGGCCCCTTCCAGGGCACACGGGACGCCGCGGGCATGATGGTGAAGGCGTACGGCGAGGGAGTGCACCGGCCCGAGTGGGGGCTGTTCGTTCTCGTACGGCGGGAGGACGGCCGCGCGATCGGCGGCATAGGCTTCCACGGCGTACCGGACGACGAGGGCCTCGCCGAGGTCGGCTACGACCTCACCGAGGCCGCCCGCGGCCAGGGCTACGCCACCGAGGCCCTGCGCGCCCTCTCGGCCCACTCGCTGTCGCACGACGAGGCGCAGGCGCTCATCGCCGCCATCCACGAGGACAACGCCCCCTCGCAGGGCGTCGCCGCCCGTGCGGGCTATGCGCGGGCGACCGTCGAGGAGGAGCGCGCGGCGTACGAGAAGCACGACATGGACCGGGAACTGAGGCTCTATGTCCGCAGGCGGCGGTCCGCCACGGCCTAGCCTGGGGCGCATCCGACCCGCGCACCGACCCGCGCCGCCGAGGGAGCCGTCATGTCGTTCACCGACGAGGAGGCCGCCTACCTGGCCTCCCGTCCCCTCGCCCGTTTCGCCAGTCTCTGCGCGGGCGGTCAGCCCGACGTGGTCCCGGTGGCCCTGGAGTTCGACGGCACCCGCTTCTGGGTGGGCGGCCCCCGCGCGGAGGTCCTCGACACCCGCAAGTTCCGCAATGTCGGCCATGGCCGCGACAAGGTGGCCTTCGTCGTGGACGACCTGATCTCCATCGAGCCGTTCATCGCTCGCGGCATCCGGGTCTACGGTGTGGCGGACGGCCCCCTCGAGCGGGTCGGCATGGTGGGCCCCGGCCACTATCTGCGCATCACGCCCACGCTGTCATGGAGCTGGAACCTGTCCGACCCGCCGGAGCCGGCGGGTGACGCCTGGTACCCCATGCGACGGGCCGAGCACTCTCCCGACGCGGCCGGCATGTGAGCCTGTGGGCATGTGACTCACACCACATTCAGTCCCGTCACATCGGGGCGGACCCCTCCGTCATAGCTGTGTAACCACCCACGACAGCTACCAGCAACGGCTGAGGAGTTCACCATGAGCGCCCGTCTGAACGCCCTTGAGATCCCGACCGTCGGCAAGTTCGTGAAGTACATCGCCTCGGCGGGCAAGGTGATCCATGACTCGTCGCTGCCCGTCGCGACGCAGAACATGGTGACCCTGCGCGCCAGCCAGATCAACGGCTGCGGCTTCTGCACCGACATGCACTTCAAGGACGCCGTCGCCGCAGGCGAGGACACCGTCCGGCTCAATATGGTCGCCGCCTGGCGGGAGGCCACCGTCTTCACCGAGGCCGAGCGCGCCGCGCTGGAGCTGACGGAGGCGGGCACCCGTATCGCCGACGCGGCCGGCGGCGTACCGGACGACGTCTGGGAGAACGCCGCCAAGCACTACGACGAGGAGCAGCTCGGCGCGCTGGTGTCCCTGATCGCGCTGATCAACGCCTTCAACCGGATGAACGTCATCGTCCAGCAGCCGGCCGGCTCCTACCAGCCCGGCCAGTTCGCCTAGCGGGAGCGTGCGCCCGAGGCCGAGGGGGCATCAGCCCCAGGCCCGCCCCTTCGGCCGACGCAACCCCGCCCCCTGCAACAACCGCACCACCTCACGACTGCTGACCTCCACCGCGCCGGCGCGCACCGCGTCGGCGTACCGGTGCGAGGGGATGTCGTAGTGGTCCCGCTCGAACGCCCGCCGGGGCACGCCCAACTCCTCGGCGAACGTGTGCAGTTCGTCGTACGAGACATCGCTGACGAGGTGGGACCACATCCGGCCGTGGCCCGGCCAGGTCGGCGGGTCGATGTAGATCACGAGGGCGGTGTCCCGCCCGTGCCGGCCGACCCCAGCGAGCCCACCGCCGCAACCTTCACGCCCGCCTGGTGGCACACCCAGTGCGGATCGGGCCCCAGTTCCGGCTCGACCTCCAGTGCGTGCGGGTCACCGCCGCCGCACACCGGGCACAACGGCCAGCGGCCGTATCGGTCGAGGAGCGCGTCCTGTACGTCCTGGGCGACCAGGCCCGCCACGAACTCCACGCCGTCCGGCCACTGCTCCACCCACCAGCGCCGCTGGACGACCGACTCCTCGACCAGCGACACGACGTCCGCCTCGGCGACCTCGCCCGCGACCAGGTCGGCTAGCACGAGGGCGCGGGCGGTGTGCAGCGCCTGTTCCAGCGGAGTGACGGGTTCCATGCTCCTATTGTGCGCACTCTTGACCACGACCCGGTCTGAAAATACCTTTCATTTGTGCCCAACGAACTGAAGGAAACTTTCGACCGGGCTCCCGCGCCCGCCGCCCTCGCCGCCAAGGTGCGCACCCTCGCCCCGTCGATGACCCGCTCCATGCAGCGCGTCGCCGAAGCGGTCGCGAACGACCCCGCGGGCTGCGCGGCCCTCACGGTCACCGGCCTCGCCGAACTCACCGGCACCAGCGAGGCCACGGTCGTGCGCACCGCCCGCCTGCTCGGCTACCCCGGCTACCGCGACCTGCGCCTGGCCCTGGCCGGCCTCGCCGCCCAGCAGCAGTCGGGCCGCGCCCCGGCCATCACCACCGACATCGCCGTGGACGACCCCATCGCGGACGTCGTGGCGAAACTCGCGTACGACGAGCAGCAGACCCTCGCCGACACCGCCGCCGGCCTCGACACGGTGCAGCTCGGCGCGGCGGTGTCGGCTGCCGCCGTGGCCCGCCGCATCGATGTGTACGGCATCGGGGCGTCGGGGCTCGTCGCGCAGGACCTGGCCCAGAAGCTGCTCCGGATCGGGCTCATAGCCCACGCCCACAGCGATCCGCATCTCGCCGTGACGAACGCCGTGCAGCTGCGGGCGGGGGACGTGGCCATCGCCATCACTCACTCCGGGTCGACCGGTGACGTCATCGAGCCGTTGCGGGTGGCGTTCGAGCACGGGGCGACCACCGTCGCGATCACGGGGCGGCCGGACGGGGCGGTCACTCAGTACGCCGATCACATTCTTACGACGTCGACGGCTCGGGAGAGCGAGTTGCGGCCCGCCGCGATGTCGTCCCGTACCAGTCAGTTGCTGGTGGTGGACTGCTTGTTCGTGGGGGTGGCTCAGCGGACTTATGAGACGGCGGCGCCCGCGTTGGCCGCGTCCTATGAGGCGCTGGCGCACAGGCATCGTCGTTAGACCGTGGAACCTTCGGTCGTGGGTCTTCTGCAGGTCCGTCGTGGCTGGTCGCGCAGTTCCCCGCGCCCCTCAGGTACGTCAGAACACCGAAGTTGAAGAGAGACGTCTCCGTCATGACCTCTGCATCCACCCCCCGCGACCTCCGCGCCGAGTTGGACACCCTGACCACCGAGGCCTTTCGCCCCGAGCTCGCCGAGATCGATCAGCTCCCCACCCTCGACATCGCCCGGCTCATGAACGGCGAGGACGCCTCCGTACCGGCCGCCGTCGCCTCCCGCCTGCCCCAGATCGCCGCCGCCATCGACGCCGTGGCGGAGCGCATGGCCCGCGGCGGGCGCCTGGTCTACGCCGGTGCCGGCACCGCCGGCCGGCTCGGCGTCCTCGACGCCTCCGAGTGCCCGCCCACCTTCAACACCGACCCCACCGAGGTCGTCGGCCTCATCGCGGGCGGCCCGGAAGCGATGGTCACCTCGATCGAGGGCGCCGAGGACTCCGAGGACCTGGCCCGCACCGACCTCGACGCCCTCGTGCTCACGCCCGAGGACACGGTGGTCGGCATCTCGGCCTCCGGCCGCACCCCGTACGCCGTCGGCGCCGTCGAACACGCCCGCCGCCAGGGCGCGTTGACCATCGGACTGTCCTGCAACCCGGACAGCGCCCTCGCCGCGGCGGCCGAGCACGGCATTGAGATCGTCGTGGGCCCCGAGCTGCTGACCGGCTCGACCCGGCTGAAGGCCGGCACCGCCCAGAAGCTCGTGCTCAACATGCTGTCGACGATCACGATGATCCGGCTCGGCAAGACCTACGGAAACCTCATGGTCGACGTCCGCGCCTCCAACGACAAACTGCGCGCCCGCTCCCGCCGTATCGTCGCCCTCGCCACGGGTGCGGACGACACCGAGGTCGAACGCGCCCTGACCGAGGCGGGCGGCGAGGTGAAGACGGCGATCCTGATCCTGCTGGCCGACGTGGACGGACCCACCGCGACCCGGCTCCTGACCGACGCCGACGGCCACCTCCGAGCGGCCATCGAATCGGCGGGAAAGTAGGCAACTCCCCTGTTAGCGTGGCCGCATGACGGCATCGGCGACCTTCCGCCTCGGCGGCGATCTCGACGTACGACGACTCGGCTTCGGGGCGATGCATCTGCGGCCGCGATCCGCCGAGGACCGTGCCGCGTGCGTCGCGGTCGCCCGGCGGGCCGTCGCACTCGGCGTCACCCTGATCGACACGGCCCATATGTACGGCTGGGGCATCAACGAGGATCTGCTCGCCGAGGCCCTGCACCCCTACCCGGCCAACCTCGTCATCGCCACCAAGGTCGGGATCCGTCGGACCACCACCGGCGAGGGCTGGCGGCACGCGGGCGCGCCGGCCGAGCTGCGCGCCCAGGTCGACGAGGCCCTGCGCCGCCTCCGCCTCGACCGCATCGAACTGCTCCAGCTGCACCGCCTCGACCCGGGCGTGCCCCTCCCGGACCAGCTCGGCGCCCTCCGCGACCTGCGCGCCGAGGGCAAGATCGGGCACATCGGCCTCTCCGAGGTGACCGTCGACGAACTCGCCGCCGCCCGCGCCGTCGTGGACATCGCCAGTGTCCAGAACCGGTACAACCTCCTCGACCGCGAGCACGAGCCCGTACTCACCGCGTGCGAGGAGGCGGGCGTCGCCTTCCTGCCGTGGCGGCCGGTGGCGGCCGGCGCCTCGGGGGCCCAGTCGGCGCAGATCGCCGCCGTCGCGAAGGAACTCGACGCCACACCGACCCAGGTCGCCCTCGCCTGGCTCCTCGCCCACTCCCCGGTGATCCTCCCGATCCCGGGGACGTCGAGCGTGGCGCACCTGGAGGAGAACCTGGGCGCGGACGCCGTACACCTCACCCAGGACCAGTACGACCGCCTAACGCGGTAGTCTCCCCTCCCTGTTGGCCCTGCGGACCCTCGCCATCAGCTCCTCGTTCGTCGGCACCGGCTCCATCGGCTCCCCGCGCAACGCCGCCACCAGCCGCTCGGCCGTCCGCACATTGCAGCGCCCCAACTGGACCAAGGCGTACGGCTCCTTGCCGGCGCCGGTGACCGGATCCACGCACAGGGACGGCAGTACGACGCCCACGCCTCCGAGCGCCTCTCGCAAGGACGCCACGACTTCCTGAGTCGACCGCACGCTCACCTCACCTCTCTACGCATAGTTTGCGATTCACAACACAGCGTGGCCGCCACGGCTCTAACCTGGCCAGACGGGGAGCACCAACATCTGCGATGTTCAACCGGGAGCCGCCATGCCGGGACCGAAGGACCTCGATCCGTCGTCGTCGCCACGCGCGCTGTTGGGGGCGGAATTACGTCATGCGCGCGAGAGGAAGGGCCTCAGCCAAGCGGCCCTGGGGCTGAAGCTGTTCGTGAGCGGCACGTTCGTCGGCCAACTGGAGTCCGGCACTCGGCGCTTGCGGCCCGACATGGCCCCGCTGATCGACGAGGTGCTGGAGACGGACGGGTTCTTCGAGCGGAACTGCAAGGCGTCCAACAAGTCCAGGTATCCGGAGCACTTCGCCGAGGCGGCGGAGGCAGAGGCCGAAGCGACGACCATCCGGGAGTACGCGCCTCTGCTGATCCCCGGGCTCCTCCAGACGCCCGCGTACGCACGGGCCGTGAACCGGGCGTACGACCCGACAGCGCCGAAGGAGACCATCGACGACTGGGTGGAGGGCCGGGTGGCTCGGACCCGTCTCCTCGATCATCCAACAAAGCCCTTGTTGTGGGCGGTACTTGACGAGGCGGCGCTGTGCCGGGTGACGGGCGGTCGAGCGGTGATGGCGGAAGCCCTGCGCCACGTAGCGGGTCTGGCGCGCCGGAACCGGGTCATCGCGCAGGTGCTGCCGTTCAGCGCGGGTGCGCACTCTGCGATGAAGGGCTCCCTGAAGCTGATGGAGTTCGAGGACGCGCCTCCGCTGGCGTACTTCGAGGGGGTCGGCACCGGACGGCTTGAGGACGCCCCGGCCACCGTCGCCCAAATGAAGTTCACCTACGAACTCCTCACGGCCTGCGCGCTCTCGCCCGAGAAGTCCCTGGCCATGATCGAGGCGTTGGCGCAGGATTACTCCCATGACGAGCATCCCTGACTACGACCTGAGCGCGGTCACCTGGCGCAAGTCGACGTACAGCGGCGGCGGTGGCGACAACTGCCTCGAAGTCACCCACGACATCCCCACCGTCGTCCCCGTCCGCGACTCCAAGACAGGCCCCCACGGCCCGAAGCTCATATTCCGAGAATCCGCATGGTCCGCGTTCGTCAATGCGGTCAGGATCTGACCTAAACGGCTCCTACCGTAGGCCTCATGAACGAGACCTCGAAGAACGAAACCGTCACCGACGAGCGCGCCGACCTCCTGGAGACGCTGGCCAAGCACCGGCACTTCCTGCGGTTCACCACCCGGGACCTCACCGACGAGCAGGCGGGGAAGCGGAGCACGGCCAGTGAGCTGTGTCTCGGCGGCCTGATCAAGCACGTCACGTCGACGGAGCGGAGCTGGGCGGAATTCATCCAGCGCGGCCCCTCGGCCATGGGCAACTTCAAGGAGATGACCGAGGCGGACTTCGCGAAGCGGGCGGACGACTTCCGGATGCTGCCCGGCGAGACGCTGGACGGCATCCTGGCGGCGTACGAGGAAGTGGCCGGGCGAACCGACAAGTTGGTCGCGGACCTGCCCGACCTGGGCGTCTCCCACCCGCTGCCGGAGGCCCCGTGGTTCGAGCCGGGCGCCCGTTGGTCGGCCCGCAGGGTGCTGCTGCACATCATCGCCGAGACGGCCCAGCACGCCGGCCACGCCGACATCATCCGGGAGTCCCTGGACGGCGCGAAGAGCATGGGCTGAGAGCTGGCGTACAGGGCCTGGCACTGCACACTGGTTTGCATGAACCACGCCCAACTGACGGCACTGGGCCGAGCCCTCCGCCTCCTCGGCGAGCACGGCGAGGCCCTGACCGCCGACACGCCGGACGCCAGGCTGCACGAGGTCAAGGCGGATCTGCGCCGCGCCATCGATCTGCTGGACGAGAGTGTCTCGACGGCCGCCCGGACGACCCGGTGTGCCGAGCACCCGGGCGGCCCGGTGGACCCCGCGGCCCCGGACCTCTGCCTGCTGTGCGAGACACGGCGCAGGTCGGCCCGCCGCTCCGAGTACAACGGCTCGGGCCCGGCGGTCCCGCAGTCCCCCGAGCACCCGGTGCCCTCCCGCTACGGCGTGCGCGGTGACCGTCCACAGCCCCAGCAGCGCTGGCTGCCGGAGCTGTGGAACGGGCAGGAGTGGCAGCTGTGCGGGACGCCACGGCGTGATCGGCGGGAGGCCGAGCTGTATCTCGCCGCCCAGCGTCGCGGGCCGCGTCCCGCCATGGCCTACCGGCTGGTGCACGAGTTCACCGACTACGAGGTGCTGCGGGTGTGGGGCACTCCGGTGAAGGTCGACATCGAGCCGCTGGGCAATCCGTAGCCGCTACTTGGCCGTCGCTCGTGCCGGCTCCGACGCCGGCCGCGCCACGGGCTCCTCGTCGGCGGCCGAACCGTGGCGCGGAATGAACGACGCCACGACGAACGCCAGCAGTGCCGCCCCCGCGCCCACCGCCAGGACCACCTTGAAGCCGTTCTCGGACGGGAGGGCGTAGCCGCCGAGGTTCGTCGTCATCTGGGCGAGGATCACACCGGCGACGGCGCTCGCGGTGGACGTACCGAGGGAGCGCATCAGCGTGTTGAGGCTGTTCGCGGCGGCCGTCTCCGACGCGGGTACGGCGCTCATGATGAGGGCGGGCATCGAGCCGTAGCCGAAGCCGACACCGGCGCCGATGATGCAGGCGACGAGGATGAAGTGCCAGACCTCGGACATCAGGACGATGTTGAGGCCGTAGCCCGCGGCCACGATCAGGACGCCGATCATCAACGTCACCTTCGGGCCCTTCGCGCGCGAGATCGCCGCCGAGACCGGGGCCGTCGCCATCATCACCAGGCCCGACGGGGCCATGCACAGGCCCGCGACCAGCATCGACTTGCCGAGGCCGTAGCCGGTCTGGGCGGGGAGCTGGAGGAGCTGCGGGATGACCAGGCTCATCGCGAACATCGCGAAGCCGACCGCGATCGAGGCCAGGTTGGTGACCAGGACCTGACGGCGGGCGGTCGTACGGAGGTCGACCAGCGGCTGCTCGGTGCGCAGCTCCCACCAGCCCCAGGCGAGCAGGATCAGCACGGCCGCCGCGAACAGACCGAGCGTCGTGCCGCTGGTCCAGCCCCAGTCGGCGCCCTTGGAGATACCCAGCAGCAGACACACGAGCCCGACCGCCATGCCGATCCCGCCGACGAGGTCGAAGCGCCCGCCGGTGCGCACCTTCGACTCGGGCACGAACAGCAGGACGCATCCCAGGGCCACGACACCCATGCCGGCCGACGTCCAGAACAGGACGTGCCAGTCGAAGTTGTCCGCGATGAGCGCGGCGGCGGGCAGGCCGAGCGCGCCGCCGATGCCGAGGGAGGCGCTCATCAGGGCGGTGGCGGAGCCGAGGCGCTCGGCGGGAAGCTCGTCGCGCATGATGCTGATGCCGAGCGGGATGACGCCGGAGGCCAGACCCTGGAGCACCCGCCCGACGATCATCGGCACCAGCGAGTCGCTCAGGGCACACACCACCGAGCCGCCCACCAGCAGCACCACACTCACGAGCAGCATCCGCCGCTTGCCGTACATGTCACCGAGCCGGCCCATCACGGGCGTCGCGACGGCGGCGGCCAGCAGGGTCGCGGTCACCGCCCAGGCCGTGTCGGAGGCCGGCGCGTCCAGCAGCTTCGGCAGCTCCGGGACGATCGGGATGACCAGGGTCTGCATCAGCGAGACGACGATCCCGGCGAAGGCCAGCACCGCCACCACGGCATTCGTTCTCGGCGATGGGGGGTGGGACATGGGGTTGCCTCCGTCGGCGTACGAACAGCATGAGAGCTGATTGACCGAGGCAACCTTAAGTCAGTTGATTGACTTACTCAAGCGACGCAGGTCACCCCCGGGGAGGAGGTGACCCTACGGACGTCAGCTCAGCGTCTTCAGCGACGCCGCGTCATACGCCGCCAGCTCGCCGAAGCGGCCGTCCAGCACCTTCGCGGCCCACTCCGGGTCCTGCAGCAGCGCCCGGCCGACGGCGACGAAGTCGAACTCGTCGGACTCCAGCCGGTCCAGCAGGTCGTCGATGCCCTTGAGCGCGGAGCCCTGGCCGACGAACGCGCCGAGGAACTCCCCGTCCAGGCCGACCGAGCCGACGGTGATGGTGGGCTTGCCGGTCAGCTTCTTCGTCCAGCCCGCGAGGTTGAGGTCGGAGCCGTCGAACTCCGGGATCCAGTAGCGGCGGGTGGAGGCGTGGAAGGCGTCGACGCCGGCCGCGGCGAGCGGGGCGAGGATGGCCTCCAGCTCCTCCGGGGTCTCGGCGAGACGCGCGTCGTAGGCCTCCTGCTTCCACTGCGAGTAGCGGAAGATGACGGGGAAGTCCGGGGAGACCCGCTCGCGTACGGCGGCCACGATCTCGGCGCCGAACTTGGTACGGGCGACCGGGTCACCGCCGTACGCGTCCGTACGCCGGTTGGTCCCCTCCCACAGGAACTGGTCCACGAGATACCCGTGCGCACCGTGGATCTCCACACCGTCGAACCCGATGCGCTCGGCGTCCGCGGCGGCCTCGGCGAAGGCGCCGATGACGTCGTCCAGGTCACCCCGGGTCATGGCCTTGCCGGTGGCCTCGTCCGCGCCGATCCGCAGGCCGGAGGGGCCGACGGCCGGGGCCTCGGCGTAGGGCGGCTGTCCCTGCTGCCGCACCATGCCGATGTGCCACAGCTGCGGCACGATGGTCCCGCCCGCCGCGTGCACCGCGTCCGCGACCTTCGCCCAGCCGGCGAGCTGCTCCTCACCGTGGAACCGCGGCACGCGGTCGCTCTGCCCGGCCGACTCGTGCCCGACGTACGTCCCCTCGGTCACGATCAGGCCGACACCGGCGGCGGCACGACGCGAGTAGTACGACAGGACGTCCTCTCCGGGGATGCCGCCCGGGGAGAACATGCGCGTCATCGGCGCCATCACGATGCGGTTCGGAACGGTGAGGCCATTGATCGCGGTCGGCCGGGACAGAATCCGGGCCGCGCGGGAGGCGGCGGGCTGGGTGACGGTCATGTGGAGGGCTCCTGGGAACGGGGGCTGTTTATACCGAGCAGTATGTGCGCACGCATTATTGCACCTCATGAAGCAACGATGGGTGTGAGGTCGCGCATTCCCAGGAGGGGGATCGGATGTGGGGGCGGGTGCGGGTGATTCGTGGTTGCTCGCGCAGTTCCCCGCGCTCCTAAAAGCAGGGCGTGCGCTGGGCGCCCCTTCAGGGGCGCGGGGAACTGCGCGACCAGCCACAACCGACCCGCACCCGCCAACGCACCGAGGGCGGCACCCCCTGTCGCGAATGTCGCAACAGCAGGTACCGCCCTCGGTAAGGACGTTGATCAACCGGAGGCCGAGGCCCCCGAAGCCGATCAGAAGTCCATGTCACCGCCCGGCATACCACCCGGAGCGGCCGCAGCGGCCTTCTCCGGCTTGTCGGCGATGACAGCCTCGGTCGTGAGGAACAGCGCGGCGATCGACGCGGCGTTCTGCAGCGCGGACCGCGTCACCTTCGCCGGGTCGATGATGCCCTCGGCGACCAGGTCGACGTACTCACCGGTCGCGGCGTTCAGGCCGTGACCCGGGGTGAGGTTGCGGACCTTCTCCACCACGACGCCGCCCTCGAGGCCGGCGTTGACGGCGATCTGCTTCAGCGGGGCCTCAAGGGCGAGCTTGACGGCGGCAGCGCCGGTCGCCTCGTCACCCTCCAGCTCCAGCTTCTCGAAGACACCGGAGGCCTGGAGCAGGGCCACGCCACCACCGGCGACGATGCCCTCCTCGACGGCCGCCTTGGCGTTGCGCACGGCGTCCTCGATGCGGTGCTTGCGCTCCTTGAGCTCCACCTCGGTGGCGGCACCGGCCTTGATGACGGCCACGCCGCCCGCGAGCTTCGCCAGGCGCTCCTGGAGCTTCTCGCGGTCGTAGTCCGAGTCGCTGTTCTCGATCTCGGCGCGGATCTGGTTGACCCGGCCCGCGACCTGCTCGGAGGAGCCGGCACCGTCGACGATGGTGGTCTCGTCCTTGGTGATGACGACCTTGCGGGCCTTGCCCAGGAGGTCCAGGGAGGTGTTCTCCAGCTTGAGACCGACCTCCTCGGAGATGACCTCGCCGCCGGTGAGGATGGCGATGTCGTTCAGCATCGCCTTGCGACGGTCACCGAAGCCCGGGGCCTTGACGGCGACGGACTTGAAGGTGCCGCGGATCTTGTTGACGACCAGGGTCGACAGGGCCTCGCCCTCGACGTCCTCGGCGATGATCAGCAGCGGCTTGCCCGACTGCATGACCTTCTCCAGGAGCGGGAGCAGGTCCTTGACGGAGCCGATCTTGGAGTTGGCGATCAGGATGTACGGGTCGTCGAGCGACGCCTCCATCCGCTCCATGTCGGTGGCGAAGTACGCCGAGATGTAGCCCTTGTCGAAGCGCATACCCTCGGTGAGCTCCAGCTCCAGACCGAAGGTCTGGGACTCCTCGACGGTGATGACGCCTTCCTTGCCGACCTTGTCCATCGCCTCGGCGATGAGCTCGCCGATCTGGGTGTCGGCGGCGGAGATGGAGGCCGTGGAGGCGATCTGCTCCTTGGTCTCGACGTCCTTCGCCTGCTCAAGGAGGGCGGCGGAGACGGCCTCGACGGCACGCTCGATACCGCGCTTGAGGGCCATCGGGTTGGCGCCGGCGGCTACGTTGCGCAGGCCCTCCTTGACCAGGGCCTGGGCGAGAACGGTCGCGGTGGTCGTACCGTCACCGGCGACGTCGTCCGTCTTCTTGGCGACTTCCTTGACCAGCTCGGCGCCGATCTTCTCGTACGGGTCCTCGAGCTCGATCTCCTTGGCGATGGAGACACCATCGTTGGTGATCGTGGGGGCGCCCCACTTCTTCTCGAGGACGACGTTGCGGCCCTTGGGGCCGAGCGTGACCTTCACGGCGTCCGCGAGCTGGTTCATGCCGCGCTCGAGGCCGCGCCGCGCCTCCTCGTCGAACGCGATGATCTTGGCCATGTGAAGTGGTCCCTCCAGGACTGGGGGTGATTCCTTCGGACCGCGCCCGCGCCCGCGACGGACGGCTCGCATGCCTTGCGGTTCCTTGCCCCACTCGGCTTGCGGGCCTCACCGACCCGGTCCTTCGTTGTCACTCTCACCTTCAGAGTGCTAACGCAATGATTAGCACTCGACCCATGAGAGTGCAAGGCGCCCTCGCGAAGCGGGCGCTCGTTGAGGGGTGGTGGTCGGGTGGCGGGTGGCGGGTGGGAGCAAGCGGCTCTCGGGGATCGGGGCTCCGGGTCAGCAGTGGGCGAACAGGCCCCGAACAGCGTCCGAACACGGCGAAGGACCCGCACCCCGAGGAGGTGCGGGCCCTTCGAAGAAGTACGTCGCTGCTGTTAGTCGACGCGTTGCTTCAGCCGGTCGCCAGACGGACCATGTCCGCCTGCGGCCCCTTCTGACCCTGCGAGATCTCGAAATCGACCCGCTGGCCCTCTTCCAGGGTGCGGTACCCGTCCATCTGGATCGCGCTGTAGTGGACGAAAACATCCGCACCA
The DNA here is from genome assembly GCF_042657965.1 of Streptomyces coerulescens. NCBI lineage: Bacteria > Bacillati > Actinomycetota > Actinomycetes > Kitasatosporales > Streptomycetaceae > Streptomyces > Streptomyces coerulescens. The sequence continues at coordinate 14,187 of NZ_JBHSKM010000023.1, forward strand.
CCGTCGACCGCGATGAAGCCGTACCCCTTCTCCGCGTTGAACCACTTGACGGTGCCCTGAGCCATGCCTAACTCCCCTATTACTGGCCCTTGCACAGATCCACACTTCGCGGATCCGGGTCAGACCTCACCCCCCATCGGTCGGGGGCGTGCGCCGGAACGCGTCGACCGCGGCTGAATGTATCTGCCCAACTGCCGTCTGCAACAGGTCAATCGGACGAGAAATCCGGGCACGACCGGTCGGGAATGTGGGGACAATTCCGCTGACTTCAGGTCAAGTCGGACCCGGCATACGGAACAAAAGCCGCAAAAAACCCGCACACTTTGGCTACTTCTTGTCGGGCGTACGGCAGAAATCAAGGGCAACCGACTCGGAGATCGGCGGCACGTTCCCCAACTGTACCTCGCTCAACCACACAGAATTGCCCCCTCCGCTTCTCTCACGGAGGGGGCAATTCGGTGAACTCTCAGTAACTCGGGTTACCGAAGGTAATGATCGGTCATTCGGTCAGCCGCCGGCGACGGCCGGGATGATGGAAACACCCGCGCCGTCCGGGGTCGCGGTCTCCAGGCCCTGCTCGAAACGCACGTCGTCGTCATTGACGTAGACATTGACGAACCGACGCAGCTTGCCCTGGTCGTCCAGCACCCGGGCGGCGATCCCGGTGTGGTTCTTCTCCAGATCGGAGATGACCTCGGCGAGGGTGCCACCCTCGGCACTCACTTCGGCCTGGCCACCCGTGTAGGTGCGCAGGATGGTGGGGATGCGAACGGTCACGCTCACGATGAAACCTCCGGTAGGGGAACGAACCTAGGGGCGCGGGGAACTGCGCGACCAGCCCCCACCGGCCCGCAGACGAAAAACGGCTATGCGAGACCGGCCTCGCGGAACGAGTCCAGGTTGGGACGAATCGTCGCAGTGAGCCCGGTGCCGGCCACCGCATCCAGCGTCTTGAGGCCGTCTCCGGTGTTCAGTACGACCGTGGTCTTGGCGGGGTCCAGCACGCCGTTCTCGATCAGCTTCTTCGCCACGCCCACGGTCACACCGCCGGCGGTCTCCGCGAAGATGCCCTCGGTCCGGGCGAGGATCTTGATGGCGTCGACGACCTGCTCGTCCGTCACATCCTCCACGAACCCACCGGTGCGGCGCGCGATGTCGAGGACGTACGGCCCGTCGGCCGGGTTGCCGATGGCCAGCGACTTGGCGATGGTGTTCGGCTTCTGCGGGCGGACCACGTCGTGCCCGGCCTTGAAGGCCGTCGACACCGGCGAGCAGCCCTCGGCCTGCGCACCGAAGATCTTGTACGGCTTGTCCTCGACGAGCCCGAGCTTGATCAGCTCCTGGAGCCCCTTGTCGATCTTCGTGAGCTGCGAGCCGGACGCGATCGGGACGACCAGCTGGTCGGGGAGCTGCCAGCCGAGCTGCTCGCAGATCTCGTACGCCAGGGTCTTGGAGCCCTCGGCGTAGTAGGGCCGCAGGTTGACGTTGACGAAGCCCCAGCCCTCGCCGGCCGGGTCGCCGATCAGCTCGGAGCAGAAGCGGTTCACGTCGTCGTAGTTGCCCTCGATGCCGACCAGCTCGCCGCCGTAGATCGCGGCCATGACGATCTTGCCCTGCTCCAGGTCGTGCGGGATGAACACGCACGAGCGGAAGCCGGCACGGGCGGCCGCGGCACCCACAGCGCCGGCCAGGTTGCCGGTGGAGGAGCAGGAGAGCGTGGTGAAGCCGAAGGCGCGGGCGGCCTCCAGGGCCTGGGCGACGACACGGTCCTTGAAGGAGTGCGTCGGGTTGCCGGAGTCGTCCTTGATGAACAGCTTGCCGGCGTCGACGCCCAGCTCACGCGCGAGGTTGTCGGCCTTGACGAGCTGGGTCCAGCCGGGGTTGATGTTCGGCTTGGTGGCCACGTCGGCGGGGACGGGCAGGAGCGGCGCGTAGCGCCAGATGTTCGCGGGGCCCGCTTCGATCCGCTTGCGGAGCTCCTCGGCGTCGTAGGCCGAGAAGTCGTAGGCGATCTCCAGCGGGCCGAAACACTCCTCGCACGCGAAGACCGGGCCGAGCGGTACCCGGTGACCGCACTCGCGGCAGGAGAGCGCCGCGGCGGGGCCGAGGTCTACGGTGGATTCAGTGGTGCTTGCAACAGTCTGCGCAGCCATGTGAGGCGAGGCCCTTTCTCCTCATCTTCCTCACGACGCATCTCGCCGTGAGACGGATTTGGCACCTTCCCTAGCCGGGAGCCTCGCGGAACGATCAACACTGATCTACGAGACCGGCTGGAGGGTTGCCGGGGCTTCATCGGGCCGTATCCCTCTGCCCCTCTGGATGAGCGGTATGCGGTTGTTGTGCGGTTGTGGACGACGGTTGACCCCGGACATGCGATGGTCATCCGCGTTGTTCAAGACTGTAACCGAACGCCAGGACAGTTGAGATAGCCGTCCGAACCGCGAGATGGATCACAGCGTCCCGACAGTGAGGAGCCGCCGACCGTGCTGGAAGAAGTCGAGCGCTGGCTGAGCAGCCGCTCCTGGTCCGTTGCCGACCGCCCGCTGCATCACATCCTGGCCGCCAAACAGCGCACGGGCCAGTCGGTGTCCGTCGTGCTGCCCGCGCTCAACGAGGAGGAGACGGTCGGCGAGATCGTCTCCGTCATCGCCCATGACCTCGTCCGGCAGGTCCCGCTGGTCGACGAGATCGTCGTCGTCGACTCCGGCTCCACCGACCGCACCTCCGAGGTGGCCGCCGCGGCGGGCGCCCGGGTGGTGCACCGGGACGCGATCCTGCCGCGCATCCCGGCCGTGCCCGGCAAGGGCGAGGTCCTGTGGCGCTCCCTGCTCGTGACCTCCGGCGACATCGTCTGCTTCATCGACGCCGACCTGCGGGAGTTCTCCTCCGACTTCGTCTCCGGGATCGTCGGCCCGCTGCTCACCGACCCCGGCGTGGACCTGGTCAAGGCGATGTACGACCGCCCGCTGGGCACCGAGCTGGATTCGCCCGCCTCCGGCAGGACCGCCGGACAGGGCGGCCGGGTCACCGAGCTGATGGCGCGCCCGCTGCTGAACATGCACTGGCCGCAGCTGGCCGGCTTCGTGCAGCCGCTGGGCGGCGAGTACGCGGCCCGCCGCGGTTTGCTGGAACAGCTCCCGTTCCCCGTCGGCTACGGCGTCGAGCTGGGCATGCTGGTCGACGCGCTGCATCTGGTGGGGCTGGACGCGCTGGCCCAGGTGGACGTCGGCGTGCGCAAGCACCGGCACCAGGACGGGCAGGCGCTCGGCCGGATGTCCGCCGCGATCTACCGCACGGCACAGCTGCGGCTGGCCCGCGGGCATCTGGTGCGGCCTTCGCTGACCCAGTTCGAGCGCGGCGAGGACGGTTTCGAGCCGCGTACGTACTCCGTGGACACCGAGGAACGGCCGCCGATGGTGGAGATCGCCGAGTACGCGACGCGGAAGGTCGCGTAAACGCCGGAAACCGGCCGTATACAGGGCGTACAACAGGCCCCCACTGAGCGGAACCGTACGTTTGAGCGTTTCCGGGGAGGGCTAGGTTGAGGCTTATGGCTTCCACGCAGGATGCGCCGGGTGCGCACGGTGCTGCCAAGGTGCTGGTCGCGTCGAACCGCGGCCCGGTCTCGTACGAGGTGGGCGACGACGGCTCGCTGAACTCCAAGCGCGGCGGCGGCGGAGTGGTCTCCGGGCTGTCGGCGATCGGGCCGGACGCGGGCGCCCTGTGGGTGTGCTCGGCGCTGTCCGACGGCGACCGCGAGGCGGTACGGCGCGGGGTCGGCGAGGAGGGTGTGCGCATGCTGCCCATCCCGGCCGATGTGCACGCGGACGCGTACAACGGCATCGCGAACTCCGTGCTGTGGTTCGTCCACCACATGCTCTACCAGACGCCGCTGGAGCCGGTCTTCGACGCGGAGTTCCGCCGGCGGTGGGCGTCCTACGAGGCGTACAACCGCGCCTTCGCCGAGGCGCTGGCCGGGCAGGCGGCGCCGGGGGCGGCGGTGCTGGTGCAGGACTATCACCTGACGCTGGTGCCGGGGATGCTGCGTGAGCTGCGCCCCGACCTGAGGATCGGCCACTTCTCACACACGCCGTGGGCGCCGCCGGAGTACTTCCGGATGCTGCCCGACGACATCGCCGAGCAGGTGCTGCGCGGGATGCTGGGCGCGGACCGGCTGGGGTTCCTCACCCGGCGGTGGGCGGACGCGTTCGAGGCGTGCTGCTCCGCCCGGTTCGCCGACGGGCTCGGGGGCACGAGGATCGGGGTGCACGGGCTGGGCCCGGACGCGGACTTCCTGCGCGAGCGCTCGCACCGGGCGGACGTGGCGGAGCGGATGGCAGCGCTGCGCGAGGAGATCGGCTCGGCCCCGGACGGCACCGCCCGCCGGACGATCGTGCGGGTCGACCGGACCGAGCTGTCCAAGAACATCGTCCGCGGACTGCTCTCCTACCGGCAACTGCTCGACGACCACCCCGAGTGGCGCGAGCGGGTGGTGCACGTGGCCTTCGCCTACCCCTCCCGGCAGGACCTGGCGGTGTACCGGGACTACACGGCCGAGGTGCAGCGGCTGGCGGACGAGCTCAACTCGCGGTACGGAACGCCGGGTTGGACCCCGGTCGTGCTCCACGTCAAGGACGACTTCGCGCGTTCGCTGGCCGCCTACCGGCTCGCGGACGTGGCGCTGGTCAACCCCATCCGGGACGGCATGAACCTGGTCGCGAAGGAGGTGCCGGTCGTCTCCGACGAGGGCTGCGCGCTGGTGCTGTCGCGGGAGGCCGGGGCCTACGAGGAGCTGGCCGAGGACGCGATCGCCGTCAACCCGTACGACGTGATCGGCACGGCACGCGCGCTGCACGAGGCGCTGTCCGTGCCGCCGGAGGAACGGGCGGAGCGCTCGAAGCGCCTGGCGGCCGCCGCGACCGCACTACCGCCCGCCCAGTGGTTCCTGGACCAGCTGCACGCACTGGAGGAACAGCCCGGCCCGGCCGCCTGAACGGAGGCGGGGTCAGGGGTCCAGGGGTCAGCCGGCCCGGTCGGCGATCGCTCGCAGCAGCCGTACGACCCCTGCCGGGCCGTCCACCACGAGGTCCGCCCGCTCCGACAGTTCGGTGACCTCCTCGCTGCCGCTGCACACCAGCAGGCCGGGGGTACCGTCGGTGCGGAGTTGGTCGACGGCGGCGTAGGCGGGCAGGTCGCCGAGGTCGTCGCCGGCGTAGAGGACGCTCTCGGCGCCGAGTTCACGGACGTACTCGCCGAGTGCGACGCCCTTGTCCATGCCGGGCGGGCGCAGTTCCAGGACCAGGCGGCCGGGTTCGACGATCAGGCCGTTGCGCGCGGCCAGTTCGGCGAGGGGGGTGCGCAGGGCCTCGAAGGTGCCCTGGGGGTCGGCCGCACGGCGTGTGTGCACGGCGACGGCGTGTCCCTTGTCCTCGGTCCAGGTGCCGGTCCCGGCGCCGTTGGCGTCGAGGACGGCGGGCAGTTCGGCGCGCACGGCCGCGACGCCGGGGTGCGGGTCGGGCGCGGTGACCTCACCGCTGACGGCGTCCCAGCGCTCGGCGCCGTAGTGCCCGAGCACCACGAGGTGTTCCAGTCCGGGGACACCGGCGAATCCGCCGTACCGCACGGCGACGTCCGCCGGGCGGCCGGTGATCACCGCGACGGCGGCGACCTTGGGGGCGAGCGCCGTGAGCGCCGGCAGGGCGTCGGGGTGGGCCCGCGCCTTCTCCGGGTCCGGCACGATCGGCGCGAGCGTGCCGTCGAAGTCCAGGGCGACGAGGGCTCGCGCGGGCCGCGCGAGGAGGGCGGCGAGCCCGTCACGACCGGGCGCCGTCGCCGGCGTGGGCAGGGCGGCCGCGGGGTCGGCCGGGTCGGGGTCGGTCAGATCCTTTTCCATGTCACTGGCCATAGGGCGACCCTATCCAGCGAGCGCCCCGCGCACCCCTCGCTCATCTCTCCGCCCGCCGTGCCTCCCGCACCCGCCGCAGCCGGTTCACCGTCACCGGGTCGTGGGCCAGGGCCCTCGGGTCGTCCAGCAGCGCGTTCAGCAGCTGGTAGTAGCGGACGGGGGCCAGGCCCAGTTCCTCGCGTATCGCGCGCTCCTTGACGCCGGGGCCCGCAAAGCCCCGGCGTTCCAGAGCGAGGATCGCCCGCTCGCGGTCGGCGAGGGCGCCCTCGGGCGGTTCCTGGTGCTGGTCCATGCCTCGCACCGTAACCCCCGCCACCGACAACGGCCGCTACTCGGCGTTCTCCGCCCGGGTCGCCGTCGACTGGAGCTGGCTCAGCACCGCCGAGGGGTTGCCGCCGGAGGTGACTGTCCTGCCGATCCGCTTCTTGATCTCCACGCTGACCTCGGCCCAGGACGTCCGGCCGACCGGGTAGAGCTCGGAGAGCGGGAGCCGCTCCAGGAAGGGCTTGAGGTCGGCGTCCTGCTTTGCCGCGGTCATCACCGTGGACGCGGAGTTCGTCACCGGCAGCAGGTCGTACTCGCGGGAGAAGTCCAGGACGTTCTGCTTGTCGTAGACGAAGTCCAGGAACTCGCCCACCTCGTCGGCGTGGCCGTTCTTCTTGAAGGCCATCATCCAGTCCGCCACGCCCATGGAGAACTTGCTCGGTCCCTCCAGGCCGGGCATCGGCACCATGCCGAACTTCACGCCCTTCTTCTTGGCCATCTGCATCAGGGACGGGTGGCCGTTGAGCATGCCGACGTCACCGGCCGCGAAGGCGGAGAACGCGTCGGCCCGGTTGAGCTCACCGGGTGCGACCGGGCCGGTGAGGCCCTTGCCGACCAGGTTGTCCCGCAGCCAGTCGAAGGTGGCGATGTTCTCGGCGGAGTCGATGTTGTAGGTGCCGAGGTCGCTGTCGGTGTAGCCGCCCCCGCCGCTGAGCAGCCACTGCATCGTCTCGGCCTGCGCTTCCTCGGCGCCGAGCGGCAGCGCGTACGGCGTCTTCACGCCCTCGGCCTTGAGCGCCTCGGCGTCGGTGGCCAGTTCCTTCCAGGTGGTCGGCGCGGAGATGCCGGCCTTCTCGAAGAGCGTCTTGTTGTAGAAGAGCAGCCGCGTGGAGGACGCGAACGGGATGCCGTACTGCACGTCCCGCACCCGGCCCGCGTCCGCGAACTGGGCGACGAAGTCGGCCTGGACGGGGATGGAGAGCAGATCGTCGGCCTGGTAGAGCAGCCCCTTGGCGGCATAGTCGGCGTACGCGCCGATCTGCGCCATGTCCGGTGCCTTGCCGGCGTCGACCATCTCCTTGACCTTGGCGTCGACGTCGTTCCAGGAGTACACGGTGACGTCGACTTTCACGCCGGGGTGCTCGGCCTCGTAGGCCGTGACGAGCTTGTCCCAGTACTTCTGGGAGCCGTTGGACTCGCTGTCCCCGTAGTCCGCGGCGACCAGCCGCAGGGTCACCTCGCCCGAGTCACCGGTCAGCCCGCAGCCGCCCAGCGCGGCGGTCAGGCCCAGCGCGGACGCGGCCGCGATCACTCCCGTCAATCCACGACCACGATCACGAATACGACTACGACTACGCCGCTGCACGCGGTACCGCCCCACACCCAAGTTCGAAAATTTCGAAACGTCATACATATTGCCCCCTAAGGTCTACACCACGTAAGTGGACTAGACCTCTCGCGGGTATGCAAGAGACACTGTCCCCCGTGAGACATGTCATCGCCCTCGATGTGGGCGGAACCGGGATGAAAGCCGCGCTGGCCGGGGCCGGCGGCGAGTTGCTGCACCAGGCCCGCCGCCCGACCGGGCGCGAGCGCGGGCCGGACGCGGTCGTCGAGGGCATCATCGACTTCGCCGCGGAGCTGCGCGCGCACGGCGAGGAGCGCTTCGGCGAGCCCGCCGCCGCCGTCGGCATCGCCGTCCCCGGCATCGTCGACGAGGAGCAGGGCGTCGCCGCCTACTCGGCCAACCTGGGCTGGCGGGACGTACCCCTGCGCCGGCTGCTGTCCGAACGGCTCGGCGGCGTCCCCGTCGCCCTCGGCCACGACGTGCGCGCCGGCGGTCTCGCCGAGGGCCGGATCGGCGCGGGCCGGGGCGCCGACCGCTTCCTGTTCGTGCCGCTCGGCACCGGGATCGCGGGCGCCATCGGCATCGACGGCCGGGTGGAGGCGGGTGCGCACGGCTTCGCGGGCGAGATCGGCCACATCGTCGTGCGGCCGGGCGGTACCGCCTGTCCGTGCGGACAGCGCGGCTGTCTGGAGCGGTTCGCGTCCGCCGCGGCGGTGAGCGAGGCATGGGCCGCCACCTGCGGGGACGCGGAGGCGGACGCCGCGGACTGCGCCAAGGCCGTCGCGTCCGGCGACCCGAACGCCGTACGAATCTGGCAGCAGGCCGTGGACGCCCTCGCCGACGGCCTGGTCACCGCCCTCACCCTGCTGGACCCCCGCACCCTGATCATCGGTGGCGGCCTCGCCGAGGCGGGGGAAACCTTGTTCACACCACTGCGGGACGCGGTCCGGCAGCGGGTCACTTTCCAGAAGCTGCCGTCCATCGTCCCCGCGGCCCTGGGCGACACGGCGGGATGCCTGGGCGCCGGGCTCCTGGCGTGGGATCTCCTCGACACAACCGACCGTACGGAGGTATCTCCCTGATGGCAGCCCACCCAGGGGCGCGGGGAACTGCGCGAACAGCCACAACGCACCCGCAGACCGCGACGAGCCATGTGCCCCTCGTCCTCTCCGGCGCCAACGTGGTCATGCCCACAGGAACCGTCAAAGACAGCCAAGTGATCGTCGACGGCACCCGGATCTCCGCCACGGCCCCGGAGAACGCTCAGGTGACCGACCTCCACGGCCACTACGTCGTGCCCGGCTTCGTCGACATCCACAACCACGGCGGCGGCGGAGCCTCCTTCACCTCGGGCACGCCCGAGGACGTCCTGCGGGGCATCCACACCCACCGCCTGCACGGCACCACCACCCTCGTCGCCTCCACCGTCACCGGCGACATGGACTTCCTCACCCGGCGCGCGGGCCTGCTCAGCGAGCTCGCCGAGCAGGGGGACATCGCGGGCATCCACTTCGAGGGCCCGTTCATCTCCCCGTGCCGCAAGGGTGCGCACTCCGAGGAGCTGCTGCGCGACCCGGACCCGGCGGACGTGCGCAAGCTGATCGACGCCGCGCGCGGCCACGCGACGATGGTGACCCTCGCCACCGAACTGCCGGGCGGCATCGACTCCGTACGCCTCCTGGCCGAGCACGGCGTCATCGCGGCGATCGGGCACACCGACGCCACGTACGAGCAGACGGTGGAGGCGATCGAGGCGGGCGCGACGGTCGCCACCCACCTCTTCAACGCGATGCCGCCGCTCGGCCACCGTGAGCCGGGTCCGATCGCGGCCCTGCTGGAGGACGAGCGGATCACGGTCGAGCTGATCAACGACGGCACCCACCTGCACCCGGCATCCCTCCAGCTGGCGTTCCATCACGCGGGTGCGGACCGGGTCGCGTTCATCACGGACGCGATGGACGCGGCCGGCTTCGGCGACGGCCGCTACATGCTCGGCCCGCTGGAGGTCGAGGTCGCCGACGGGGTGGCCCGACTGGTCGAGGGCGGCTCGATCGCGGGCTCGACCCTCACGCTGGACCGCGCCTTCAAGCGGGCGGTGACGGTCGACCGGCTGCCGGTGGAGGACGCGGTGGCGGCGCTGTCCTCGAACCCCGCCAAGCTCCTCGGCCGCTACGACCGCATCGGCTCGCTGGAGCCCGGCAAGGACGCCGACCTGGTCGTACTGGACTCCGACTTCGATCTGAAGGGCGTGATGCGCCGGGGTGAATGGGTGGTTGAACCGCAACTGGGGTGATCTGTCCGCCTGTTGAGGGCGGTGGTTGTCCTGCGAGACTGGGACGACTGCCGCCCGTTTGGCATGATCGGCATCTGCCGGAGGGAACGACCGGCGGACGGACGGCACACGCATGCTGAACTCTTCGGGGGAGGTCGAGTACAGGTGATCCTCACGGTCACGCTGAACACCGCTCTCGACATCACCTATCGCGTACCGGCACTACGGCCGCACACCTCCCACCGCGTCTCCGAGGTGACCGAGCGTCCCGGCGGCAAGGGGCTGAACGTGGCCCGGGTGCTGGCGGCCCTCGGCCACGAGGTGACGGTCACGGGCTTCACGGGCGGCGCGACGGGCCAGGTGGTCCAGGAACTGCTCACGGGCGCCCCCGGAGTGGTGGACGCGCTGGTCCCGGTGACGGGCCCTACCCGCCGCACGATCGCCGTGGTCGACGAACAGACCGGCGACACGACCCAGCTCAACGAGCCCGGCCCGACGGTCACGCCCACGGAGTGGTCCGCCTTCCAGGAGGCGTACGAGGACCTGTTGCCGTCATCTACCGCGGTGGCCCTGTGCGGCAGCCTGCCGCCGGGGGTGCCGGTGGGCGCGTACGCGGTCCTGGTCCGGGCGGCGAAGGCGGCCGAGGTCCCCGTCCTGCTCGACACCAGCGGGGAAGCGCTGCGCCGGGGTGTCGCCGCCCGCCCGGACATCATCAAGCCCAACGCCGAGGAGCTGGCCGAACTGACCGGCTCCCACGAGCCGTTGCGCGCCACGCAGGACGCCCGAAGGCGCGGCGCCCGGTCCGTGGTCGCCTCCCTGGGCTCGCAGGGCCTGCTGGCTGTGACCCCCGAGGGCCGCTGGCGGTCCACCCCACCCAGCCGCCTCCACGGCAACCCCACAGGCGCGGGCGACGCAGCGGTGGCGGGCCTGCTGTCGGCCCTGGTGGAGAAACTCCCCTGGCCGGAACGCCTTACCCGAGCGACAGCCCTGAGCACGGCGACCGTGGCGTCACCGGTGGCCGGCGAGTTCGACCGGGGGACGTACGAGGAGCTGCTGGGGCGGGTGACGGTGACGGGCGAGGTCACCGCGGCCTGACAATTCCCCCCGCCTGCTCATGTCGCCTTATATGATCAACGGCGATCACGGATCCACCTGACCAGGGATCCTCTTCCATTGGGGGAAGTCATGTACAACACAAGGAAGTTCGCGCGCCTCGCCGCAGTCGGCCTGGCCTCAGTCGGACTCGTCGCGACCATGAACGGCGCGGCAACAGCGGCCCCGGGGACCACCGCCCGCGCGGCGGACGCCCTGACCATCAGCGCGGCCGCACAGGAGTGGGGCGGCGGCTGGAACAACGACCGGGACGTCAGCATCCGGGAGAAGCCCAGCACCACCTCCCGCAAGGTCGGCACCCTGAAGAAGGGGAAGATCGTCAAGTGCTGGGTCGCAGGCTGTAGCGCGGTCGACGGCGGCAGCTACAAGTGCACGAGCACCTCGCCGACCGAGAAGCGCTGGCACGAGGTGCGCTGGAACGGCAAGAAGGCATACGCCGCGACCCGGTGCCTCGAGTGGGGTCGCGTCGAGTGACCTGACCGCTGCATCACTCCGAAGGACGGCCGCCGTCGTACGACTCAGTTTCCGCTCTCCGTGGTCAGCGACAGCTGGTCCAGGACGGCCTCGCACTGGTTCCCGTCGTTGCAGGCGATCTCGATCGTGTTCGTGCCCTTGTTCAGGTTCACGTTGGCCCAGGTGGTCTTCCAGCCCTTTTCCCAGTCACCCTCGGGCGTTTTGCCGAAGTTCTCCATGTTCAGCGGCTGGTTGTTGGCGGTGCCGTTGACGACAAGCGTCGCGTTGGCGTCCTTCCCGGGGACGCCGTAGCGCACGTACAGCCGGTAGGTGCCGGCCTTCTCGATGTCGCTGACGGACCAGGTGACCTTGGCGCCGACCTGGTTGAAGTTGGTGACGTAGACGCCACCGTCCGCCTCGGCGCCCTTGAAGTCGGAGGCCGTGGCGGCACCACCGTCCAGGCGGAGCGCCTTGGCGTCGATCTTCGGCAGATCCTCCTCGCTCGCCCCGGCGCTGCTGCTCGCCGACGGCTTGGAATCCGCGCTCTGGGACTGGGTCGGTGTCGACGCGGCGTCGTTGTTCTTGTCGTCCGGGTCGTCGTCGCCGCCCAGCATGGCCACGCTGATGCCGATGACGACCGCCGCGACGACGGCGATCGCGCCGATGAGGAGGCCCTTGGTGTTGGGGCCGCGGCCTCGGCCGCCGCCGTACGACGGCTGCTGTTGCTGGACCGTGGTCGCCCCGCCGGGCAGGGTCTCCGGCGCCGCGTAGTGCGCGTTCGGCTGGCCGTAGGTGCCCTGCTGCTGCGGCACCGGGGCGGGCGCCGCCGGCGCCGCCTGCTGGCCGTACTGGCGCTGGCCGACCGCGCGCACACGGTTGACCGAGCCCGGGTACCCGTAACCCCCGCCACCGGACGGCGGCTGGGCCCCGTTGGCCTGGCCGTCGGCGTAGAGGTAGCCGAACGGGTCGTCGTCCTCGGGCGGCGTGTTCGCGCCGTTGTTGCCGGACGTCATCCCTGTGGTACTCCTCACCAGGTGCGGGCGTTGCGATAGGACGGTCAGAAAGGGGAGCCTACCCGCTCCTGCTGGCCCAAACGGGTGACTCAGACCGCATCAGCTCGCTGACCTGGGATTCATCCGGCGCGTCTGTGTTGTTTGGGACGAGATCGTTTCTCTACGTACATCCGCTCGTCGGCAGACTTCAACACTTCGTCCGCAGTCATGCCGCAGTGCGCCCAGCCGATGCCGAAGCTGGCACCCACGCGGACCGCACGGCCCTCGGCCCGGATCGGCTGGATGATCTCGTTGCGCAGGCGTACGGCCAGATCCTGGGCGTCCGCGCGGCCGAGCCCGTCGGCGAGGATCACGAACTCGTCGCCGCCGAGCCGGGCGACGGTGTCGCCGTCGCGGACCTGGCGGGTCAGCCGCCGGGCGACCTCGATGAGAACCGCGTCACCCGCGTTGTGCCCGAACCGGTCGTTGATCGACTTGAAGCCGTCGAGGTCGCAGAAGAGCACCGCGAGCCCCTTGGTGCCGTCGTCCCGCTCGGCCTCGTCCGGGGAGACGATGTGGACGTGGTGGTCGTAGGCGTCCAGTGCCGCCGCACCCGGGAAGTCGAAGCCGTGGCCGTTGGCGTCGAAGACGGCGGGGTGGCCGTAGGCGGCGTCCATGGACTCCAGGGCGCCCGCGTGGGAGGGGCGCCGGCACAGCCGCGCGGCCAGGCGCGCGCGCAGCTCGGCGGAGTTCGGCAGGCCGGTGAGCGAGTCGTGCGAGGCGCGGTGGGCGAGCTGGAGCTCGCGGCGCTTGCGTTCCTCGATGTCCTCGACGTGGGTGAGGAGGAAGCGGGGGCCGTCGGCCGCGTCCGCCACGACGGAGTTGCGGAGCGAGACCCAGACGTACGTGCCGTCGCGGCGGCCCAGCCTGAGCTCCGCCCGGCCGCCCTCCGCCGAGGTCCGCAGCAGCGTGCCGATGTCCTCGGGGTGGACGAGGTCGGAGAAGGAGTACCGGCGCATCGCGGAGGCGGGGCGGCCGAGGAGGCGGCAGAGCGCGTCGTTGGTCCGGAGGATACGTCCGTGCTGGTCGCCGCCCATTTCGGCGATGGCCATGCCGGAGGGGGCGTACTCGAAGGCCTGCCTGAAGCTTTCCTCGCTGGCACGCAACGCCTGCTGCTCGCGCTCCAGCCTGACCAATGCCCGCTGCATATTCGCGCGTAGACGTGCGTTGCTGATCGCGATGGCTGCCTGGAAGGCGTACATCTGGAGCGCCTCGCGCCCCCACGCGCCCGGCAGCCGGCCGTTGCGCGGCCGGTCCACGGACAGGACGCCGATCAGCTCGCCGCACGCGCCGCCCTGCACGCCGGGCGTGTACATCGGCGCGAACAGACGGTCCGAGGGGTGCCACTCGTCCTCGAAGCGGGGCGCGGGCCCGTCGGTGTACCACTGCGGGACGTCGTCGTCGTCGAGGATCCAGCCCTCGGTGTGCGGGATGAACACCAGGTCGCCCCAGTGCTGCCCCATGCCCAGCCGGCGCTCCCACGACTCGCGCGAGCCGACCCGGCCGGTGATGAGGGCCTCGGCGGCGGGGTTGCCGGAGAAGGCGGCGACGACGAGATCGCCGTCGTGGCGCACGAGGTTGACGCACGCCAGCTCGTAGCCGAGACCGTTGACCACGCCGTCGGCAACGGTCTGCAGGGTGTCCGCCAGGCTGCGTGCCGTGTTCATATCGGCCATGACCTGGTGCAGTTGTCGCAGGGTCGCAAGACGGACGTACGGCTCCGACTCGGTCTCCATGCTCGCCCTCCCCCCGAGACCTCGCAGCGAATCAAGGGTTCTACTTCGGCGTAACTTCCCTTGCTAGTCCCCGCCACTGAATCACAGCGCGCTGCCCACTCGGTACACAGGGTCAACAATTAATGGCTCTTGTGACTCAAGTCACAGCTAAACGTGAACAATTGAGCGGTGTTTCTGCGTTTTTCCTGTGTGTTTACTGAACGCAAAGTTGTTGCACGCGTGGAGATGGCACGAAACGGCCGCGAACAGTTCCGTGCGACTCCGTCGGGAGTCCTAGGTCCGTTCTCGGGCGCAGGCCCGATGCGGCGTGCGCGGGACCGACATTAGCGTTTCCGGCGTGCCGAACACTTCTCTCCCCGCGCAGCCCCTGACCGCCGTCCTCCCCGCTTCCCGCGGCCCCCTTGGGCATGCTGAGGGAGTGAGCGACGAGAAGTTCCGTGCCGCGATGTCGCGGTTGGCCGCGGGTGTGGTCCTGGTGACCGCGCTGGAGCCGCCGCTGGACCCGGACGACCCGCACGCGCCGCCCGGCGAGGACGTCGGCATGACGGCGACGGCGTTCATGTCGGTGTCCCTGGATCCGCCATTGGTGCTGGTCAGCCTACGTACGGGAGCCCGTATGGACGAGCTGCTCGACGAGCAGCCGCTGTGGGCGGTCTCGGTCCTCGCCGAGAGCCAGCGCCATATCGCCGGGCGCTTCGCGATGAAGGGCCGGGTCAGCGACCGCCTGCTGTTCGCCGACATCCCCTACGTCCGCGGCAAGGAGACCGGCGCCCCTCTGGTGGGCGGCGCCCTCGCCACCCTGGAGTGCCGCACCGAGCAGCGGGTGACGGCCGGCGACCACACCCTGGTGATCGGCCGCGTCCTGTCGGCCTCACTGCCGAGTGCGGACGGAGGCCCGCTGACCTATTTCCGGGGCCGTTACCGGCAGTTGGGATGATCTCCGCGGCGGATGCGCGAGTCGGATACGGCAGTCGAATTCCCGTGGCCGACGAATGATCATGCGGCATACCTTGTCGGGATGACGCCGCCGACTTCCGCACTCCGTCTCGAAAAGATCACACCTGGAAATTTCGAAGCCGCCACCGGCATACGGGTCCGGCCCGACCAGGAACACGCGGTCTCCCCCGTTGTGGAGTCCCTCGCGGAGGCTTACGTGCATCCCGAGGGCGTCGCCTGGCCCCGTCTCATCGTCGACGGCGACCGCCCCGTCGGCTTCCTGATGGCCTTCCTCGACATCGACTGGCGCGGCGACGGCAGCCTGCGCCGCTCCGGCCTGTGGCGGCTGAACATCGCCGCCGGGGAGCAGGGCCGGGGCTACGGCCGTTTCGCCGTGGAGTCCGTGGCCACGGAGCTGCGCCGCCGGGGCACCGGCGAGCTCTACGTCACCTGGCACCCCGGCCCCGACGGCCCGGAGGGCTTCTACGCGGGTCTGGGCTTCCGGCCCACCGGGGAGACCTCCGGCGGCCAGACGGTGGGCGTGCTGGAGCTGTAGGCGGGACGGCAGCCGCCCCCTGTCGGACGTCCCGCCCCGCCCGCCGGCTCTAGACCGGCTCGATGTCCAGCCGGGCCACGCGCTCCGCATCCGTCACGATGTCGATCACGGCGATCCGATCCCGTACGAACGCAAACCGCAGCGCCCGTTCCACCCGTCCGCCGGACAGCACCACGCAGCCGGGCGCGCCGTCGACCAGCGCGTGCCGGGCGACGAGGGCGGGCCGCGCGCCCAGGGCGGCCGGCCCGAACGTCGAGGCGCCCCGCGCCACCGCCGCCGCGCCGGTCGTCACGCCGGCCTCGGAGCGTGCGATGACATCCGGGTCGAGGACATCGAGCAGCCCCTCGAAGTCGCCCTGGCGCGCAGCGGCGAGGAAGGCGTCGACCACCTCCCACTGCCGGCGCCGCAGGGCCCGGTCGTGCTCGGGCACCTCGGCGCCCTGCACCCGGCGCCGCGCCCGGCTGGCGAGCTGCCGCGCGGCGGCCGGCGTACGGTCCACGACGGCCGCGACCTCCTCGTACGGCACCCCGAACAGGTCGTGCAGCACGAACGCGAGCCGCTCGGAGGGGGTCAGGGTGTCCAGTACGACGAGCAGGGCGACGCCCACCGAGTCGGCGAGGAGCGCATCCTGCTCGGGGTCGACGGGCGGCGAGACGGCGGCGGATGCGGAGGCGGCGGTCGGTGCCGCGGTGGTGTCCAGGGGCTCCTCCGCGCGCGACTTGCGGGAGCGGAGCATGTCGAGACAGACCCGGCCGACGACGGTCGTCAGCCAGCCGCCGAGGTTGTCGACCCGGCTGGTGTCGGAGCGGCTCATCCGGAACCACGCCTCCTGCACCGCGTCCTCGGCCTCGGCCGTCGACCCGAGCATGCGGTGCGCCACGGCCCGCAGATGGCCGCGGTGCGCCTCGAAGCGCCGGGCGAGGAAGTCGGTGTCGTCGGTGCCAGTGCCATCGGCGCTCATCGGTCACAGCCTCTCGTCGCGATCCGTCCGTCGTCACTGCCTTGACGGATCGCGCCGCGCGAATGTGACCTCAGGCCCCGGCGGCTACCCCCAGTCCCGCCCGGACCGCCCGCGCTTGGTGTCGGAGCGCTGCTTCTTCTCCCGCAGCCGGCGCTCGTTGATGCCGCGGGGGATACGGGTCGGCCTGCGCGGCTTGGGCGGTGGGGCCGACGCCTCGGCGAGGAGCGCGGCGAGGCGTACGGCGGCGGTCTCGCGGTTGCGCCACTGGGAGCGGTGCTCGGAGGCGCGCACGGTGAGGACGCCGTCGACGAGCTTTCCGGCCAGCCGCTCCAGCGCCCGCCGCTTCCACACCTCGGGCAGCGCCTCGGTCTTCGCGAGGTCGAAGCTCAGCTCCACCCTGGAGTCGCTGGTGTTGACGTGCTGGCCACCCGGCCCGCTCGACCTGGAGAAACGCCACATGAGCTCGGCCTCGGGAAGCGAGACGGAGCCGCGGATGACGTAGGGACCGGACATGCCGTCCATGGTCCCGCGTCTGTCCGGTCCACGTCACCCGAATATCCCGTGCCGCCCGTTGTCTCCCCAACGGGTGCTCTTTGGCAAAGAAAGTAAAGACACCTGGAACCTGAGGTACCCCTCTCCGCGTTCATAGGGGTAGCTGTAGCTTCTAGCCGTACCGCAACGAGGGAAGGGACTCCCAACAATGGCTGTAAGCCTGTCCAAGGGTGGCAACGTCTCGCTCACCAAGGAGGCTCCGGGCCTGACCGCCGTCACCGTGGGCCTCGGCTGGGACGTCCGCACCACCACCGGCACGGACTTCGACCTCGACGCCTCGGCGATCGCGGTCAACCCCACGGGCAAGGTCTACTCGGACGCCCACTTCGTCTTCTTCAACAACAAGCAGACGCCGGACAGCACCATCGTCCACACCGGTGACAACCGCACCGGCGAGGGCGCCGGCGACGACGAGGCGATCAACGTCAACCTCGCCGGCCTCCCGGCCGACGTCGACAAGATCGTCTTCCCGGTCTCGATCTACGACGCGGAGAACCGCTCGCAGAACTTCGGCCAGGTCCGCAACGCCTACATCCGCATCGTCAACCAGGCCGGCGGCACCGAGATCGCCCGCTACGACCTCTCCGAGGACGCGGCCACCGAGACCGCGATGGTCTTCGGCGAGCTCTACCGCAACGGCGCCGAGTGGAAGTTCCGCGCGGTCGGCCAGGGCTACGCCTCGGGCCTGGTCGGCATCGCCCAGGACTTCGGCGTGAACGTCTGAGCACCCCGCACCACCCCGGAACCCCCGGCTCCGGCCGGGGGTTCCGGCGTTACACGGGCACAGGTCTTCGTCGGGCGGGCACAGGTCTTCGATAAGTTGCCCGAATGATCCTCGATCCCCTGCCCCTCACCCCCGACCACGACATCCCCGCTCCGGTCCTCACCGAACTCACCGCCCTGTACGCCTCCAACCGCGACTTCCACGCGCTCAGCGGCGAGTTCCCGGACCCGGACGACGTCCGCCCGGAGCAGGTGGCCGCCGCGCTGGCCGACGAGTTGGCGGTTCCCGGGGCGGAGGTGCTGCTCGCCCGCAGCGAGGGCAGACTGGTCGGCATCGCCGTCACCCTGGCCCGGCACCCGGACCCGGTCGACCCGGACCCGTGGATCGGGCTGCTGATGGTGGACGCGACGGTCCACGGGCAGGGATACGGCCGCCGGCTGGCCACCCTCGTCGAGGACCGCTTCCGCACGGCGGGCCGCACCGCCGTACGCCTGGCCGTCCTCGACAACAACCCCGAGGCCGTCGCCTTCTGGACGGCCCTCGGCTACGACACCCTCGCCCACGGCCGTGACCGCCGGCTCGACCGCCCCTGCACGGTCCTGCAGAAGCAGCTCACCGGCCCCTCGGGCACGGACGCCGAGCAGCCCGCGTAGCCGACGGTCACGGTCCTGGCCGTCGTAGCCGTCGTCACGGGTGTTCGGGGCGCCCGTCCCCGTACAGCCAGTCCTTCCAGATGGTCGTGAAGTCCTCGTCCGGGGCCTTCTTCTCCACGTAGGACGTGAAGTCGGCGGTGTCCGCGTTGTCGTGGCGGTGGGTGGTGGTCCAGCCCTGGACGATGTCGTAGAAGGTGTCGTCGCCGACCTTCCGGCGGATCTTGTGGAGGACCATGGCGCCGCGTTCGTAGACGGGCGAGTCGGAGACACGGGCGGCGCTCGGGGGATCGGCGGGCGGGAAGTCCCAGAGTCCCTCGTGGTCGTCCTCCCCGTGGTCGTAGAGGGCATCGAAGGTCTCCTGGGCGGAGTCGCCGTCGTTGTCCTCCTCCCACAGCCACTCGGCGTAGGTCGCGAAGCCCTCGTTCAGCCACATGTCCCGCCAGCTCTTCGGCGTCACGGAGTTGCCGAACCACTGGTGGACGAGCTCGTGGACGAGAAGTTCGGTGCTCGGGGCGCCCGGGAAGACCGGCC
Source organism: Streptomyces coerulescens (assembly GCF_042657965.1). Lineage (NCBI taxonomy): Bacteria > Bacillati > Actinomycetota > Actinomycetes > Kitasatosporales > Streptomycetaceae > Streptomyces > Streptomyces coerulescens. The sequence continues at coordinate 33,243 of NZ_JBHSKM010000023.1, forward strand.
GGTTCTGGGTCTCCAGGGCGTACTCGGCGTCGTCCTCACCGGCGACGATCGCGCCGGTGGAGGAGAAGGGGTACGGGCCGAAGTTGTACTCCGCCCACTCCATGATCTCGGGGATCCGCGCCAGCACCTTGCGCGCGGGCCCGGCCTGGTCGGGGGCCACGGCGGTGTAGACGGGCAGGTCGTCCTCGGTCGTGGTGAGGGTGGAGCGGGCGATGTCGTAGTCGCCGATGGCGAGGGTCACGACATAGCCGGCCATGGGTTCGGCGGTGCGCCAGTGGAAGGTCGTGCGGCCCTCGCGGGTGGTCCGCCCCGCCAACTCGCCGTTCGACACGGCCTCCAGCCCCTTGGGCACGGTGACCGAGAGGTCGTACGCCGCCTTGTCCGAGGGGTGGTGGTTGCCGGGGAACCACGCCATGGACCCGGTCGGCTCCCCGAGGGCGAGCGCGCCGGTGTCGGTCGGCAGCCAGCCCTCCTCCGACCCGTCGGGGTCGGTGATCGTCTGCGGGGTTCCGGAGTAGCGGACGGTGACCTCGAAGGTCTCGCCCCGGTCGACGTCGTCGTGCGGCCGGACGACCAGCTCCTGGCCGTTACGGCTCCACCGGGCCCGCTTGCCGTCCACCGACACCTGCTCGACGTCCATCCCCTTCAGATCGAGGTCGAAGGCGGACAGGTCCTTCTCGGCGCGTGCGGTGATCAGGGCGGTGCCGGTGAGCCGGCGGTCGCCGGGTTCGTAGGCGAGGTCGAGGCCGTAGTGGGTGACGTCGTAGCCGCCGTTGCCGGCCTTGGGGAAGTACGGGTCGCGCGCGCCGGAACCGCCGGGAGTGCCGTCCACTCCACCGCACGCCGTCAGGGCGAGGGCGAGCAGGCCGCAGACGCCGGCCCGGGAGACCCGGGCGACCGTGAGCGGCCGGACGGCGAGAACCGGCCGAGCTTCGGCAAGGGGCCGTGGGGCGGAAGGCGGCCGGGCGGCCGACGGGACCCGTGCGTTCGGACGGGCCGGGACAACGGGTGCGTAACGGGACACGTCAGTGATCCTATGAGCCCGCCCGTGACACCATCACCTCCGTGCTCGACATCGGCTACGCCCTCTCCAACCGCTTCCCGGATCCCCCGCAGACGGACTACCGCCGCGCGGACGTCCGCGCCCTGCGCCACGACCTGTTCTGCGGGGACGTCTATCTCGCCGACACCAAGGCGGACCGGGAGCTGTCCACAGCCTGGGGATGGGTGCCGGTGCTCGACTTCGCCTGGGCCCTGTGCGACATCGCCGAGCATCTGGACCGCGACCCGGCGGGCTCCCGTGCCTCCCGCCCCCAGCACGCGGAACTCGACTTCACCGAGTCGACCGACCGCATGCTCTTCGAGCGCCGCTTCGGCTGGGTGGACATCGAGGCGGACTGGATGCCGGCCGAGGAGCCCCCGCTGTCCTTCGCCCATGCGGAACTGCGCCGCGAGGCCCGCGACTTCCTGCACGACCTGCTCGCCGATCTGATCGACCTGCACGAGGACCTGGGCGAGAACCCGGCGATCTGGACGCTCCAGGCGCGCTTTCCCCGGGTGGGGTGACCCACCCGGGGCGATGCCGAGGCCCATGGCCGGACATCGGACCGGCGCGCGGTGTCTCAGCAGTCGTCAGCCCTCCACCCGGACCCCCAGCTGAGCCGCCAACACCGGTGCCAGGTCCAGCAGTTGACCCGAACTGATCACCGCCCCGGCCAGCCGGTCCACCCCCCGGGCGATCTCCAGCTCCGCCGCCCCGCGCAGGTCCACGTCCGTCAGTGTGGCCCCGGTGAAGTCCACCCCCTTCACGGCGCAGTCCACGAACTCCACCCGCTCGAGCCGGGCTCCCCCGAAGTCCGGCTCGACCAGGACGCAGCCCTCGAAGACGACGTCTCTGAGCCGGGCCTTGCGCATGTTCAGGTAGTCGATCTTGCCGCCGCGGATCACCACCCGCTCCAGCACGGAGCCGTGCAGCTGCACCCCGCCCAGCCGGGCGTCGACCAGCTCCACATCGCGCAGGGTCGCCTCGGCGAGGTCGGTGCCGACCCCGCGCGGCCCGGTGAGGACCGAGTCGAGGATCCGCGCGTGCTGCAGCCGCGTCTCGTCCAGGACGCAGCCCTTCAGCGCGCAGTCCATGAAGCGGGCCCCGCCGCCGTCGTGCCCGGTGAGGTCCTCCTCGCGGAACTCCAGGCTGTCGTAGTCCCCGTCCGGCTCCAACTCCCCGCCCCGGAACGGCTCCAGTGCCGGCAGCCGCAGCTCCGGCCGCCGCGCCCCCTTCACCGCACCCCTGCCCGGCCCGCCGCTCGCACCCGTCGCTCTCCTCGCCATGCCCCCATGCTGCACCCCGCCACTGACAATCCCCCTGACCAGCACCGACACCGGTGATGTCACATTCCGGTGGCCGCGGACCGTCGTACTCACAGAGGAAGCCAAGGAAGGCGAACCGAGCGAGAGGGAGACCCCCAGCCATGCACCGCATCACCGTCGTCGGCGGCGGCTTCGCCGGACTCACCGCGGCCATCACCGCCGCCGAGGCGGGCGCCAAGGTCACCGTGTACGAGGCCCACCACACCCTCGGTGGGCGGGCGCGGACCGCCGAGGGGCCGTACCGGACCAACGAGGGACCGCACGCCCTCTACAGCGGCGGCCCGCACTGGACCTGGCTCAAGCAGCGGGACCTCATCGGCCCGCTCGCGCCGATCCCGCCCCTTGAGGCCGCCCGGCTCAGGCTGCGGCACCGCGGCGTCCTGCGCCGCACCCCGCCGTTCGCCATGCTCAAGCTGCTGCGGCCCGCCCTGCCGCAGGCGCCCGTCGACGTCGACTTCATGACGTGGGCGACCGGCATCGCGGGCGAGGAGGGCGCGCGTGCCGCCGCCCACTACTCCGCCGTCGCGCTGTTCCACCACGACCCCGGCGCCCTGTCCGCCGCGTTCGTGCAGGAGCGGCTGCGCCGGGCGACCAAGCTGCCGCCGGAGGCGCACTATCCGAAGGGCGGCTGGGCGAGCCTCATCGACCGGATGGCGGCCCGCGCGTGGAACCTCGGGGTGCGGATGGAGACCCTGTCCCGGATCGACGCCGTCCCGACCGACACGCCGGTCGTCGTCGCCACCTCGCTCGCCGCGGCCCGCCACCTCCTCGGGGACGACTCCCTGGCCTGGACGAGCGGCCGTACGGCACTGATCGACCTCGCCGTACGCACCCGGCGCGGGGACTCCTTCATCGTCTCCGACCTCGACCGGACCGGGTGGCTGGAGCGGTTCACCGCGCAGGACCGCTCCCTGGCACCGGCCGGCGAGCAGCTGATCCAGGGGCAGATTCCGCTCGCCCCGCACGAGTCCAAGGCCGACGGCATCGCCCGCGCCGAGGAGCTCCTCGACCTCGGCTTCCCCGGCTGGCGCGAGCGCGTCACCTGGCGCGGCGAGGCCGTGGCGAACGGCCGTACCGGCGCGGTCGACCTGCCCGGCACCAGCTGGCGCGACCGCCCGGCCGTCGACCGCGGCGACGGGGTCTATCTGGCGGGCGATCAGGTCGCGGCCCCGGGCGTGCTGTCCGAGGTGTCCTTCAACAGCGCGCTGACGGCCGTGTCCCTGGCCCTCGGCCGGCCCGCCCTTGACCTCAAGCGAGCTTGAGGTCGGAGCATCGTTCAGCCGCCTACGGTGACCCGGCGGGCGGCCCGGACAGAACCGAGTTCCAAGTGATGGGGGACCCTCGATGCACGCCATCCGCCTGCACACCTTCGGCCCGGCCGAGAACCTGGCCTACGAACCGACCGACAACCCGGTACCAGGACCCGGCCAGGTCCGGATCGCCGTCGCGGCGGCCGGTGTCCATCTCCTCGACACGGCCCTGCGCGAGGGCATCCAGGGCCCGGCACCCGAGCCGCCCGTCCTGCCCACGATCCCCGGCCGTGAGGTCGCCGGAGTCGTCGAGTCCCTCGGCGAGGGCGTGGCGGAACTCTGGCTCGGCAGGCGCGTCGTCGCCCACCTGGGCTTCGCGCCGGGAGGCTACGCCGAGCTCGCCGTCACCGATGTCGACCGCGTCCACGAGATCCCGGCGGGCCTCGACTTCGCCCAGGCCGTCGCCATGATCGGCACGGGCCGTACGGCGATGGGGATCCTCCAGTTCGCCGAGCTCGGCCCGGACGCGGTGGCCGTGATCCCGGCGGCGGCCGGCGGCATCGGCACCCTGCTCGTGCAGTACGCCAAGAACACGGGCGCGCTCGTCGTGGGGCTGGCCGGAGGGCCCGAGAAGGCCGCCCGGGTGCGGGAGAACGGCGCCGATCTCGCCGTCGACTACACCGACCCGGCGTGGCCCGGGAAGGTGCGCGCCTTCCTCGGCGGGCGCGGCGCGACCGTCGTCCTCGACGGTGTCGGCGGCGACGTGGCCCGCGCGTGCGTCGCCCTGCTCTCGCCCGGCGGCCGGCACCTCGTCTTCGGCTGGTCGGGCCAGGGACTGCACGACGGCGAGCCCTACCTCGTCGACGGCGTCTCCGAGAACGTCCTCGGCCCCGCGATGATGCGCAGGGCCGGCGGCCCCAATCCCGTACAGACCCTCGAACTGCGCGCGCTCGCCGAGGCCGCCGCGGGCCGGCTCACCCCGGCCGTGCAGCGCTTCCCGCTCGCCGAGGCGGCGGCCGCCCATCGCGCCCTGGAGAACCGCGCGACCACCGGAAAGGTGGTACTGGAGCCATGACCAGCCACAAGGCCCGGCCCGGCCGGATACCGGGCCCCTCCCCAGATGCGACCCGTCCCGAACCATGGTCTTCTGGCCAGGTGACCGTCACCCGAACGGGTGAATCAGCCCGAGACGCCGATCCCCGCCGCTGGTGGGGACTGGTGATCATCGCTCTCGCGCAGCTCATGGTCGTCCTGGACGCGACCATCGTGAACATCGCGCTCCCGTCCGCGCAGAGCGACCTCGGCATGACCGACGGCAACCGGCAATGGGTGATCACCGCCTACACGCTCGCGTTCGGCGGACTGCTCCTGCTCGGCGGGCGTATCGCCGACCTGGTGGGCCGTAAACGCACCTTCGTCATCGGCCTCGTCGGCTTCGCCGCCGCCTCCGCGCTGGGCGGTGCCGCCACCACGGCGGGCATGCTCTTCGGCGCCCGCGCCCTCCAGGGCGTCTTCGCCGCCGTCCTCGCCCCGTCGGCCCTGTCCCTGCTGACCACGACGTTCACCGACCCCAAGGAGCGCGGCAAGGCGTTCGGCATCTACGGCGCCCTGGCCGGCAGCGGCAGCGCGATCGGGTTCATCGTCGGCGGACTGCTCACCGAGTACCTGGACTGGCGCTGGTGTCTGTACGTCAACGTGCCCATCGCCGTGATCGCCGTCATCGGCGCCCTCGCCCTGCTGCACGACAGCCCCGGCCACCCGGGCGCCCGCCTGGACGTGCCCGGTGTACTGCTCGGCTGCGGCGGCCTGGTCGCCATCGTCTACGGCTTCGCCGAGGCGGAGCCGCGCGGCTGGACCGACCCGCTGGTGCTCGCCCTGTTCGCGGGCGGCGTCGCCCTGCTCGCGGTGTTCGTCTGGTGGCAGACCAGGGCGCCGGTGCCCCTGCTGCCGCTGCACATCATCAAGGAACGCAACCGCGCCGGCTGCTTCCTCACCATGGCGCTGGCCGTGATCGGCATGTTCGGGCTGTTCCTGTTCATGACCTACTACCTCCAGGTCATCCTCGACTACTCGCCGGTGATGACCGGCCTCGCCTTCCTCCCCCTGACCGCGGCGATCATCATCGGCTCGACCCAGATCGCCGCCCGGCTCCTGGACCATGTGGCACCCCGCCTGCTCATGGGCCCGGGCGCCCTGCTCGCGGCCATCGGCATGGTGCTGCTGACCCGGCTGACGGTGCACTCCTCGTACGCGACGGACATCCTGCCCGCGCTGATCCTGATGGGCCTCGGCATGGGCCTGATCTTCATGCCGGTGTTCGCCACGGCGACGGCGGGCGTGGCCCCGCAGGACTCCGGCGTGACCTCGGCGACCGTCAACACCTCGCAGCAGGTGGGCGGCTCGATCGGCACGGCCCTGCTGAACACGATCGCCACCAGCAGCAGCGCCGCCTACATCACGGCGCACCTGACCGACCCCGCCCAGCGGGACCTGGTCACCCGGGAGGGCATCGTGCACGGCTACACGGTCGCCATCTGGTGGGCCGCCGCCATCATGCTCCTGGCCGGCCTGATCGCGACCCTGATGGTGACGGCGAAGGCCCCGAAACAGGGGGCCCGGCAGCAGACCGCGACACCGGAGCCGGTGGCCTGACCGGCCCAACAGACGGGGGGAGGGGCCCCTCGGACCGCGGTTCCTCCCCCGTCCTCCCCGTGCCGTCAGTGCCGCCCGGCGATCCGGTCCGCCACCCGTGCCGCCCGTGACGACTCGGCGCTCGGCGTGGCGGACTCCCGCCGGTCCGCCGCCCGGTACGCGGCGTACAGCCCGTGCACGCCCAGCCAGCGCAGCGGCTCCGGCTCCCACTTGCGCACCTTGTGCCCGACCCAGGGCAGTTCGGTCAGCTCGGTGCGCACGCCCTGCCCCGAGTCGATCTGCACCAGGTCCCGCAGGGTCCGCGCCGCGAGGTTCGCGGTGGCGACGCCGGAACCGACGTAACCCCCGGCCCAGCCCAGCCCGCTCGTCCGGTCAAGCGTGACGGTCGCGCACCAGTCGCGCGGCACGCCCAGCACCCCCGACCACGCGTGCTCGACCCGCACCCCGGCCAGCGAAGGGAAGAAGCCGACGAGGATATCCCGCAGCGCCTCGATGGTCTCGGGCTGCGTGCGCCCGTCGTTGTCCGTGCGCGACCCGAAGCGGTACGGCACCCCGCGCCCGCCCAGCGCGATCCGGCCGTCGGCGGTGCGCTGGGCGTACATGTAGGCGTGCGCCATGTCGCCGAGGGTCTCGCGCCCGTCCCAGCCGACCGACTCCCACTGCTCGTCGGTCAGCGGCTCGGTGGCGATCATCGAGGAGTTCATGGGCAGCCAGGTCCGGTGCTGGCCCTTGAGGTTCGCCGTGAACCCCTCGGTGCAGCGCAGGACATAGGGCGCGCGGACGGTGCCGTACGGGGTGACCGCGTGCTTGGGCCGGATCTCGGTGACCGGCGTCAGCTCGTGGATGGTCACGCCGAGCGCCTCGACGGCCGCCGCGAGCCCCTTCACCAGCTTCACCGGGTGCACCCGCGCCCCGTGCGGCGTCCATGTCGAGCCGACCGCGTCGGCCACCCGGATCCGCTCGGCGGTCTGCCGGGCGTCGTACAGCTCACGGTCCTTCTCGCCGTACGCCAGCTCCCGCGCGTGGAACTCCTTCAGCCGCGCCAACTGGGCGGGCGTACGGGCGACTTCGAGCACCCCGCCCTTGTGGATCCCGGCGTCGAACCCCTCCGCCTCCACCACCCGGATGACCTCGTCCACGGTGTCGTTCATGGCCTGCTGAAGCCGTACGGCCGCCTCGTGGCCGTGCAGTTTCGCGTACCGGTCGCGGCCCGCGATGCCGTTGTACAGCCAGCCGCCGTTGCGCCCGGAGGCGCCGTACCCGCAGAACTTCTGCTCAAGGACGGTGATCCGGAGGAAGGGAACGGCCTGCTTCAGGTAATAGGCCGTCCACAGTCCCGTGTATCCACCGCCCACGATCACCACGTCCGCGGAGGCGTCCCCGGCGAGCGGCTCGCGCGCCGCAGGGAGACCGTCGTCCGCGTACCAGAAGGAGATCCCGCCGTTAACGGCGTCACTGACCGAGCTGCTCATGGCGAGGACGGTAATTGGCGTGAGCCGATTCCGGCACCCCAGTAGGGTCGCCAAGTGATCGACATTCCGGACGAGCTCATCGCCCAGCACGTGCGCCACGACGGAGAGGCGGGCCGCGCCTACGTCGCCTCGCTCGCGGAACGCGGCACCCGCTTCCTGGAGCACTGGGGGCTGCGCCCGGACGGGCCGACGATGTACGGCCGCTGCGCGCTGGTGCTGCCGGTGCTCCGAGCCGACGGGACACGGGCCGTACTCAAGCTCCAGGACGTCGACGAGGAGACCGTCGGCGAGCCGGTCGCGCTGCGGGCGTGGCACGGCGACGGAGCGGTCCGGCTCCTTCAGTGCGACGACGCCACCGGCACCCTGCTCCTGGAGCGCCTCGACCCGGACCGCCTCCTGGACGACCTGCCGGACTCCCGCGAGGCGACCCTGGTCGTCGCCGGGCTGCTGGCCCACCTCACCGCCACCCCGGCCCCGCCGGGCCTGCGCCGCCTCGGTGACATCGCCGACGCCATGACGGCCCGCACGCCCGCGGCCCTGGAACTCCTCCCGGACCCGGACGTCCGCCGCCTCATCGCCGACTGCGCGGCGGCGGTGCGCGAGGTGGCCGCCGAATCCGGCGACCGGCTCCTGCACTGGGACCTGCACTTCGAGAACGTCCTCGCCGCCGACCGCGCCCCGTGGCTCGCCATCGACCCCAAACCACTCGCGGGCGACCCCGGGTTCGACCTCTTCCCTGCCCTGTGGAACCGCTTCGATGCGGACGAGGTGGTGTGGCGCTTCGACGCCATGACGGACGTCCTCGGCCTCGACCGGGCCCGGGCCCGCGCCTGGACGCTGGCCCGCGTCCTGCAGAACTCCCTGTGGCAGATCGAGGAGGGCCACGCCCCGCTCCCCGCCCACCTGGAAATCGCCGGGCGCCTGCGGAACCACCCCGGCTAGCCTCGGTCCCATGATCCGACCCGCGACACCCGCCGACATCCCCGCCATCCACACCCTGATCCGTGAGCTCGCCGAGTACGAGAAGGCACTGGAGGAGGCCAAGGCCACCGAGGAGCAGCTGCACGAGGCCCTTTTCGGCGACCACCCCGCCGCCCACGCCCACATCGCGGCCGACGACACCACGGGCGAGACCGTCGGCTGCGCGATCTGGTTCCTGAACTTCTCCACCTGGCGCGGCGTCCACGGCATCTACCTGGAGGACCTCTACGTCCGCCCCACCGCCCGCGGCGCCGGCCACGGCAAGGCCCTGCTCGCCGAACTGGCCCGGCTCTGCGTGGAGCGCGGCTATCAGCGTCTGGAGTGGTCCGTGCTGAACTGGAACACCCCGTCCATCGCCTTCTACGAGTCCCTCGGCGCCCGCCCCCAGGACGAGTGGACGGTGTACCGGCTGACGGACGAGGCGCTGACGAAGCTGGGCGGCGGCTCGCACTCCGCGGCGTGAATGTCCCCAACCCGCAACAGTGCGAACGGGCCCCGCATGAGCCTCCACCGAATGGGCACGGCTTGCTGGCATGAGCCCCACGAATATGCACCGCTCCTCCAACTCCCCCACATCCGAGGCCGAGTTCGTCCCCGGCCTCGAACTCTCCCGCCGCTTCTACACCGACGCCGTACGCCCCCTGCTGGAGGAGGCCGCCCCGGGCGTCCCCCATTCGGCGGCCCGCATCGGCAGCGGCTCGGAGGTCCTCGGCCACGACACCCCGCGCTCCGCCGACCATGAGTGGGGCCCGCGTCTGCAGGTCTTCCTGCACCGCCATGACGTGCCCCGGCACGCCGCCCGCATCAGACACCTCCTCGCCGAGCATCTGCCGAAGACGTTCCTCGGCCACCCGACGAACTTCGCGCCCGCCGGGGAGGCCGACCGGGACATCCGCGTCATGCGGGCCACCGACGGCCCCGTCCACCACCGGGTCGAAGTGACCGCCACCGCCATCTGGTTCACCGACACCCTCGGCTTCGACCCGGCGCAGGACATCACCCCGGCCGACTGGCTGGCCACGCCCACCCAGCTGCTCGCCGAGGTCACCGCGGGCGCCGTCTTCCACGACGGACTGCACACGCTCACGCCGTTACGCCGGGCGCTGCGCTGGTACCCCCATGACGTCTGGCTGTACGTCCTGGCCTGCCAGTGGCAGCGCATCGCGCAGGAGGAGGCCTTCGTGGGCCGCGCCGGCGAGGTCGGCGACGAGCTGGGCTCCGCCGTCGTCGCCGCCCGCCTGGCCCGCGACCTGATGCGGCTGTGCCTGCTGATGGACCGCCGCTACCCGCCGTACGGCAAGTGGCTCGGCAGCGCCTTCGCCCGCACCGCCGCCGGACCCCGGCTGTCCCCCGTCCTGACGGCCGCGCTCGCCGCGACGGACTGGCACACCCGCGAACGCCATCTCGCGCACGCCTACGAGATAGTCGCCCACCAGCACAACGACCTGCGTCTGACCGACCGGGTCGACCCCGCCACCCGCCCGTACCACTCCCGCCCGTTCGAGGTCCTGCGCGCCGACCGCTTCACCGCGGCCCTGCTCGCCCGGATCGGCGACCCCGCCCTGAAGGACCTGCCGCCCGTCGGCGCGGTGGACCAGTTCATCGACAGCACGGACGCCCTGACCCGCCCCCAACTGGCCCGCGCCCTCAGCCACGACGCGCGAAAGCCGTAGCGCACCCCGGGCTCTCGGACGCGCGAGGGTCTCAGGACAGCCGAAGCCCCCGAACGGCCGACGCGGCAGGCGCCCCGCCCTCCGCGACCGCCTCCAGCTCCCGTACCACCGCGGCACCGATCAACTCGGCGTCACCGGTCCGCAGATGGCTGACGACGGTGAGGGTGTAGGCGTCGGCGGTATGCACGAGGCACAGGTTCGCCGTGCCCGGCGGGGACAGCTGGGGCAGCGGGACGACACGGGCGAGGGAGCGCCCGTGCAAGTGGCTGGGGATGTCCCGCCACTTGAAAGCGGTGCACAGGCTCGTGGTCAGCTCGGGGCGGGCCAGGCGCCTGGCCATCACCCCGGCCAGCCACGGCACGCTGCGCGCGGCGCCCTGGAGCGCGGGCAGGATCGCGCGATGCGCCTCGCAGCGGTGCTCGAACGCGGCGACCTGGTCCTGGCAGTCGCGCAGCCGGGCCACGGGCGAGTCGAGGTCGACGGGCAGCGCGACACGCAACGCGGTGACGCCGTTGCCGAGCCGCTGCGCGTCGTACCGGGTCCGCAGGTCGACCGGCACCGTGGCGTAGAGCGGGGTCGGTCCCCGCGGCCAGGAACGCAGGGGCCCGTGGCAGGCGCGCAGGGCACCGGCGTACGTACTCAGCAGAAGTTCGTTGAGCGTCGCCCCGCGCCCGCCGGCCGGCTGCCGCCGCGCCGCGCGCATCACCTGCGGGTCGAGCCGCAGCACGGCCACCGACGGTCCCGGTCCCCCGCCGGACGACGGCGGAACGGGCTGGCCCGGGACCCCGATGCGCCGCAGCTCCCGGCCCACGGCGGCGAGCCGCACGGACGGCCGCTGCCGCGTTGCCTCGGCCGGTGCCGGCGGGCGCGGCGGCGCGGCGTCGTCCATCAGCAGCCGGAAGAGGGTCTCCAGGGACCTGCCGTCGAGCAGGGCGTGATGGGCGAACAGCACCACGGCCTGTTCGCCCGCCGCGGTGGGGTGCCGCGTCACCAGCAGCTCCCACGGGGGCCGTCCGGCCGGCAGGGCGCGCGTGACGCCGTCGGCGAGGAGGGAGTCCACGTCCTGGTCGGTGGCGGCGATGTGGTCGGCGGGTTCGAACGGCCGGCCGGACAACCACCGGTGACCGCACACCGCCGACGGCCCGGCGGGGGGCACCGGGACCAGACTCATCCGCTGCAGCGCGCCCCATCTGTCCCGGACCCGGTCCCGTACCCGCGCCAGGTCGAACGGTTCTCCGGGAAACACCGCGGCGATGCCGATGGTCCCCGGCATCCCGTTGCGCAGATGGCCTTCCTCGATGGCCGTCAGCCTCATCTTCCACAGCCTCCCGTTCCCAAGTCCCCTCAGGGCCCCGCCTCGCCGCTCAGACGTGGGGTGAGTCGAAGACGACACAGGCGTTGTGGCCGCCGAAGGCGAAGCTGTTGCTGATCACCGGCCCGTCCGGGATCTTGCGCGGTTCGCCGGTGACCAGGTCCAGCTCGCACCGGGGGTCCAGGCGCGTGAGATGCGCGGTCGGCGGCGCGAGCCCCTCGCGCACCGACAGGACCGTGATCACCGCCTCCAGCGCTCCCGCAAGTCCCAGCCCGTGCCCGGTCACCGCCTTCGGCGCGGTCACGGGCACCTTGCGCGACCCGAACACGGCCGTGATGGCCCGTGCCTCGGCGAGGTCGTTCAACTCGGTTCCGGTGCCGTGCGCGTTGACGTGGGTGACCGCGTCGGCCGTCGCCCCGGCGTCGGCGAGCGCCTGCTCCATGCACGCGACGGCACCGAGCCCGTCGGGATGCGGCGCGGTGAGGTGGTGGGCGTCGGAGGTACGTCCGTAGCCGGTGAGCGTGGCGTGGATCCGGGCGCCGCGGGCACGGGCCAGGTCCAGCCGCTCCAGCACCAGGAACGCCGCCCCTTCGGCGAGGACGAACCCCTGCCGCCCGGCGTCGAACGGCCGTGACGCGGCGGTCGGGTCCTCGCACTCGGTGACCATCGCCCCGGCCCGCCCGAAGGCGAGCGCGGTCGTGGGGGTCAGCGGGCTGTCGTGCCCGCCCGCCACGACGACGTCCGCGGACCCGGCCCGGATCATCTGCATCGCCTCACCCACGGCGTGCGTCCCGGAGGCGCAGGCGGTGGAGATCGTCAGACTCGGACCGGTCACCCCGAACCGGGCGCTGATCCAGTACGCCCCCGCGTTGTGCATCAGCCGCGGCGCGTAGAGCACGTCGGGATGCCCGATGCCGTCCTCCTGGCTGATCACGCCGCCGTAGCCGGTACCGGTGACCACCGCCCGCCTGCGGGAGGGCACATGGAGCCCCCCGGCGTCCTGGACGGCGTCCGCGGCCGCGCACAGCGCCAGCTGCACCGAACGGTCCGCCCGCCGCGTCTCCTTGACGGTCAGATACCCGGCCGGGTCGAAACCGGGCATCGGACACGCGGGGTGCACGACGGTGCCCTCGTCGTCGAAGACGTGCAGCGAGCTCGCGGAACGGCACCGGACGAGGCTCTCCCACAGCTCCTCGGGCGTCGCCCCGGCGCCGCAGCGGACGCCCAGGCCCGTGACGGCGACGGCGTGCCGGCCGGTCATCGGGCCAGGGTGCTGTGGGCGTCGGGCGTACCGGCGCGCAGCCGCACGATGAGCTCGGCGACATCACCCACGGTGGCCACGGCGGACTTGTCCGTCCCGCGCAGGGTCACCCCGAAGAGCTCCTCGGACGCCGCCTCCAGTTCCGTGATGTCCAGGCTGTCGGCTCCCAGATCGGCGACCAGCCGGGCCTGCGGCACGACCGCCTCCTGCGGCACCGACATCACCTGCGCGCACAGCGGCCGCAGCGCTTCCCATACGCCGCCCGTGTCCCGGCATTCGGCTTCCATGCAACTGCCTCCCTCTCCTGGTGCCGTCAGAGCACTGACGGCGTCGCCGTCCGAGCCCATGTCTCGAACTCCGTGACGACCGCGCCGGCGAGCCGACTGGCGTCGTCCGGGCCCGCGTTGCCCACCGCGGTGAGCGTGAACGCGTCCCCTGCCTGTGCCAGGGCGAAGCTGACGGTGCCCGGGTACTGCAGCGGCGGCAGCCCGACCGTGCGCACGAGCCGGCGGCCCTGGAAGGTGCTCGGCCCGCCGGGCCACTTCATGGCCGTGGTCGCGGTCGCCGCGAAACAGGAGTGGCGCCCCCGGCTGGTCAGCAGCCGGGTCACCCAGGGGCCGGTGCGCCGCGCGGCCTCCGCCGCCGGGAACAACAAGGTGGCGTGTACGGCGGCCCGGTCGGGGACGCGGGCCAGCGCGTCCTGGCACGCCCGCAGCCGCGCCAGGGAGCCGTCCACGTCGACGGGCAGCGGAACCCGGACCACCGTGAGGGCATTGCCGAGTTCGCCCGGATTCCTCCGGCCGCGCAGATCGCACGGGACGGCCGTGTACACGGGCACGTCCCGCTCCCGCCACCGCCGCACCGGCCCGAACTGGTCCCGCAGCGCCCCGGCCACCGCGCCCACCAGCAACTCGTTCAGCGTCGCGCCACGGCCGCCGGCGGGCTGCCGGCGCGCGGCCCGGACGATCTGCGCGGGCAGTTCACTCACCGCGACCGAGGTGTACGTCTGCCCCGGCGGCCACGTCGGAAGGGCCTGTCCGGGGGCCGACATCACCTTGAGCTCCCGGCCGGCCGCGCGCAGCCCGCCGCGCGGCAACGGCACCGGCCTCTCCCGCCGGCCGGCCGGCCCGGGGTCGTCCATCAGCGAACGCATCAGCGTCGCGAGGGACCGCCCGTCCAGCAGCGCGTGCTGGGCCACCAGCGCCAGCGCGAAGTCACCGCCGTGCCCGGCGTCGGGGAGCACGAACAGCCGCCAGGGCGGCGCCCCGTCGGCGAGCGGCCGGTCGACGCTGCGGGCCCACAGTTCGTCCAGCGAGGCCCGCTCTTCGGCGACCTGCACGTGGGGATCGAAAGGCCCCGGCAGGGCCCACCGCGCACACCCACGCCGTCCGCAGGCCCGATCGAGCACACAGCTCATCCGCTCCAGGCCCGCCCACCGCTCGACGACACGCGCCCGCACCCGCTCCACATCGGGCCGCTCGCCGGAGAGAACCACCGCCAGGCCGATGACTCCCGGACACCCGTTGAGCAGCAGCATCTCGTCGGCACAGGACAGTCTCATGGGACAGGTCGCCCTTTCACTCGGCGTGCACGGCACGGCCCCGGCCCTCGCCGGCTCTCCGCCGTGTCCACGGCTCGCAAGTCCGACGCCCGCCCCGTGACGGAGCGGGCGTCGAACCGGACGCTTCGTACGCCTACTTGAGCGCCGAGCTGTTGCAGCCCATGTCCGAACCGAGGTGGCTGGGCTGCGCGGCCGGGGAGCCCTCGCCGTTGAGCGCGTTGGCCAACGCGCCGTTGAGCGCGCCGACGCTGCCGAGGATGTCGATGTTCATGTCGTGCGAGCGGCACTCGATGCCCTGCGTGATGTCCACGTCGTGGGCCATCGCCTCACCGTGGGCGAAGGCCGTGCCCATTCCGAGCGAGCCGACACTGCCGAGGACGGCGCCCACCAGGGCGGCCTTCTGGAGCTTGCGCATTTCTTCTCCGTTGGATCGAGCGTGGAAGGGGTGTGCAGCGAATGAAGCGGGAACGGCGGCCGGTTGCGGAAGGGCCGTCAGCCGAGGCGGGGCAGACCCAGCTGGCCCACGGGCGGCGCCGCGACCTGTCCGAGGCCGAGCCCGGGCACCTGCGGAGTGCTGGGGTTCAGCGGGGCGATGAGCGGGTTCACCTCGGGGTTCACCTGCGGGTTGACCTGCGGCGCGACCCGCGGCGGGGGCTCCGGGTTGAAGACCTGCGGAGCGGACACCTGCGGAGCGACCTGCGGCATGACCTGCGGGGCCGCCTGCGGCGTGACCTGCGGAGCCGACTGCGCCGGGGCGGAGTGCCGCGGAACGCCGGCCTCCGCGAAGCCGCCGGACGAGGCCGAGGCGGTGGCGTATCCGGTCTGCTCACGCGGGGCGGGCGCCGGAGCCGCGTACTGGGGAGCCGGTTGCGGCTGGTAGTGGGGCCGGGTGGCGGCCTGGGCGGAACCGGCCGACCGGGCCGACGCGGTGACCTGCGGCGGCGCGTACTGGGGAGCGGGGGCGTACTGAGGTGCCGGAGCGTACTGAGGTGCCGGAGCGTACTGGGGCGCCGGGGCGTACTGCGGAGCGGGAGCGTACTGAGGCGCTGGGGCGTACTGGGGAGCGGGAGCGTACTGAGGTGCCGGGTACTCGGGAGCGGCACCCGTGTACACGGGATAGTCGGCCGCCTCGCTGACGCCGGCGCCGATCGCGGTCAGACCGCCGGCCGCTGCGACGACGAGCGCGGCCTTGTGAAGCTTGCGCATGGAACCCTCGGCCCTTCATTACCTGTACAGGGAAATCCGTTGTATTCAGTGCAGTCTTGCGTGTGCTCAGTCTGATATTCGTACTGCGCCCTTACAGGGGTAATGCCTGAGCTGTCATGTGGACTTCACGCCGGAGCAGGCAGCGGAACCCGTTGCCTCTCTACTGATTCCTGCCGCTGCCCTCTCTCAGCTGGCAACGACATTTCTTCGGCCGGGTCACGGCATCCGTAATTCCGTCACCCCATTGCCATCCATCGGATTTACACACCCTCTGGCAATTGGGTGACCCCGCCCCGACTCACGTGACTGGCTTCACAGTTGCCTCGTTCCGCACAAGGAGAGAGAGCGATGGTCCATCGCAGTCGCATTTCCGTACGTTCATGCACAGCACAGGTCAATGAAGGGCCGAGGTTCCATGCGCAAGCTTCACCAGGTCGCGCTCGTCGTAGCAGCAGCCAGTGGTCTGTCGGCCATCGGCGTCGGCCCCAGCGTCGCCGACGCCCCCATCGGTTACGGCTCCGTTCCGCCAACCGCTCCGCAGCAGGATCTCCAGGCCACCACGTGGACCAACTCGCAGGCGAGCGCGCAGCGCTCCAACCTGCCGAACGCGCCCCGGCCGGCGACTCTGCCCCACCATGGCGCCGAGGTCACCCCGCAGGTCAACCCGCAACTCAGCCCCAAGATCAGCCCGCAGGTCAATCCGCAGCCGGCCGCCGCGCCGTCCGGACCGATCGAGCAGGCCAACCTCTTCCGCCCGTACCAGGAGTGCAGCCCGCAGTCGCTGCTCAACGCGGCCGTCCCGGTCGCCGTGCTGGGCGCCGCGGAGACCGAGGGCGTCGACTGCGACCAGGCCAACAGCCAGGCCAACTCCCTGGCGCACGCCCGCTACACGCACTGACGCGCTGTTGGATCACGGGTCCCCGGGCGTCCGGTGCGACGGCCGGCGTCCGGGGCCCGCTCACCTGTAATGCGACTTCCGGGTGCTTCCGGCATGAGATCACGAGGCTCGGCGCGTCGTTCTTATATGTCCGGATACTTCGTATTAATCTCCGGTAACTGTACGAAGTCGATCTCTCACGGATCGCACCCACCTCACTCCACCGGAGATGACATGCACAAGCTTCGCAAGGCTGCCGTCGTGGTCGCCGCCCTCGGCACCGTCGGACTCCTCGGCGCCGGCACCGCCACCGCCGACGGCCACGGCGGCCACGGCGGCAAGGGCGGCGGCGACAAGTTCAGCGTCCTGCAGAGCTCCAACTGCAAGTCGCACGACCTGAACGTCGACGTCCTCGGCCAGGTCGGCGTCCTCAACGGCCTGCTGGGCAGCGCGCTGAACGGCGAGGGCGACCCGGGCGCGCAGGACACGCACATCGGCTCCTCGATGGGCTGCAACAACAGCGCCTTCTAAGGCAAGCGGGAAACAGAGTCCCGGTACCGAGCCTCTCGCTCGGTACCGGGACTCTTTTCTGCACTGCCACGGCTTTATGCGGCCGAGATAGTGTTACTTTTTGAATTCGGCGTGCCTCCGATTACGTTGGAATACTTCCTATTAGCCTCCGTAATTGTACGAAGTCGGTCTGGATCAGATCGACCCACTCCACTCCACCGGAGATGAACATGCACAAGCTCCGCAAGGCCGCCGTCCTGGTCGCCGCCCTCGGGAGCGTCGGACTTCTGGGGTCCGGCGTCGCCCACGCCGACGGAGGCGACCACGGCAGCAAGGGCAAGGGCAGCAGCCTGAACATCATGCAGAGCAGCACCTGTCGCTCGCACGACGCCAACGTCGACATCCTCGGCCAGGTCGGCATCGCCAACGGCCTGGGCGGCAACCTGCTCAACGGCGAAGGCAGCCCGGGCGCGCAGGACACGCACCTCGGTTCGGACATGGGCTGCAGCAACAGCGCCTTCGGCAAGTGACGTAGAACAGAGCCTTCCCCCGGTGCCCCGGCCATGCGGCCGGGGCACCGGCTTTTCCCGGCCCGCCACCACGGCCGTATAAATCAGAAAAAATGCCGGATCGGGATTTCTCCCGATCCGGCATTGTGCGCCGTAGCGTTCAGAAATGGAATTTGGGGAGCTTCATGCCCTTCGGCAGCTCCGCCCGGTTGTTGCACTCCACGACCGGCCCGCTCTTCACGGAACCGCCGTTCGCCATGCCCTCCTCGGGCCCGATGACACGCGGCCGCTCGACGGTGGAGCAGTCCTGCTTCTGCTGCAGGACGTACCCGCCCCGCTTGTCCTTGTGGACGACCTCGCTCTTCTTGACGCAGACGATGTCGCCCTGGGCGGTGATCGTGCAGGCGCCCTTGGGATCATCGGCGTGCGCCGGCGCCGCGGTGCCGTAGAGCGCGGCGAGAGCCCCAAGGAGCCCCGAGACGGTGGCGATCTTCTGTCGAGCGATCATGTGCTGCTTTCCTTTTGCCTTGGAGATGCTCGGATTTCCTTGGAGAAGCCCGGAAATGACACAGCCCGGCCGCGCTTTCCCTGAGGGGTCTGCCGCGCGAACCGGGCTGCGTTGCTAAGGGTGTTGTCCAGCACACCGTCGAACAGCCCGACCTGATCCCTGATCCAGGAGCGGGAGTATTCAGATCGTGCGCCGTGCATACGGTGTTCCGACGGAAGTCGATGCGGCTGTGCCCTGAGAATCGCGCATCGACCCTCGGGATCTGCTTACTGGGCGGCGTACTCGCCGTAGCCGTAGTCGGGGGCGGCCTTGGGGGCAGCCTCCGGCGCGACCTGCGGAGCGGCCTCCGGCGCGACCTGCGGGGCAGCCTCGGGCGCCGCCTGCGGAGCCGCCTGCGGAGCCACCTCCGGCGCGGCCTGGGGGGCGGCCTGCGGAGCAGCGGCAGCCTTGTCGTGCGGGGCGCCCCACGTGGCGACGGCGTTGGCCGTCGAGGTGGCGACCGCGGTGACAACCTGATCGCCGGAGTCCCCGTCGTTGGCGAAGGCGCTACCCGCCCCGACACCGAAGGAGGACAGCCCGGCGACCACAGCTGCTACGACTGCAACGCGCTGAAACCTGCGCATAGTTTGACCCTTTCTTCCCGGGGCGCGAAGCCCTGGCTTGACTACTTAATGTGAGCATATACACGCAAACCGTAGCAATTTGGGACCTCTGTCCCTTTCGTGTCGTGTCGGGCCATGACAAGGCACCGGTGCGCACACCGATTTCCCTGAACGGAAAACGACTCGTCCCCGCCGTCGGGTCACGGGCGTTGGGGATCGGTCACCCATTTGCCGGGAAGCGGGCCGTGGGCGCGTGAAAACGGCGGATGGCCGGACCCGGTTTCCCGGTCCGGCCATCCGCCGAAGAAGACGCTCAGCCCAACAGGCGTGCCAGCAACGGGCTGCTCTCGTCCCGGTCGGCGGTGTCGTTGGCAGCGGGGGCGGCCACGGGCTCGGGGGCGGCCATGTCGGCCTTGGCGCAGGTGATGTCCGGGCCGATCCGCGTCTGCCCGTTGGACAGCAGACCGGGAGTCGGCAGGGTCAAGGGCTTCGTGGGCTGGCAGTTCACGGTCCTGCGCAGGGTGAAGCCGTCGCCCTCCGGCGTCTGTCCCGTGACCTGCTGGGTGCAGATGATGTTGCCCCCGGGGTCGAGGGTGCAGACGCCCGGGCCCGCAGCGTGAGCCTGGGTGGCGCCGAGACAGGTCATGGCGAGGCCGCCGAGAAGCCCCGAGACAGCCACGAACTTCTTGCCGTTGAACATGTGTTGCGTCTCCTTTGTGGGGTGTGCCCGAACGCCGTACACCGCGAACGGCCGCGCCGGGCCCTGGGGGTGTAGCAGAGACGGGCCCGACGCCCGACACATCCGGGACACTCGGGGCCGTTTCGCTTACGAAACGAAGGACTGACCTGAGGACGACCGATCCGCGTCCGACCAACCGCGCATCGCCGCACCGGAGTTCATGGACATCCGCACATGTGCGGGCCCCCTCGGGGACGACCCCGAAGGGGCCCGCGGAAGGCGTCGCGCACGACTACGCCGCCGACGTCAGCCGGTGAAGGCGTTGTTGAACTGACCGCAGGTGGTGTCGAAGGTCTCGGAGAGACCGAGCACGGAGACCGGGACATCGGTCGCGGCAACCGTCTGCGGGCTGCACTCCTGGTACGGACGGTAAAGGTCCGACACGGACGGCGCGGCGTCGTAGGCGACACTCGTACCGGCGCCGATGGCGGACAGGCCGCCGGCAGCAGCTGCGGCGATCATGACCTGGTGAAGCTTGCGCATGGAACCCTCGGATTTCATTACATGTACATTGAGGCTGATTGCCTACTGTGACTGAACGAACACTAGCAGTAGCGGTCCGGGATCCTATTCCACGCAGGCGCATGTCCCGTGTCCCTATGGGGACATGAAGCGAAGGAATTCACCCGGCGAGGGCAAGCGGAAAAGACAAGCGGGGCGGTTGTCGTCGACAACCGCCCCGCGGATTGAGCCCCCTGTCGGATTCGAACCGACGACCTGCTGTTTACAAGACAGCCGCTCTGGACCAGCTGAGCTAAGGAGGCCTGCACGCGCTGTCACGCACGCGCCCGTGCAGTGTACCCAGGTTCCGAGTGGGCCCCGTCGAAAATTTCCGCGAAGTTCACATGCCCCCAGGTACTGACAGATCAGGCGAACGCCAGGTACCGTCCAGAGCCAGTCCGCACATGTGGACTAAACAACCACCTTCCTACAACGGATCGTCCGGCACGTTCCTGCCGGTAGAAGGGGGCCCATTCACCATGGCCACTGTCTCGTTCGACAAGGCGACCCGGATCTACCCGGGCACCGAGAAGCCCGCCGTGGACGCGCTCGACATCCACATCGAGGACGGGGAGTTCCTCGTCCTGGTCGGCCCGTCCGGCTGCGGCAAGTCCACCTCGCTCCGCATGCTGGCGGGGCTCGAGGACGTCAACGGCGGCGCCATCCGCATCGGCGACCGCGACGTCACGCACCTGCCGCCCAAGGACCGGGACATCGCCATGGTGTTCCAGAACTACGCGCTGTACCCGCACATGTCCGTCGCCGACAACATGGGCTTCGCGCTCAAGATCGCCGGCGTCAACAAGGCGGAGATCCGCAAGAAGGTCGAAGAGGCCGCGAAGATCCTCGACCTCACCGAGTACCTGGACCGCAAGCCGAAGGCGCTCTCCGGTGGTCAGCGTCAGCGTGTCGCCATGGGCCGCGCCATCGTGCGTGAGCCCCAGGTCTTCCTCATGGACGAGCCGCTGTCCAACCTGGACGCCAAGCTCCGCGTGTCGACCCGTACGCAGATCGCCTCGCTCCAGCGCCGTCTCGGCATCACCACCGTCTACGTCACCCACGACCAGGTCGAGGCCATGACGATGGGCGACCGTGTGGCGGTCCTCAAGGACGGTCTGCTCCAGCAGGTCGACACCCCGCGCAACATGTACGACCGTCCGGCCAACCTCTTCGTCGCCGGCTTCATCGGCTCCCCGGCCATGAACCTGGTCGAGGTCCCGATCACCGACGGCGGCGTGAAGTTCGGCAACTCGGTCGTGCCGGTGGACCGTGAGGCGCTCTCCGCCACCACCGACAAGACCGTCACCGTGGGTGTCCGTCCCGAGCACTTCGACGTGGCCGGCTCCGAGTCGGACCAGGGTCTCGCCGTCACGGTCAACGTGGTGGAGGAGCTGGGCGCCGACGCGTACGTCTACGGCACTGCCAAGGTGGGCGGCGACGACTCCAAGGACCTCGTGGTCCGCGTCAGCGGCCGTGACGTGCCGGAGAAGGGCAGCACGCTGCACATCGTCCCGCGTTCCGGTGAGACCCACGTGTTCTCCACCTCCACGGGTGAGCGGCTCTCCGACTGAGCAGCACAACCCCGGGTAATTCACCCAGGTTGACGAAGAGGGCCCCGCAGAGCGCTGCGGGGCCCTTTTCGCTGTCGACAAATACCCCGGCATACCGGTCATTTCGAGCGCTGTGCGTCAATGCGCCGCCTGTGTTTCAGCGCCTCTTCGTCCCTCGAACCGGTGACTAAATGTCGCCATATCAGCACCGAACGCTACCCTCACTCGCGTGAAGCACTCCACCACCCAACAGACACGACGCGGCCACCGGGGCCCCGCCCGCCAGCTCGGCCGCACCATCGCCTTTGTCCTGCCCGTCGTCCTGGTGCTCTCCGGGACCCTCGCGGTCACCCGGGTCAACTGGTCGGGGAACCCCTCGGACTCGGTGCTCACCGCGACCGACGTCTCGAGCGCCGGTGCCGCGAAGAACACCGCGCCGCGCGCCCCGCAGGACGTGCTGCGCGACCAGTTGCTGACCGAGCTCCAGGAGAAGAACCCGGGCGTCGCGCTCACCCACCTCCAGCAGGCCGTCGACGAGCGGCCGTCGCTCGCCCGGCACTGTGCCTCGATCGCCCGTGCGCTCGGGCGTGCGGCGGTTCGTATGTACGGGCCGACGCGGGCGCAGTCCTATTCGCGGCCGGTCTGCGACACCGCGTTCGCTTCGGGTGTCGCCGCGGCGCACAGCTAGCGGTGGCGCCGGCGCCCTGTTCGGGCTGCCATTCGAGGAACACTCCGCTTCCGGACGGTAACGGCTGATTGAGGAATCGTTGCCGACGAATGCCGTGAGCGGGGCGCCGCGTACAGTTCGGGCATGACTGATCCGAACGCCGCGACCCGCCCCGTTCAAGCCGTCGTCCTGGCCGGGGGCCAGGGGTCCCGGCTGCGTCCGTACACCGACGATCGGCCCAAGCCGATGGTCGAGATCCCCGGTACGGGGACTCCGATCATCGGCCATCAGCTTGTCTGGCTGGCCGAGGAGGGTGTGACGGATGTGGTGATCAGTTGTGGGCATCTCGCCGAGGTGCTTCAGGACTGGCTGAAGTCGGCGGATCTTCCGGTGCGGGTCACGACCGTCGTCGAGACGGAGCCGCTGGGGCGGGGCGGCGGTCTGAAGTACGCGGCGGCGCATCTGCCGCATCCGGACAAGCCCTGGTACGCGACGAACGGTGACATCTGGACGCGGTTCTCGCTGCGGGACATGGCGGACTTCCATGCCGAGCGGGACGCGGTGGCGACGCTGGCGCTCGCCCGGCCTCGGCTTCCGTGGGGGGCCGTGCAGACGGACGGCTTCGGGCACATCACGGACTTCATCGAGGCGCCGCCGTCCACGTTCGAGATCAACGCGGGTGTTTACGTTTTTTCGCCCGCCTTTGCTTCCCTGCTGCCTGAGCGTGGGGACCATGAACGTACGACGTTTCCTCACCTTGCTCGGGAGCATCGCCTGGCCGGGTTCCCGATTCCGCAGGGTGCGTATTGGCGTGCCATCGATACGGCCAAGGATCTGACGGAGGCTGCGAAGGAGCTGGCCGCGTTGGGGCGCTGATGCCTGCGGCGCCTGTGCGGGTTCGGTGGGGGTGCGCCTAGCGCCTGCGGGTGCGGTGGGGGTGCGCCTAGCGCCTGCGGGTGTGTTGTGGGTCGGGGCCGCGCCGGGGGGTGTCCGTCCTCGGTCCGGCGGCTGCCCGGCATCAGAGGGGTGCTGCATCTTGACGCCGGCCGCTGCGGGCGGACACCTCCCGGCACGGCCCCTTGCCGCCGTACGCGACTGCGGGTGTGTGTGGGGGTGCGCCGACTGGGCCATAGGGGCAGCTGGCCACGCCCGCAGCCCCTCGCTCTCGGCTCGGAGTTGTGTGTGTATGGCGATGGGCCCCGGGCGCTGGGTGCGGCCGGGGCCCATTGGGGTGGTGCTGGTCAGCCCAGTAGGCCGCCTACCAGACCCGGTTCGTCTTCGGTGGAGCCGCCTGATGAGTTGCCGCCGGACGTGGGGCCGCCGGACGTGGGGCCCGTGGTGGTGCTGGGGGCCTCGTCGGCGGGGGCCGACTGCTGGGGTGGGGCCTGGCCCGCCGTGCCCTGTGTCTGGCTGGGCGTGCCGGCGCCCGTCGCGCCCGTGTCGCTGGTGGCACCCGGCGTGGTCGCCGCGCCGGACGGGGTGGCCGTTCCCGACGTCGCGCCCTGGGTGGGCGAGTTGGAGGCCGACGGCGACTTGTCGTGCTGCCTGTCGGACTCCTCCGGCAGGGGCGAGCCGGGCAGTTCGTTGCGCGGGGCCTCGCCCGGGCCCGGGACCACGACACGGTCGGCGTCGCGGACCGCGCCGCCGAGCAGGGAGCCGATCAGAAGGGTCAGGCCGGTGACGATCGCCGTGACCAGGGCGCCGCGGCGAAGGACGTAGCGGCGAAGTTCCCAGATGTCCGAGCGGGGGCCGAGGCGGCGCCAGGCCATGCCCGCGAGGCGGCCGTCGATGGAGTAGACGGGAGCGCCGGCGATGATCAGCGGGGACCAGGCGGCGAGGTAGATGATGTCGGGGGCGTCGTAGACCGGGACGCTCTTCCAGCTGACGGTGACCAGGAGCGCGGCGGACAGCAGGGCGCCGACCACCGCGGCCACGCGCTGCCAGCAACCCAGGACCGTCAGTACGCCCACGATGACCTGGAAGAAGGCGATGACCAGGCCGGAGCCGACGGGGTGTTCGAGGGCGAACTGGCGGAGCGGCTCGGCCACTTCCCAGGGGTGCAGGGTGTTGAGCCACTTCACCATCGAGCCGCGCTTGCCGCCGTCGAAGTAGACGGGGTCGCAAAGCTTGCCCATGCCGGCATAGATGGAGATGAAGCCGAGGAAGACCCGGAGGGGGAGCAGGACGACGCCGAGGTTCATGCGGCGGCCGGGGTAGTACGCGTGCCGCGCGGGGTCGTCGGCGCCCGGGCGGCGGGACGAGGCGTCGGCTTCGTCGTCCGGGCCGTCCGGCTCCTCGTCCACGAAGTCCTCCGCGACGTACGCGAATTCCTCGTCGTAGGCGCTCTCGACCGTGCGCATATGGGGTAGCAGCCGGGTCTCGAGGGATTCGTGCGTGCGCTGCGCGCCCACGATCGGGGTCTCGACGGTCCGCGCCATCTCGTCCTCGTAGCCGCCGTCGTAGCCGACGTCGACGCGCGGGATGACCTGGGTGCCGCCCCCGGCGGGAATCGCTTCGTCGCCGTGGCGGACGCTGCCGTCCCGCACGGCCTGGAGGAGCCGGTGGGCGCCGGTGTCGTCGGGCGCGGACGTGCCGTTCCAGACGGCGACCCGGCGACGGGCGCCCGGGGCCGCGCCCGCTCTGCCGGCCCCGTTGACGAGGGGCATGAGGGAGGTGTCCTCGGTGGCGCTCAAGTGCCGTGCGATCCGCGGAGATTTGGTGCGCCGGGTCGACGAGCCCAACAGCACGCGGAAACTCGCGTGATTGACGATGATCTGCGCCGGATCGCTCGGCACCTTCACCATGCTCAGCGCGGGAGCGTCGTCGTATCCCGACGAGCGGTCCCCCGTGGGTGTGCGGGGTGTTCTGGTGTCCACACTCAACTAACCGAGTGACATGTGGTTAGGACACTGCTTTGACCGGTCCGATCTGTCCGGACCGCGTCAAGGATGCGCAGGTCGCACCACTGTCACCAGAATTAACCCGCACGGGTGACGCCACGGAAGCCTGTTCAGACCCGTCGGCGGGCCGCCTCGTACAGGACGATGCCTGCGGCGACACCGGCATTGAGGGACTCCGCGCCGCCCGGCATCGGGATGCGGACGCGGAAGTCGCACGTCTCGCCGACCAGCCGGGACAGGCCCTTGCCCTCGCTGCCGACCACGATGACCACCGGGCCGTCGAGGGCCTCCAGGTCACCGAGTTCCGCGTCGCCGTCGGCCGCGAGACCGACGACCACGATGCCCGCCTTCTTGTACGCCTCCAGGGCGCGGGTCAGGTTCGTGGCGCGGGCGACCGGCGTACGGGCCGCGGTGCCGGCGGACGTCTTCCAGGCGCCGGCGGTCATGCCCGCCGCGCGGCGCTCGGGTACGACGACTCCGTGGCCGCCGAAGGCCGAGACCGAGCGGACGACCGCGCCCAGGTTGCGCGGGTCCGTCACGCCGTCGAGGGCGACGATGAGCGGGTCCTCGCCGTCGTCGTAGGCGGCACTGGCGAGGTCCTCGGGGTGGGCGTACTCGTAGGGCGGGACCTGCAGGACGAGGCCCTGGTGGTTGAGGCCGTTCGTCATGCGGTCCAGCTCGGGGCGCGGGGCCTCCATGAGGTTGATGCCGCCGCGGTCCGCGGCGAGCTGGAGGGCCTCGCGGACACGCTCGTCGTTGTCGATGAACTGCTGGACGTAGAGCGTGGAGGCGGGGACGCCCTCGCGCAGCGCCTCGACGACCGGGTTGCGGCCGACGACCAGTTCGGACGTGCTCTTGCCGCCGCGGCCGCGCGGCGCGGGACGGCGGGCGGTCTGCTTCGCCTTGGCGGTGGCGATGCGGTTCTTCTTGTGGCCCTTGCGCATCTCGGCGGGCGGCGTCGGGCCCTTGCCCTCGAGCCCCTTGCGCCGCTGGCCGCCACTGCCGACCTGCGCGCCCTTCTTGCCGGACATGCGGCGGTTGTTCGCGGCCATGACCTACCTGTCTGTCGTGGGTGTGTCGTACGTACGTCTATGAAGTGTGCCGCCCGGGGGGCCGGGCGGCACAATTGATCAAGGAAACAGCCCGTGCGGGGACCGCTCGGACCTAGCGGGGCCCGAGGGTCCAGCGAGGTCCGTCGGGGCCGTCCTCGATGGCCAGGCCGGACTGCTTGAGCTGGTCGCGGATGGCGTCCGCGGTCGTCCAGTCCTTGCGGGCGCGGGCGGCCTCGCGCTGGTCGAGGACCAGTCGTACGAGGCTGTCGACCACGCCGTGCAGATCCTCGCCGCGGTCGGACTCGCCCGCCCAGTGCGGGTCCAGCGGGTCCAGGCCGAGGACGCCGAGCATGGCGCGGACCTCGGCGAGGCGGGCCACGGCCGCTTCCTTGTCGTCGGCGGCCAGCGCGCTGTTGCCCTGGCGGACCGTGGTGTGGATGACGGCGAGGGCCTGCGGGACGCCCAGGTCGTCGTCCATGGCCTCGGCGAAGGCGGGCGGGACCTCGGCGGACGGCTCGACCTCGCCTGCCTTCTCGACCACGCGCTGCACGAAGCCCTCGATCCGCGCGAACGCCGACTCGGCCTCGCGCAGGGCCTCCTCGCTGTACTCGATGGTCGAGCGGTAGTGCGGGGTGCCCAGGTAGTAGCGCAGGACGATCGGGCGCCAGGTCTTGACCATCTCGGCGACCAGCACGCTGTTCCCCAGCGACTTCGACATCTTCTCGCCGCTCATGGTGACCCAGGCGTTGTGCACCCAGTACTTCGCGAACTCGTCGCCGAAAGCCTTGGCCTGGGCGATCTCGTTCTCGTGGTGCGGGAAGATCAGGTCGAGGCCGCCGCCGTGGATGTCGAAGGCGCTGCCCAGGTACTTGTGCGCCATGGTCGAGCACTCCAGGTGCCAGCCGGGGCGCCCGCGGCCCCACGGGGTCTCCCAGTCGGGCTCGCCCGGCTTGGTCGCCTTCCACATCGCGAAGTCACGCGGGTCGCGCTTGCCGGAGATGCCCTCCTCCGCGGGCTGCCGCATCTCCTCGAGGTCCTGCTTGGACAGCTCCAGGTACGACGGCCACGAGCGCACGTCGAAGTAGACGCTGCCGTCGGCCTCGTACGCGTGCCCGCGCTCGATGAGCGTGCGCATCATCTCGACCATCTCGGTGACATGGCCGGTGGCGCGGGGCTCGTACGTCGGCGGGAGGCAGCCGAGCGCGGTGTAACCGTCGTTGAAGGCGCGCTCGTTCTCGTAGCCGATGGACCACCAGGGGCGGCCCTGGTCGGCCGCCTTCCAGATGATCTTGTCGTCGATGTCCGTGACATTGCGGATGAACGTGACGTCGTAGCCGCGGTACTCGAACCAGCGGCGCATGATGTCGAAGTTCAGGCCGGAGCGGATGTGCCCGATGTGCGGGGCGGCCTGCACGGTGGCACCACAGAGGTAGATCGAGACGCAACCCGGCTTGAGCGGGGTGAAGTCACGGATCTGCCGGGCGCTGGTGTCGTACAGGCGAATAGTCACGGGTCCAGGGTAGTCGGCGATGCCCGGTGCCTTGGACGCTTGTGGATAACAGGACGGTTGTGGACAGCGGTCAGGCCGTGGTCCGCACCACGAGCGCCGTGGCCACGGCCATCAGCCCTTCACCCCTGCCGGGGAACCCCAGCCCGTCCGTCGTCGCGCCCGACACCGACACCGGCGCGCCGGCCGCGTCCGAGAGGATCTTCTGCGCCTCGTCGCGCCGTTTGCCGATCTTCGGGCGGGGGCCGACGACCTGGACGGCGATGTTGCCGATGCGGAAGCCCGCCTCGCGCACGATCCGGGCCGCCTCGGTGAGGAGTACGACGCCGGAGGCGCCCGACCACTCGGGGCGCCCGGTGCCGAAGTGCTGCCCCAGGTCACCCAGGCCGGCCGCCGAGAACAGCGCGTTGCACGCGGCGTGCGCGACGACGTCCGCGTCGGAGTGGCCGGCGAGTCCGGGGCCCTCGCCCTCCCACCTCAGGCCCGCGCACCACAGCTCGCGGCCCTCCTCGAAGGCGTGGATGTCGGTGCCGATGCCGACCTGGGGCAGCGGCGCCGGCTGCTCAGAAGCCATCGTTCAGCCTCCGACGGGCCAGGACCGCCTCCGCCAGGACCAGGTCCAGCGGGCGCGTCACCTTGAAGGCCTCCTCGTGGCCGGGTACGACCACGACCCCGAGGCCCAGCTGCTCGATCATGCTCGCGTCGTCGGTGACGTCGTCGGTCACCGTCTCGTGCGCACGGACCAGCGTGGCGCGGTCGAAGCCCTGCGGGGTCTGTACGGCACGCAGGCGCGCGCGCTGCGGGGTGGCCACGACCGGTTCGGATGCGCCGGGCGTCTGCGCGGGCTCGACCTCCTTGACCGTGTCCGCGAGCGGCAGCGCGGGCACCACGGCCGGCGCTCCGTCGCGTACGGCCTCGATCACCGCGTCCACGGTGTCCACCGGCACCAGCGGGCGCGCCGCGTCGTGCACCAGGACGATGTCGAAGTCCGGCGGCAGCGCGTCCAGGCCGAGCCTGACGGACTCCTGGCGGGTTTCGCCGCCGGGGACCACCAGGAAGTCGGTGCGCTCGGGCAGCGCGTGCGCGTCGAGCATGCTCTTGACCTCGGGGGCGCCGTCGGGCGGGGCGACGACGACCACCAGGGAGACGGCACGGGACGCGGCCATCGCGCGGACCGCGTGGATGAGCATGGGCGTGCCGTTCAGCGCGCGAAGCGCCTTGGGGGCGCCAGGACCGAGGCGTACGCCCCTTCCTGCGGCCGGAATCACCACGGCCGTACGGGCTCCGCTGCGGGCTTCCGAGGGCGAAGGGCGCGAATCGTCAGACATCGGTTCCTGTCAGGTTTGTGTGCTCGGCCTAGTTGGGTATGGCCACAGCGTGCCACCGGGCGCGACGCCTTGACCGGACCCTTCCGTGACAGTCGGTCGAGCCTGCCGCCCGGGCCCGGCACACCAAAGTATCGGGGGCACCCCCGAAGCACGGCGCGCGGGGCGGGTCGAACAGCGTCCGCGCGCGAACATGCCGCAGCGCCCGGCGACAGAAATGACGTCATCGGGCACCGCGGCACTTTTAAAGCCACACAGCACTTGTGCTGAATGAACTGAGGCGGATGAACCGCGTCAGGACGCGAGAACCTCGTCGAGCAGGGCCTCGGCCTTGTCCTCGTTGGTGTTCTCCGCGAGGGCGAGCTCGCTCACCAGAATCTGGCGGGCCTTGGCGAGCATGCGCTTCTCACCGGCGGAGAGTCCGCGCTCGCGCTCACGACGCCACAGGTCACGTACGACTTCCGCGACCTTGATGACATCGCCGGAGGCGAGCTTCTCCAGATTTGCCTTGTAACGACGCGACCAGTTCGTGGGCTCCTCGGCGTACGGCGCGCGCAGCACCTCGAAGACCCGGTCCAGCCCGTCCTGACCGACCACATCACGCACGCCGACGAACTCCGCATTGTCCGCTGGCACACGTACCGTCAGGTCACCCTGGGCGACCTTCAGCACCAAGTAGGTCTTGTCCACGCCTTTGATCTGGCGAGTTTCGATGGCCTCGATCAGCGCGGCCCCGTGATGGGGATAGACCACGGTGTCGCCAACCTTGAACGTCATGTGACAGGTACCCCTTCCGTGGCTATCCAGGGTAACACGGAAACGGCGGGTTCTGAATGGCGTTTTCGCAGGTCAGGGCATATCTCGGGGCTTGACAACTCCAACAGGAACGTGCTTCGCGGGCCGACCGGAAGAAGGTATTCGCAGGTGGGAGCGGCTCTGCGGACGCACAGAAACGCGCACGTTACACACATCCGGCGGTGCCCCCGAGTGGTCGAACGTACACAAATGTCCGGTTCCAAGTGTGCGACTTCCGCTACTCCGTTCGGCGTCCGGAGTCGGGTACCGGACGAATCCAGGAATTGATCACGGCAGGTCGGACGACAGGGCCGGTGATCAATTCCGGGAGGGTCGCGCATTCCTTCACGGAAATTTTGCGCGACCGCTTGCGAGGGGCTTATGTGAATGACGGACGAGCGGCCGGGCAATGTGACTCCCGGGTCACTTGCGGGTGAAGAGACGGGGTGGAAGAGGGACTTCGACGGCACTTGGGTCCCCGAGGGGAGGGTCGGGTGCGGTCGCGCGGGAACGGCTCGGTAACCTAAGGCCGCTGACAGACACTTAGGGCGGCTTCACGCGCCCCCCGTTCGAGTCAAGGAGTTGCCGCCGCCGTGAGCAGCAGCCTTCGACGCGGCGCACTCGCTGCCGCCGCCCTCGCGTTCTCGATCACCTCGCTCGCCGCGTGCGCCGCAGGCAACAACGCCCAGACGCTGGAGATCAAGCCGGACAACGCGGCCACCAGCGTCGGCGCCATCAAGATCCAGAACGCCCTCGTCATCACCCAGCCGGACCTGGAGTCGACCGGACCGGCCGCGATCTCCGCGACCCTGTTCAACTCCGGCAAGACGGCCCAGACGCTGGACGCGATCAAGGTGGACGACGCCGGCAAGACCGCCGAGCTGAAGCCCGCCAAGGGCGGCAGCCTGACCATCCCGGCCGGCGGCTCGCTGATCATCGGCGGCAAGGACAACGCCTCCGCGGTGCTGCCGAGCAGCCGCGAGTCCATCCAGGACGGCGACGCGCAGAAGATCACCTTCACGTTCAGCAAGACCGGTGACGTGAGCCTGCGCGCGTTCGTCGTGCCCGCCGAGCACTACTTCGAGAGCTGGGGCCCGAGCGAGGTCCCGGCCGCGCCGGGCACGACGTCCTCGCCGACGGGTACCCCGACCGGGGCCCCGGGCGGCGAGAGCGGGGCCACGCCGACCGGCGGCGCCTCCGCGAGCTCGTCCGAGACGGCCGGTGCCGGTGCCGGGACCGAGGGCGGCCACGGGGCCGGCTCGGCGACCCCGACCGACGCCACCTCGCAGTCGGCCGCCGGTCACTGACCGGCCCACGGCGCTGCACCGCCGTAGAGACGGCGTCCACAGCTGTGGAAAAGGCGGGGCCCCGGAAATCCGGGGCCCCGCCTTTCGTCTGCCGTCCGCGCCGCGGTTTACGGCTCGAACTTGTAGCCGAGGCCGCGGACCGTCACCAGGTAGCGCGGCGCGCCCGGGTCCGGCTCGATCTTGGCGCGCAGGCGCTTGACGTGGACGTCGAGGGTCTTGGTGTCACCGACGTAGTCGGCACCCCACACCCGGTCGATGAGCTGCATACGGGTCAGCACACGACCGGCGTTGCGCAGCAGCATCTCCAGCAGGTCGAACTCCTTGAGCGGGAGGTCGACCTTGGAGCCGGAGACCGTGACCACATGGCGGTCCACGTCCATGCGGACCGGGCCGGCCTCCAGGGCGGCCGGGGTGACCTCCTCGGGCTCGCCGCGGCGGCGCAGGACGGCCCGGATACGGGCGACCAGCTCGCGCGAGGAGAACGGCTTGGTGACGTAGTCATCGGCTCCTATTTCCAGGCCGACAACCTTGTCGATCTCGCTGTCCTTGGCGGTGACCATGATCACCGGAACGTTGGAGCGACCGCGCAGCTGACGGCAGACCTCGGTGCCCGGCAGGCCGGGCAGCATCAGGTCGAGGAGGACGAGGTCGGCGCCGTTGCGCTCGAACTCGTCGAGTCCGTCGGGCCCGGTGGTCGCGACGGCGACCTCGAAGCCCTCCTTGCGGAGCATGTACGACAGGGCGTCGGAGAAGGACTCCTCGTCCTCGACGACGAGCACACGGGTCACGGAAGGACCTCCGGGGCGGAAAGCGTTTCGTACGCAGGTGAGTCGGGGGAAGTGGGGGAATTCGATAGTGCGGACTGCCCGGCCTCGTCGTCGAGATCGGGGTGCTGCTGAGCACGGTCGCGGGCCGCACCCGCCTCCGGCAGCCGCAGGGTGAACGTGGAGCCCTGTCCCTCGGAGCTCCACACCGTGACCTCCCCGCCGTGCGAGGCGGCCACGTGCTTGACGATCGCGAGACCGAGGCCGGTGCCACCCGTGGCACGGGAACGGGCCGGGTCGACGCGGTAGAAGCGCTCGAAGATGCGCTCCTTGTCCTTTTCCGAGATGCCGATGCCCTGGTCGGTCACGGCGATCTCGATATGGTCCCCGCCCGGTGCGGTGAGCCGGCGTGCGGCGATGCCGACGCGGGTACGGGCGGGTGAGTAGTTGACGGCGTTCTCGACGAGGTTGCCGAGCGCCGCGGCCAGCTGGCCGCGGTTGCCCCAGATGCTGAGGTCCTCGGTGCCGCCGGCGGCCATGGTGATCTGCTTCGTGCCGGCGGCGTGCCGGCAGCGGTCGATCGCTTCGGCGACGAGCTCGTCGACACGGACGGGCTCGGCGTCCTCCAGCGGGTCGTCGTTCTGCACCCGGGAGAGGTCGATCAGCTCCTGCACCAGGTTGGTGAGCCGGGTCGCCTCGATCTGCATGCGCCCGGCGAAGCGCTCGACGGCCTCCGGGTCGTCGGAGGCGTCCATGACCGCCTCGGACAGCAGGGAGAGCGCGCCGACCGGGGTCTTCAGCTCATGGCTCACATTGGCGACGAAGTCACGCCGGACCGCCTCTATCCGCCGGGCCTCGGTGAGGTCCTCGACGAGGAGGAGGACGAGCCGGGAGCCCAGCGGCGCGACGCGGGCGGAGACGGCGAGGGCCTCGCCGCGGCCGGTGCCGCGCCGGGGCAGGTCCAGCTCGACCTGCCTTATCTCGCCGTCGCGCCGGGTGTCCCGGGCCATCTGGAGCATGGGTTCGACGGAGAGCTTGCCTCCGCGCACCAGACCGAGGGCGTACGCCGCCGAGCTGGCCTTGACGACGGCGTCCCCTTCGTCGAGGACGACCGCCGAGGAGCGCAGCACCGACAGGACCGTGTCCACGCCGGGGGGCAGGACCGGGTCGGTGTGCAGGGAGGTTCGGGTGGGTCGTTTCAGGTCGCGTTCGCTCCAGCGGAACGCCAGCATGGCGATGACACCGGTAAGAACCCCGGCGATCGCTGCCGCTGCGGCGACCGCCGCGTTCACGTCCATGCATCCAGGTTAGGCATGGCCCGGGCTGTGCCCACAGCCGTCGGAGTGCGAGCTCGAACACTCGTCGCCCAGAGTTCACCTTGGAGCCAGTATTGGTTCATTTGGGGTGGCGCAAACGGACGCGTAGACACCGGATCGTGGGGGTGTGGGGTTCGCACGGCCAGTTCAGCGCGTGGATCAGACAGTCGGTTTAGCGTAGAGGTCGCGAGATCGTACTGGCGGTTTCACGACAGTCCGACTGTCGTTTTCGCGACGGTCTTACTGTCGGAAGTCATGACGGTAAGACTTCCTGAAGACTTCCTGTCCGACGACAGACCGGTGGTCAGCCGTCGTACGTACGACGGCACACAACCGCACGATCACACGACCACAGGACTGCCGGTCGGACGACAGTCTCCTGGCGCCCGGAACCCCCGAGGCATACGTAAGAGAGGGACCCTGATGCGGGACGCGTACCACGAGGAACTGGACTCGATCGGCGACAGTCTGGTGGAGATGGCCCGGCTGGTCGGGTCGGCGATCGGGCGCGCCACGACGGCGATCCTCGACTCCGACCTGAAGCTGGCCGAGAGTGTGATCGAGGGCGACCAGAAGGTCGACGATCTTCAGCACGACCTGGAGGGCCGGGCCATAGCCCTGCTGGCGCGCCAGCAGCCGGTGGCCACGGACCTGCGGATAGTGGTCACCTCGCTGCGCATGTCGGCGGACCTGGAGCGCTCGGGCGACCTGGCCCAGCACGTGGCGAAGCTCACGCGGCTGCGCTACCCGGAGCGGGCGATTCCGCAGGACCTGCACGCCACCATCCTGGAGATGGGCCAGCTCGCGCAGCGCCTGATGGCGAAGGCGGCCGAGGTGATCGTCACCAAGGACGTCGACCTCGCGCTCCAGCTGGAGCAGGACGACGACGCGATGGACCTCCTCCACCGCACGCTCTTCCAGCACCTGATGGACGAGCGCTGGAAGCACGGCATCGAGACGGCGGTCGATGTGACGCTGCTCGGCCGCTACTACGAGCGGTACGCCGACCATGCGGTGGCGGTGGCGAAGCGGGTGGTCTACCTGGTGACGGGTGAGCACGCGGATGAGCTCCAGCAGGACATCAAGCCCGACATCCAGCCGGTTTCGGGGGTGGACGGGGCGTAGGCCCTCTCGGCCCTCTCGGCCCTCCTGGTCCCCCAGTTCCTTCGGGTTCTGGGGGATCTTCGGGTTCTGGAGGGCCTTCGGGTCCTCGGGGCCTTCGGGTCCTGGAGGATCGGCGGGTTCGGCGCGGGCGAGCCTCTGTGCGCCGTTGATGCGCCCAGCAGGGCGGGCATGGAATGGGCACAGGCACCAGCCTCGAGGAGGGACCATGGCCGAATCCCCCAGCACTCCCGGCACCACGCCCGACCCCACCCAGGAGCTCCCGACCGAGCAGCCCGCCGACATCAGGAGCCTCCCGCTCTTCGGCGCCTGCGGCTGCGGCTCGGGCTGCGGGTGCGGGTGCCAGTCGGGGAACCCTTGCCAGTGCGGGTGAAGGTGAGGGTGCAGAACGCGGAGGTCTGTGGCGTACGACGCCGTGGGTGCCGTCTCACGCCTCGGCTGCCGTAGATCTCGTACGACGGTGAGGGCCTCGCCGCGGCCCGTCCCGCGCCGGGGCCCTTCGCCGCGCACGGCCGCCCGCCGCCCCTTCCAGGGCTAGTCCGCGACGATGCAGGCGACGGCCGTGACGGTGAGGTCGGGGTCCGTCGCGACGTGGTAGTCGGTGATTTCGCGCCCCGTACCGATCGACGGCGTCGGCGACGGCATCGCCGTTGACGTGGCCGTGGGCTCCGGCGTCGGCGAGGTCGGCGCGGGGCACTTCGGGGAACTCGAGGAGGACGGCTCCGGACGCGGGCCCGACGTCGGCTCGATCCCGTCGTTGATCGACTCGGTGAACGACCAGCCGGCCACCACCAGGACGAGCCAGCCACCGGCCAGCCACACCTTCACCCGCCCGGTCATTCCGCCCCCATCATGCGTAGTCCCCCTGATGCACAGTGCTGCCCCTGTTGCACAGTGCTGCCGCAGTGACCGTAGCGGGTGACGATCCCGCCACCAGGGCCCAGGTCCGACAAAAAGCCCCTCGCCAGCGGAGAAAGTGCTGGTGAGGGGCTTGATGATCGGTCTTGGGCTACTTCTTCTTGCCCTGGTTCTTGACCGCCTCGATCGCGGCCGCGGCCGCCTCCGGGTCGAGGTACTTGCCGCCCGGGGTGATCGGGTTGAAGTCGGCGTCGAGCTCGTAGTAGAGGGGGATGCCGGTCGGGATGTTCAGGCCCGCGATGTCGGCGTCGGAGATGCCGTCCAGGTGCTTGACCAGGGCGCGGAGGCTGTTGCCGTGGGCCGCGACCAGGACCGTGCGGCCGGAGAGGAGGTCCGGGACGATGCCGTCGTACCAGTACGGGAGCATGCGGACGACGACGTCCTTCAGGCACTCCGTGCGGGGGCGGAGCTCCGGCGGGATCGTCGCGTAGCGCGGGTCGTCCGACTGGGAGAACTCCGTGCCGTCCTCGAGCGGCGGGGGCGGGGTGTCGTAGGAGCGGCGCCACAGCATGAACTGCTCCTCGCCGAACTCGGCGAGGGTCTGCGCCTTGTCCTTGCCCTGGAGGGCGCCGTAGTGGCGCTCGTTCAGGCGCCAGCTGCGGTGGACCGGGATCCAGTGGCGGTCCGCGGACTCCAGCGCGAGCTGCGCGGTGCGGATCGCCCGCTTCTGGAGGGACGTGTGGACCACGTCGGGCAGGAGGTCGGCGTCCTTCAGGAGCTCGCCACCGCGGACTGCCTCCTTCTCGCCCTTCTCGTTCAGGTTGACGTCCACCCAGCCGGTGAACAGGTTCTTCGCGTTCCACTCGCTCTCGCCGTGGCGGAGGAGGATCAGCTTGTACGGTGCGTCGGCCATGCCCCAGAGCGTAATCCACGCATTCGGCCCCCAGACGGCCCGCCCAGCAGGCGGACAGCCCGGCCCGTAGCCCTGCGGACAGTTGACGGGATCTGTTAATTGAGTGGCTTGGCCGAGCCCCTCGTTTGTAAGTTGCGGATGCCTTCTTGGCTACTTACATCCGCTGTCGGCTTCCGGCCACCTCCGTAGGGACCCCCATGTCACTCGCCGCCTTGCGACGCGCCACCCGAGAGACCGTCGCCGGGCTGCCCCGCGAGTTCTGGTGGCTGTGGACCAGCACCCTGGTCAACCGGCTCGGCGCCTTCGTCGCCACCTTCATGGCGCTGTACCTCACCCTCGACCGCGGCTACTCCGCCTCCTACGCCGGCCTGGTCGCCGCGCTGCACGGCCTCGGCGGGGTCGTCTCGTCCCTCGGGGGCGGCGTCATGACCGACCGGCTCGGGAGGCGGCCCACGCTGCTGATCGCCCAGTCCTCCACCGCCGTGTCCGTCGCGGTGCTCGGGTTCATGCACCACCCCGTCGCCATCGCCGCCGTGGCCTTCGTCGTCGGCGCCGCCTCCAACGCCTCCCGGCCGGCCGTGCAGGCGATGATGGCCGACATCGTGCGGCCCGAGGACCGGGTGCGCGCCTTCTCGCTCAACTACTGGGCCATCAACCTCGGCTTCGCCCTCTCCTCCGCCGCCGCCGGGTTCATCGCCGAGGTCAGCTACCTCGCCGGGTTCCTGATCGAGGCCGGCATGACGGCCGTCTGCGCGGTCGTGATCTTCGTGAAGCTGCCCGAGTCCAGGCCCGTCGTCCAGGACGGCCAGTCGGCCGAGGACAAGGTGGGGCTCGGGACCGTGCTGCGCGACGGGCGCTTCATGACCGTCGTCGGGCTGTCCTTCCTCGTCGCCCTCGTCTTCCAGCAGGGCTCGGTGGGTCTGCCGGTCGCCATGGGCGACGCCGGGTTCTCGCCCGCCGACTACGGCCTCGCCATCGCCGTCAACGGCGTCCTGATCGTCGCGCTCCAGATCCCGGTCACTCGCTTCATCGAGCGCCGGGACGCGGGGCGGATCCTCATCGTGTCGTCCCTGCTCGCCGGCTACGGCTTCGGCCTCACCGCGTTCGCCGGGTCGGTCGGCGTCTTCGCGCTGACGGTCTGCGTGTGGACGCTCGGCGAGATGCTGAACGCCCCTACCCAGACCGGCCTCGTCGTCCGCCTCTCCCCCGCCCACGGGCGCGGCCGCTACCAGGGCATGTACACCCTGTCCTGGTCGGTCGCCGCCCTGGTCGCCCCGCTGATGTCCGGCTTCGTCATCGACCGTCTCGGCGCCGAGTGGCTGTGGGGCCTGTGCGCGGTCATCGGGACGGCGGCGGCGATCGGGTACGGCGCCCTGATCCGCCGCGTTCCGACGGAGGCTCCGGCCGCCGTCGGCACCCCGGCCGACACGAAGCCCGAGGTCAGCGCCGCCTGACGGACGGGCAGCCTGACGGACACGCGGCCTGACGGACGGGCAGCCTGACGGACACGCGGCCTCACGGACGGGCAGCCTGACGGACACGCGGCCCACAGCCGATCGGACTCGTCGGCGAACCGCCCGGTCCGCCTCACGGAAGCGCAGCCCGCCGACCGCCCGGCCGGCCTCACGGATGCATCCGCGCCCCCTTGATCACCTTGTCGACCGCATTCCGCGGCCCGTACACCGCCAGCCCCACCAGATCCAGCTCCCCGGTCGGCACCGCCCGCACCGCCGCCCGGTTGTCCCGGTCGTTGCCCGTCGAGAACAGGTCGGACGTGAAGATCGCGCGCGGCAGCGAGCGGAACAGCACGCGCGCGTGGGCCGTCGTCAGCGTCTCCTTCGTGGCCTCGAAGACCAGGACCGGCTGGCGGAACATCGGGAGGTAGGGGACGCCGTCCGCGTCCTCGTAGGGGTCGCCGATGACCTCCGGGAGCTGCGTTCCCAGGCCGCTGACCAGGAACGCGGTGACGTTCAGGCGCTGCCAGGGCTCCAGGTCCGCACGCAGCAGGACGGCGATCTTCGTGTCGAATCGAACGGGTGCTTCAGTGCTCATGGACCGAGACTGACGGCCGCCGTAAGGCTTGGTCTTGTACGTTCTTTGCATGGCCGCCGCCCGGGATCGCCAGGAAGTCTCCGCGTGGCGCCCCTCCGTCCCGGGCGTCACCGAGGTCTTCCACGCCCACTTCACCGAGTACGCGTATCCGATGCATGTCCACGAGGCCTGGACGCTGCTCATCGTGGACGACGGCGCCGTGCGCTACGACCTCGACCGGCACGAGCACGGCACCCCACTCGACACGGTGTCGCTGCTGCCGCCGCACGTTCCGCACAACGGCTCCCCCGCCACCCCGCACGGCTTCCGCAAGCGGGTTCTGTATCTGGACAGCACCCGGCTGGGGGACGACCTGATCGGCCCGGCCGTCGACGCCCCCGACCTGCGCGACCCCGTACTCCGGCTGCGCGTCGGACAGGTGCACGCCGCTCTCGCGCAGCCCGGGGACGAACTGGAGGCGGACAGCCGGCTCACGCTCATCGGGGATCGGCTGCGAGCCCATCTGCGGCCCAGATCGGTCACCTCGGTCACCGACAGTCCGCGTCGCGATCCCGTCCTCGCCCGGCGGCTGCGGGAACTCCTCGATGAGCGGGTCGTGCGCGGCATCGCCCTCGACGAGGCGGCGGCGCTCGTGCAGGCCCATCCCGCCCATCTCGTACGGGCGTTCAGCACCGCGTACGGCATCGCCCCGCACCAGTACCTGATGTCGCGGCGCGTCGACCGTGCCCGGCGGCTGCTGCTGGCGGGCCGGTCGCCGGCCGAGGTGGCCGTGGCGACCGGGTTCTACGACCAGTCCCATCTCAGCCGGCACTTCCGGAGGATGGTGGGTGTGCCTCCGGGGCGCTATCGCGGCAGCTCGCGCTGAGCGTCGTACAGGTTGCGCGGGTGCACGGCGTCCGTCGTGCCGTACAGCTCCAGGCGGGAGTGGAGGTCGCCCGTGAAGTCGGGGACGTCGATCTGGTCGAACTCCCTGACCTCGTTGAGGCCGACGGTGGCGGAGTAGGGGGCGAGGCCGTCGAGGCGGATCATGCCGGCGCGGGCGTTGGTCACCCGGACGTTCCAGTGGGTGAAGCGGGCGCCGAACAGCGGTCCTGCGCTGGCGTCGCCGCCGTGGCGGCCGTTGTTCTCGACGGTGATGTCGGTGCGGACGTTGGCGAAGGGCAGGCCGCGGTGGCTGTCGAAGGTGCCCATCCGCATGTCGCCACGTGACCAGACGTTGTGGGAGGACAGGCCCTCGACGTTGATGCCGTGCAGCTGGGTGCCGGAGGGCGCCGGGGTGGTGCGGGCCTCGATGGTGAAGTCCTCGATCAGGTTGTCGTGCGAACCCTCGCGACAGAAGTAGGGGTGGTGGCTGCCGCGGCCCGCCACGCGCGTGCGGCGGAGTGTGCAGGCGGAGGCGGCGACCAGGCCGAAGCCGTTGTCGACGTGGCGGACCGTCACGTCGTCGGCCCAGCAGTCGTACGCGCACTGGAAGACGACGCCGTTGTGCCCCTTGTCCAGGAGGTGCGGCTGCTGCGGGGTCTCCACGGCCTCCAGCGTCAGGCCCTCCACACCCGACCCGGTCAACTCGTCGACGTGGGTGGTCAGTTGCGGGTTCCATTCGGGGCGTACGTCGAGTGGAAGCGGCCGTTCGAGGGTGACCGTGCGGCCCTTCACGCGGGTGATGCGCACCGGCCACTCATAGGGGACGTACGACGTCAGCTTCGTCTTGTCGTCCCAGGTGTACGCCTCGGGGCCCGGCCCGCCGCCGCTCATGTGCTCCAGGAGGGTGTGGGCGGGATCGTCGGAGAGGCGGAGGAGGACCAGGGTGCCGGGGCGGAGTGCGGTGGGGTCCGTGACCGTCACCGTCCAGGAGCCCTGGCGGGCCGGGGCGAGGGTGGTGAGCGTGCGCCACTCGTCGCGCCGGTTGCCCGTCCAGCCCTCGAAAGGCCATGCCTTGGCTTTGATCGCGGCGACGAGGGAGTCCCAACGGGCCGTCGGCGCCAGCCAGATGAGGCCGCCGGCCCAGGACCAGGACGACTTGTCGCCGCCGTAGCGGGAGCCGTAGGGGCCGATCAGTTCGGTGAGGTTGCGGGTGGCGTACAGCTTGGTGCGAGTGCTGCCGGCGCCGCGGAGGACCACGTTCGAGTGGCCGATGCGGATGACGTCGTCGATGCGGAACGTGCCGGGCGGGATGGTGACCGTGCCACCGCCGGCCTTTCCGGCGGCGGCGATGGCACGGTTGATCGCGGGGGCGGAGTCGGTCGTTCCGTCGGCCACCGCGCCGAAGTCGCGTACGTCGGCCACGACTCGGGGGCGAGGGAGACGGCGCGCTCCGCCGCGGTGGCCTGCCCGACCTATGTAGGGGATCTGGGGGTGGGTGTACGGGGTGCGGGTGAACTCTCGCCAGAGAGCGGGGACTTCCGCCGGCGCGGCGGCCGCCTGTGCCCTGCCTGCCGACATGCCGGTCGCCGCCGCGAGTGCCACCGAGGTGGCTCCGCCGAGCAGGACCCGTCTGCTGAGATGCGGATTGCCCATGTCCGTACGCCCTCCATGCGGCTTTCATGCGGCTTTCATGGATGTGAACGTCGTTCAGAAGTGCGATGGCCGTGAGCATGCCACGGCCCCTTCGGCGTACGGAAGGGGTCGTGCGGAGTGAGTTGGTAGTGAGGTGGTGGAGTGAGTTGGTGCGGTGTGTGCGGGATCCCGGAGGGCCTTTCTCCGGTCCCTACGTCACTCGGAAGGGCGCTGGGTCAGATGGGTGAACGCGTCCAGGTTGCGCGTCGACTCGCCGCGTGCCACGCGCCACTCGTACTCCTTGCGGATCGCGGAGGCGAAGCCGAGTTCCAGGAGGGTGTTGAAGGCGCCGTCCGCCGCTTCCAGGACCTGGCCGAGGAGTCGGTCCAGTTCGTCGGGGGTGATGGCGGTCAGCGGCAGTTTGGCGGTGACGTAGATGTCGCCCAGGCGGTCGACCGCGTAACTGACGCCGTACAGCTTGAGGTTGCGCTCAAGGAGCCAGCGGTGGACGCCGGGTTCGTTCTCGTCGGGGTGACGGATGACGAAGGCGTTCAGCGACAGGGAGTGGCGGCCGACGAGCAGGGACACCGTCGTGGAGAGCTTGCGGGTGCCGGGGAGCTTGACGACGTAGTTGCCGGGGGCGGGGCTCTCCCACTCCAGCTCGGCGTCCTTCAGGGCTCCCTCGACGACCTGCGTCGTCTTCTGCGCGTCCTGTGGTGCGTCCTGCGCGTCCTGTCCGTCCCGTGCGTCACCCATGGTGGGAGCGTACGCGACGGCGATGGGCCTGGGCCGCTGCCATGTAGACGTCCGCCGTGGCCGCCGCCGCGGTGTCCCAGCCGAAGGACTGGGCGTGCCGGGACGCTGCCTCTCCCATGCGCGAGGTCAGGTGCGGTTCGTCGGCGAAAGCACGCAGCACGCGCGCGTACTCGGCCGGGTTGTGGCCCTGCACCAGGAATCCGGTCCGCCCGTCCCGGACCGCGACGGGCAGGCCGCCGACCGCCGCGGCCAGTACCGGGGTGCCGGCCGCCTGCGCCTCGATGGCCACCAGGCCGAAGGACTCGCTGTACGACGGCATGACCAGCACCGATGCCGCCCGGAACCAGTCGGCTAGCTGCTCCTGGCCGACGGGCGGGCGAAACCGTACGACGTCCGCGATGCCCAGGCGGGCGGCGAGCTTCTGCAGGCCCTCAGGCTTGGCGAGGCCGCTGCCGCTGGGGCCGCCGACGATCGGGACGAGGATGCGGGAGCGGAGCTCGGGGTGCTCGTCGAGGAGGACCGCCACCGCTCGGAGGAGGATGTCCGGGGCCTTCAGGGGCTGGATGCGGCCTGCGAAGAGGGGGATCAGGGCGTCCTGCGGGAGGCCGAGGCGGGCGCGGGCCGCGGCTCGGCCGTCGGCTGGCGCGAAGCGGGTGAGGTTGACGCCGGGATGGACGACGGCGACCTTGTCTCGGGCCGCGGCGTAGTGGCGTACCAGTTCGTCGGCCTCTTCGGAGGTGTTGGCGATCAGGCGGTCCGCCGCCGCGACGATCTGGGTCTCGCCGATCACGCGGGCCGCGGGTTCGGGGGTGTCGCCGTCGGCGAGGTTGGCATTCTTGACCTTGGCCATGGTGTGCATGGCGTGCACCAGAGGGGCGCCCCAGCGCTGGGCAGCGAGCCAGCCGACGTGGCCGGAGAGCCAGTAGTGGGAGTGGACGAGGTCGTAGTGGCCGGGGCGGTGACCTGCCCATGCCTGCATGACGCCGTGGGTGAAGGCGCAGAGCTGGGCGGGGAGGTCTTCCTTGTTGAGGCCCTCGTAGGGGCCTGCGTCCACGTGGCGGACGAGTACGCCGGGGGCCAGTTCGACGGTGGGGGGGAGGTCCGTGGCGGTGGTGCGCGTGAAGATCTCGACCTCGATGTTGATCGCGGCGAGGCGCTGCGCGAGCTCCACGATGTAGACGTTCATGCCGCCGGCGTCGCCTGTGCCGGGCTGGTGCAGCGGGGAGGTGTGCACGCTGAGCATGGCTACGCGGCGGGGGCGGCGGTGGAGCCGGAGTCGGGAGGGGGCCGACGGGGAGCGTCGCCCGAGCCTGCTGACGTACTGGCTCACGTGGCGGTCCTCCTTGGCTGCGGGCATGCCGGACGGAGGGTTGAGCGCCCTCCAAGGCGGTGCAACGCCGGAGGGAGGGGTTCCCATTCCTGGTGGGGTGGTTTTTGCCTGGGGATTACCGGGGGTCGCTCAACTGTTCGGGGCCT
Organism: Streptomyces coerulescens; assembly: GCF_042657965.1. Taxonomy (NCBI): domain Bacteria; kingdom Bacillati; phylum Actinomycetota; class Actinomycetes; order Kitasatosporales; family Streptomycetaceae; genus Streptomyces; species Streptomyces coerulescens. The sequence continues at coordinate 76,080 of NZ_JBHSKM010000023.1, forward strand.
CGGTGCGTGGGGGGTGCGGCCATGATGCCTGCGGCGGCCCGCTGGTGTGAGTGGGGGTGCGGGTAGCGCCTGCGGTGGTTTGGTGGGTCGGGGCCGTGCCGGGGGGTGTCCGTCCTCGGTCGGGCGGTTGCCCTTCTCAGGAGGGTGCTGTTTCCTGACGCCCGCCGCTGCGGGCGGACACCCCCCGGCACGTCCCCTCACGCCGGAGGGCGGCTGGGCTGCAACCCCCGTCTTTCAGGGGCGCGGGGAACTGCGCGAGCAGCCACGACGAACCCGCACCATGCGACACGGCCTTACCCTCATATGCATGAGTGCCCGCGTCGCCCGCCCCGTGGGAACGGTGACACGCGGGACCACCAATCCCAATCGGCTGCGCCGTATGGATCGGTGGATCACCCATGTGCAGGGGAGCGAGCTGCGGCGGGTCGATGATCCGGTTGCTGTCGATCTCGGGTACGGCGCTGCTCCCTGGACCGCGGTCGAGTTGCTGGGGCGGCTGCGTGGGGTGGCGCCTCGTGCGCGGGTGGTGGGTTTGGAGATCGAGCCGGCTCGGGTTGCCGCTGCCAAGCCCTATGAGCGTGAGGGGCTGGTGTTTCGGCACGGTGGGTTCGAGGTGCCGATTCCGCAGCGGCCGGTGCTCGTGCGTGCCGCCAATGTGCTGCGGCAGTACGAGGAGGGGGAGGTCGCCGGGGTCTGGGAGCGACTGTGTGCGCGGCTGGCGCCTGCCGGTTCGGGGTCGCGGGGCGGGCTGCTCGTGGAGGGGACCTGTGACGAGATCGGGCGGCGGCATGTGTGGGTCGCGCTGGGGCCGGAGGGGCCGCGGACGGTGACCTTTGCCGCGCGGCTGGGGTCGCTGGAGCGGCCGTCGGATCTTGCCGAGCGGCTGCCCAAGGCGCTGATTCACCGCAATGTGGCCGGCGAGCCGGTGCATGCGTTCCTACGGGACTTCGACCGGGCCTGGGCCGCCGCGGCGCCCTATGCGTCGTACGGCGCCCGGCAGCGGTGGATCCGCGCGGTGCGGGATCTCGCGGTCGACTGGCCGGTGGTGGACGGGGCCGGGCGGTGGCGGCAGGGGGAAGTGACCGTGCGGTGGGAGGCGTTGGCGCCTCGGAGGTAGGCCGGCCTTGTGTCGTTTCCCTGCCCCGGTTGCCCGGTGGACCGTGGATCACGGAACGATCTCCGCGAGTCGTTCGTCACAAAGGCGGGGAGACCGTCATAGCGGGGCGGGAAAGGGGGGAAGCAGACCTCTGTCACTTTGCGCGCCGCCGTGGCACGATCCCCCGGACGCTCGTATGTTACTGACGGGACATCAGTTTGGGGGCACAGGTATGGGTACGGGTAAGCGCGGCCTGATCGCTACGGCCGTGACCGTCGTCTGCGCGGTCACCGTACTGGCGGCACCGGGCACCGCCTTCGCGGCACCCTCTCCTTCCCCCAGCAGCTCACCCTCCTCGGCCCCTGTGTCGAACAAGGAGCTCGAGGACGTCCGCAAGCAGTTGGAGAAGCTGTACCACGAGGCGGCCGTCGCCACCGACGCGTACAACGCCGCCGAGGAGGCGGCCGAGAAGCAGTCGGCCGAGATCGTCTCGCTGGCCAAGAAGATCGTCAAAGGCCAGGACGAGCTTGCCGAGTTGAAGAAGCGGGCCGGTTCCGCGGCCGCCGCGCAGTATCGGTCGGGCGGGTTGCCCGACGAGGCGAAGCTGATGCTCAGCAATGATCCGCGGGACTTTCTCGACGGGGCCGGGCGGGTGCTTCAGGGGCAGCGCGCCACCAAGGGACTGCTCGGCGAAATGACCCGCGTCCAGCAGGACTTGGAGCAGTACGCCCGGGATGCCTCCGCCCAGTGGCAGAAGCTGGAGGCCGGCCGCAAGGCCAAGGCCGCCGCCCAGAAGAAGATCGAGAAGCAGATCAAGGCGGCCGAACAGCTGGAGTCCCAGCTGGAGAAGGAGGAGAAGAAGCGCCTCGCCGAGCTGGAGGAGGAGGCGGCCCGCAAGGCGCAGACCGCCTGGCTGGACTCCGGTGTCCTCGACGACATCAAGGGCAAGGCGTCCGAGCAGGGCCGTAAGGCGGTCGAGTACGCCACCGCACAGTTGGGCAAACCGTATGAATGGGGCGCGGAAGGGCCCAAGACGTACGACTGTTCAGGGCTGACGTCGCAGGCCTGGGCGAGCGCCGGGAGTGGTATTCCGCGGACCTCGCAGGAGCAGTGGAAGCAGTTGGAGCGCGTCGACATCGAGGACATGCGCCCTGGCGACCTCATCATCTACAACGCCGACGCCAGCCATGTCGCCATGTACATCGGCGACGGCGCCATCATCCACGCTCCGCGACCGGGGCGGACGGTGACGATCGCGGGGGCCGGGTCGATGCGGATCCTCGGGGTGGTTCGGCCCGATGCGTGAGGATTCAGGGCATCTTGGGATGTAGGGACCGTGACCCGGGCCACGTGACCCAACCCACGTCACTTTCCTGACAAACGCCACCCTGACGTGACGTTCGTCATCCCCACCCGGGCGCCGCCCTGTCCAACTGCGGTACGGAACGCGGCATATGACAGCGGCCAGCGACCATACGACGTGCTCCACACCATTCCGCTGCGGCGCCGACACCCGCTATGGTCCCCGTCGGTGGATCGAGGTCCCTCGTTCCCACCACCCTCGGGGGGAGGGAAGGAACTCAAGACGATGCCCGTACCCGTACCGCGGCAGAGAGCGATCCCGGCCGTGGAGACTGGTCAGGCGCCGGCCGCGTCCCCAGGCGGCACCACCCGCGAGGTGGCCCCGCGTAAGGAAGAAACGGTCGAGAACAGCACCCCTACCACGCTGACGCTGCTGCTGATCGAGGACGATCCCGGCGGCTCCGCGATGGTGCCCGAGCTGCACGACTCGGCCGGCCGGCCGATCCGTGTGCGGACCGCCCGCAACCTCACCGAGGCCGAGCGGCTGCTCACCGACGACGTCCACTGCATCCTGCTGGACCTCGCCCTGGCGGCGCCCGGTCGCGGCACGAACGACGACGAGCTGGCCGTGCTCCGGCATGTGCTGGAGCTCGCACCCCGCCACGCCGTTCTCGCGCTCACCGCCTCCGGTGACGCCGAGCGCGGCGCCGAAGCCGTGCGCGTGGGCGCGCAGGACTACCTCTTCCGCGACGAACTGGACGGGCGGCTGCTGAGCCGTGCGATCCGCTACGCCGTGGAGAGGAAACGTTCCGACACGGCCGAGCGGAGGCTCGCCGAGGGCCGGCTGCGGGCGCAGGAGAACCGGCGTCTGGAACGGGGGCTCCTTCCTACGCCACTGCTGGAGGGATCATCGCTGCGGTTCGCCGCGCGGTACCGCCCGGGGCGTTCGCGTGCGCTGCTCGGCGGTGACTTCTACGACGTCGTCCGCACCGCCGACGGCACCGTGCACGCCATGATCGGCGATGTGTGCGGGCATGGGCCGGACGAGGCCGCCCTCGGTGTGGAGCTGCGGATCGCCTGGCGGGCGCTGACCCTTGCCGGGCTGTGCGGGGACGAGCTGCTGGGCACCCTGCAGCAGGTGCTGGAGCACGAGCGGTCCGACGAGGAGATCTTCGCGACGCTGTGCACGGTCGATATCGCGCCTGACGGCCGACGGGCCGGGCTGTGCCTCGCGGGGCATCCGTCACCGCTGCTCGCCCGGCCGGGGCGGCCGGCACAGCTGCTGCCGTACGACAACAACGGGCCCGCGCTCGGGCTGCTGTCCGGGGCCCGCTGGCCCCGGATGCAGGTGGAGCTGGGCGCCGAGTGGAGCCTGATGCTCTACACCGACGGCCTGATCGAGGGCCGCATCGGTACGGGCCGGGAGCGGCTGGGGCAGGACGGGATGGTGTCCATGGTCCGGCGTCAGCTGGCGGAAGGGCTGCGCGGGGAGGCGCTGCTGCGGGCGGCCGTCAGTGAGGTCCGGGACCTCAATGGCGGTGAGCTGACGGACGATGTGGCTGTGCTGTTGCTCGACCGGACGGTGTGAGCGGAGGGGGACGCCGGGGTTGTGCCGGCCAGTGTCCGGTCAGGCGTTGATCAGCGGCCGCCGTTGTAGGGGCCGTACGGGCCGTCGCTGCTGGAGCCCCGCCGGTTGCGGCCGCCGCCCGGGAGGCCCTTGATCGCGGGGCGGACGTCGACCATGTACACGATCGTCGCGATGAGGCCGATGATCGGCAGGAACGACAGAATGTTGAAGATCAGGTTCACCACGAAGGCGAGGCCGAGGATGATCAGCCAGAACGCCTTGGACTGCTTGTCCGCGGCGCGGTAGGCGTCCTCGCGGCGGACGGCCGCGTCGATCAGCGCGAAGCCGCTGAAAAGGATCAGGGCCATGCTCAGCAGCCACATGAATCCCGCGAAGCCCTGCATCAGCACAACGTCCACCACCTGGTTCGGCTCGTGTCTACGCGGTCACCGTACCCGCAACCGCAGGACCGCTACCCGAACAACGGGCCGAGCACTCGCGAAGTGCCCGGCCCGTGATCCGCAGTCGCTTTTCACCCGTCCGTGTTACTTGGCGGGCGGCGTCGTCTTCTTGGCGGTGGCCTTGCGCGCCGGGGCCTTCTTGGCCGGCGCCTTCTTGGCCGGGGCGGCCTCGGCGGCGGGCTTGGCCTCGGCGGGCCTGGCCTCGGCCTTGTCGTCCTTGACCTCGACCGGCTCGGCCTTGGGCTCGACGGCGATGGCGAGGTCCTCGATCTCCTCGGCCGCCTCGCCGCGCCAGGTCTTCACGGTCTGCTCGCCGTGCTCGGCGACCTTCTCGTAGGTCTCACGGGCCTTGACCGCGTACTCGGCGGCGACACCGAGGGTGCGCAGCGCGAGGTCCTGGGCGCTCTCGCCGAACTTCTTCAGATCGGCGTCGAGGCTGCTGCCGAACTTCTTGAAGTCCGCGTCGAGGCTGCTGCCGAACTTCTTGACGTCGGCGTCCAGGCTGCTGACGAACTCGTTGACCTTGGCCTGGAGGGTCTCCTGCGCCTCCTTGGCCTTGGCGCCCGCCTCCCTGGCGCGGGTGGTGGCCTTCTCCTGGACGGCCTTCGGGTCCGTGCTGCGAACGGCCTCGAACCGCGCCGGCGCCTCGGCGCGCAGCTGCTCCACCAGGGCGGGCACCTTCCTGGCCTGCTGAAGGGCCAGGTCGGCGGTGCCGGCGGCGAAGTAGAGCGGGGTCGGGTCGCTGAAGGTCTTGCGCAGGTCGTCGGTGATGGCCATTTTGCTGGTCCTCCCGGGTTGTTACGAGATGAGGGTTTTCGGTCCCGCGGACGGACGGCTGACAGCTGCTGCTCGCCGGTGCGCGTCGCGCGTACGGCGGTTCATGGTCAGCCGGCCGACTGCTGCGGGTCGGTCGGGTTCTCCGGGTCGGCGTCGCTGCCGTCGGACGTACGGGTGGTGCCGGTGGTGCCGGTGCTGCGGGTTGTGCGAGTGGTGCGGTTACGGCGCGCGGCGGACTCGCGGCCGCCGTCGGCCGTGCCGTTCTTGCGGGTCGTACGGCTGCGTCGTACGCCGGCGTCATCGCCCTGCGCGTCCGCCGTGCCGTCGGACCGGGCATCGCTGTCGCCGGGGACGGGGGCGGCCGGGGACCCGTAGGAGCCCGGTTCCGAGCCGGCGGTCCGGACGGCGTCGACCACGGTCCGCTCGGCGTCCCGGTCCGTGTCCGAGTGCCCATCCCCCTCGACGGATATCCCGAACCCGTTCTCCTTGCGGAAGGATTCGTAGATCTGGAGCAGCACCTGCTTCTGCCGCTCGTTGAGCGTGGGATCGGCGAGGATGACGGCGCGCGTCTCCACCTCGTCCCGGTCCCGCTCGGCGTCGAGGATGCCGGCCCGGACGTACAGCGTCTCGGCGGAGATCCGCAGCGCCTTGGCGACCTGCTGCAACACCTCCGCGCTCGGCTTGCGCAGCCCGCGCTCGATCTGGCTCAGATACGGATTGGACACCCCGGCGGCGTCGGCGAGTTGCCGCAACGACAGCTGCGCGTTGCGCCGCTGCTCGCGCAGGTACTCACCGAGATTGCCGACGTTGAGCGATGCCATGCCTCCACCTTGCCGCACCCCCGCTAACTATTGCAAGCACCCGCTTGCAAAAGTGCGCCACGCCACTCGCGGCCGCCCTGAGGTCGTCGTGGACCCGGTCGGCGTCCAGCGTGGTGGTGGTGTCGGGACCGAGCGGCTGAACCCGGTGGCCGGGCGGCGTGTCCGGGTGGGTGGGGTCGTCGGGGCGGCGCAGGGTGGGCCGTACCGCCGTCGTCGAGGAGGCATCGTGAAGCGTCGTGTCGTCGCCGTAATGGCCACTGTCGTCGCCGTAATGGCCGCTGTCGTCGCCGGGCCGGCGCTGTTCGCGGTGCCCGCCGCGGACTGGGACGGCACCGGGAACATCGAGCGGAACGAGTGGAACATCCCGCTCGCCAACCTCCGCGTGCTGTAGGCGGTGTCTTCGGCCGGACGCCGCTCAGTCGAGGAACTCGTCCAGCAGCGGCAGCAGCACGTTCGTCCGCCGCATCAGGGTCATGTGTGTCGTCGCGGGGAGCACGGCCAGCCGGGCCCGGGGAATCAGGCGCTGCATCTCCGCCGCGTGCTCGATACGTACGAAGTCGTAGTCGCCGATGACCAGCAGCGTGGGCGCCTCCACCGTGCGCAGGTCGTCGGCGGTCCACGGCAGCGGTGCGTTCGCGCCGACCGAGATCTTGCCGAGGAAGTCCTGGAAGTGCTCGGGGTGCGGCGCGCACGCGGCGTACGCCTCGGCCATCTCCTGGAAGTCGGCCTGGCTGGGCAGCCGGGGCGAGTCGAAGTCGCCGGCGTGGACCTCTTCGTGGACGCCGTCCTGGTGGTACTGGGTCGCGGCGAGCGCGAGTCGTCCCACCCGGCCGGGGTGCCGGATGCCGATCTCCAGCGCGGTCAGCCCGCCGAGGCTGTATCCGAGGAAGTCGGCCTGCTCGATGCCGAGCTCGTCGAGCAGTGCCACCACGTCGGAGGCAAGGTCCGGCACCGTCAGGGCTCGGTCGATGTCGGCGGTGTGTCCGTGTCCCTGGAGCTCGGGCGCCACGATGTGCCGGTCGGCCGCGAGGGCGGGGAGCACGCCCCCGAAGGACATGCCGATGGTGCTGACGCCCCCGTGCAGCAGCACCAGCGGACGCCGGGCGGAGGCATCCGCGGCGGCGCCGGCCCTACCGCTGTCACGCGCGGCGCCGTGGATCTCGTAGTACATCTCCACGCCGTTGACCTTGGCGTATGCGGAGCTGGTCGGCATGGTCATCAGATCCTTCCGGATTTCTTCGCGAGGAGCCTCATGCGGGGAGACCGGCTCGGGGCGCGGAACTCATCGGCGTGTCACAGAACGGGCGGGCCCGTTCGTCCAAGGTTTCGTAGAGATGTACCGCGATCGGGACGGTGAGAGTCATGCGGGTGTTCGTGGCGGGCGGTACCGGCGTCATCGGGCGGCGGCTGGTGCCGCGGCTCGTGGAGCGGGGGCATCAGGTGACGGCCACGACGACGAGCGCGGCCAAGCTCGGCCTGGTGGAGGGGATGGGCGCGCGGGGCGTGGTGATGGACGGGCTCGACGCGGCGTCGGTCGCCGAGGCGGTGGCCGCGGCGCGGCCGGACGTGATCGTGCACCAGATGACGGCGATCTCCGCGCCGCACTCCGGCAAGCCGGACATCCGGCACTTCGACCGCTGGTTCGCCACCACCAACCGGCTGCGCACCGAGGGCACCGACCATCTGCTGGCCGCGGCGGAGGCGACCGGCGTCCCGCACGTCGTCGCGCAGAGCGCCGCCATCTGGAACGGCGTCCGCGAGGGCGGCTGGGTGAAGACCGAGGAGGACCCGCTGCCGGTGGAGACCGGGAAGCTGCGCGAGCTGGGCGAGGCGGTCCGGCACATCCAGGAAGTCGTCCTGAAGGCCGACGGGACGGTCCTGCGCTACGGCGGCTTCTACGGTCCCGGCGCCACCGACGACCAGGTCGAACTCATCCGCAAGCGACAGTTCCCGCTGGTCGGGGGCGGTACCGGCTACTGCTCCTGGGTGCATCTGGACGACGCGGCTGGCGCCACGCTCCTCGCGGTGGAGCAGCGTGCGCGGGGCGTGTTCAACATCGTCGACGACGAGCCGGCCCCGGCGAGTGAGTGGCTGCCGTATCTCGCCGAGTGCGCGGGCGCGAAGCCTCCGCTGCGGGTGCCCAAGTGGCTCGCCCGGCTGCTCGCCGGGGACGTGGCGGTGACGATGATGACCGAGGGCCGCGGCTTCTCCAACGCCAAGGCCAGGCGCGAACTCGGCTGGGAGCCGCGCTATCCGTCCTGGCGCCAGGGGTTCCGGGAGGAGCTGGCTCGGTCGTAGCCGTGGCGCGGGCGCCGTCGTGCCCATGGCGCCGGACGACAGCGACGACCGCCGTACCCACTTATTTGTGCCTACTTGGCAGCGCGCCACCGCCGTCCGACCCTTGATGTGGGTGGTCGGCGCGGTGGCGGACGGAGGTGGCGTGCAGGTCAGGAGGCCGGCTGGGCCTCGGTCAGCCGCTCCAGGCGGCGGTGGCCCCAGTCGGCGAGCGGGCCGAGCGCCTCGGCCAGGTCGCGGCCGAAGTCGGTCAGGGAGTAGACCGTCTTCAGCGGCAGTACGTCGTACACCTCACGGTGCACCAGCCCGTCCGTCTCCATCTCGCGCAGCGCCTGGGTCAGCACCTTCTCGCTGAGGCCGGGTGCCCGGCGGCGCAGTTCCGCAGGGCGGTGCGGGCCGGACTCCAGCAGCCACAGCAGCAGCGTCTTCCACTTGCCGTCGATCACCGCGATCGCGGCGGTCACCCCGCAGACGTTCGGATCCTGGCGTCGACGCGTCATACTCCACCCCTTTTGTCATCAATTCGCCAACTATCTTCACCTTACCGGGAGTTGAGCCATGCCCACCTACGACCACGATGCAACCGACACCGACACCGACACCGGATCCGGATCCACCGACACTGTCACCGTTCTCGGGCTGGGGCCGATGGGCCGGGCGCTCGCCGGTGTGTTTCTGAACGCGGGGCTGCGGGTGACCGTCTGGAACCGCACCCCGGGACGGGACGGGGAGCTCGTCGCCCGTGGTGCGACGGCGGCCGCGTCCCCGGCGGAGGCGGTCGCCGCCAGTGCCCTGACCGTCGTGTGCGTGGTGAACTACGACGCCTCCGACACGATCCTGCGCCAGGACGCCGTCACCGCCGCGCTGAAGGGCCGCACCGTCGTGAACCTGACCGCCGACACCCCGGCCCGTGCCCGGAACACGGCCGAGTGGGCCGCCGCGCACGGCATCCGCTACCTGGACGGCGCGATCATGACCCCGGCCACCACCATCGGCACGCCCGAGGCGGTGTTCCTGCTCAGCGGCCCCGAGGAACTGTACGGCGAACACCGTCCCGTTCTGGACGCGGTCGGCGGCACGCACAGCCACCTCGGTACGGACATCGGCCGGGCCGCCGCCTACGACATCGCTCTGCTCGACATCTTCTGGACGGCGATGTCCGGCTACGCGCACGCCCTGGCCGTGGCCCGGGCCGAGGGCATCACCGCCCGTGAACTGGCCCCCTTCGCGCAGGGCATCGGTGCGATCCTGCCGCCGCTGTTCGAGGAGTTCGCGGCGGACGTCGACGACGGCAGGTACTCCGGCGAGCTCAACCCGATCACCTCGGCCGTCTCCTCCATGGCCCATATCGCGGGGGCCTCCGAGTCGCACGGCATCGAGGCGACCGTGATCCGCGCCGCCGAGGGGCAGGCCCGCCGGGTCATCGGGCTCGGTCACGGGACGGACGGCTTCATGCGGGTCACCGAGCTGCTGGGCCGTTCCCGGCGGTGATCCCTCCGGCGGTGATCCCTCGGCGGTGATCCCTCGGGGTGATCCCTCGGGGGTGATCTCTCAGGCGGTGATCCACTCCTCCAGCGCCGCGAAGTCGTGGTCGGTGAGTCCGTAGCGGTGGTCGACGTGGTGGAGCAGGGCGGGCGAGGGGTGGTGGGCGGCCACATAGTCCCGGTCGACGTCGGTGATCTCGTCATCGACCCAGACGAAGGGGCTGCCCGCCGCCCAGGCCACCAGCGGCCGGGTCTTCCAGTGCGGGGCGCGGGGCCCGAGCCACGGTTCCGCGTCCTCGTCCGGCCAGTCCACCAGCCTCAGCGGGGACAGCCCGAGCCAGGGCGCGAGGGCGGCGTTCGCGTCGTCCAGCCAGGTCGTGGCCCACACGAGCTCGCAGCCGAGCGCGGCGAGCCGTTCCAGACGGGCGCCGAGGGCGGGGTCGACTCGGGTGAGCAGGGGGTGCGCGGGCGGGCCGGGCAGGGTGCGGGGCGGCTCGTACAGCGGATACGGCCGCTCGGCCCCGAAGGGGATGAGCGTCCCGTCGACGTCAAGGAAGAGGAGCATCGAAAAACAGGATCACCCCATGCGGGGCGACTGCGCTACTGTCACCGGTATGACTGCCGGGTCGGCCTTGTGCCGTGAGCGAGTTGGGTGTTGCCCGGCCTCTGAGTGAGGTCGTGGCGGCGGGCCAGGAGTCCGCCTCTCTTTTCTCTTCACCTCCCCCTTCCGTACGGAACCCACCGAACGGAATCCATCGAACGGGACCCACCGAAGAGAAAGAGACTGAGAAACCTGAGCATGCCCAACGACTTCAATCAGCAGGTCATCGAGGAATTCCGCGCCAACAAGGGCCGCGTCGGCGGCTACTTCGAAGGCGCCCGGCTCCTGTTGCTCACCACCACCGGCGCCCGCACCGGCCGCCCCCACACCACCCCCGTCGGCTACCTCCCCGACAGCGACGACCGTGTCCTGATCATCGCCTCGGCCGCGGGCGCGCCCCGGCATCCGGCGTGGTTCCACAACCTCGTCGCCGAGCCGCGGGTGACCGTCGAGAGCGGCGCGTTCACCTACGAGGCGCGGGCGGTCGTCCTCGACGGCGAGGAGCGGGACCGGGCCTTCGCACGGGCCGTTGAGGCGGACCCGGGCTGGGCGGCGTACCAGGAGAAGACGGACCGGGTGATCCCGGTGATCGCCCTGCACAGCCTGGCCGAGGGCGGCCCCGGGCAGATCAACGCGTCCTCCATGGGCGAGGCGCTCAAGGTCGTCCACGACGCGTTCCGCCGGGAACTCGCGCTGATCCGGGCGGAGATGAACGACTCGGGAGGCACGGGGAGCGCCAAGGGCACCCTCGGTGCCCAACTCCGCGTCAACTGCCTCACCTTCTGTGCCGGCCTCCACAACCACCACACCGGCGAGGGCCTCGCCATGTTCCCGTTCCTGGAGGACCGCCACCCCGGGCTCGCGCCCACGCTGGCCCGGCTGCGGGACGAGCACGACCGGATCGCCGAGCTGGTCGAGGACCTGCGCCGGGTCGTGGGCGACGAGAACGCCGATCCCGCGACGGCCCGCCGTGAGGTGGAGCGCCTCACGACGGACCTCGAGGCGCATCTCACCTACGAGGAGGAGCAGTTGATCCCGGTGCTGGACGCCGCTGCCGCATAGCGACGACGGTGCACGGGAGGCCCGCTCAGAACGGCAACGGCCTCCCGTGCACCACCTCCAACCCCGCGACCGCCCGCGTGACCACCACATACAGCCGATGCAGCCCCCGTTCCTCCGCCTCCACGATCGCCGCCGGCTCCACGGCGACGACATGGTCGTACTCCAGCCCCTTCACCACACTCGCCGGTACGACGGCCACCCGCGCCCCCACCTCCTGCGCTCCCCCGGCCTCGATCCCGGCAGCCGCCAGCGCCTCCCGCACCCGGGCCACATCCGCGTCGGCGGCGACGACCCCGACGGACCCCTCCCGGCCCAGCGCGTCCCGTACGGCCGCCACGACCGCGCCCGGCAGATCGCCGTCGGCCTCCCGGAACCGCAGCTCCCCGTCCGCGCGCAGCGAACGGGCCGCCGGCACCTCCACGTCCACCCGCTCCAGCAGCCGATTGGCCAGCTCCAGCACCACCCCGGGCACCCGGAACCCGGTCGTGAGCGGTACGACCGCCGCGTCCGGCTTGCCCAGATGCCCGAGCACCGTCCGCCACGACCGGGCGGCCCACGGAGTGGTCCCCTGCGCCAGATCTCCCAGTACGGTCACCGACCCGAACGCGGCCCGCCGTGCGATCGCCCGGCACTCCATCGGCGACAGATCCTGCGCCTCGTCGACGACGACATGGCCGTACCCCTGCGGATGTTCGATGAGCCCGGCCACCTCGTCGAGGAGCACCAGGTCCGCGGCCGACCAGCGGGCCGACTTCCACGACCGCGGCGGCCCGGCCCACAGCAGCGCCTTCTGCTCGTCCCCGTCGAGCACCCCGTCGGCGGCCGCCTCCAACACCGCCGGTTCCATGAAGAGTTGAGCCACGATCTCCTCGGGCCGCACCCGTGGCCATACGGCGTCGACGTACGCCCCGACCGCCCGCGCCCGCGAGATCCTCTGCACCCACGCGGCCCCCGGCGGCCCGCCGCGCCGCTCGGCCTGCTCCTGGATGACCCGCACGATCCGCGTCCGGACCCGCTCCCGCCCCACGGCGTACGGCGGCTCCTCGTCCCGCACCCCGGCCAGGATCCGCGCCAGCCGGCCCTCCGAGACCCGCCACCGGTACGACCCGTCGGGAACCTCCACGGCACCGGCGTGCCCCGCGCCCACCCTGGCGTACAGGGCCCGCCGCAGCACCTCCGCCATCCGCCCGTCGTGCTTCACGACGGCCGCGTCCCTGCTGTCGGTGCCCTTGACCGGATGCCGGGAGATCTCCTCCCGCAACGTGGACTGGCGCACGCCGGTCTCGCCGAGCGCGGGCAGCACCTCGGAGATGTACGACAGGAAGGTCCGGTTGGGTCCGAGGATCAGCAGTCCGCCGCGCCGGATGCGCTGCGGGTGGGTGTAGAGCAGATAGGCGGCACGGTGCAGGCCGACGGCGGTCTTGCCGGTGCCCGGGGCGCCCTGCACACACAGGGAGACGGCGAGGTCGCCCCGTACGAGATCGTCCTGGTCGGGCTGGATGGTGGCGGCGATGTCGCGCATGGGCCCGACGCGGGGGCGTTCGATCTCCCGGGCGACGATCTCGCTCGCCCGGGACTCGCCCCGGTCGAGGTGCTCGTCCTCCAGACCGGTCAGGTCGGCGGACTCCCCGCGGCTCCCGGGCGCCCAGCCGAACCGTCGCCGCACGGCGACGCCCTGCGGGTCGCGGGCCGAGGCCTGGTAGAAGGCGCGGGAGACGGGGGCGCGCCAGTCGACGACGAGGGGCGGCTCGGCGGGGTGCTCGCTGATCCGCAGCCGCCCGATGTGCAGCGCCTGCTCCTCGCCCCCGGTGAAGTCCAGCCGGCCGAAGAACAGCGGCCCTTCGGGCAGCTCGTGCAGCGCCTTGGCCTGGCTGCGCAGCCGGTAGCCGAGGACCTCGGCGTCGGCGCCGGACGCGGAGGCGTTCTCCCCGATGACAACCTGTTCGTCGGCGCCCTCGACCATGCCGGCGAGGGCGGTGCGGCAGCGGTCGTGGTGGGCGCGTTCGCGGATGAGGGTGTGCCGGAGGGCAGGGTCGGTTGGCGTCATTCCAGGAAGCGTACCGAAATAAAGCAACCGAGTTAAATTATTTACTCCGACTCACTCTGGCTCGCCGGGCCGACCGAGGCGGGAAAGCCCGCCTCCAGCAGCGCGAAAGCCCGCTCCGCAGCCGTCACCGCGTCCCGCTTGACCTCGGCCACCGGCTCCCCGGCCGAGATCCGCCGCCAGTTCTCCTCCGCGAGGATCCGCTGCACGGCCACGATCTGCCCGGCCGCCAGCCGCGCGTCGAGCCCCCCGCCGAGGGCCTCGGCCAGCGCGGCCTCCGAACGCTCCAGGTAGGCGTACATACGGGCGACGAGGGCCGGAGTCCCATACACCAGCGAGTGGAAGGCGAGCACCGCCGGGTGATCATTGAGCCCGGTGATCGGATCGCACCGCTCGATCCCGTCGAGAAAGTGCCGGCGCAGCGCCGCCACGGGCGTGGGCCCCTCCCGTACGACCCGCGCGGCCTCGTCCTCGTGATCGGCGATCCGGTACAGGACGAGGTCCTCCTTCGCCGGGAAGTACCGGAACAACGTCGGCTTGGAGATCTCGGCGGCGGCGGCCACCTCGGCGACGGAGACGGCGTCGAAGCCCTTCTCGACGAAGAGCCGGATGGCCGTCTCGGACACGGTCTCGTACATCCGCCGCTTCTTGCGCTCCCGCAGCCCGGGCTCGGTGGTGCCGTTGTCGCTCATGGCCGCGAGCCTACGCGTGGCCGCACCTCGCCCCATGGCCTCAGGCAGCCGCCCGCGGCGGCCGGTCCGGCCTCTTCGCCGGCGACCAGAGGTCGTCGAAGTGCTTGATCCAGGTGGTGACGGCCGCCTCTGCGGCAGCGGTGCCCTCCCGCGACCACACGTTGAGATCGGTTCTGTAGCCCTTGGGGTCGTAGAACTCCGGGCCCATCTCGTGCAGCCGCATCCGGGCCGAGACGTCATACAGGCCGTGCAGCACCTGGACCCGGTTGAAGATGCATATCTTGTCGCGCGGGATGCCCTCAGCCGTCGGTCCATCCCGTCCTCGGCCGAACCGTTCCCCCCGTTGGACATCGTCGACCCGCCCTCTGGCCATGTCGCCCGACGGGTCGTCATATGCCCGTGAACGAACCGCTTTTGGGTCCAGTCATGGTGCCCCTAAGCCAGGGCTCGGGCAAGATACGGGTTGGCCGTCGGGCGGACGGGCAGGCCCAGGAACGCGGTGGCCGCGGCCAGGGTCATCGGGTACGAGTCCACCGCCCGGCGCACGTTGGGCGCATCCAGGCTCTCGCCGGTGACCAGGCGGTCCAGGTCCACGTAGGCGGAGCGTACGGTCTCGATGCCCCGGTAGACCCGCCAGTCACGTTCCCAGTCACGGGTGCGCTCGATCGGCAATGTGCGCTCCCAGCGATGGAACATCCGCTTCCGGATCTCCGTCCGGGTCGGGGTGAGGTGCATGTGCCGGACCAGGTCGTAGAGGGGATCGCCGACCAGCGCCATCTCCCAGTCGATGATGGTCAGCGCCAGACGGTCGTCACGGCGTACGAGATTCCAGGGATTCAGGTCGCCGTGCAGCAGAGCCGGCGCGCGGTCGCTCACCTCGAAGCGGAGCAGTATCTCCCGCAGCCGTTCGGCGCCTGGGAGCCCGAGGTATCGGGCCAGTTGCTGCGACTCTCTCGGCAGCTCTCCCACCAATGAGACGAGTTGCTCCTTGAGCCACTGGAAGAACCTTCCTTCGCCAGCCGCAGGATCGACCTGCTTGAAGTCCACCCTCGTCAACGCGCACAGCTGGTCGACCAGCCCGTCCGCCTCGTGTGGCAGCAGGCCGTGCACGGGGTGGCTCGGCGGCCTGTCCCCCGACCCGACGTAGGTGTGAATGGCGAAGTGATCGCTCGGGTAGCTCTCGCCCAGCGCGAGGATCCTCGGCGCCGCCACCTTTACGGGCGCCTCCTCGATCGCACGGAGCACAGCGTGCTCGCTGAGGAAGCTGGGCTCCCGGCGGCAGACGCCCGGCAGCGCGCGTCGCACGACCACGGGCAATTCGACCCCGGGCACGGAAACGACCGAGTTGAGGTGCGCGGTTCCCTTGAAGACACGTTCCGCCGGAGCGGCACCCTCCGCGAGCAGGGCCTCCCGCACGGCGGAGTCGGGGAAGTCGCATCGCTCCGGGAACCGGCGGTCCGGACTCCAGTCGAAGGCCTTCCCGATCAAGTCCCGGCCGCTGATGTCACCGTCGCTGCGCGATGCCAGCCAGCGGAACAGGGCCCGCTCGATCTCCCTCTCACTCGGTACGCGGCCGAGCCGCAGCGGCTCCTGAGCCGCCTCCAACGCCCGGAGCACCGCGGCGGTCGCTTCGTCGAGCCTCTTCTGGGTGAACGACTCGTCCAGCGATCGCGCGGCCCGCATCACGTCCGGGTACACCGACTGGGCCCGTTCGAAGGCGAGATAGTGGCGCAGGTCCTTGGCCACGCCGTTGACCGCCGCGGGGCGCACGTCCTGCATGGCCTCCACCCACGCGTCGACGACCTCGGTCCATTGATGGGCCGGGTACTGCATGCGCACCAGGTGGGTCGCCAGGTCGTGCAGAGGATCGCCGTAGGTGGCCAGTTCCCAGTCGACGCAGATGAGGGGCGGGGCACCGCTGTATGTGACGATGAGGTTGTCCCGGTGCAGGTCGGCATGGAGCAGGCTGTACGGCCGCCGCGCCATGGCGGGCACCCGCTCGGCGAACCGGATCAAGGCGTCCTCGGGGATGCCGAGAGCCGCGAACAGCCCACCGAACACCTGCCAATTGGGCTGCCGGATCTGGCGGTCGGCGAGCCGGGCCAGCGTCTGCAGAAAACCCTGGCTGTCTGTGTCGTCGTTGCGCGGCCAGACGGCCGGCAACGGAGGGAGCGCGCCCCTTCGTACCTGCGCCATCTGGGCGAGCAGGCCGGCCAGTGCTTTCACCAGCAAGGTGTCGACGGGTTTGCCGTCCCCGCAGACGCTGGACAGCGGCATGCCTTCCACATAGCTGTGGATGGCGAAGCCGTTCCCTTTGACCAGGCAACGCGGCGCGTGCGGCAGCACTCCCCTGATGGCCTCGAGGATCTGCGCTTCGTCGCTCCAGGTCCTGATCACCACGGGCAGCACGTCGTGGCGCCGCATCCGCACGGTGACGGACGTACCGACGTCGAGGCCCGTCATCCAGGCCACGGACCCGGTGACCGGCAAGACGTAGTTCCGGTTGTGATGGCCGCTGCTCGCCAGGCCCAGCTCTGCGGCCTGCCCCACGAACTCCCGAATGGCGGCCTCGTGCGTGGAGCGCCCCCCGTGCACGGGACGGGAAAGGGGAGGTGCGCCCACTGGCCGCTCCGGGTGAGATGAGGACGGTATGCCAAACGGTAAACACGTGGTGTTCTGCCCCGCACGACCGACATGGTGAGACCTGAGTGACCACTACGGGTGGCCTGTCACTCTCTTGCACGAAGTCTTCGCGAGGCCGTTCGAAGTTTGGCTTGTTCGCCATCACTTACGCACGAACGGGAACGGTTGCTCAATCGGTGCGGGCATGCTACAGCACCCCGGCAACAGCTGCCTCCAGGTCCCCGCAATAACCCGTACGCCACACGCGCACCACGGGGGCTGCCCCGGCTACTCGGACAGCAGATCCCAGACCGAGTCGAACCAGTTCTGCATGCTCTCCACGAAGACGGTCCCCGACGAGTTCGGGTCGTCGTCCTTGACGTGGTGCGTGAGGGTGGCGCCGATTCCGAGCACATCGAGCGCGGTGATCTCCTCGCCGGGTTCCAGCTCGATCTTCCGTTCGATCACCTCGTAGGGACCGTGCAGCGCTTCGGCGCCGTTGAAGAGGTAGAGCTTGAAGGCCGGCGTCAACGGAGCCCGCCGGATCTCCACGTCGACCGACGGCACCCACCCCTCTGCCTTGAGGGCCGCGAGCGACTCCCGCAGCGACTTCGTGTGCCGCTCCGTGATCTCGTGCAGGCGGGCGCTCAGACGTGTGTCGTCCTTGTCGTCCTTGACGCGGGGATAGGGCAACGGCTGGTCCTCGGCGGGAAGCAGCATGCGCAAGGTGATGCGCCGGGGGCTGATGGAGCGGCCTTGGATCCGGGCGGCCTGTTGCTGGATGCGCCAGTACAGGGATTCGGATGTCAATGTGTAGACGTCCAGGGTGACTTCGGGCTGCTCGAAGGCCTCGCCGATGAGCGACTCGAGCGTGATGCCCCGGCGCGACCTGGTGGCCTTGGGCGTCGACGACTGTATTCGCTGCGTCTTGATCACCCGGGAACCGCTGCCCTGCTTCGATTCGATCCAGCCCTCGGCGACCAGTGCCCGCAGCGCCCGCTGCACGGTGTCCCGGGAAACTCCGAACTCCTTGGTCAGGTATCGCTGAGAGGGCAGGTGGGAGTGCAACGGGTACTCCCCGTCGGCCATCCGGGCACGCAACTCGTCGGCGACCCGCTGGAACTCCTTGCCGCCACTGCCGCCACCCTGCTGCGCATCCACATGTTGACCGTACCGCTTTCAGTCCACTCACAAACCAGAAATTCAGTCAACCAGCCCACCACATAGGCCCGTTGGTTAAGAGATCTCTTCGGCCGGGCAGACCACTCACAGACCAAGCAGTCCAATTGGACGGCTAGTTGAGGTGTTGCAGGCAACCGGAAGGGAGGTGGCGGGATGCTCCTGCTTCAAGTCTCCAAGGCGCTCTTCGAACTGCTCCTGGGCATACAGGCACAGACTCGGCTTGGTGCGGTGGGTGTGGTGCTCCTGCTCGCGGTGGGGGTGGGCGTCCGGGCGCGGCGGGTCGGCCTGGCGGTCGGCGCCGCCGTGATGTTCGCGCTGCTGATGATTCAGGCCTGAGCGGCCCGTACCAACCGCAGCACCGCCCACAGTGAATCCACGACGGACGTCGCCCCGGCCTCGCGCAGCAGCTTTTCCTTGCGGGCGTTACGCGCGTAGCCCAGGAAGGGGACGCCGGCGCTGTTGGCGGCGATGAGGTCGGAGGGGGTGTCGCCGATCATCAGGGCGGACGAGGGGGCCGCGCCCATGGCCCGCAGGCCGCGGTTGAGGCAGTGCGGGTCCGGCTTGAGTTGGTGCAGGTCCTGGGTGCGGCCGTAGATGTGGGGGCTGAAGCAGGACAGCAGCCCGCGGCTGTCCAGGTAGGTGCGGACCACTCGGGGGGAGTTGTTGGTGGCTATGGCCAATCGGGACCCGACCGCGGTCCAGGTGCGGATCAGCGGGTCGGCGTACGCGGTGGGCATCGCGGAGGAGGTCGCCCGCAGTTCCTCCTTGGTGAGACGTTCCTCCAGTTCCGCGACCAGGTCGCTGCCGGGATGCCGGCGGTCGACGGCGCGCAGCACGACGTGCGGATCCAGCGACTGCCGTTCGTCCTCCGTCAGCAGCCCGTGCAGCCCGCGCCCCTCCAGCCACTCCACCAGTTCGATGGCCACCCGCTCGGCCTTGTGCCCGGCGAACAGCCGGCAGATCGGTCCGTCGAAGTCCCAGAGCACGACGCGAGCGCGTGTGATCAGTTCCCGGAGCTGTGCGGTGTCGTTCTCGGTCTCTGCGGTCACGGATTCAGTCTGCGCCGTATCAGAAGTCACTAGGAGAGTGTCAGGTCAGTCGTGATGGTTTCCCAGAGGGCGTCGAACCACTTCTGGGATTCCGCTACGAACGCGGCGTCGCGCTGACCGGCCTGCTCGACGAAGGAGAAGAGCAGTGACTTGGAGCCGAGGGCGTCGTACATGTCCAGGGTCCGGCTCTCGTACTCCTCCTGCCGCTCGGTCAGGACGTAGTACCCGATCAGCGCCTCTGTCCCGTTCAGCAGGTACAGCTTGACCGGCGGGGTGAAGGGCAACGCGCGGAAGGCGACGTGGACATCGATGCCGTGCGTGGAGCGGATGGCCTGGAGGTTGTGCCGCAACACCTGCGCCTGAGCGTTCCGCATCTCCAGCCACCGCTTGTGGACCGGGTCGTCGCCCTCCCCGCCCTCCACCAGTACCGGGAAGGCGAGGTTGATGTCCCGTGACGGCAGCAGGATGCGGACGTCGATGGACTCGGGGCGGATCGAGCCCTCGTGGATGAGGCGCAGCGGTTCGCCGAGGGCCAGCATCAGGGTCTCTGAGGTGTGGCAGACGACGTCCACGCGCACGTGCGGCACGCCGAACGCCTCCGTCAGGCGGGGCGCCAGGCTGACCATCGTCGGCTGGGGCGCGCCCCGCGTGGGGGTGGGCAAGGCGATCCGGGGCGGGCTGCCCTTGCTGACGTTGGTGAGCAGGCCGTCCTCCTGGAGCGCGCGCAGGGCCTGGCGTACGGTGCCCCGTTCCACGCCGAACTCCTCGGCCAGCTCGGCCTGCGTGGGCAGGCGGTCACCGGCCTTGAGCTCTCCGACGCGGATCCGCTCCCGCAGGACGTCGGCGATCTCCTGGGGCGAGAGTCTCCTGCTGCCGTTCACTGCCACGTTCTCCTGGGTCACGACCAAAACGCTACAACTCGCACCTATCTAGTGGGAGTTGTTTGTAGCTTGTTTCAAAGTAGGGGCCAAGTGGGGACAACTTAGTCAGAGTTGGCGTCAAGTTGGTTGAGTTGGCGGAAGTAATCCTTCCATTCCCAGGAGCCCGAAGGGGGAAACACCGATGCCCGTCCTCGCACTCCTCTCCGCCGTCTTCGTCGTAGGCGTCGAGCAGACCCTCCAGTGGAAGTACGGCGCCACCGGCATCATCGGCCTGCTGTTGCTCACCATAGGCATCAAGGCCAAGAACCCGGCCGTCAGTTCCATAGGGGCCGTCGTCCTCGCGATCCTGGTCTCGGGACCCGCCCTATGATCCGGACGCGTCGACAGGGGACGATCAGCTCGTGAGCACCAGCTCCGAACTGATCGTCTCCCACAGCGCGTTGAACCACACGTGCGACTGCTCCACGAACGTCATGTCCCGCAGCCCGGCGTCCTGCTCGAAGGCGAACAGCGTCGACTGGATGCCCGGAGCGTCGTACATCTCCAGATGCTGCTGCCCGATCTCCACCTCGCGGCGGCTCAGCGTGTAGTAGGCGAACAGCGCCTCCGTGCCGTTGAGCAGGTACAGCTTCACCGGCGGCGTGAACGGCAGCGCCCGGAAGGTGACCTGTACGTCGATGCCGTGCGTGGAGCGCAGCGCCAGCAGATTGTGCCGGAGCACCTGGCCCTGGGCGTTGCGCTGGGCGAGCCAGCGGCGGCGCAGTTGTACGTCGACGTCGTCGGCCGAGTCGTCCACGGGCGTCGGGAAGGCGAGCGGGATGTCCCGGCTCGGCAGCAGCACCCGGAAGTCGACCTTGGCCGGTTTCAGCCGTCCGGCGTGGATCTGGCGCAGCGGTTCGCCGATGGCGAGCGTGAGGGAGACCGCGGTCAGGCACAGGGCGTCGATCTCCACGTGCGGGGCCGCGAAGGCGGAGGCGATGCGCGGGGCGAGGGCCACCATGGTGGACGCCGGCGGAGCTCCGGGGCCGGTCAGCGCCTTGCCCAGATCGGGGGCGACGGTGGCCGGGGCACCTTTGGAGACGTTCGTGAGCAGATGCTCCGACTGCAGGATGCGCAGCGCCTGCCGTACCGCTCCGCGCTCGACGCCGAACTCGTCGGCCAGCCTGGCCTGCGTGGGCATGCGCTGGCCGGGCCGCAACTCGCCCGAGGTGATCCGGGCGCGCAGCGCGTCGGCCACCTCACGATGCGATGTCTGTGGCCCCTGTTGCCGCTGTGACCTCTTCCGTCCATTGACGGAGACGTGTTTCGGCTCCACGACCAAACACTACAACTTCCCGCCATCTTTGGGCAGTTCCTGGGAAGGTGGTTATAAGACGCTTCCAAGCGGTGATAAGTACAGTGAAGTTGGTCGCCAACTTAAGCAACATGGTCAAGCTTCAAGTGTGTTGGCCACAAGCGTCGGTTCTGTCGACCATCGTCCTCGAAGGGAGACCTGCATGCCGCTCGTCTACCTCGCCGTCGCCGCGCTCGTCATTGGATTCGAGCAACTCATCCAGTGGAAGTACGGGCCGATGGGCATCATTGCCTTTCTCGCCCTGTCCATCGGTATCAAGGCCAGGAACACCATGATCGGCGGCATCGGCGCGGTGATCCTCGTCATGCTGCTCGCCCACTAGGCCTTCGCGAGAAGGCCCGGGGACCGGGTTCGGCCGGCCGGGCTCCCTTCCGGAGGGGAGCCGGGAGCCCGGACGGTCAGCACAGTCACAACTGAACACCGACAACTGAACATCGCCTCGCACAGCCACAACTGAACAAGCACAGCTGAACAGGCACCACTGATCAACAACCACAACCGAACAGCTCGCTACGGATGAGCAGACCTGTCGTCGATGGAGAGGAGTCTCAGAACATGTCCGGGCACCAAGGCCGCCTGGACGTACGCAGCAGGGCGTCGGCCACCTTGGCGGCGCCCGCTCGTTCTTCCCGGACCCGCCCCAGCGCGGCGAGCCGTACGGCGGACTCGTCGCCCAGCCACAGGGCGCCCAACTCGGCGACATCCAGGGTGAGGTCCGCCGCGGCCGTGGTCGGCGTGCAGGACGCGCCGTCCGCCGCCGCCTCCAGCCGGAAGCGCCCGCCCGCGAACCCGGCCCCGTCCACGACCTCGAGCACCAGCGTGCCCTGCCCGTCGTACGTACGCGCCTCCAGCGCCCGTACGACATCCAGGACCCGCACCCACAGCCAGTCCGCCAGCGTCTCGATCCTGGCCGCGCGCGGGTCGGGGAGGAAGAACGGCAGCAGGTCGTCGGGGGCCCGCCAGCCGCTCTTGACCGTGGTGATCCAGTCGATCGAGCACAGATAGCGCCACAGATTGCGCTCGGCCTCCGGCGTCGCCGCGATCAGCCATTTCACGGACGCGGTGTTCAGCGGCTGCTTGCCGTCGCCCCAGTGGTCGTCCGCCAGGTACGACACCAGACCCTCGACCTCGCCGCCCGACGAGCGGTACACACCGAAGAACGGCTCCGTCCACGGGGCCTGCTCCAGGCGCACCGCCCCGGTGGCGACCTGCCACCACCGCTCGTCCCGGTCGACGGCGCCCGGCTGCGCCCTGCGTACCCGCTCGTGCAGCTCCGGGCCGAGCTTGCGTACGTCCGCGCCGTCCACGATGTCGATACGGCCGCCGTTCTCGGGGCCGGCCCAACGGGGGTCGAGGCCGGCCCGGGGGACGTCGATGTTCCACTGGGCGGCCCAGGTGGCGGGGCCGAAGCCGTAGCGGCCGTAGATCGGGTACTCGGCGGCGATCAGGGTCGCCACGACGTCCCCACGGTCCTTCGCGGCCGTCAGGTCGTGGTCCATCATCCGGCTGAGCAGGCCGCGGCGGCGGTGGGTGGCGGTGACGGCGACGTTCGAGATGGCGTCGGCGGGGACGGTGGCGCCGCCGACGGCGGTGATCTCCTGCTCGAAGGAACGGAAGGTGGCGACGCAGCGGCCGGAGTCGAAGGCGCCGAGAGTGCGGGCGGGCACGATGTACGACGCCCGGTCCGTGACCTCCGTCTCCGTGACGTCGGGTGTACGCAGAAAGCCGGTGTGCAGTGCCCGGCTCCAGTCGGGGAGGTCGGCTTCGGTGATCGAGCGGACGTCGATGTGGGGTGCGGGACGGCTCATGGGGCCACGGTAGGTCGGCGGGCGCGGGGTGTCGCCGAGTTTTTCTCGCCCCCGCCGCCCCTGCCCGTCCCATCCTTCTGGGGCTCCGCCCCGGACCCCGCTCCTCAAACGCCGGAGGGGCTGACTTACCCCGGAGCGGACGACCTGTGGTGGGTTATGTCAGCAGGTCGTCCACCTGGGCCTCGCCGTCGCGGTAGCGGCGGGTGATCTCCGTGCTGCATTCGTCCGCCGTCCGCTGCAGGAGCTGGCGGCGGCCCGACACCTGCTGCTCGTAGCCCACCAAGCGCCCCATCGCGGTGCTGAGCTCGGCGTCCGTGCGGGCCTGGAGGTCGGACAGCTCCACCTCGGCCAGCATCTCGGCCGCCAGCCGCCGGAACTCCTCGCTCTGCGGGGTCCCCAGCGTCACATGGCGCGCGGAGGAGCGCTGGCGGGCCGGGGCGTCGGTGAGGATCTCCGGGAGGCGGTCCACGACGGACGCCGCGCCCGCCGGGGAGCGCCGCGCGAGCTCGGCCCGCAGGATGTCGATCCGCCCCTGCAGCAGCCGCCGTACATAACTCAGGTCCGCCTCGTCACGCTGGGCGTAGCGCCGCAGGGTGCGCAGTTCGGGCAGACTGAGCGCGGTCAGGTCGTGCTCGGTCGGCTCCACGGCCAGCCGTGCGTGCGGGCCGGGGCCCGGATCGTCGGCGGTGCGTTGTGTGGGCGGCCGCAGACCGTCCAGCTGGGCCGCGTGGGTCAGTACGACAGCCCCGGGTGGTTGCTCGGTACTCGGTGTGCTCATGTGCCTCTACCGTCCCCTCGACCGGCGTGTGAGGAGCATGGTGCCATCACTGGTGGCCACAATGTGACCGAGTGCCCACGAACAGCCCCAGATGGGGGGTTAAGGAGCAAAAAAGAAGCCCCTTATGAGGCACGTCCGTGCACGCGGCATGATGGCGCCATGCGAGCTGTGGTGCAGAGGGTGGACGGCGCGAGTGTCGTCGTGGACGGGGAGACGGTCGGGGAGATCACCGGCGAGGGGCTGTGCGTGCTCGTCGGCGTCACCCACGAGGACACCAAGGAGAAGGCGGCCCAACTCGCCCGCAAACTCTGGTCGATCCGCATGCTCGGCGACGAGAAGTCGTGCAGCGACATCGACGCCCCGCTCCTCGTCATCAGCCAGTTCACCCTCTACGGTGACGCCCGCAAGGGCCGCCGGCCCACCTGGAACGCCGCCGCCCCCGGCGAGGTCGCCGAGCCGCTCGTCGACGAGGTCGTCGCCCAACTGCGCGCCCAGGGCGCGACGGTGGCGACGGGCCGGTTCGGCGCCAAGATGCGTGTTTCCCTGACGAACGACGGTCCGTTCACGGTGCTGCTGGAGATCTGAGGACCCCGGAGTCCGAGCGCCGGCTACGGCTCGACGACGAGCTCCTGCGCCGCCGCCGTCTCTCCCGCCACCAGCCGGGCGTCCGGCGCGACGTTCCGCTTCACCAGCGCCAGCGCGACCGGACCGAGCTCGTGGTGCCGTACGGATGTGGTGATGAAGCCGATCTTGCGGCCGTCGGGGCCCTCGTCCGCGAGGTGGATCTCGGTGCCCGGGACCGGCAGATGGACCTCGCTGCCGTCCAGGTGCAGGAAGACCAGGCGGCGCGGGGGCTTGCCGAGGTTCTGGACCCGGGCGACCGTCTCCTGACCGCGGTAGCAGCCCTTCTGCAGATGCACCGCCGTGCCGATCCAGCCCAGCTCGTGCGGGATCGTCCGGTGGTCGGTCTCGAAGCCGAGCCGCGGGCGGTGCTGCTCGACGCGCAGGGCCTCGTAGGCGAGGATCCCGGCCGCCGGGCCGGCCTTCTCGGCGTAGGACTCCAGGTCGGCACGGGGCAGGAACAGATCACGGCCGTACGCCGTCTCGCGTACGACGACTCCCTCGGGCACCTCGGCGATGGACCCGGCGGGCAGATGCACCACCGCGAAGTCGTCCGTACGGTCCGCGACTTCGACCCGGTAGAAGAACTTCATCGACTCCAGGTAGGCGATCAGCGCCTCCTGGGTGCCGGGCTCGACATGGGCCCAGACGGTCGTGCCGTCGTCGACCAGATACAGCGCGTGCTCGATGTGGCCGTGCGCGGAGAGGATCAGCGCCTCGGTGGCCTCGCCCGTGGGCAGCTCGCTGACGTGCTGGGTGAGCAGCAGATGCAGCCAGCTCAGCCGGTCGTCGCCGGTGACGGCGACGACTCCGCGGTGCGAGAGGTCGACGAAGCCGGTGCCGTCGGCGAGCGCGCGCTGCTCGCGGAACAGATCGCCGTAGTGGGCGGCGACGCCTTCGTCCACGCCCTCGGCGGGGACGGCGCCGGGCAGGGTCAGCAGGGGGCTCTTCATGGGGACAACCCTACGACTCGGTAGTTGAACTCTTGCCGTTCGCGCCCTTGTGCGCGCAGTCCTTGCACCGGCCGAAGATCGCGAAGTGCTTCATGTCGGTGTCGAAACCGAACTCGCGACGCAGCTTCGCCGTGAACTCGGCGGCCACCGACACATCGGCCTCGATCACGTTGGTGCAGTCGCGGCAGACCAGGTGGATGTGATGGTGGCGGTCCGCCAGGTGGTACGTCGGCGCGCCGTGCCCGAGGTGGGCGTGGCTGACCAGACCGAGCTCCTCCAGGAGCTCCAGGGTCCGGTACACGGTGGAAATGTTGACCCCCGACGCCGTCTTCCTCACTTCCACGAGGATGTCGTCGGGGGTCGCATGCTCAAGGGTGTCCACGGCTTCCAGGACAAGCTGACGCTGAGGCGTCAGCCGGTAGCCGCGCTGCCTGAGGTCGCTCTTCCAGTCGGTGCTCACCACACCGACGAGTCTAGAACTACTTGAAGAAGGCGATGCCGTCGTCCGGCATGTCGTCGGGGAGGGCCTTGGCCCAGCGCTCGACGTCCTCCGGGGTGACGACCTTCTTCAGGTGGGCCGACATGTAGGGGCGCAGCTCGACCTCGGGGGTCTGCTTCTCGCCGACCCACATCAGGTCGCTCTTGACGTAGCCGTACAGCCGCTTGCCGCCGGAGTAGGGGCCGGAGGCGGCGGTGCGGGCCACGGCGTCCGTGACCAGGTCGATCTGGGGCTTCTTGTCGGCCATCTCGCCGTACCAGATCTCGACGACGCCGTCGTCGCGGACCATCGTCACCTCGACCTTGCGGTCGGCGTCGATGCGCCAGAAGCCGTGCTCGGACTCCAGGGGACGGACCTTGTTCCCGTCGTTGTCCAGGACCCAGGTGTGGGACTGGTACTCAAGGAAGTCACGGCCGTCGTGCGTGAAGCCGACCTCCTGCCCGAAGTTGCACTTCTCGGAGCCCGGGAAGTCGTGC
The DNA here is from genome assembly GCF_042657965.1 of Streptomyces coerulescens. NCBI lineage: Bacteria > Bacillati > Actinomycetota > Actinomycetes > Kitasatosporales > Streptomycetaceae > Streptomyces > Streptomyces coerulescens. The sequence goes on from NZ_JBHSKM010000023.1 coordinate 102,505, forward strand.
ACGCCCGCGCCGGCCCAGTTGCCGAGCAGGAAGGCGAGCGGGACGAGGTCCTTGTGGAGGTCGGACGGAATCTCGATCATGAGCGGCGTTTCCTAGACGTGGGTCAGCGCTGGCCCTGGTACAGCTTCTTCACGGTCAGTCCGGCGAAGGCGAGAACGCCGACGCAGACCAGGACCAGCAGGGCTTCGAAGAAGATCTCCACGGGGTGCTCCTCGATTGAGCGGAGGTTGTGCGGTACGTACAGGGCCGGGCCCCAGCTTACGCGGCCGGGGACCGGCCCTCCTTGTGAGGTACGCCCTCGCGAGGTCAGTCCAGCAGCTGGCTCTGCAGGATCACCGTCTGCTGGAACGGTACGGCCGCGGCAGTGCCCTTGCGGGACTGCACCACCAGGCCCACCACGTCGCCCGCCACCAGGTAGGCCTGCCGGACCTGCTCGGCGCCGTACGGCTTGGTCTCGGTGTAGGCGTAGTGCCGCACGTTCATGACCAGCGCCTTGGCGGGGAACTCCTCGTCCGTGTTCACCTCGGCGGCGTCGCGCAGGGCGTGGTTGGGCGAGGCGTAGCTGGTCAGGTGGTCCTGCTGGAGCACGTCGGCGACCTGGCCGGAGCCGAAACGGAGCAGGTAGATCCGGGTGTGGGTACCGTCCGGGGTGGTCCAGCCGCGTGCGGCGATGTGCCGCAGCCCGTGGTCCGTGAGCACCTGGCGGAGGTCGTCGCGGTCCTCCTTGGACCCGTACACCGACAGGAAGTCCTTCGTCGCGAGCCAGCCGTCACGTCCGGCGAGCGCCTTGTCGGCCTTGGCCCCCTCGGGCGCCGGCAGCAGCAGTGCGCGGAGGTCGGCGTAGTGCGCGGAGGCCGCGTTGTCCGCGGCGAACGGGGCGGGGCGGCCGGAGGGCAGCGGCGGCTTGGTGATCTCCGGGTACGCCCAGCGGCCGTCCGTCTCGGTCGCGAGACCGGGGACGTCGGTGCGCTCCATCCGTGTGATGCCGTACGCCGTGGAGGCGCCGACGGCGGCGAGGACGACAGCGGCCGAGGTCCAGCGCAGGACGGCACGCAGGACGCGCCGGTCCTTCTGCACCGGGGGTACGGCGTCCGCCGCGGGTGGCAGGGCGGGGGGTGCCTCGGGCATCGGCGGCACCTCGGCCGCGGGGGCCGTCGCGATGGGCGGTTGCTCGGTCATACGGCCTTCCCCGGGTCGTCGATGCGGTCGAGCTGGGCGGTGACGAACATCCCGATGCTGTTCTTGTCGACCGGCCTGACACCGGACGCCGTCACGCTGATCAGCACGTCTCCGGAGTAGGCCGTGCAGTACACACGGTCGAAGTCCTCGTCGACTTCCTTGGGGGTCAGGAAGCACTTGGCGTTCTTGTGGTCGCCCAGCTTCGGGCCCTTGCGGAAGAGGCCGAGGGCGGAGACGAACTCGTTCTGGGACGTCGCGACGTCCTTGGCGGCGTCCCGGCTCTCCATGCGGGCCAGTACGACGCTGACGAAGAAGGCCTGCTCGTGGTAGATCGAGTAGCTGTCCGCGTTGTAGTAGCTGCGCATCACCATGCCCTCGATGGGCTTCTTGTCGAGCTCCTTCTCCAGCTGCCGGCGCTCGCTGCGGGGCAGGCCCTTGAGGGACTCCTTGCGCAGCTCGGAGGCCTGACGGCCGCTGAGCTCGGCGTCGGAACCGAACTCTCCGAGGTCGGGGCCGCGTGTGTAGCCCTTCTCGTCGTACGGCAGCAGCAGCCCGCGCAGCCCGGAGGCCGCCCCGTCGGCCTTGCCGTCCGCCTTCTTGCCGGCCGCGGCCGGCTCGGGGAACTTCCACGTCGGCAGGCCGGGATCCCGTTCGGCGTCCTGGACGGTCACCACGGTGTAGCCGGCTCCGGCGACGACGGCACCGAGCAGCAGGACGGTCCCGGCGACCGCGGCGATACGCCCGGCGCGCGGACGCCTGCGGGCGGGGACCGGGACGACCTCGGGGCTCTCAGATGTCCCGGTCTCGTTCTCGATCCCGGTCCCGGTCTCGGTCCCGGTCTCGTTCTCGTTCCCGTTCACAGCCGTCCCACCTGCCGCTCGGCGAGATCCATGATCTTCTCCTTGGAGATCGGCTTGGTGTCGAAGACCCAGATATCCATGGCGATGTCACCGCGCCAGGCATGGGCCTCGGCCGTGTACACGGGGAGAAAGCCGGCCTCCCGCTCGGGGCTGCCGTGCACGTACGCCATGCCGTCGCCCGTGCCGGGGATGGCCCAGCTGCGGGTGTCGGGCTCGTTCTCGGCCCAGTAGTGGCCGGAGTCGGCGTGGGCGGAGGCGGCCAGGGTCTGCTCCTGGCGGAACTGCACGAGATGGATCGCGACGCTGTACGTGCTGCCCGTGCGCCAGTTGGCGACGGCGCCGCGCCGGAACTCGTCGCTGATGAGGTTCCCGAAGACCTCGTTCGGATCCTCGTAGGTGCCCGCGAGATCGGCGAGGTCCATCCAGCCGTCCGAGCCGACCTCGAACACGGCGTCCCGCGTTCCCTTGGGCCGCGGGAGCAGCAGCTTGCGCAGGTCGCCGTCGGTCCTCAGCCGCCGGTCCACCGCGGCCGACAGCGGTTCGGCCTCGCCCTCGGCCTGCTTGACCACGGGCTGGGACAGCGGCGGCAGCTTCGTGGGCGCACGGTCGGCCTGCACGAGGTAGCCGCCACAGGTCCCGCCGACGAGCCCCAGCACGGCGGCCGCGGCGAGCAGCAGCGCCGTACGCCCGCGCCGGCGGGGCCGGGGCATGGCCTCGCCTATTTCTTGAGATTCATCCAAAACGTCCCCCCACGGAACGTGAAGTGCGCATTCCATATGCGCGCACAGGAGACCCATGGCCCATGCACCAGGTTGTAAGGGGGTTGATTACGATTCGGCCATGGCCAAGAAGCTGGTGATCAAGGTGACGGCGGGGGCCGACGCCCCCGAACGGTGCTCACAGGCGTTCACGGTCGCGGCGGTGGCCGTGGCCAGTGGCGTGGACGTCTCCGTGTGGCTGACCGGCGAGTCCGCCTGGTTCGCCCTCCCGGGCCGGGCCGCCGAGTTCGAACTGCCGCACGCGGCCCCGCTGCCCGACCTCATCGACTCCGTCCTCGCGGCCGGCCGGCTCACCCTGTGCACCCAGTGCGCGGCCCGCCGGGACATCACGGAGAAGGACGTCATCGAGGGCGTACGCATCGCGGGCGCCCAGGTCTTCGTGCAGGAGGCGCTGGCGGACGAGACGCAGGCTCTCGTCTACTGAGACGGACTGGTCTGCCGAGACGGCCGCCACGGGTGGGGGCCTACGTGTGAGGGCCTACGTGTGGGGGCGCTTCTTGCCGTCGAGTTCGTCCCACCACTCGTCGGACTTCGGGTCGCCGGAGGGGTCGTCCCACCAGCGGTCCTCCGGCCCCCGCCGGTTGGCGACCATCGCGGCGAGCGGCGGGATGACCATGGCGACCACGCACATGCCCACGGCCACCGGAATCGACCACAGGCGTACGACACCCCACGCCAGGACGAAGAGCGCGATGCACGTCCCCATCATGGCGAAGTAGAGATGACGCCGCCGTGCGTACATACGTCCAGGGTAGGCCCGGAAACGGCAGGGCGCGGGCATGCCGAAGGGCCGCATCCCCGGCGTCCAACCCACGGGATGCGGCCCTTCAGGAACCGAGTCGCGTCAGACCGCGATCGCGACCTCCGCGAGGCCACCGTGCTGCGCGACGACCGTGCGGTCGGCGGTGGCACCGGGGACCAGGGCGCGGACGGTCCAGGTGCCCTCCGCCGCGTAGAAGCGGAACTGGCCCGTGGCGGAGGTGGGGACCTCCGCGGTGAACTCGCCGGTCGAGTCCAGCAGTCGGACGTAGCCGACGACGGGCTCGCCGTCCTTGGTCACCTGACCCTGGATGGTGGTCTCACCGGGCTTGATCGTCGAGGCGTCGGGGCCGCCGGCCTTCGCTCCACACATGTCTTTCTCCAGATGGGGGTCTGACCGGAAGGAAGGCCGGTCGGGTTGGCTTGCGAGGGGGTGGGTTACTTGTTGGCGCCGAGCTCGATCGGCACGCCGACCAGGGAGCCGTACTCGGTCCAGGAGCCGTCGTAGTTCTTGACGTTCTCCACGCCGAGCAGCTCGTGCAGCACGAACCAGGTCAGCGCGGAGCGCTCACCGATACGGCAGTAGGCGATGGTGTCCTTCGCCAGGTCGACCTGCTCCTCGGCGTAGAGCTCCTTGAGCTCGTCGTCCGACTTGAAGGTGCCGTCGTCGTTGGCGTTCTTGGACCACGGGATGTTGCGGGCGCTCGGGACGTGGCCCGGGCGCTGCGACTGCTCCTGCGGCAGGTGGGCCGGGGCGAGCAGCTTGCCGGAGAACTCGTCGGGCGAGCGGACGTCGACGAGGTTCTGCGAACCGATGGCCGCCACGACGTCGTCGCGGAAGGCGCGGATGGCGGTGTTCTGCGGCTTGGCCTTGTAGACGGTCTCGGCGCGCTCCGGGACCTCCTCGACCAGCTCGCGGGCGTCCAGCTCCCACTTCTTGCGGCCGCCGTCGAGAAGCTTGACGTTCTCGTGGCCGTAGAGCTTGAAGTACCAGTAGGCGTAGGACGCGAACCAGTTGTTGTTGCCGCCGTAGAGGATCACCAGCGTGTCGTTGGCGATGCCCTTCGCCGACAGGAGCTTCTCGAAGCCCTCCTGGTCGATGAAGTCGCGGCGGACCGGGTCCTGCAGGTCCTTGGTCCAGTCGATGCGGATCGCGTTCTTGATGTGGTTCTTCTCGTAGGCGGACGTGTCTTCGTCCACCTCCACGATCGCGATCGCGGGGTTGTCCAGGTTCTCCTGGACCCAGTCGGCGTCGACGAGGACGTCGCTGCGGCTCATGCTCTTTCTCCTCCGGGGCAGTTGCGGCGGGGCGTGCGAGTGCGAGGGGGTGCGCGGGCTCATGCCGAGACGGCGCACCTGTGCCCTGGTCAGGGCGGGGGGAAACGCGGAAGTCGGAGCTTCCGCTCAGAAGGGGCGACAGAGCATGGCGGCAACGCGGCAGAGGTCTACTGCCCGCCGCTTCGTGAGATCCGCCTGTCGCTTCATGGCCTCGATCGTAGGGAGCGACAGGCGGGCGTGTCACCGGCGTGTCGTATTCTGAGACGCGATCGTCCGGAATGTGGGATCGAGAAGCCGTCAGGACTACCGCCGCACGGCTTCCGGCCGCCCGGCTCGCGGGTCTGATCTACGGTGCGGACGACACCGTCTCGCTGTACGGACGCCGCGGGCCCCCTCACCCGCAGCCGTGGGTGCCCTCACCCGCCGCCGTACGACCCCGGCGAGGCGGAACTACCCGGCGAGGCGGACGTTCGAACCCTTCACCGTGATCTCGACGCCGTCCTTCGCCGCCTGGACGCTGTCGAGCTGGATGCCGCCGGGCAGCCCGTCGATCTTCTGCTCGAAGTCGGTGATCGCGCGGGCACGGCTCTCGGCGATCTCGGCGCCGCCGAAGTTCGGCAGGGTGTCGGCCTTCACCCGTACGGTGTCGCCCTGGGCGGTGACCGAGCTCAGGACGTAGACCGGCTCGGGCAGCTTGGTGCCGAGGACGGTGGCCTCGACGGCGACCTTGATCTTGCCGTTGCCGCCGTCGGAGAGCCCGACGACGCTCGCGGTGACACCGGGTGCGACCTGGGTCGGCTCGGACTTGGCCGTCTTCAGCAGCTCGGCGTAGCTGACGGACGCGGTGCCGGTGGCGGTCGCCGCGGTCGCGGAGCTGTAGTCGCCGGAGAACTCGACGCCCTTCATGTTCGCCTTGAGGTCGTCGATCCGGATCGACTTGCCGTCGCCGGCGGCGGCCACGAAGCCCGACATACCGACCTCGACGTCGTCCAGCGCGCCGCCGAGGACCTGAGTGAGGAAGGGGAAGCCCTTGATGGACACGTCCGGGGTGTCGGCGAGGTTCTCGCGCGTCTGCAGCTTCCCGGCGACCTCGTCCTCGGCGAATCCGACGGCCAGCCGGTCGGCCAGCACGAAGAGGCCGCCCAGGACGATGACGACTATGAGAAATATCCGCAGGGCGCGCATGTTCGGTGTTCCCCCACCTGAAAACGGTCACTGACGGCCGGGTGGCCGTCCAGCGCGAGCGTAACCCTGGCTCGGGGGATGACCGGCAGATTGTCGATCACCTGTGACAGGCGGGCCCTTGTGCCTCAGGCCAGCGCCCGTCCCAGCACGTACACCACCGGCGCGGCGGCGGCCAGCGGCAGCGCGACGCCCGCCGTGAAGTGGACGAAGCGGGACGGGTAGTCGTAGCTCGCCACACGGTGGCCGATGAGCGCGCAGACCGCCGCGCCCCCGCCGAGCAGCGCCCCGCCGGACCCGACGCCGGTGATCGCGCCGACGACCGCCCCGGCTCCCACACCCGCGAGCAGCCCGGCCGCCACGGACGCGGGCGTCGGCAACGGCAGCGCGCGGACCACGACCGCGACGGCTACGGCCACCGCGCCCACGGTCACCGCGTCGGCCTCCGCCGCGAGATACCCGGCGGCCACGATCGCCAGCGCCGCCGAGACGACGGTCGCCATCAGGCCGTACATCCGCTCGTCCGGGTCGGCGTGCGAGCGCAGCTGAAGCACCAGGGTCAGCAGCACCCACACCCCCAGCGTGCCGAGGATCGCCGCCGGCGCCCCGTCGGCGACGAGCAGCGCGACGTCCGCCGTCACGGCCCCCGCGAAGGCGAGCGCGATGCCCTGCCGGGCGGGCCACATGCCGTTCAGCCGGAACCAGCCCGCGGCCGTCACCGCCTGGAGCGCGATGAGGGGAACGAGCAGCGCGTACGACCCGATCGCCGCCGCCACCGCGAGCAGCAGCCCGAGCAGGGCCGTGAGCCCGGCCGGCTGCATCCCCGGCTCGATGATCGGGGAACGGCCTTCCTGCCGCGCCCGCTGGGCGTCGGTGACCCGGGAGTTCCCGGCGAGGGTCGCGGGCCCGTAGCCGTCCGCGTCGACCGAGCCGGCCGCGGCGTCGGAAGTCCCGGACGCCTGGGGCTGCGGCTGGGGCTGGGGAGGCTGCTGCTGAGGCTGGACGTGCTGCTGCTGCGACTGGACATGCTGCTGCCCGGCGTGGGCCTGGTGCGTGCCGTCCCAGCCGCCCGTCTGATAGCCGGACGCGTACGCGTCCTGATGGTCCCCACCCCGGTACTGCGGCTCCCCCTGGTACCCGGCGGCGTACGGACCCGCCGCGGCGCCCTGCGGCGGCAGGTAGGCGGTCTCCTCCGCCGCGGCCGGGTTCACCGGCTGCACCGGCTCGTGCACCTGGGTCTCCCAGGTCTGCCCCTGCCACTGCTGCGTGTACTGCTGGGCGGCCTGCTGATCGTCGTACGGCTGCTGGGCCGGCCACCCCTGCGGCGCCTGCCGCCGGTACGGGTCGTAGACCTCGTGGTCGCCCTCATACGGCTGGTTGGTCATCTCACCCTCCTGCGAACGGCGGGAGCACCTCGACCGTGCCGCCGTCGGCCAGCCGTACCGTCTCATGTCCGCGGGTGCCCACGGGGTCACCGTCTATGAGGAACGAGCATCGCCGCAGGACGCGCGTCAGTTCCCCGGGGTGTCGCGCACGCACCGCGTCGAGTGCCTCGGCGAGCGTGGCCGCGTCGTACGGCTCCTCGGCGACCCCGGCTGCGGCCTTCGCGGCGGCCCAGTAGCGCACCGTGACCTTTGCCATCTCGTTCCTCAATCGATCGACGTGATCACCGCCGGGAAGCGCCGGGCGGTGAGCATCGCCCAGGCTAGCCCGCCCGGCCGGCCGCCCAGTCCCCGATCCGGGCCAGCAGGTCGTCGGTGGCCGCGTGCTCGGCGTGCCCCATCCTGGGCTCCAGCCAGAGTTCGCCGTGGTCACCGGCCGCGTCGGCCAGCATCCGGGGGTGGTCGAGGGGGAAGTAGCCGTCCAGCTCGCCGTGCACGATCAGCAGCGGCGTCGGGGCGATGTGCCCCGCCGCCCGGACCGGGGACATCGGCACCGGGTCCCAGCGGCGGTGATGGATCCGGGTACGGAATCCGTAGCGGCCCACCAGACGCCCCTCGGGCCGGGTCACCAGCCAGTGCAGCCGGCGCATCCGGGGCGTGCCCCGGTAGTACCAGCGCGCCGGGGCGCTCACCGACACCACCGCGTCCGTGCCCGCCCCGCCGCGGCCGGACGAGCCGATCTCCGCGTCGCCGACACCCGGACGGCCGTACAGCGCCGCGTGCCGCAGCACCACCGAGCCGCCCATGGAGAAGCCGACGGTCGCCACGCGCGTGTGCCCGAGCTCACGGGCCCAGCGCACCGCGGCGGCCAGATCGAGCACCTCGCGGTCCCCGACCGTCGAGCGCCCGCCGGACGCGCCGTGGCCGCGGAAGGAGAAGGTGACGACCGCGGCGTGCCGGGTGAGGGCCTGCGCCACCCGTCGCACATGAGGCTTGTCCACATCGCCGGTGAATCCATGGGCGACGACGAACACGAGGTCACCGGCAGATGGACGGGAGGCGTCGTATACGACCGCAGCCGGGTCGTATACGGAATCGACCGTCACCCCGTCGTCGGTGTGCAGAAACGTCCGTATAGGTGTACGTCTGGTCGTCTCAGAGTTCGGACGAACCGTGGATCGTGCCCTATGACCTGCCGTGCCAGCGCCCATGTCGGCTATTCTGCTGGACAGAGGACTCGGGCAGCGTAGCCCCCGGGTCCTTTTGTGCTTTCGGAAGCGTTGTATACGAAGCGGGAAACCGCAGGTGTACGGGGCCTTCGGGATCGCAGAGCAGATCCGTACCGCCCACGTCCTCGCAGGGACCGAGGAGGAACCAGACGTATGAGTTCTCTGCTGCTCCTGACCAATGCCCTCCAGCCGTCGACGGAGGTGCTCCCGGCACTCGGCCTGCTGCTGCACAACGTGCGCGTGGCCCCGGCGGAAGGACCCGCCCTCGTCGACACCCCGGGCGCCGACGTCATCCTCGTCGACGGCCGTCGTGACCTGCCCCAGGTGCGCAGCCTGTGCCAGCTGCTGCGTTCCACGGGCCCCGGCTGTCCACTCGTCCTCGTCGTCACCGAGGGCGGCCTCGCCGCCGTCACCGCCGACTGGGGCATCGACGACGTCCTGCTCGACACCGCGGGCCCCGCGGAGGTCGAGGCGCGCCTGCGGCTCGCCATGGGCCGCCAGCAGATCGTCAACGACGACTCCCCCATGGAGATCCGCAACGGCGACCTGTCCGTCGACGAGGCGACCTACTCCGCCAAGCTCAAGGGCCGGGTCCTCGACCTGACCTTCAAGGAGTTCGAGCTCCTCAAATACCTCGCCCAGCACCCGGGCCGCGTCTTCACCCGCGCCCAGCTGCTCCAGGAGGTCTGGGGCTACGACTACTTCGGCGGCACCCGGACGGTCGACGTCCACGTACGACGGCTGCGCGCGAAGCTCGGGCCCGAGCACGAGTCGCTGATCGGAACCGTCCGGAACGTCGGTTATCGATTCGTTACTCCGGAGAAGATCGACCGGGCCGCCGAGGAGGCGAAGGCCAAGGCTGCCCAGGCAAAGCCGGAAGATGTGGACGAGGCGGGCGCCCGGGAGGCCGCCGAGGCCCGGGCCGAGGCGTAGAAGGACGCGACGGACACTCACGCCGGACATCGCTTTCCCGGCACCGCGCGGGAAGGCGGCAGTCCAGCAAGTGGGAAGCTCCTTCACGCCCTGCCCAGAAGGGGTCCATCCGCGTAGACTCCGCGCGTGGCCAAGGTGACTCGCGATGACGTTGCGCGGCTGGCAGGGACGTCCACTGCCGTCGTCAGTTATGTCATCAACAACGGACCCCGGCCGGTCGCCCCGGCCACGCGCGAGCGCGTTCTCGCCGCGATCAAGGAACTGGGCTACCGGCCCGACCGGGTCGCCCAGGCGATGGCCTCGCGGCGCACGGATCTCATAGGTCTGATCGTCCCGGACGCGCGCCAGCCCTTCTTCGGGGAGATGGCCCACGCGGTCGAGTGGGCCGCCGCCGAGCGCGGAAAGATGGTCCTGGTCGGCAACTCCGACTACGTCGGCGAGCGCGAGGTCCACTATCTGCGGGCATTCCTGGGAATGCGCGTCTCGGGGCTCATCCTCGTCTCGCACGCCCTGAACGACCTGGCCGCCGCCGAGATCGAGGCCTGGGACGCCCGGGTCGTCCTGCTCCACGAGCGGCCCGAGGCCATCGACGACGTCGCCGTCGTCACCGACGACCTGGGCGGCGCCCAGCTCGCCGTACGCCATCTCCTCGAGCACGGTTACGCGTACGTCGCCTGTATGGGCGGCACCGCGGAGACCCCGGCGGTCGGCGACCCGGTCTCCGACCACGTCGAGGGCTGGCGGCGCGCGATGGCGGAGGCGCGGATCCCCACGGAGGGGCGGCTGTTCGAGGCGCCGTACAACCGCTACGACGCGTACCGCATAGCGCTGGACCTCCTGGCGGGGCCCAACCGTCCGCCCGCGATCTTCTGCTCCACCGACGACCAGGCCATCGGTGTGCTGCGCGCGGCGCGCGAGCTGCGGATCGATGTGCCGGGGGAGCTGGCCGTCGCCGGGTTCGACGACATCAAGGAGGCGGCGCTGGCGGATCCGCCGCTGACGACCATCGCGTCGGACAGGTCGGCGATGGCGCGGGCCGCCGTGGATCTGGTCCTCGATGACGGGTTGCGGGTCGCGGGATCCCGGCGGGAGCGGTTGAAGGTGTTTCCGTCGAGGTTGGTGGCGCGGCGCTCGTGTGGGTGCGTCTGAGAGCTCGGGGGCTTCCGTCGTCGGGCGGCTGACCGTCGTGTGTGGTTTCTCGCGCCCACGCGGCAGAGCCGCATATTGATACAGCCCCGCGCCCCTCGGTCGGCTTCCCTTAAGCCATTCTGAGAAGGCTCGGCGCACTGCCAGAAGCGTCCTTACATCGGGCATACGGCCTTCTGCCGGGCTTCTCAGGGAGCACTCAGGAAGCTCTCATCGTCGGGCGACATGCTCATTTCCATGACCGAGAGCCTCCGCCGCAGCGGCGACTACGACAACCCGTACCAGGGCGCCCAGCAGCACGCCTCTTCTCCCGTGAACCCGGAGTGGCCGCCCCCGCCGGCGCACCAGCCGGGTGCGCCCACCGCTCTCCTCACCGAGCCCGTCGCCCGTCCGCACCGGGGCAGGCGCGGCCGCGGCCCCGTCGCGCTCATCGCCGCCGTGGCCATCGTCGCCGCGGCGATCGGTGGTGGCACGGCCTACGGCATCCAGGAGCTGACCGGCAACGACACCGTCGCCACCGCCGGCTCCACCAGCGCCAACGTCGTCCCCTCCAGCCAGAAGGGCACGGTCTCGGGGGTCGCCAAGGCGGTCAGCCCGAGCATCGTCGAGATCAACGCCCAGTCCAACGCCGGTTCCTCCACCGGATCCGGGGTGATCATCACCAGCGACGGCGAGATCATCACCAACAACCACGTCGTCTCCGGCGCCTCCCAGGTCAAGGTGACGACCAGCGACGGCAAGACGTACACCGCCGAAGTCGTCGGCACCGACAGCAGCAAGGACCTGGCGCTGATCAAGCTCCAGAACGCCTCCGGTCTGACGGCGGCCACCCTCGGCAACTCCGACGGGGTCCAGGTCGGCGACGAAGTCGTGGCGATCGGCTCCCCCGAGGGCCTGACCGGCACCGTCACCAGCGGCATCGTCTCCGCGCTCAACCGTGACGTCACCGTCTCCACGGACGAGGGCCGGCAGCAGGGGGGCGGCGGCAACGGGCAGTGGCCGTTCGAGTTCGGCGGTCAGCAGTTCAACGGTGACACCGGCTCGTCCACGACGACGTACAAGGCGCTCCAGACCGACGCGTCCCTGAACCCCGGCAACTCCGGCGGCGCGCTGATCGACATGAACGGCAACATCATCGGCATCAACTCGGCGATGTACTCGGCGGCCGGCTCGGGTTCGTCGGACGCGGGCAGCGTGGGCCTCGGCTTCGCCATCCCGATCAACACCGTCAAGGCCGACCTGGCGAAGCTGCGGGACGGCTCGCAGAGCTGAAGGAGCACGTCATGATCACGCAGGTGGAGCATTCCTCGGCCGGCACCGGGGCCGCCGACCTCGCCCTGGCGCTCGCCATCGCCGGCGCCCTGAACCCGCCGACGGCTCCTCCCCGGGCGCCGGAGCTGGCGACGACCGCCCCTCCGAGCGCGGGCCGCCGTACCTCCGCGGGCCGCGGGCGCCGCCGTACCGTACGAGGCTGAGGACGTGCGACGCTGAAAGCGCAGTCCAGCCCCCTTCTCCTCTCTCCACAAGGATCCGAGCCCATGAGTCCCGCCGATGGCGACCGTGACCCCCAGCGCATCCTGATCGTCGACGACGAGCCGGCGGTGCGCGAAGCACTCCAGCGCAGCCTCGCCTTCGAGGGGTACGACACGGAGGTCGCGGTCGACGGCGCGGACGCGTTGGAGAAGGCCACCGCCTACCGCCCCGACCTCCTGGTCCTCGACATCCAGATGCCCCGCATGGACGGCCTCACGGCCGCCCGCCGTATCCGCGGCGCGGGCGACACGACCCCGATCCTCATGCTCACCGCCCGCGACACGGTCGGCGACCGCGTCACCGGCCTGGACGCGGGCGCTGACGACTACCTCGTCAAGCCCTTCGAACTGGACGAACTCTTCGCCCGCGTACGGGCGTTGCTGCGCCGCAGCTCGTATGCGGCGACCGGATCAGGGCCGTCCGATGACGACGAGGCGCTGACCTTCGCCGACCTGCGCATGGACCTCGCGACGCGGGAGGTCACGCGGGGTGGGCGGCCGGTGGAGCTGACCCGTACGGAGTTCACGCTGCTGGAGATGTTCATGGCGCATCCGCGCCAGGTGCTGACGCGCGAGCAGATCCTGAAGGCGGTCTGGGGCTTCGACTTCGAGCCGTCGTCGAACTCGCTGGACGTGTACGTCATGTACCTGCGCCGCAAGACCGAGGCGGGCGGCGAGCCGCGGCTCGTGCACACGGTGCGGGGCGTGGGGTATGTGCTGCGCCAGGGCGGGGCCGAGTGAGCAAGGTGCTACGCCGGTTCCGCTCCCTGCCGATCCGGTCCCGGCTGGCGCTGCTGGTGGCGGCGGCGGTGGCGTTCGCGGTGGCGGCGGTTTCGGTGACGTGCTGGTTCCTTGTGCAGGGGAAGCTGTACGAGCAGCTCAACGACGATCTGAAGGACATGGCGCGCAGGCCCGGCACCGTCGCCGCGCTCCTGCAGAGCTGTACGCAGAACCCCCAGGAGAACACCCAGGTGTTCCCGGGCCGGAACGACTACGTCCAGGCGATCAAGGAGGAGGGCGACCCCTGCGTCGACCAGAACTCCCCGGGCACGGTCAAGGTCACCGGCTCCGACCAGGACGTGATCAAGGGAGCGAACCTCAACGAGGTCCACTTCCGCAACGGCACCGACGATGACGGCAACGACGTACGCGTGCTGACCCGGTACCTGGGTGTGGACCAGAACGACGGGCAGGGGGTCGCCCTCCAGCTCGCGGTCCCCCTCAAGGGCACGGAGTCCACCCTCAACGACCTCGCCCTGATCCTCCTCCTGGTCTCCGGCGTAGGAGTGATCGGCGCCGGAGCCGCCGGTCTCGCCGTGGCCCGGGCCGGCCTCCGCCCCGTCGACAAGCTCACCGAGGCCGTGGAGCACGTCGCCCGCACCGAGGACCTGAACATCCGCATCCCGGTCGAGGACGACGCGGAGGACGAGGTCGCCCGACTGTCCCGTTCCTTCAACTCCATGACCTCGGCGCTGGCGAGCTCCCGCGAGCTGCAGCAGCAGCTGATCGCGGACGCGGGCCACGAGCTCCGTACGCCACTGACGTCACTGCGCACGAACATCGAACTCCTCACCCGCAGCGAGGAGACGGGCCGCCCCATCCCCGAGGCGGACCGCAAGGCGCTGCTGGCGTCGGTGAAGGCGCAGATGACCGAGCTTGCGGCGCTCATCGGCGATTTGCAGGAGCTGTCCCGCTCGGAAGGGCAGCGCGGTGAGCGCGTCCAGGTGATCTCGCTGGAGGACACGGTCGAGTCGGCCCTGCGCCGGGCCCGGCTGCGCGGCCCGGAGCTGACGATCACGGCCGACCTCCAGCCCTGGTACGTACGGGCGGAACCGGCGGCACTGGAGCGCGCGGTGGTGAACATCCTCGACAACGCGGTGAAGTTCAGCCCCGAGTCCGGCACGATCGAGGTCGCCCTGCACGACGGCGTCCTGACCGTGCGCGACCACGGCCCCGGCATCCCGCCCGAGGAACTCCCCTACGTGTTCGACCGCTTCTGGCGCTCCCCTGGCGCCCGGGCCCTGCCCGGTTCGGGCCTCGGCCTGTCCATCGTGGCCCGCACGATCGAGCAGGCCGGCGGCCTGGTCACCCTCTCCCACGCGGACGGCGGCGGCACGGTGGCGACGGTACGACTGCCGGGGGCGCCGACGCCGCCGCCCGTGGAGCCGCAGGAGTTCTAGGCGGGGCCCATCTCCAGCTTTGCTGAGGCGAGTTGCTCGTACAAAGGGGCCGGGAAGTAGATCTACTTCCTGGTCCTTTCCCCCTACGCTGGAGGCAAGGGGGAGCCATGTCGAAGAACTCGCAATCGAAAATCGCCCTGTGGGTCGCGCTGGGCTTCGCGTTCACTGCCGGTGCGGTCTCGCTCCTCGTTCTGGCAGTGATGTCACCGTCGGACGGGGACCAGCACTCGGGGGACCGGCCGTCGACGAGTTGGTACACCAGCACGCCCGCGGCACCGACCCCGGACCCGTCGGGTCCGAGCGCACCCCCGACCCCGGCGACCGTCGTGACCCAGACCGTCATCGCCGTGCCCTCCGGCGGTGGCGACGGCGGCGACGCCGGCACACTCATCTCGGCCCTCGGCTCGCTACTGAGCGGCGCGGCGGCGGTCGGCACCCTGTTCCACGCCGTCCATCTGAGCCGACAGAACCGCACGGCCAGTTCCTGATGTCTCCCCTGGACCACCCCTGACGGCAACCTCTGCGCCCCGCGCGGCAACCGATCCTCGGACCATCCCCCGCACGGAACGGATCGCCGTATGAATGAGAACCGCAGCAAGGCGCGTCATCGCAGAGGCAGGTCGGTGCCGGCGGTCGGGGTGCCTTTGGTGCTGACCCTCGCCGGGGCCCTGGCCTATGGCTCGGACCTCGGTCTGCCCGGGGCCGGTGCGCAGCAGCGGGCCGCCGCCACGACCGCAGCCGCTCCCGCCTGGGCCACCGCCGTCGCCGACGGGTTCGCCTCCGTCAACTCGCAGGGACAGAACGGTACTTACGGAGGACGTGACGGGCAGGTCGTGACCGTCAGGACACAGGCCGAGCTGGAGAAGTACGCCACGGCCGCCGAGCCGTACGTCATCGTCGTCGCCGCCACCATCAACATGAACCCGGTCGGGAAAGAGATCGAGGTTCGGTCCGACAAGACCATCGTCGGGTCCGGGACCTCCGGGCACATCGTCGGGGGCGGGTTCTTCCTCGGGGCCGGCGTGCACAACGTCATCATCCGGAACCTCACCATCCGGGACGCGTACCAGGGCGTCTGGAACGACAAGGAGCACGACTTCGACGCGATCCAGATGGACGGCGCGCACCATGTGTGGATCGACCACAACGATCTGCGGCACATGGCCGACGGCCTCATCGACGTCCGCAAGGACAGCACGAACGTGACCGTCTCCTGGAACAAGCTGAGCGACGACAACAAGGCCTTCGGGATCGGCTGGACGGACAACGTCGTCACCGACATCACGATCCACCACAACTGGATCCGCGAGACCGAGCAGCGCAACCCGTCCACCGACAACGCCGCCCATGCGCACCTGTACAACAACTTCCTGGAGGACGTGGCCGGCACCGGCATCAAGTCGTCGTACGGCAACTACTCGCGCGGCAGGACGGCGATGCTCCTGGAGAACTCCTACTTCCAGGGCATCAACAACGCCGTCATCAAGGACGCCACCGCCACCCTCGTCCAGCGCGGCAATGTCTTCTCCGGCACCAGCGGCCGTAATGAGAGCGGTGGTGCGGCCTTCGATCCGAAGGCGTACTACCCGTACACGCTGGACGCCGCCTCCAATGTTCCCTCGCTGCTCAAGTCCGGTGCCGGGCCACGCAGTTCCATCGGTTCCTCCACCGTGAGCGTGAAAGCCGCCACCACCCTGACCGTCGCCAAGGACGGCAGCGGGCAGTACGCGACCGTGCAGGCGGCCGTGAACGCCGTACCGGCGAACAACGCCTCGCGGGTCGTGATCGCCGTGAGGCCGGGCACGTACCGCGAGACGGTGAAGGTGCCCGCCGACAAGCCGCACGTCACCATCCAGGGCACGGGCGGCAGCCGCAAGGACACCGTGATCGTCCACGGCAACGCCGCGGGCACGCCCAGGCCCGACGGTTCCGGGACGTACGGCACGGCCGGCAGCGCGACCGTCGCCGTCGAGGCCGACGACTTCCAGGCCCGCAACCTGACCGTCTCCAACGACTTCGACGAGAAGGCGAACCAGAACCTGAGCGGGCATCAGGCCGTCGCGCTGCGCACCGCCGCCGACAAGGTGTTCCTCGACGGCGTCATCGTCGACGGCGACCAGGACACGCTGCTGCTGGACACGGCCGCGAAGGACCGGCTCGGCCGGGTGTACGTCGCGAACTCCTATGTCTTGGGCAACGTCGACTTCGTCTTCGGCCGGGCCACGGCCGTGATCGACCGGTCCGTCATCACGTTGAAGAAGCGCTGGGACGGGAGTTCGGGCGGGTACGTCACCGCCCCGAGCACGGCCGCGAACCGCAAGGGCATCCTGATCGCCAACTCGGCCGTCAGCGGAGATGTCTCAGGGTCCAGCTTCTACCTCGGTCGGCCCTGGCACGCGGGCGGCGATGCCACCCTCGACCCCCAGACGACGGTGCGCAACACGACGCTCAGCGCGGCGGTGAAGTCCACCCCGTGGACCGATATGAGCGGGTTCTCCTGGAAGGACGACCGGTTCGCCGAGTACCGGAACACGGGCGCGGGTTCGGGCCCGGCGAGCACCGAACGGCCCCAGCTGACCGACGCTCAGGCCGCCGGGCAGGAGGTCGCCGACTGGCTCGGGGACTGGACGCCGACCGCGTCCTGAAGGCCCCGGGGCGGCCGGAAGGTCAAGGCGGGCGCGGGAGATCATCAAGAGCGGACCAAGAGCCGATCACGAGTTTCCCGCGCCCGGCCATGATTCAGTAACGCGAATTGTTGTCCGGTTGTTCGAGCGTACGTTCCTGCCCGTGAACGCTGATAGTTCCGTCGGCGCCCGGCCGACCGCATCCGCCACTCCCACCCCCACGTCCCGCCGCACACTCCTGCGCTTCGGGCTCACCGGAGCCGCGGCACTGGGGGCCACCGCCGCCCTCGGCGCGGCTCCCGCATCCGCCACTCCCCCCTCCACCGCCACGTCCCGCCGCCGGCCGGAGACGCCCGACGAGGCCCTGCGCGAACTGGCCGCGGGGAATCGGCGCTGGCGCACCTTCCGTGAGCGCCACCCCCACGAGTCGCCCGCGGTGCGGCAGAGCCTGACGTCGGGTCAGCATCCGTTCGCCCTGGTCCTCGGCTGCATCGACTCGCGCGTTCCGCCGGAGCTGGTCTTCGACCAGGGGCTCGGCGATCTGATGACCGTGCGCTCCGCGGGCGAGGTCCTGGACGAGGCCGTGCTCGGCAGCGTCGCCTACGGGGTGCTCGAACTGGACATACCGCTGGTGCTGGTGCTCGGGCACCAGTCGTGCGGTGCGGTGAAGGCCGCCGTCGAGGCGGACGAGTCGGGCGCGTCCCTGCCCGCCCACATCCAGTACATAGCCGATCAGATAGACCCGTACATAGACCACACCACGGAGGGCGACGCCCGCGTCGACGCGACCATCGACGCCAACGTGCGCGCCATCCGCGGCCGCCTCGCCGCCGAGCCCGACCTCGCCGCGAAGATCGCCACCGGCGGACTGGCCGTCGTCGGCGCCCGCTACGACCTGACGGACCAGCGCGTGCGCCGTCTGGCCTGACGTCGAGGACCGCGGGCCCGGCGGCTGCCGGGCCCGCCCGGTCCCGGCGCTGTCATCGCCCGACCGCCAGGCCGGCCCCTTCCAGCCGCACTCTGATCCCGTCCTTCTCCACCCGCACGTCCCGCAGCCGCACCTGGCCGCTCGGCGGCTCCGGCAGGCGGAAGCCCAGGGAGAGCTGGTCGGTGAGGACCGGGCGGGTGAGGCGGGGCAGGGCGTCCAGCAGGGCGGGGTCGAAGCCCAGGAGGGCCAGCAGCCGCGGGTGGTCCAGGGCCAGGTCGATCAGGTTCAGGCGCATCGCCTGGTGCAGGAAGCGCGGGGTGCCGACCAGCTCGGTGAGCTTGGACTCGTTGCGCAGCGCCTCGCGGACGAGAGGGTCGGGGACGCCCAGACGCCGTACCACCGCGGGGACGGACAGCAGGGCCTTCGCCTTGCGGGTCTCATGGGCGAGCCGGGTCACCGACCGTCGGCTCAGGTGCAGGCCCTCCGAGGTGCGGGCGCCCGGCCGGTACGTGGCCAGGTCGCCTATCTCCAGGCGCATGCCGCCGATGTGCGTGGCGATGCCGCGGTCGCCGTTGCGCACGATGCGGGCCTCGGCCCGCAGCCGCAGGTCGTGCCCGGCGACCGGCAGGGTGCCGCGCGCCCGGACCCGGTCGTGGCCCTCCCCGGTGAACGTCACCTGGGACGCGCCGAGTTCGCGGTTCAGGTCGGCGAAGGAGAGCAGGACGTCGCCCTGAAGCCGGGGGACGTCGGCGCCGCGCACAGAGGTCGGGCCGTCTGTGTCCAGCCGTACGTCCGTGGCCGTTGCCGTCACCTGGGCCAGCGAGATCCGGTCGGCGGCGACGTCGGGGACGGTCACCTTGACCGAGTCCAGCCGTTCGTCGGCGAGCTGGGTGAGGAAGGGAAAGCCGGAGATCTCGACTTCGGGAGCGGCGGTGAGCTTCAGCCGGTTCTTGAGGGTGTCGGCGGCTCTGCGCTCGGCGTACAGCAGCGCCCAGCGGTCGGCGAGGGTGAGGAAGGCGGCGAGGACGAGGAGTGCGACGACCGCCTTCATCGCGAAGGGGAGGCCCGCGAGGCGGCCGGGGCGTTTTCGGCGGCTGCCCCGGCGGTGGTTGGGCGGGGCCCAGGGATCGTCCTGGGCCTCCGCCTCGTCCTCCTCCTCGACGAGGAACTCGGCCAGTGGACCATCGTCCAGACTGCCGAGTTCCTCGTACGGGTTTGGATAGGGATGCGCCGTTATGTGGTGGGGGGAACGCATCGGCCTATCCGACCATGTACACGCCCCCCACCCGCAACCGCTACCGGAGGTTTGCGATCTAGTTCACGCCACTTCACAAAGTACTGCGTTGAACTACCGCACGACCGTGATCCGGTCCGCCGCCGACGGCGCGATCGGGCTGGTCGCCGACGAGTTGGCCGTCAGGTACTTCTCCAGCACCGTCAGGTCGTCCGTGCCGACGAGGTCGTTGGTGCCCTGGCCCAGCGTCGGGAAGCCGTCGCCGCCGCCCGCGAGGAAGTTGTTCATCGCGACGCGGTAGGTGGCCGCCGGGTCGATCGCCGCACCGTTCAGCTTGATGGAGTCCGTCACCACACGGTCGGCGCCCGACTTCGTCAGGTCCAGCGTGTAGGTCAGGCCCGAGGAGATCTGGAGGATCTTCGGGGAGGCCGCGTTCGTGCCGCTGACCTGCTCCTTCAGCACCTGGATCAGCTGCGCGCCGGTGAGGTCCTGGAGGTTCAGGGTGTTGGAGAACGGCTGCACCGTGAAGCCCTCGGCGTAGGTCACCACGCCGTCGCCCTCACTGCCCTTGGCCGCGTAGGTCAGCGGCGCCCGGATGCCGCCGGGGTTCATCAGCGCCAGGTCCGTCTCCGGGTCCAGCTCCTTGCCGTACGCGAGCTGCGCGTCCGCGATCAGGTCACCGAGCGGGGACTCCGTGCCGGTGCTGGGGATGTCCGCGGAGATGTAGCCGATCGCACGGTTGCCGATGGGCGCCGCGAGGGTGTTCCACTTCGAGATCAGCGCCGTCATGTCGGGCGCCTTGGGGACGTCCCGGGTGACCACGCGGTTCGCGGACTTCACGGCCGTACGGGCGATGTCGCCGGTGAAGCGGTCGTACGTCAGCGTCGTGTCGGTGTAGAGCCGGCCGAAGGACGCCGCCGAGGTGACCATGCGGGGCTTGCCCGACGGGTCGGGGATCGTGCAGACGTAGGCCGCGTGCGTGTGGCCCGTCACCAGCGCGTCCACGGACGGCGTGATGTTCTTGGCGATGTCGGCGATCGGGCCGGAGATGCCGTCACCCGCGCCGGGCGCGTCGCAGTTGTAGTTGTACGCGGCGGAGGCCGGCTGCCCGCCCTCGTGGATCAGCGCGACGATCGACTTCACGCCCTGGCGCTGGAGCACCCTGGCGTACTTGTTGATCGTCTCGACCTCGTCCTTGAACTTCAGGCCCTTGACGCCCTCGGCGGAGACGACGCCCGGAGTGTCCTCCAGGGTCACGCCGATGAAGCCGATCTTGACGTCCCTCTTCTTCCACACCCAGTAGGGCTTGAGGATCGGCTTGCCGCTCTTCTCGTTCAGAACGTTCGCGGCGAGGTAGGGGAAGTCGGCGCCCGTGAACTTCTCGTCCGTGTAGCAGCCGGCGGTCGGGTGGCAGCCGCCGTTCTGGAGGCGGGCCAGTTCCCTGGCGCCCTCGTCGAACTCGTGGTTGCCGACGGAGGTGACGTCCAGGTCGAGCTTGTTCAGCGCCTCGATGGTGGGCTCGTCGTGGAAGAGGCCCGAGATCAGCGGGGAGGCGCCGACCATGTCGCCGCCGGCCGCGGTGATGGAGTACTTCTCGCCCTCGCGGGCCTGGCGCAGGTGGGTGGCGAGGTACTCCACTCCGCCCGCGTCGATGGTCTTCGTGGTGCCGTCCGGCTGGAGTTCGGTGACCCGGCCGGAGGAGCCGGCCGGCGGCTCCAGGTTGCCGTGCAGGTCGTTGAAGGACAGCAGCTGGACGTCCTGGTAGCGGCTGACGTGGTGACCGCCGCCGTGCTTCTGGGAGCTCGCCGACGCCGTCGCCGGGAGCGCCGCGGCCAGCGCGCCCGCGGTGGCGAGCGCCGCGGCGCCCGCGACGAATGCGTAGCTACGGCGTCTGCGGTGGTGCTGCTGGTGGGATGTGGCTGACATCCGCCCCCCTGTGGGTCGTCTGGGTCGTGAGTGACATGGCCCCGTCGGGCGGCAGCCTAGAGTCAACGCGCGTAGCGCGACAGGGGGTTCCGGGTTACACCTTGGTTGCTTCTGTGCCGGGACTTTGTCCGGACCTCGCCTTACCCTCGTACGCATGACCAGCGACGACACCGCACGTCCCCTCCCCACCCGTGCCATCGAGACCCACTCCGCGCTCACCCCCGAGCAGACCGAGGCCGTACTGGAGCTGCTGGCGGAGGCCGCCCGGAACGACGGGCAGCAGGCGGTGTCCGAGCAGGGCCGGCTCCAGCTGCGCGGAGGCGAGCGCGAGGGCGTCTCGCATCTGCTGCTGACCGTCGCCGGCGAACTCGTCGGCTACGCCCAGCTGGAGGACACCGACCCGGTGGAGGCCCCGGCCGCCGAACTGGTCGTCCACCCCTCGCACCGCGGCCACGGCCACGGCCGCGCGCTGGGCTCGGCCCTGCTCGCCGCGTCCGGCAAGCGGCTGCGGGTGTGGGCCCACGGCGGCCACTCCGCCGCCCGCCATCTCTCGCAGGTCCTCGGTCTCACCCTGTTCCGGGAACTGCGCCAGATGCGCCGCCCGCTGGCCGATCTGAACCTGCCGGACCCGGTGTTCCCCGAGGGCGTCACGGTCCGCACCTTCGTGCCCGGCCAGGACGACGCGGCCTGGCTCGCCGTGAACGCCGCCGCCTTCGCCCACCACCCCGAGCAGGGCTCCCTGACCCAGCGCGACCTCGACGACCGCAAGGCCGAGCCGTGGTTCGACCCGGCGGGCTTCTTCCTGGCGGAGCGGGACGGCGAACTCATCGGCTTCCACTGGACGAAGGTCCACGCCGAGGAGGGGCTCGGCGAGGTGTACGTCCTCGGGGTGCGCCCGGGCGCCCAGGGCGGCGGCCTCGGCAAGGCCCTGACGACGATCGGCCTGCGGCACCTGGCGGCACAGGGGCTGCCCGCGGCGATGCTCTACGTCGACGCGGACAACAAGGCGGCGGTGTCGGTGTACGAGCGGCTCGGGTTCACCACGTACGAGACGGACCTGATGTACCGCACGGAGACCTGAGCCCGGAAACCGGGCGCAGAACCCAGACATAACTCCCCCAAGGGGCGGCGGCCTTGACGCCGCCCCTCTCTTTGCATCACCCTTTCACTACTCAATTAGTGAAAGGGTGATTGGAACGGATGGTCGAGTACCGCATCGACCGGCGCTCCGGCGTCGCCACCTACGTCCAGATCGTCCAGCAGACCAAACAGGCCCTGCGCCTGGGCCTGTTGGAGCCGGGGGACAAGCTGCCGACGGCCCGTGAGGTCGTCGAGGCGACGGCCATCAATCCCAACACCGTGCTCA
Organism: Streptomyces coerulescens; assembly: GCF_042657965.1. Lineage (NCBI taxonomy): Bacteria > Bacillati > Actinomycetota > Actinomycetes > Kitasatosporales > Streptomycetaceae > Streptomyces > Streptomyces coerulescens. The sequence goes on from NZ_JBHSKM010000023.1 coordinate 125,022, forward strand.
AGGCCTACCGCGAACTGGAACGCGAGGGCCTGGTCGAGGCACGGCGAGGGCTCGGCACGTTCGTGCGACGGGGACTGAACACCGCGCCGGCGGACTCGCCGTTGCGCGCCGAACTGGACGCCTGGGCCGCACGGGCCCGGACGGCCGGGCTGGACCGCGACGACGTGGACGCTCTCTTCACTTCCGTACTGGACACGCACTTCAAGGGGGACGAGTCATGACCGGGACCGCCATCGAGGCGGCCGCGCTGAGCAGGACGTTCGGGCGCCGGCGCAAGGCCGCGCTGGACGGCTGCGACTTCCGGCTGCCGACGGGCAGCGTGTGCGCCGTCGTCGGCCCGAACGGCGCCGGCAAGTCGACCCTGCTCGCCCTCGCCGCGGGCCTGATCCGCCCCAGCGCCGGCCACATCACCGCCCTCGGCCAGGCCCCGGCGGCGGTCCGCGAACGACTCGCGTACGTCGCCCAGGACAAGCCCCTGCACCCCCAGCTCACCGTCGCCGACACCCTGCGCTTCGGCCGTGAGCTGAACCCCGGCCGCTGGGACGCGAAGGCCGCCCAGCGCATCGTCGACGAGGGCGACCTCGAACCCGACGCCAAGGTCCGCGCCCTCTCCGGCGGCCAGCGCACCCGCGTCGCGCTCGCCCTCGCCCTCGGCAAGCGGCCCGAACTGCTGCTCCTGGACGAGCCGATGGCCGACCTCGACCCGCTGGCCCGGCACCAGCTGATGGCCACGCTCATGGCCGACGCCGCCGAGCACGGCACCACCGTTGTCATGTCCTCGCACGTCGTGGCCGAGCTGGACGGCTCCTGCGACCACCTCCTGCTGCTCGGCGCCGGCCGGGTCCGCCTGGCCGGCCCGCTGGACGACCTGCTCGCCGCGCACCGCCTCGTCACCGGCCGGGCCGACGCGTCCCTGGACCCGCACACGGTGATCGAGTCCCGCACGACGGGCCGTCAACTCACCGCGCTCGTACGTCCGGAGGGTTCCCTCGGCGACGGCTGGCAGAACACCGTCCCCACCCTGGAGGAGTTGGTCCTGGCCCACCTGCGCGCCCCGCAGGCCCCGGTCCTGCGCCTCGACGACGTACGGGAGGCCGCTGCCTAATGCTGTTGTCAAGCCACGAGACGAAGAGGTGGCCGGGCTTCGTAGGG
>NZ_JBHSKM010000024.1:0-580986 GCF_042657965.1 Streptomyces coerulescens
CTTACAGCGCCGATGGTACTGCAGGGGGGACCCTGTGGGAGAGTAGGACGCCGCCGAACTCCTTTTAGAGCTCTGGCTCTTGGGCACTCAGCCCGAGGGCCAGAGCTTTTTTGCGTTGAGGTAGGGTCAGGGGGCATCGTAGGTACGTTTCCCCAGGAGGCTCCCGGGTGGAGGTCCAGGAGACCCGTGTCCAGACGGACCGGGTCCTCACCATCCCCAACATCCTCAGCATGGCGCGGCTCCTTGGCGTGCCGCTGTTCCTGTGGCTGATTCTGAGGCCCGAGTTCGGCGGGCCGAAGAGTGATGGCTGGGCCCTTCTGGTGTTGGCTCTGAGCGGCGTCAGTGACTACCTGGACGGCAAGCTCGCACGCCGCTGGAACCAGATCAGCAGTCTCGGCCGGCTTCTCGACCCGGCGGCCGACCGGCTCTACATTCTCTCGACTTTGGTCGGCCTCACCTGGCGGGAGATTCTGCCCCTCTGGTTGACCGCTGCACTTCTGGCGCGTGAGCTGGTTCTCCTGGTGATGGTGGGCATCCTCAGGCGTCACGGCTATCCGCCTCCGCAGGTGAACTTCCTTGGGAAGGCAGCTACGTTCAACCTGATGTATGCCTTCCCGTTGCTACTGCTGAGTGACGGAAGTGGATGGATCCCGTCACTCGCTGCTATTTTCGGATGGGCGTTCGCCGGATGGGGTACAACGCTGTACTGGTGGGCAGGAGTTCTCTACGTGGTTCAGGTCCGCCGCCTGGTCCGTGCGGACGCCATGGCCGAGTGAACTCGCGGATTGAAGCGGGCGTAGTGGCCCGATGGCCCGCGGTGGAAAAGTGCGGGACAATCTGGACGGGTGAAGTCGGCTAGACCGTCGTCTCTTCGAGGAGGACGCTTCCGACATGAAGGCCGTCGTGATGGCCGGAGGCGAAGGCACGCGCCTTCGCCCCATGACCTCAAGCATGCCCAAGCCGCTCCTGCCGGTTGCCAACCGGCCGATCATGGAGCATGTTCTGCGGCTGCTCAAAAGGCATGGGCTGAATGAGACCGTCGTGACCGTTCAGTTCCTGGCTTCGCTGGTCAAGAACTACTTCGGTGACGGTGAAGAGCTCGGAATGGAGCTCAGCTATGCCAACGAGGAGAAGCCACTCGGTACCGCCGGAAGCGTCAAGAACGCCGAAGAGGCGTTGAAGGACGATGCTTTCCTCGTCATTTCCGGCGACGCGCTGACCGACTTCGACCTCACCGAGCTGATCAACTTCCACAAGGAAAAAGGATCGCTCGTCACCGTCTGTCTGACCAGGGTGCCCAATCCGCTGGAATTCGGTATCACGATCGTCGACGAGGAGGGCAAGGTCGAGCGCTTCCTCGAGAAGCCGACCTGGGGCCAGGTCTTCTCGGACACCGTGAACACCGGTATCTACGTCATGGAGCCCGAGGTATTCGACTATGTCGAGCCCGACGTGCCCGTGGACTGGTCCGGTGATGTCTTCCCGCAGCTGATGAAGGAAGGCAAACCGATCTATGGCTATGTCGCTGAGGGCTACTGGGAGGACGTCGGCACTCACGAGAGCTATGTGAAGGCGCAGGCCGACGTCCTGGAGGGCAAGGTCGACGTCGAACTCGACGGCTTCGAGATCTCCCCGGGCGTGTGGGTGGCTGAAGGCGCCGAAGTGCATCCCGACGCGGTGCTCCGTGGGCCGCTGTACATCGGCGACTACGCCAAGGTCGAAGCCGGTGTGGAAATCAGGGAGCACACCGTCGTCGGCTCGAACGTGGTCGTGAAGAGCGGAGCCTTTCTGCACAAGGCCGTCGTGCACGACAACGTGTACGTCGGGCAGCACAGCAATCTGCGTGGGTGCGTCGTCGGAAAGAACACCGACATCATGCGCGCCGCCCGGATCGAGGACGGCGCGGTCATCGGTGACGAGTGCCTGATCGGCGAGGAATCGATTGTTCAGGGCAACGTGCGGGTCTATCCGTTCAAGACCATCGAGGCCGGCGCCTTCGTCAACACCTCGGTGATCTGGGAGTCGAGAGGCCAGGCGCATCTCTTCGGCGCCCGCGGCGTCTCCGGGATCCTGAACGTGGAGATCACGCCGGAACTGGCTGTTCGCCTCGCCGGTGCCTACGCGACGACCTTGAAGAAGGGCTCCACCGTCACCACGGCCCGCGACCACTCCCGTGGTGCACGGGCACTCAAGAGGGCGGTCATCTCCGCGCTCCAGGCCAGCGCCATCGACGTACGGGACCTGGAGAACGTACCGCTGCCGGTGGCGCGGCAGCAGACCGCGCGGGGCAGTGCCGGCGGGATCATGATCCGAACGACACCGGGTGTACCGGATTCCGTGGACATCATGTTCTTCGACGGGCAGGGGGCGGACCTGTCGCAGGCCAGTCAGCGGAAGCTGGACCGGGTCTTCGCCAGGCAGGAGTACCGGCGTGCGTTCCCTGGAGAGATCGGGGACCTGCACTTTCCGGCCAGTGTGTTCGACTCGTACACCGGCTCGCTGCTGCGGAACGTCGACACGACGGGGATCTCGGAGTCGGGGCTCAAGGTCGTCGTCGACGCGTCGAACGGCAGCGCCGGGCTCGTGCTTCCCAGCCTGCTGGGCAAGCTCGGTGTGGACTCGCTGACCATCAACCCCGGTCTCGACGAGTCCAGGCCCACGGAGTCGGCGGATACGCGGCGGTCGGGGCTGGTGCGGCTGGGCGAGATCGTGGCGTCCGCGCGGGCCGCGTTCGGCGTGCGGTTCGACCCGGTCGGTGAGCGGTTGTCGCTGGTCGACGAGAGGGGGCGGATCGTCGAGGACGACCGGGCCCTGCTGGTCATGCTCGACCTGGTGGCCGCTGAGCGGCGTAGCGGGCGTGTGGCGCTGCCGGTGACCACCACGAGGATCGCCGAGCAGGTGGCGGCGTATCACGGGACGCAGGTGGAGTGGACGACCACCTCGCCCGATGACCTGACCCGGGTCGGGCGCGACGACACGACGATCTTCGGCGGCGACGGCAAGGGCGGGTTCATCGTCCCCGAGTTCAGCAGTGTCTTCGACGGTACGGCGGCCTTCGTGCGGCTGATCGGGCTCGTGGCGCGGACGCAGCTCACGCTGAGCCAGATCGACGCGCGGATTCCGCGGGCGCATGTCATCAAGCGTGATCTCGCGACCCCCTGGGCCGTCAAGGGCCTCGTCATGCGGCGGGTCGTCGAGGAGGCCGGAGATCGCTTTGTCGACACGACCGACGGAGTGCGGGTCGTGGAGACCGACGGGCGGTGGGTGATGGTGCTGCCGGACCCGGCGGAGGCGGTAACCCATCTGTGGGCCGAGGGGCCGGACGACGCGTCCGCCCAGGAGCTGCTCGACGAGTGGTCCGCGGTCGTGGACAGCGCCGGCCGGTAGAGCAAGCAGCACACGCGCGTGCCGGACAGGTGTCCCCGAAAGGGGGCCTGTCCGGCACGCCGGTGGGGCCATTCGGAGGTAGCGGCCGCGACGTGCGACGATGTGCGGCATGCCGCAGCCGCCCCCCGTTCGGAGCACATCTACGCCCCCTGCGCGCCCGGACGCGTCCATGTCGCTGCTCACCAACGTCATGGATCACAGCCTCGACGACGGGTACGCCGAGGCCGCCGCCCGCAAGAAGGCCGCGGGTGACGGGGGACTGCCCAAGACGCTGAGGGCGAAGCTGGGGCTCGCCGCCGGTCTGGTGCTCGCGGCGCTCGTGGTGACCGTGGGAGCGGCGCAGGCGCGCGTGGCGGCCCCCGTGGTGGCCAAGGAGCGCGAGGAGCTGATCGACCGCATCGACCGTGAGACGGCGACGGCGGACAAGCTGGAGGAGACCGTCGACGACTTGCGCGCCGATGTGAGCGCGCGGCAGCGCGAGGCCCTGAAGACCGCCGGCGGCGACCAGGCCGAGCTCGTGGGCATCCTCGCTGGCGCGGTCGAGGTGCACGGGCCCGGCGTGAAGCTCGTCGTGAACGACGCCAAGGAAGCGGGCACGGACGGCGACGGCGACCCGCGCGGGTCGTCCGGGTTCTCCGACACCGGCCGGGTGCGCGACCGCGACATGCAGCGTGTGGTCAACGGGCTGTGGGAGTCGGGTGCCGAGGCCGTCTCGATCAATGGACAGCGGCTGACGGCCCTGTCGGCGATCCGAGCCGCGGGTGACGCAATACTGGTCGACAACAAGCCGCTGGTGCCGCCGTACACGGTGCTCGCGGTGGGGGACGGGGAGCGGCTGAGCACCAGGTTCCAGGACAGTGCCGACGGGCTGTACCTGCACGCCTTGCAGGAGAACTTCGGTATCCGTACCAGCATTTCCGTGCAGGAGGACCTGCGGCTGCCCGCCGCCCCGAGCGTGATCGTACGTACAGCACAGCCGAACACCGAGAAAACCGAGAAGGGCACATCGTGATCGCCGTACTGGGCCTCGTCGTCGGAGTCGTGGCCGGACTGTTGGTCCGGCCTGAGGTTCCGGCGGTCGTCGAGCCTTATCTGCCGATCGCCGTCGTGGCGGCTCTGGACGCCGTCTTCGGGGGTCTGCGGGCCATGCTCGACGGCATCTTCGACGACAAGGTCTTCGTCGTGTCGTTCCTGTCCAATGTGGTCGTGGCCGCGCTGATCGTGTTCCTGGGCGACAAGTTGGGCGTCGGGGCCCAGCTGTCCACGGGTGTCGTCGTGGTGCTCGGCATCCGGATCTTCTCGAACGCCGCGGCGATTCGCCGGCACGTGTTCCGGGCGTGAGGCCGATGAGCAACCAGGAACAGAGCCCCGAGAACAGGCTGCGCAAGGAGCTGCCCGAAGAGGTGGCGACGGGCGCGGGCGAGGCGTCGGACGCCCCTGAGAGCACGGACACGCCCGAGGGGCGGCAAGAGCGACAGTCCGGGCTGACCGGTCGGCAGCGGCTGGCTCAGGGCCTGTGGCCGCCCCGCGTGACCCGGGCCCAACTCATCGTCGCCCTGCTGCTGTTCGGCCTCGGGTTCGGTCTGGCGGTGCAGGTCGCGTCGAACAGCGACAGCGACAGCGCCCTGCGCGGCGCACGTCAGGAAGATCTCGTTCGCATCCTCGATGAACTGGACGACCGTACTCAGCGTCTAGAGGACGAGAAGCAAGGTCTCGAGAAGCAGCGTGACGAACTGGAGAACAGTTCGAACCAGGCCGAGGAGGCCCGCAAGCAGACGGTCGAGAAGGAGAGGCAACTCGGCATTCTGGCGGGCACGGTGGCCGCTCAGGGACCTGGCATCACGATGACCATCGACGACACGAAGGGAACGGTCGAGGCGGACATGCTGCTCGACGCGATCCAGGAGCTGCGCGCGGCCGGCGCGGAGGCGATCCAGGTGAACGGCGTACGCGTCGTCGCCGGCACCTACCTCACCGATTCCGGCAACAGCGTGAGCGTCGACGGGAACAAGATCAACGCTCCCTATCGTTTCAAGGTCATCGGCAAGCCACAGGACCTGGAACCGGCGCTCAACATCCCTGGAGGCGTGGTGCAGACTCTCGAGAAGGAGCAGGCCACCGTGACGATCGAGCGGTCGGACAAGATCGTTGTGGACGCCTTGCGAGCGGCGAAGCGGCCTGACTACGCTCGGTCGTCCTCCCAGTGAACCGGCGGTGCATGGGGGACGTCCGGCCAGGGCATGAGGTTGCGGGGGGTCGGCGCACCGAATGGGTGGTGCGTGGTGGAAACTGTCTGGTGGAGACGGACGTTGTGAAGATGTCCGGGTCGGCCAGAGTGAGCAGTCAGGGTTCGTCCTGCCCCACGGGCGGGTCTGTTTCGGTCAAGGGGAATCGCCCGTGAAGTTGTTTGCGAAGTTGTTCGGCAAGAGCGCGCGAGAGGGCAGCGACAACGCCACCGCTCGTCACCGCGCACAAGGGGACGACGACGGCCAGCGCCCGCTGTTCAGGGACCAGGTGTCTGGGCCGGGCGGTGACATTTCCGGAGGTCAGGGCGCGCCGTCAGTTGACCCTGGCCAGTCCGGCGGCATAGGTTTCGGGCAACCGTCAACCTCAAGTACGGGTGGAGGGTTTTCCCCGATGTCGGCCCTGGTGTGTACGAGGTGCGGTAACCGCAACGCGGAGAACAGCCGCTTCTGTTCCAACTGCGGTGCTCCGCTGCGCAGCGGCGCGACGCCCGAGCGGCCGTCCGAGACGACCTCCACGATCTCCATCTCCGGTATCGAGGCCTACGACGCCGAGACCACCGGTCAGACGCAGATCCCGGCGCTGTCGCCCGAGGCGCAGGCCGCCGTCGACGCGCTGCCGCTGGGCTCCGCGCTTCTGGTGGTGCGCCGCGGACCGAACTCGGGCAGCCGGTTCCTCCTGGACGGCGATCTGACCACCGCCGGTCGGCACCCGCAGAGCGACATCTTCCTGGACGACGTGACGGTCTCGCGTCGGCATGTGGAGTTCCGTCGCGCTCAGGACGGCTCCTTCACGGTCGCCGACGTCGGCAGCCTGAACGGCACGTACGTCAACCGCGAGCGGATCGACCAGGTTGCTCTGAACAACGGCGACGAGGTGCAGATCGGCAAGTACCGGCTGGTCTTCTACGCAAGCCAGCGGGGCTACTGACCCTCCCCCGGAGACCGTCCGGGGAGACCCAGGGAAGGTCCATGCTGAAAACACCGAGCGGCGGTGCCGGCCACGGCATCGCCGCCACGGACGGTCGGCTGATGAGCATCGGCACGGTGCTGAACGTGCTGCGTGACGAGTTCCCTGACATCACCATCTCCAAGATCCGTTTCCTGGAGTCGGAGGGGCTGGTCGAGCCGCAGCGAACCCCCTCGGGGTATCGCAAGTTCAGCGTGCAGGACGTCGAGCGGCTCGGTCACGTCCTGCGGATGCAGCGGGACCACTATCTGCCCCTGAAGGTCATCCGGGAGCATCTGGACGCCATGGAGCGCGGTCAGGCGGCACCGCTGCCGACCGTGTGCCGGCAGCGGGACGGTGAAACGGTCCTGGAGCCCGTGGAAGGGCCCACGGCGGCCCGGGTCGGGCGCGCCGAGCTGCTGGCCGCGGCCGGGATCGACGAGCGCGAGCTCGCGGAATGGGAGTCGTACGGCCTGATCGCTCCGCTGCCGGACGGGGCGTACGACGCGGAGGCGGTCACCGTGGCCACGCTGGTGGCCGAGCTGGGGCGGTTCGGGATCGAGCCCCGGCACCTTCGGGTGATGAAGGCCGCCGCCGATCGTGAGGCCGGACTGGTGGACCAGGTCGTGGCGCCGCTGAAACGGCACCGCAACCCTCAGACCAGGGCTCATGCCGAGGCGCGCGCCAAGGAACTGGCGGGGCTCACGGTCAAGCTGCACTCCGCGCTGGTGCAAACGGCTCTCGGGGTGCGGCTGCCCTGAGCGGGGCATGCACAGGAAGGCCGGATCGGCCACCCGTTCTCTGCCCGACTACCCAAACGTCCCGGGCACGGCCTAGGGTTGCTGTGTGAACGAGCTCGATGTCGTAGGTGTCCGGGTCGAAATGCCCTCCAACCAACCGATCGTGCTCCTGCGCGAAGTGGGAGGCGACCGCTACCTCCCCATCTGGATCGGGCCGGGGGAGGCGACGGCGATCGCCTTCGCCCAGCAGGGCATGGCCCCCGCGCGACCGCTGACCCACGACCTGTTCAAGGACGTGCTGGAGGCCGTCGGCCAGGAGCTCACCGAAGTACGCATCACGGATCTGCGTGAGGGCGTCTTCTACGCCGAGCTGGTGTTCGCCAGCGGCGTCGAGGTGAGCGCCCGTCCGTCTGATGCCATAGCGCTGGCCCTGCGCACCGGAACGCCGATCTACGGCAGCGACGGGGTGCTGGACGACGCCGGCATCGCGATCCCGGACGAGCAGGAGGACGAGGTGGAGAAGTTCCGCGAGTTCCTCGACCAGATCTCGCCCGAGGACTTCGGCACCAGCAGTCAGTGAGACGGCGTGGGCGTCGGCCGGACTTGCGGTCCGTAGTGGCTCGGCCCACAGTCGGTTACGGCTCAAATGCCAGAATTTGTCGCCGGTGAGCGAGAGCGTCCCCGAGGCCCGCTCCGAAGGCATTCGGCTAGCCTTTCCCCGCGGTGGGGTGCGGGAAACCACTCCTAGGGTGATTATCACTCGGCGTGCCGAGTGTGGCGATCGTTGACGCACCCCTGGTGACTGCCTACCGTCGAGAAGGCAGGTCAAGGACGGAGGTCGGCGTGAGAAGCAGCGGCGACGGTACGGCTGGGGGTGCCCCCGGGCGCAGTCTCGGGGCGAGCGGTCCGTACCCGCTTCACAGCAGCGCTGTTCAGGGCGGTGCTGCCGATCACGCTCCGCATCGGCCGACGGCCGTGCCGAGCACCGGTGGAGGGGCGGCGTCCATGGGGTCGGAAGAGATCGGCTACCGCGGTCCGACGGCGTGCGCTGCCGCCGGCATCACATACCGCCAGCTGGACTACTGGGCACGCACCGGCCTCGTCGAGCCGAGCGTGCGGCCCGCCTACGGGTCCGGGACGCAGCGGTTGTACAGCTTCCGGGACGTCGTTGTCCTGAAGATCGTCAAGCGGTTCCTCGACACCGGGGTGTCGCTCCAGAACATCCGTACCGCGGTGCAGCACCTGCGGGAGCAGGGCTTTCGCGACCTCGAGCGCATGACGCTGATGAGCGACGGCGCGACCGTGTACGAGTGCAGCTCGCCGGACGAGGTGCACGCGCTGCTCCAGGGCGGACAGGGGATCTTCGGGATCGCCGTGGGTGTGGTCTGGCGGGACGTCGAGAGCGCGTTGTCGCAGCTGCACGGGGAGCGGATCGACACCGGGGAGACGCTCATCGGGCACAACCCGGCGGACGAGCTGGCTCGCCGGCGTAACCGGGCGGTCTGACAGGGCTTCGGCCCGGCCCGGCCGTGCTGCTCATTGTCAGTGGCGTGAGGCAGCATCGGAGATGTGAGAAACGCGCCCACGATCCTGCATCTCGACATGGATGCCTTCTACGCCTCGGTGGAGCAGGCATCCAAGCCGAGCCTGCGGGGGAAAGCCGTGATCGTGGGCGGGCTCGGGCCGCGTGGAGTCGTCGCCACCGCTTCCTATGAGGCCCGGGTGTTCGGGGTGCACTCGGCGATGCCCATGGCGCAGGCACGCCGGCTGGCGCCGAACGCCGCGTATCTCGTGCCCCGCTTCGGGATCTACCGCGACATCAGCGAGCGGGTGATGGGGCTGCTGCGGGAGCTTTCGCCGCTGGTGGAGCCGTTGAGCCTGGACGAGGCGTTCGTGGATCTGGAGGCCGGAGGGGCGGCTTGGGACGCGTCGTCGGCGCGGCTGGTGGGGGTGAAGCTGCGCGGCGACATAAGGGCTGCCACGGGACTCGCGGGGTCGGTGGGGCTGGCCGCGTCCAAGATGCTCGCGAAGATCGGCTCGGAGCAGGCCAAGCCCGATGGGCTGGTGCTGATCGAGCCGGGGACCGAGCGGGCGCTGCTCGGGCCGATGTCGGTGCGGACGCTGCCGGGGGTGGGGCCGGCGACGGGGGACCATCTGCGGCGGGCCGGGATCCATACGGTCGAGGAGATCGCCGAGGCCGGTGAGGACGAGCTCGTACGGCTGCTGGGCAAGGCCCATGGGCATGCGCTGTACGCGATGGCGCTGGCGCACGACGAGCGGCCCGTGGTGGCCGAGCGGGAGGCCAAGTCGGTGTCGGTCGAGGACACGTACGACGTGGACATTCATGACCGGGTGCGGGTCGGTCTTGAGGTGCAGCGGCTGGCCGATCGCTGTGTGCGGCGGTTGCGGGGGGCCGGGTTGTCGGGGCGGACCATCGTGCTGAAGGTGCGGCGGTACGACTTCTCGACCCTTACACGGTCCGAGACGTTGCGGGGGCCGACGGATGATCCGGCGGTGGTGCGGGAGGCCGCTGCTCGGCTGCTGGACTCCGTGGACACGACGGGCGGGGTGCGGCTGCTGGGGGTCGGGGTCAGCGGGCTGGCCGACTACACGCAGGAGGACTTGTTCGCCCAGGCCGCGGGGGAGCTGGGGGAGCAGCAGTCGGTGGAGGACGGTGAGGAGAGCGCGGAGGGGGTGGTCGTGGCGCGGGGGGAGGAAAGGCCGAGCGAGCGGAGATGGCTCGCCGGGCACGATGTGCGGCACGCCGAGTACGGGCATGGGTGGGTGCAGGGGAGCGGGCTGGGGCGGGTGACCGTGCGGTTCGAGACGCCGGGGTCGGAGCCGGGGCGGGTGCGGACGTTCCAGGTGGATGATCCGGGGCTGGAGGCGGTGGAGCCGCTGCCGCTCGTGGAGGAGCGGCCTGGGGAAGGGGGAGAAGTCGGGGGACCAGGGGGCTCTGAGGGCTCCGTGGTCGGTGGGGATGGTGCGGCTGCGCTGCCTGGATAGGAGGGTGTGGCTGAGGGGGTCGGCCGGTGGGACGTCCGTGCCGGAGTCGGCAGGGCTTGGAGGTCGGCTTTCGTCGTCCTCGTCGCTCTCGTCGGCGGGAAGGGGCGGAAGGCGGCCCGTTCGGGCTGGTCAGGGGTGCGGGGTCGTGGGGTCGTTGTTGTTGGGCGGCTCCGTGGGGGCCAGGTTGCCGAAGTCCCGGTCGGGGGGTGGGGGCGGGGCCGTTACATCAAGGCCGTAGTGGTGGTAGAGCTGGAGCTCCTGTTCGGGGGACAGATGGCGGCCCACTCCGAAGTCGGGGGCGTCCTTGATCAGGGCACGGTCGAAGGGGATGTGGAGGCTGCCCTCCACCAGCTCGCTGGGCTCCAGGGGGACGAAGGCGTCCCGGGAGAACAGGCCGGTGCGTATCGCCGCCCATTCCGGTACCCCGGTCGCGTCGTCGAGGTAGACCTCGTCGATGGTGCCGATCTTGGTGCCGTTGCGGTCGAAGGCCTTGCGGCCGATCAGATTGCGCGGATCGATGTCGGTCTGCACGGGCCCTCCACTTGGTCACAACTCATCCGTAAGCACTACGAAAAGGCAGATTGGTGAGAGCGGCCACTCGAAGGTCCGTGCGTCGACCTCGCTGGTAGGCTTCATAGCGGCTGCTGACCCCGTGCGGGAGAGTCCTCCGGACACCATCGGAGGCGCCGAAGGAGCAAATCCTCCCCGGAATCTCTCAGGCACACGTACCGCACGGACGAGGTCACTCTGGAAAGCAGGGCGGGTGTCGACGGCTTCCGCTCTCACCGACGGTGAAAGCCGACGGCCTTCGGGCGGTCCGGTGAAGCTCTCAGGTTGAGATGACAGAGGGGGAGGCCGTTCGGGTACCCGCGCCGTGGTGCCCCTCGAAGGTCGTGTCAGACCAGGAGGCCTCCGCAAATGACCGCCCATCGCATTCCGCTCTCCGAGCTCGAACAGGGAATCCCCTTCGAGCAGCGTCATATCGGCCCTGATCATGAGGCCCGGGCCAAGATGCTCGCCCAGGTCGGGTACGGCTCCCTCGACGAGCTCACCGCCGCCGCGGTGCCGGACGTGATCAAGAACGCCGACTCGCTGGATCTGCCGGGTGCCCGCACCGAGGCCGAGGTGCTGGCCGAGCTGCGTTCCCTCGCCGACCGCAACCAGGTGCTGGACTCGATGATCGGGCTCGGGTACTACGGGACCTTCACCCCGCCGGTCATCCTGCGGAATGTCATGGAGAACCCCGCCTGGTACACGGCCTACACGCCGTACCAGCCCGAGATCTCCCAGGGGCGTCTCGAGGCCCTGCTGAACTTCCAGACCATGGTCGCCGAGCTCGCCGGGCTGCCGACCTCCGGTGCCTCGCTGCTCGACGAGGGGACGGCCGCCGCCGAGGCCATGGCCCTGTCCCGGCGCATGGGCAAGAACAAGAAGGGGCTGTTCCTGGTCGACGCGGACGTGCTTCCGCAGACCATCGCCGTGATCGAGACCCGCGCCGAGCCGACGGGCGTGGAGGTCGTCGTCGCCGACCTCTCGGACGGCATTCCGGCCGAGATCGCCGCGCGCGAGATCACCGGCGTGCTCCTGCAGTACCCGGGCGCCTCCGGTGTCGTACGGGACATCAAGCCGGTCATCGACCAGGCGCACGAGCTCGGTGCCCTCGTCACCGTCGCCGCCGACCTGCTCGCGCTCACGCTGCTGAAGTCGCCGGGCGAGCTAGGGGCGGACATCGCGGTCGGTACGACACAGCGGTTCGGTGTGCCGATGGGCTTCGGCGGACCGCATGCCGGCTACATGGCCGTCCACGAGAAGTTCGCGCGCAGCCTGCCGGGGCGGCTCGTGGGCGTGTCCGTGGACGCCGACGGGAACAAGGCCTACCGGCTGGCGCTGCAGACGCGTGAGCAGCACATCCGGCGGGAGAAGGCCACCAGCAACATCTGTACGGCTCAGGTGCTCCTCGCCGTCATGGCCGGCATGTACGCCGTCTACCACGGTCCCGAGGGGCTGCGGAGCATCGCGCGGCGGACCCACCGCTACGCCTCGATCCTCGCCGCGGGGCTCAAGGCCGGCGGTATCGAGGTCGTGCACGGCTCCTACTTCGACACCCTGACCGTGCGGGTGCCCGGGAAGGCCACCGAGGTCGTCGCCGCCGCTCGGCAGAACGGCGTCAACCTGCGCCTCGTCGACGCCGACCACGTCTCCATCGCCTGCGACGAGACCACTCTGCGGGCCCAGCTGGGCGCCGTATGGGCGGCGTTCGGCGTCGAGGGCGACATCGAGGCGCTGGACGCGAGCGCCGCGGACGCGCTCACGGACGGGCTGCTGCGTACCGACGACTACCTCACGCACCCCGTCTTCCACCAGCACCGTTCCGAGACGGCGATGCTGCGCTACCTGCGCCGGCTGGCCGACCGGGACTACGCACTCGACCGCGGCATGATCCCGCTGGGCTCCTGCACGATGAAGCTCAACGCGACCACCGAGATGGAGCCGGTCACCTGGCCCGAGTTCGGGCAGCTGCACCCCTTCGCGCCCGCCGAGCAGGCGCAGGGCTATCTGACGCTCATCCACGAGCTGGAGGAACGTCTCGCCGAGGTCACCGGCTACGACAAGGTCTCCCTCCAGCCCAACGCCGGCTCGCAGGGTGAGCTGGCCGGACTGCTCGCCGTGCGCGGGTACCACCGGGCCAACGGCGACGAGCAGCGCACCGTCTGCCTCATCCCGTCCTCCGCGCACGGCACGAACGCCGCCAGCGCCGTGATGGCCGGCATGAAGGTCGTCGTCGTGAAGACCGCCGAGGACGGCGAGATCGACGTCGAGGACCTGCGGGCCAAGATCGAGAAGCACCGGGACGAGCTGTCGGTGCTGATGATCACGTACCCGTCGACGCACGGCGTCTTCGAGGAGCACGTCGCCGACATCTGCGCGCAGGTGCACGAGGCCGGCGGGCAGGTGTACGTCGACGGCGCCAACCTCAACGCGCTGGTGGGGCTGGCCAAGCCGGGCCACTTCGGCGGCGACGTCTCGCACCTGAACCTGCACAAGACCTTCTGCATCCCGCACGGCGGCGGCGGTCCGGGCGTCGGTCCGGTCGGTGTGCGCGCGCACCTGGCGCCGTACCTGCCGAACCACCCGCTCCAGCCGGCCGCCGGTCCGAAGACGGGCGTCGGCCCGATCTCGGCGGCGCCGTGGGGTTCCGCGGGGATCCTGCCGATCTCGTGGGCGTACGTCCGCCTCATGGGCGGTGAGGGTCTGAAGCGGGCCACGCAGGTGGCCGTGCTGTCCGCGAACTACGTCGCCAAGCGACTGGAGCCGCACTACCCGGTGCTCTACACCGGGCCCGGCGGACTCGTCGCGCACGAGTGCATCATCGACCTGCGTCCGCTGACCAAGGCGACCGGCGTGAGCGTCGACGATGTGGCCAAGCGGCTCATCGACTACGGCTTCCACGCGCCGACGATGTCGTTCCCGGTGGCCGGCACGCTGATGATCGAGCCGACCGAGTCCGAGGACCTGGCCGAGCTCGACCGGTTCTGCGAGGCGATGATCGCCATCCGTGCGGAGATCGAGAAGGTCGGGTCGGGCGAGTGGCCCGCCGAGGACAACCCGCTGCGCAACGCCCCGCACACCGCCGGCGCGCTGGGCGGCACGTGGGAGCACGCGTACAGCCGTGAGGACGCCGTCTTCCCGGCCGGGGTGTCCGCCGCCGACAAGTACTGGCCGCCGGTGCGCCGCATCGACCAGGCCTTCGGTGACCGGAACCTCGTCTGCTCCTGCCCGCCGCTGGACGCCTACGACGACTGAGCGGCAGCGGGCTGAGGTCCGCAGGGACGCTGCACGGAAGAAAGAAGGGCTCCCCTACGGCCACGCACGGCCGTAGGGGAGCCCTTCCGCGTGGGGAGCACTTTCGCGTGTCCGCCTCATACGGTCGTCAGGGCGACCTCCGTGGCCTCGACCAGGGCGACGACGGGGACGCCGGGGGACAGGTCCAGGTCGGTGGTGGCGTCCCTGGTGATGGCGGCGGTGACCGCGCCGCCCTCGACCGCGATCTTCACCGACGCCATCGCGCCGCCGGTGGCGATGCCGGTGATCGTGCCGGGGAGTTGGTTGCGCAGGGGGAGGCGGTCCTCGATCGGCGAGGTGGCGAGGGAGATGTGGGTCGCGGTCACGAGGGCGTTGACGGTGGTGCCCTCGGCCAGGCCGAGCTCTTCGACGGCCGACGGGGCGATCGCCGCGGTGAGGTCCTGGCCGCCGGTGAGATGGACGTCGACCATCGCCGTGGCCGCCCCCGGGGTGATGGCCGTGATCGTGCCGGGGAGCTGATTGCGGATGCTCAGGCCCATGGGAGACGCCTCGCACGGTGTTGTTCATGTGCTTGTGCGGCTTTTGCTCACCACCCTAGCCTTCGCCGCAGCTGCCGGGGCCCGCCCGGCGCGCGCCGTTCAGGAGATGCCGGACGCGTTGAGTACCGCCTCCGCCGTGGCGTCGTCGATCTCATGTCTCAGTCGTTCCAGTACGTCGATGCCCTCCAGCAGGGTTCCGCCGGCGCGGGAGCGGCGTACCCCGGTGTCCAGCTCGTGCCACAGCAGCGGGTTGCTGAGCAGGACGCGCGGGTCCAGGTCCAGACGGCGGCCGTCCGCGTCGCGCAGCGTCAGGTGCGCCGAGACGTCGCCGTACTGCCGCACGGTCACCAGCTCGTCCGTGCGCACGGCCTGACGTCGTACGAGGCCGCGCACCGCGAGCCAGCCGGGGCCGGCGGTCACGCGCTGGGGGAGCAGGATCGTGAACAGTACGGAGGTCATGACCAGCCACAGCAGGGTGCGCGGCGGCGTGAGGGTGTGGCCGTCCCAGTCGACCAGCAGGGTCAGGCCGAAGAACGTCGCTGCGCAGCCCGCGGCGAACCGGGCACTGTCATGCCAGTGACGGTCACCGGTCGGGGCCGGGCGCGGTCTGCTTCCGTCCACAGTGCCGACGGTAAGGGGCGGCGGCGCGGGAGCGAATGGCGCTGACCGTGCTCTGACGCCTTACGGCTCATCGTTGACGCGATCCTGTTGGGCCGCGGCCGGTTCGGCGGTGTGCGGGCGTCAGCCCGTGTGGACGCGGGGTCTGCGGTCGCGGTCCGGCTCGGCCTCGCGCAGGACCTCGCGGGTGACCGGGGCGACCTCGCCCTGGCCGAAGAGGAAGAAGCGCAGAAAGTTGGCGAACGGGGTGCCCTCGGTCCACTCGAAGTAGATGTGCGGGATACAGCCGGTCGTGTCGCGCACGTTCAGCAGCAGTGCGGCCAGCGCGTTGGGGATGGAGGAGGACTCCAGGGTGAGGACGCGGTAGCGGTCGTGCATGACCTGGCCGCGCACGATCAGGCCGGCCTCGAACTCGGACGGGTCGGTGACCGTGACCTCGACGAAGACGAAGTCCTCCTGCTCCGAGAGGTCGTTGTCGGTGCGGATCTGCTCGATCTTGTCGCGGTACTCGGCCTTGTCCCGGCTGTCGGGCTCGTTGGCGATGAACCGGATCTTGCGGCTGGCCATGTCCCGGATGAATCGTTCCGCCATGACATCGAGCGTCACGCCGGTGACACGGAGCTCGAAGGCGCGCAGCAGCCGCGACAGCAGCGAGATCAGGATGATGCCGGCGATGAAACAGGCGCCGATCTTCACGCCGTCGGGGCGCTCGACGACGTTCACGACGGTCGTGTAGAGGAACACCACCGAGATGACCGCGAAACCGATGAACCAGTTGCGCTGGCCGGCCTTGCGGGCCGCGATGGTCACGGCGATGGCGGCGGAGCTGATGAGCACCAGCACGCCGGTGGCGTACGCGCCGCCCTGGGCGTCGACGTCGGCGTCGAAGATCCAGGTGACCAGGAAGGCGACCAGAGTGAAGACGATGACCATCGGGCGCACCGCGCGCGCCCAGTGCGGGGCCATGCCGTAGCGGGGGAGATAACGCGGCATCAGGTTGAGCAGGCCGGCCATGGCGGAGGCGCCGGCGAACCACAGGATGGCGATGGTGGAGACGTCGTAGACCGTGCCGAAGGCGTTGCCGAGGTACTCGTGTGCGAGGTACGCGAGCGCGCGGCCGTTGGCCTGGCCGCCGGACTCGAACTCCTTCTCCGGAATGAGCAGGGTGGTGATGAAGCTCGTCGTGATCAGGAAGCAGCTCATGATCACGGCGGCGGTGGTGAGCAGTTTCTTGGTGTCCCGGATGCGTCCCTCGGGGTTCTCCTCGGTCTCCCCGATGTCGCCCTTCACGTGCGGCATCACGGCGACGCCGGTCTCGAAGCCGGAGAGGCCGAGCGCGAGCTTGGGGAAGACGATCAGGGCGACGCCGATCATGACGAAGATGTTGCCGTGCTCGGCGGTCAGGGCGCTGGTCCAGTCGGTGACCACATGGCCCGCGGTGATGACGTGGTACAGGCCGGAGACCACGACCACGGCGTTGAGCGCGAGATAGAGGCCCACCAGCGCGACCGCGACGCCGATCGCCTCCAGGAAGCCCTTGAGGAACACCGCGCCGAGCAGCGCCACGAGGACCAGGGTGATCAGCATCTGCTTGTCGTGCAGGGCGCTTTCGAGGTGCGGGTTCTCGACCAGGTGGGTGGAGGCGTCCGCCGCGGACAGGGTGATGGTGATCAGGAAGTCCGTGGCCGCGAAGCCCAGCAGGGTCAGGACGAAGAGCTTGC
Source organism: Streptomyces coerulescens (assembly GCF_042657965.1). Classification (NCBI taxonomy): domain Bacteria; kingdom Bacillati; phylum Actinomycetota; class Actinomycetes; order Kitasatosporales; family Streptomycetaceae; genus Streptomyces; species Streptomyces coerulescens. The sequence goes on from NZ_JBHSKM010000024.1 coordinate 17,008, forward strand.
CCTTCCAGAACGTCAGCAGCCGCTCCAGCATCGCGATCGAACCCTGGCCGTGCGGGCTCTCCTCGGCCACCCGGCGGTAGACGGGCAGGGCGCCCGCGAGGGTGACGACCACCAGCACGATGGTGGCGATGGGCGACAGCAGGCCGGCCGCGAGGGCCGCGATGCCGGGCTGGTAGCCGAGGGTCGAGAAGTAGTCGACGCCGGTGAGGCACATGACCCGGTACCACGGCTGGCCCTCCTGGGCGGGCTCCTCCGCGGTCTGCGTGCCCTTGGGAGCATGGCCCTTGCCCATGTCGGACAGGCCCTCCAGCATCCAGGCGCGCAAGCGACTGGGAGGAGGGTGTTCGGTCGTGGCCATCGGCCTGCTCCTGACGTGCGGTCGGCATGCGATTCCGGCCATCACGCAGACGGCGGCACCAGCGTAAGCAGAGAGTGACGCATGGGCCCACGGATCAAGGGGCTGCGGGCGTCAAGCTTCCGTTAAGACTGGCCGGATCGGCGTCGGTGCCGCATCAACAGGCGGGCTCACGCACCTGTTGGGGCCTGGTTGGGCTGTATGGGCGAGGGGTGGTTCGGGTGAACACTCAGCGTCACCACCCCGGCAATACGGCGCCTCGCAGGCTCTCGTTCGTGACGTACCGAGCGAGGGCGTGTCCTTGTGGTGGTGGCGTTCGCACGCCGTCCGCGAGGAGCCGGACGCCGTGATCCGCGGGCTGCGGTTCCGCCTCCGGCACGGCTGCGACCTGCGGTGATCGTGGGGCCGTAAGAGAACCGTCAAAGGCGTGCAGCGGGCCGTATGGGAGCCGTCAACGGCGCTCGAAACCGGCCACGAAGGCTGTTTCCTCGGAATCGTCCCTGCCCGACCGAACCTCACTCCAGGAGCTCACGATGGCCGATCTGGCCTTCGTCGTCATCACGATCGCGTGTTTCGCGCTGGTGGCTCTCGTCGCCAAGGGGGTGACGAAGCTGTGACCGCCGAGAACATCGTCGGCCTCGTCGTGGCCGTCGCCCTGCTGGGCTATCTCGTCCTCGCCCTGATCTTCCCGGAGAGGTTCTGAGCCTAGACATGGGTCCCGTCCTCGCCGGCGTGCTCCAGCTGCTCGCGCTGATCGCGGCTCTGGCGCTCGCCTACATCCCCCTCGGCACCTACATGGCCAAGGTCTACTCCTCCGACAAGCACTGGCGTGTCGAGAAGTGGATCTACAAGGGCATCGGTGCCGACCCCGACACCGAGATGCGCTGGCCCGCCTACCTGCGCGGCGTGCTCGCCTTCTCCGCGGTCGGCGTGCTGTTCCTCTACCTGCTCCAGCGGCTGCAAGGTGTGCTGCCGGGTTCGCTCGGGTTCAAGTCCATCGACCCGGACCAGGCGTTCAACACGGCCGTGTCGTTCGTGACCAACACCAACTGGCAGTCGTACTACGGCGAGCAGGCCATGGGCCACGTCGTGCAGACCGCCGGTCTCGCCGTCCAGAACTTCGTCTCCGCAGCCGTCGGCATCGCCGTCGCCGTGGCGCTGGTGCGCGGGTTCGCGCGCTCGCGCACCGGTGAGCTGGGCAACTTCTGGTCCGACCTGGTGCGCGGCACGGTCCGCGTCCTGGTGCCGATCGCCACGATCGGCGCGATCGTCCTCGTCGCGTGCGGCGCCCTCCAGAACTTCTCCGGCATCCACGAGGTCGGCCAGTTCATGGGCGGGCAGCAGCAGTGGAACGGCGGTGCCGTCGCCTCGCAGGAGGCCATCAAGGAGCTCGGCACCAACGGTGGAGGCTATTTCAACGCCAACAGCGCCCACCCGTTCGAGAACCCCACCCCGTTCTCGAACCTGTGGGAGATCTTCCTGATCCTGCTCATCCCGTTCGCGCTGACCCGCACCTTCGGCCTGCTGGTCGGCAGCGTGAAGCAGGGCTACGCGATCCTCGCCACGATGGCCACCATCTGGCTGGGCTTCACCGCCCTGATGATGTGGACCGAGTTCGCCCACCACGGTCCCGCGTTCCAGATCGCGGGCGGGGCCTACGAGGGCAAGGAGGTCCGCTTCGGCGTCGGCGGTTCGTCGATCTTCGCCGTGGCGACGACCCTGACCTCGACCGGTGCGGTGGACTCGTTCCACTCGTCGTTCACGGGTCTCGGCGGCGGCATCACGATGCTCGGCATGATGCTGGGTGAGATCGCGCCCGGCGGTACCGGTTCCGGCCTCTACGGCATGCTGATCATGGCGATCATCGCGGTGTTCATCGCAGGACTGATGGTCGGCCGTACGCCCGAGTACCTGGGCAAGAAGATCGGCTCCCGCGAGATCAAGCTCGCCGCCTGCTACATCCTCATCACGCCGGCGCTGGTACTCGTCTTCACCGCCATCGCGATGGCCCTGCCCACCCCGGGCAACTCCATGACCAACAGCGGGGCGCACGGATTCTCCGAGATCCTCTACGCCTACACGTCCGCCTCCAACAACAACGGCTCGGCCTTCGCCGGTCTGAACGCGGACACGCAGTGGTTCAACAGCACGCTCGGCCTGTGCATGCTCTTCGGCCGCTTCCTGCCGATGATCTTCGTGCTGGCCCTGGCCGGCTCGCTCGCCGAGCAGAAGCCGGTCCCGAAGACCGCGGGCACCCTGCGGACCGACAAGCCCCTGTACACGGGCCTGCTGGTCGGCACGATCCTCATCATCACCGGTCTGACGTACTTCCCGGCCCTCGCACTCGGGCCGCTGGCCGAGGGGCTGGCGTGATGACCACCCGTACAGAGAAGCAAGAGGACTCGATGTCCACAGCCACCCCGACCCGGGCGCCGCACAGCGACGTACCCACCGGGCACAAGTCCCCCGAGGGCCGTGTCGGCGCGGGCCTCTTCGACCCCGGGCAGCTGCTCAAGTCGCTGCCGGACGCCTTCCGCAAGCTCGACCCCCGGGTGATGGTCAAGTCCCCCGTGATGTTCGTGGTGCTGATCGGGTCCGTGCTGACCACGGTCTTCTCCTTCAAGGACCCCGGCGACTGGTTCGGCTGGACCATCAGCGCCTGGCTGTGGCTGACGGTGATCTTCGCGAACCTGGCGGAGGCCGTCGCCGAGGGCCGCGGCAAGGCGCAGGCCGACACGCTGCGCAAGGCCAAGACCGACACCGTGGCGCGCAAGGTCGACGGCACCGTGGTCGCCGGCACCGAGCTGCGCATCGGCGACCTGGTCGTCTGCGAGGCCGGCGATGTCATCCCCGGCGACGGCGATGTCGTCGAGGGCGTCGCGTCCGTCGACGAGTCGGCGATCACCGGTGAGTCGGCTCCGGTCATCCGTGAGTCCGGCGGCGACCGCTCGGCCGTCACCGGTGGCACGAAGGTCCTCTCCGACCGCATCGTCATCAAGATCACGACTAAGCCCGGCGAGACCTTCATCGACCGGATGATCAACCTGGTCGAGGGCGCGGCCCGGCAGAAGACGCCGAACGAGATCGCGCTGAACATCCTGCTCGCGTCGCTGACGATCGTCTTCCTGCTGGCCTGCGCCACGCTGCCGCCGCTCGCCGACTACGCGGGCACGCATCTGACGATGGTCGTGCTGGTCGCCCTACTGGTCTGTCTGATCCCGACGACCATCGGCGCCCTCCTCTCCGCGATCGGCATCGCCGGCATGGACCGGCTCGTGCAGCGCAATGTGCTCGCCATGTCCGGCCGCGCGGTCGAGGCGGCCGGTGACGTCTCCACGCTGCTGCTCGACAAGACCGGCACCATCACCCTCGGCAACCGCCGGGCGGCCGAGTTCGTGCCGGTGGACGGTGTGACGGCCACCGAGGTCGCCGACGCCGCCCAGCTGTCCTCGCTGGCCGACGAGACGCCCGAGGGCCGCTCCGTCGTCGTACTCGCGAAGGAGCAGTACGGGCTGCGCGAGCGCGAGTTGACCGGCGCCGAGTGGATCGCCTTCACCGCCCAGACCCGGATGTCCGGTGTCGACGTCGACGGGCGCAGGATCCGCAAGGGCGCGGCCGGTTCGGTCATCGCCTGGGTGCGGGAGCAGGGCGGCACCGTCGCCGACGACGCGGACCGCATCGCCAACCGCATCTCCGAGGCCGGCGGCACCCCGCTGCTGGTCGCGGTGGACGACGCCGAAGGCGCCCGGATCCTCGGGGTCGTCCATCTCAAGGACGTCGTCAAGGACGGCATGCGGGAGCGGTTCGAGGAGCTGCGCCGCATGGGCATCAAGACCGTCATGATCACGGGTGACAACCCGCTGACCGCCAAGGCGATCGCCGAGGAGGCGGGCGTCGACGACTTCCTCGCGGAGGCCACCCCCGAGGACAAGATGGCGCTCATCAAGCGGGAGCAGGCCGGCGGCAAGCTGGTCGCGATGACCGGCGACGGCACCAACGACGCCCCGGCGCTCGCGCAGGCCGACGTCGGCGTGGCGATGAACACGGGTACGTCCGCCGCCAAGGAGGCCGGCAACATGGTCGACCTCGACTCCAACCCGACCAAGCTGATCGAGATCGTCGAGATCGGCAAACAGCTGCTGATCACCCGCGGTGCGCTGACCACGTTCTCCATCGCCAACGACGTCGCCAAGTACTTCGCGATCATCCCGGCGCTGTTCGCGGCGGTCTACCCGGGCCTGGACAAGCTCAACGTCATGGGCCTGTCCTCGCCCGACTCCGCGATCCTGTCCGCCGTCGTCTTCAACGCGCTGATCATCATCGCGCTGGTGCCGCTGTCCCTGAAGGGTGTGCGGTACCGGCCGGTCAGCGCCGACCGGCTGCTGCGCCGCAACCTGACCATCTACGGTCTGGGCGGCCTGGTCGCCCCGTTCATCGGCATCAAGCTCATCGACCTCCTCATCTCCCTCATCCCCGGAATCGGCTGATCGCCATGAACAACTCCGTATCGAACACGGCCCGGTTGCTCGGAGCGGGCCTGCGCGCCTTGCTCGTGCTGACCCTGGTGACGGGCGTCATCTATCCGCTGGCCGTCACCGGCATCGCCCAGGGGCTGTTCAGTGACAAGGCGAACGGCTCCGAGATCAAGGCGGACGGCAAGGTCGTCGGGTCGTCCCTCATCGGCCAGGCCTACAACCTGCCGCTGAAGAAGGGCCAGGAGACCCCGGCACCCGATCTGAAGTGGTTCCAGGGCCGACCGCAGAACGGCCTCGGCATCAACAGCGTCAACACGCAGTACCAGCTCATCCTGTCCGGCGCGACCAACCGGTCCGGCGACAACGAAGAGCTCATCCAGTGGGTGGAGGACGCCAAGGCCGCCGTCGTCAAGGACAACTCGACACCGGACCACAAGGTGAGGCCCTCGCAGGTCCCCGCCGACGCGGTGACGTCGTCCGGCTCCGGCCTGGACCCGGCCATCTCCCCGCAGTACGCGGACCTCCAGGTCCACCGGGTGGCCGAGAAGAACGGCCTGCCCGTCGCCCGGGTGCAGAAGCTGGTCGACGAGCACACCGACGGCCGCATCCTCGGCTTCATGGGCGAACCGCGGGTCAACGTCCTGGAGCTGAACATCGCGCTCAAGGCCCTCGTGGCCAAGAGCTGACGGCGTTAAGCGATCCGCACGGGAGTCGGCGGCCGGGCACGTCCGGTGAACCGGCCGAGGGCAACCGGAGCCGTACGGGACTGCTGGCCGCCGTAGCCCTTCCAGGACACCTCCGCCACAGCCCTCCAGCCAGCGCGGACGGCGCTTCTTGGCATACCTCTGACGGCGTTCCCCCCACGCCCGGCCGGGTCCGGTGTCAGCATCGCGTCAGCGTCCGGTGGAAACCCGTCAGCATCCCGTCATGAGGAGTCCTGACCCCCGGGCCACCGGGCATAGCGTCAAGAGCGAGCCCCGGTCCGCCTCCCCGCGTCCGGGGCGCCAAGCACTCGTGGAACGACCCCGATCCACCTCGGATCTCCCGGAGGCATCCATGGCAGACCACCTGTCCGACGAAGACCCGGAGCCCTCTCAACGGTTCCCGGCCGGCCCTCTGTATGTTCCGGTCCGGCCGGGACCGGCCGCCTGCGCGGCCCGCATCTTCCGTACGCCCCTCGGCGCCCGTACGGCCGTAGGGTTCACCTCGCGGGGGAAACTGACCGCGACCCTCGGCGCCGAACAGCCCTGGATCCGGCTCGCCGAACCCGCCCTGCGCGCCCTGATCGCACCGCTAGGCGTCACCACCGTCACCGTGGACCCTCAGTTCTGCGCCCCGGCCGCATCCGCGACCGCGGAGTGGGAGCACGAGGGTGCCGGGTACCGGTGCCCCCGCCCCGGCGAAGCCGTGCGTGTGACGGGGGCGGCGCGATGACCACCCTCCACCAACCCGCCGTCCCCACCGCGGACGACGCCCTCTCCGTGTGGCCGGCCTCGGCCGTCGAGCCCCGCGAGGGCGAACTCACCGTCGGCGGCGTGGCGCTCGCCGAGCTCGCCGACCGTTTCGGCACCCCCGTCTACGTCATCGACGAGGACGAGGTCCGCGAGCGCTGCCGTACCTACCGGCACGCCTTCCCCGACGCCGAAGTCCTGTACGCGGCCAAGGCGTTCCTGTGCCGGGCCATGATCCACTGGATGGCCGAGGAGGGCCTGGGCCTGGACGTCTGCTCGGCCGGCGAGCTGGAGCTCGCCGTCACCACCGGCTTCCCGCCGGAGCGGATCGTGCTGCACGGCAACGCCAAGTCCCCGCGCGACCTGGACACCGCGCTGCGCCTCGGGGTCGGCCGGATCGTCATCGACAGCCCCTCCGAGATCGCCCGTCTCGCGGCGGCGGTCGGGCCCGACGGTCGCCAGAGGGTGATGGTCCGCGTCGTGCCCGGCATCAGCGCCGGCGGCCACGAGAAGATCCGCACCGGCACCGAGGACCAGAAGTTCGGCCTCTCCATCGCCGACGGCTACGCCCAGCACGCCATCGCGCGCATACTGGGCCAGCCGCAGCTCGAACTCACCGGCCTGCACTGCCACTTGGGCTCACAGATCACCAGCGTCAAGCCGTATCTGGCCGCCGTACGACGTATGGTCGGCCTGATGGCCCGGCTGAACGAGCAGCACGGCATGGTCCTGCGCGAACTCGACCTGGGCGGCGGCCACGGCATCGCCTACCGCCCCGGCGAACCCGCCCTCGACCTCACCGCCCTCGCCCGCAAGGTACGCGCCGAACTGACGGAGGCGTGTGCTGCGGCCGGACTCACCGTGCCCCGCCTCATCATCGAGCCGGGCCGGGCCATCGCGGGCCCCGCGGGCATCGCGCTCTACCACGTCCTCTCCGTCAAGCGGACCGGCGCGCACACCTACGTCGCCGTGGACGGCGGCATGAGCGACAACCCGCGTCCCGCGCTGTACGGGGTGCGTTACGCGCCCCGCCTGGTGGGCCGGCACAGCACCGCCGCCCCGGCTCCGGTGACCGTGGTGGGCCGGCACTGCGAGGCGGGCGACATCGTCGCCGCCGACGTCGAGCTCCCCGACGACATCCGCCCCGGAGACCTCCTCGCCGTCCCGGCCGCCGGCGCCTACCACCTGTCCATGGCCTCCGGCTACAACCTGGTCGGCCGCCCGCCGGTGGTCGCCGTGGGCGACGGCCACGCGCGCCTCCTGATCCGCCGCGAGTCCCTGGAGGACATCCGCAGCCGTGACGTGGGGCTGTAGCCCGACGCGGCGAGTCGTCTGAACAGTCCGGCACTTAATGTTCGCCGCTCGGGTCGAATGTTTCGGCCCGAGCGGTACCTCACCTGGCCGTGCGTCAGAGCGCCGTCCGGCAGATTCACCGTGTTCAAGGGGTTGCCACCGTTTGGGAGGCGTCTCTAGGGTGCGGCAGCAGCGAAGCTTTCCGGATTTCATCCGAAACTTTCGAAGCTAACTGCTACCCAAGGAGCGCATGATGGGCGACCCGGGACTGTCCCGCAGAGGCTTCCTGGCGGCCTCCGCCGCGGCCGGTGTGGGCATGACGGCACTGAGCGGCTGCGGTGGCGACTCGGACGGAGGGTCGTCGGACGGCACGACCACCATCGAGTGGTGGAACATCTCCACCACCGAGCCGACCAAGGGCGTCTGGGCGGCGCTGGCCAAGAAGTTCGAGGCCCAGAACCCCAAGGTCAAAGTGAAGATCGTCCAGCTGGAGAACGACGCCTACAAGTCGAAGATGACGGCCCTCACCGCCTCCGGGAAGCTGCCCGACATCTTCCACACCTGGGGTGGCGGTGTCCTCAAGCAGCAGGTCGACGCCGGGCTGGTCGAGGACCTCACGGACCGTACGAAAGATTTCGCCGAGGGCCTGCTGCCGGTCGCGAAGGAGCCGTACCTGCTGGACGAGAAGGTCTACGGCATACCGTTCGACATCGGCATGATCGGCTTCTGGTACAACAAGGCGCTCTTCAAGGACGCGGGCATCGCCGAACCCCCGACCACCTGGAGCGGCTTCCTCGACGCCGTACGCAAGCTGAAGGCCAAGGACATCACCCCGCTGGCCCTCGCCGGCAAGGAGAAGTGGCCCGGCATGTACTACTGGGCCTATCTCTCGATGCGCACCGCCGGCGCCTCCGCCCTCCAGAAGGCCTACGACGACAAGGACTTCACCGGCGATCCCTTCGTCCAGGCGGGACAGCACCTCCAGGAGCTCGTCGACCTCCAGCCGTTCCAGAAGGGCTTCCTCGGCGCCGCCTACTCCAGCCCCACCGGTCAGGCCGCGACCGTCGGCAACGGCAAGGCCGCGATGGAGCTCATGGGCCAGTGGGCCCCGGTCGTGCAGGCCGACGCCGGCAAGGGCCTCGAGGACGACCTGGGCTTCTTCCCGTTCCCCGCGGTCGAGGGCGGCAAGGGCACGATCACCGAGGTGTTCGGCGGGGGCGGCGGACACGCCCTGCGCAGCGGAGCCCCGCAGGAGGCCGTCGACTTCCTGAAGTTCTTCGCCTCCGAGGCGACCGACGTGGAACTGGTCAAGAAGACCGGCGTCATCCCGGTCGTCCCGGCCGCCGAGAGCGCCCTCACCGACCCCAACATCAAGGCCGTACAGGCACAGTTGAAGGCCGCCACCGGCTTCCAGCTCTATCTCGACCAGGCCTACGCGCCCGCCGTCGGCCAGGAGGTCAACGACAGCGTCGGCGCGCTCATCGCCGGGTCCAAGTCCCCGCAGCAGGTCGCCGAGTCGATCACGAAGACCGCGAAGGAAGAGCAGTAGCCGGCGATGACCTCCACGTTCCTGCCGTCCGCCGACAAGCAGCCCGGCGCCGGCGTCGAGCCTCCGCCCCCGTCCGCCGGCGCGGCCCGGGGGCGGGCCCGGCGGCGCATGCTGCACTGGCTCACCGCGGTCGGTTTCCAGGTGCCCGCGCTGGTGCTGTTCCTCGTCCTGGTGCTGCTGCCGATGCTGTTCGCGCTGTACGCGGCCTTCTTCCGCTGGGGCGGCTTCGGGATGCCGTCCGACTACATCGGCGGCGACAACTTCACCCGCCTCTTCGAGGACCCCGTCTTCCTCGGGGACCTGTGGCGCTGTCTGCTCCTCGTCCTGCTGTCGCTCGCGATCCAGCTGCCGTTCGCGCTCGCCATGGCCGTCCTGCTCAACCAGAAGCTGCGCGGCCGGGCCTTCTACCGGATGCTGTTCTTCGGGCCGTACGTCCTGTCCGAGGCCATCACCGGCGTCCTGTTCGGCATGATCTTCGCCCCCGACGACGGCCTCGCCGACCAGATCCTCGGCGGCATCGGCCTCGACGGGCTCGGCGGCGAGTGGTTCGCCGACCCGTCGAACGTCATGGCCACCCTCTTCCTGGTCATGACCTGGAAGTACTTCGGCTTCCACATGATGCTCTACCTGGCCGGACTCCAGTCCATCCCGGCCGAGTTGACCGAGGCCGCGCTCATCGACGGCGCGAACGCCTGGCAGCGCTTCCGCAGCGTCACCCTGCCGCTGCTCGCGCCCACCCTCAGGATCAGCGTGTTCCTGTCCGTGATCGGGTCCATTCAGCTCTTCGACCTGGTCTGGGTGACCACCGCGGGCGGCCCCGACCATCACTCCGAGACGATGGCCGTGACCATGTTCCAGTACGGCTTCAAGCGCTACCAGGTCGGCTACGCCAGCGCGATCAGCGTGGTCATGTTCGGCATCAGCCTCGTCTTCGCCCTCGCCTACCAGCGGTTCGTGCTCCGCCGCGATCTCCAGGGAGCCACCACGACGATGCGGGGAGGCGCCAAGTGACGGCCAGGTCCGGCAGGAAGACCGGCACGAGGAACATGCCGCTGCACGTGATCCTCATGGTGGTCGGCGCGGTGATGGTCGTGCCGCTGCTGTACGCCGTGCTGTCCGGCTTCAAGTCCACCGACGAGCTCTCCCGCAACCCGGTCGGGCTGCCGGAGTCCTGGGTGTCCGGCAACTACACGGACATCCTCGGCTCCGGGGACTTCTGGCGGCTGATCGGCAACAGCACCCTGATCGCGGTCGGTACGACCGTCCTGGTCGTGGCGGTGTCCGCGCTGTCGGCGTTCTCGTTCGCGCGCTTCGCCTTCCGCGGCCGGGAGGGACTGTTCACCCTGTTCACCATGGGGCTGATGTTCCCCTTCGCGGTGGCCGCCCTGCCCCTGTTCCTGCTGCTGCGCTCCCTGGGCCTGCTGGACAATCCGCTCGGCGTGATCCTTCCGCAGGCCGCGTTCGGGCTGCCGATGACCATCATCATCCTGCGCGGCTTCTTCCGGGAGATCCCCGGCGAGCTGGAGGAGGCGGCCACGCTGGACGGATGCAGCTCCTTCGGGTTCTTCTGGCGGGTGCTGCTGCCCATGGCACGGCCCGCGCTGGGCACCGTCTCGGTCCTCGCCGTCGTCACCAGCTGGAACAACTTCTTCCTGCCGCTGCTGGTGTTCACCGACTCCACCTGGTGGACCATCCCGATCGGCGTCCAGCAGTTCCAGGGCCAGTACTCCGCGGACTACGCCCGCGTCTTCGCCTACCTGGTGCTGGCCATGGTCCCCGCCCTCGCCTTCTACTCGGTCGCCGAACGCCAGCTCGTCGGCGGCCTCACCGCCGGCGCGACCAAGGGATAGCCCGCGCAGGCGGACGTACGGCTCACCCACCATCCACCCAGTGAGGAGTCGCACCATGCGCAAGAACCGCCTCAGACTCGTCGGCGCGCTCGCGGCCGTCCTGGTCGCGGCGACGGTCCCGGCCGCGCAGGCACAGGACAAGCGGCCGCCCACCCTCGCCGACCTCGCCGAGCGCCATGGCCGCTACTTCGGCAGCGCGACCGACAACCCCGAACTCGTCGACGAGCCGTACACGGCACTCCTCGGCAGCGAGTTCGACCAGATCACGCCCGGCAACGGCATGAAGTGGTACGCCACCGAACCCCAGCAGGGCGTCTTCGACTTCTCCAAGGGCGACGAGATCGTGGCGCTCGTCCGCGCCAACCACCAGAAGGTGCGCGGTCACACCCTCGTCTGGCACAGCCAGTTGCCGGACTGGCTCACCGGCCGCGAGTGGACGGCGCCCGAGCTGCGGGCCGTGCTGAAGCAGCACATCCAGACCGAGGTGCGGCACTACCGCGGCAAGATCTACGCCTGGGACGTCGTCAACGAGGCGTTCAACGAGGACGGGACGTACCGCGAGACGGTCTTCTACCGGACGCTCGGCCCCGGCTACATCGCCGACGCCCTGCGCTGGGCCCACCAGGCCGACCCGAAGGCCAGGCTGTACCTCAACGACTACAACGTCGAGGCGACGGGCCCGAAGAGCGACGCCTACTACGAGCTGGCCAAGCAGCTGAAGGCTGAGGGCGTCCCGCTGCACGGCTTCGGCCTGCAGACCCATCTGGCGCTCCAGTACGGCTATCCGTCCACGCTGGAGGACAACCTCCGCCGCTTCGCCCGGCTCGGCCTCGACACGGCGCTCACCGAGGTCGACGTACGGATGCAGCTGCCCGCCACCGAGGAGAAGCTGGCTCAGCAGGCCGACTGGTACCGGGACATGACCGAGGCATGTCTGGCGGTGCGCCGATGTGTGGGGATCACGGTCTGGGACTACACGGACAAGTACTCCTGGATCCCGGCGTTCTTCCCGGGCGAGGGCGCGGCCCTGCCCTGGGACGAGGAACTGCGGCCCAAGCCCGCCTACTTCGCGCTGCGCCGGGCTTTGGGCTAGGCCGCCGCCGGCGTGTCCCGGGCGTCGGTACGAGGGTCGCCCGGGACACACGGTGCACTACCGTGTGTGATCGCCTCCGGACACACGTCGGGGCCGGCTCGCAGTCAGGGTCTGCGACCGGCCCCTGGGAGTACTCCGGGCGTCCGTCGTGCCGCCCGGTGGTGCGGGTCCTCACCGGCGTGGTCCGCCGGCAGGGGGTGCTACGCGGCGGTCATCACCTTGCCGGTGCCCAGCGGACGGTGCGGGGCGATGATCTGGCCGTCGGGCAGGAGCTCACCGGTGTCCTCGAAGAGCAGAACGCCGTTGCACAGCAGGCTCCACCCCTGCTCCGGGTGGTGCGCCACGAGGCGGGCGGATTCCCGGTCGGCGGAGTCGGCTGAGGGGCACGGTGGCTGGTGCTGGCACATGGATGGGATCTTTCGCTCTGTTGTGATCTGTGAGATGGCTGTTTCGTCTGTCGTGCGGCGTGAAGCTTCGTTCATGGCCGCTCCCCCGTTGCGATAAGTCGGTCGGAACCAAGTGTTGCCCCACGGGCGTCAATCCGCAGGGATTTCGCAGCACCGCTTTCTCACAGGTTGATGACGCTTCACCCGCGCGGATGGTTCATCCCAACTGCACTGTCTCTTCGGGTGGTTCGCAGTGGTCGGATGGGGCTAGTCCGTGTGGGCCGGAACGCCCGAGCGGCTCATTCGAGCGCTTTCTTGCTCGTACGAGTAATTCATGGTTCGTAGGCGCGTTTCCAGTTGTCCGGTACGAGCCTAATCCCCCCTCCGGAAACACGCGTACCCCGCCACCCGGAATGGGTGGCGGGGTACGCGGGCGCCCGCGGCGGTGCTGTCAGGCGGGGGAGCCGAGCAGTGGGGGCAGGGGCGGCAGCGGGGCCGGGGTCGCGCGGAGGGTGAGCACCGGGAGCAGTTCGGCGACCCGGTGCGGCGCGTGAGCCGCGATGCCGGGCGGCGCCGGGGCCAGCGGTACGAGGATGTCCTCGGCGGCCGGATGGCCGGTGGCGCCGTCCGCCGCGCAGTCGCCGTGCAGCCACAGGGCGAGCATGTAGAGACTCGGGATCGACAGCAGGCGAGGCTGGTAGGGCTGCGCGATCGTCTCCGCCTGGCGCAGCGCCCGCTCGGTCGAGGCGATGTAAGGGCCCTCGAAGAAGTGAGAGAAGGCCCAGCCGTCGGGCGTCAGCCGGGTCTCGGCGGCTGCTACCGCACGCTCCCCGCACCGGATCAGGAAGCGCCAGCCGGCCAGCCGTGTCGCGGACACACCCGCCGGGGTGATCTCGTCCAGGACATGGACGGGCAACGGCAGTTCGGGAGTGGCGGGCCCCTGGGCGGCGCGCAGCGAGGGCGTTCGGGCCTCGCGGACGGCGGTGGGTGAGCCGAGTGCGGTGAGGACGGAGCGAAGTGCGGGCGCGGGAGCCGGGGGGACATGCAGCGGCATGGTGGGTCGCCTCTCATTCGACAGGCACGGTGGCGCGAGGGCGGGGCGGGGGCGGACGGCGCTGTCAGCTCACGAGGTCAGAGAGGCGGGGGCCGGGGTCTGGAGCCAAGGGGGATGGGTGAGGCCTGCCGCACGTCACCTGGACGGCAGGACCGGGACCGCGGGCGCCAACCCTCTGCCTTGATTGCGGAGTTTATACGACGAGTGTTCAGACGGTGTTTCGTCTAACCGCTTTCAGTGCACTCGGCAAGGAGTCAATCGGTCGCTGATTCGCGGGAATCATCCCGATTCCCGCGCGGTGTCGGGGCGGTGACCTCGAAAAATGGCATGGGCGCGGACGGCCAATTCTCGTCGGCGTTTTTCACGAGTTCGTGAGCCGTCCGAAACTGCACAGTGCACCATGCCCGCCGAATGTGCCACCGGTCACATCCGACAGAGTAGCGGGCGCGGGGTTCGCGTGGGACGTTATCGATCGCTTCGGCTGGGCACACTCTCACCTGACCCGGGAGACCGGCGGCCGGATCTTCGGCCTGCCCATCCGAGGAGGGACGCTTCGATGGGGGAGAAGGTCGTGGCAGGTCGGTTCGATCTGTCCGATCGCCAGCACTACCGCGAGAAGTTGCGGCAGTGTCTGACGGGCCTGGAGCGGCTGCTGGCGGAGAAGCGGTTCGACCGCCCCAAGAACCTGATGGGGCTGGAGATCGAATTGAACCTCACCGGCGCCGACGGCATGCCGAAAATGTTGAATGCGCAGGTACTGGAGCGGATCGCGAGCCGCGATTTCCAAACAGAACTCGCCATGTTCAATCTGGAAGTGAACATAGCCCCACACCGATTGCAGGGGCGGGTATTCGACCAGCTCGCAGAGGAACTCCGTACGTCACTGGCATATGCCGACCGAAAAGCGGGCGAGGTCGACGCGGGAATCGTGATGATCGGCATTCTGCCGACGCTCGACCGGGACGACCTGGTCTCCTCGAACCTCTCCGACGTGGACCGCTACGCCCTGCTCAACGATCAGATCGTGGCGGCCCGCGGCGAGGACTTCATGCTCGACATCGAGGGCGTCGAGCGTCTGACGTGCACGTCGAAATCCATCGCCCCCGAGGCCGCCTGCACCTCCGTGCAACTGCATCTCCAGGTCACACCGGGACGCTTCGCCGACGTCTGGAACGCCGCCCAGGCGGTCGCCGCCGTCCAGGTCGCCATCGGCGCCAACTCGCCCTTCCTGTTCGGGCGTGAGCTGTGGCGCGAGTCGCGTCCGCCGCTGTTCCAGCAGTCCACCGACACCCGCCCGCCGGAACTCCAGGCCCAGGGCGTGCGACCGCGCACCTGGTTCGGAGAACGGTGGGTCGGCTCCGCCTACGACCTCTTCGAGGAGAACCTGCGCTACTTCCCGGCCCTGCTGCCGATCTGCGCCGACGAGGACCCGCTCGACGTGCTCGACTCCGGCGGCGTCCCCGGACTCGCCGAACTCGTCCTGCACAACGGCACCGTGTACCGCTGGAACCGGCCCGTCTACGGCATC
This sequence comes from Streptomyces coerulescens, assembly GCF_042657965.1. NCBI lineage: Bacteria > Bacillati > Actinomycetota > Actinomycetes > Kitasatosporales > Streptomycetaceae > Streptomyces > Streptomyces coerulescens. Next base: position 32,042 of record NZ_JBHSKM010000024.1, read on the forward strand.
GCCGACGGCGTCCCGCACCTGCGCGTGGAGAACCGGGTGCTGCCCGCCGGGCCGACCGTCACGGACGTCATCGCCAACGCCGCCTTCTACTACGGCGTCGTCCGCGCCCTCGCCGAGGAGTCCCGGCCGGTGTGGACCCGGATACCCTTCGAGGCAGCGGCCGCCAACTTCGACGCGGCCTGCGAGCACGGCATCGACGCCCGGCTGAACTGGCCCCGGCGCGGGCGCTACGGCGGGATGGCCGAGGTCGACGCGGTGAGCCTCGTACGCGACGAACTCCTGCCGCTCGCCGAGGCGGGCCTCGACGCATGGGGGGTCGAGCCGGCCGACCGGGACCTCTATCTCGGCGTCATCGAGGAGCGCTGCCGCAGGCGCATGAACGGTGCGTCCTGGCAGGCGGCCACCTTCCACCGCGCACTGGACTCGGGCCTGACCCGGGACGCCGCGCTGGCCGCCACGACCCGGCGCTACCGCGAGCTGATGCACCGCGGGGACCCGGTGCACACCTGGCCGGTGGGCCTTTTGGAGCCGGTGCCGCTGGGGTGACGGACGGTGCGAGCCGGCCTCGTCAGCCGCGCCGGTCCGGGGACGCCGCGTTCACGATCGCCTTCAGGATCACCGTGTGGATCTGGGACGGGTCGGTCACCTCGTGGCCCGACCCGCCCGTGGCCTCCGCGATGCGGTTGGCCTCGGCACGGTCGGCGTCGGGACCGACGGCGATCATGATGAGGGGCACGTGGCGCTCGGGGTCGGCCAGGCGCTCCAGCCGTGCGAGGAGCTCGGCGCGCGAGAGGCTGCCGGGGTCCTCGTTCACGCCGTCGGTCAGGATGACCAGGGCGTTGAACTTGCCCTCCGCGTAGGAGTCCGTCGCGTCCCGGTACGCGGCGAGCGTGGTGTCGTACAGGCCCGTCGCACCGTCCGGCACCGGCTCCAGGTCGCCGAACGCCGCCGACAGCCGGTCGCGCTGGGTGCCGGTGCCCTCGCGGTCCCCGAGCCGCTGGGTGGGCACACGGACGCGGTAGTCCTTGTCACCGTCCAGCTTGGTCGAGAAGTCCCACAGCCCGATCTCGTCCTCGGCCGTGAACGTGGCGAGCGCCTGGAGCAGCGACGCCTTGGTCACGTCCATCCGTGACCGCCCGGTCCCCGGCACGGTCTCGGACATCGAGGCGGAGGCGTCCACGACCGTGGTGATGCGCGCGCTCTGCACGGTGATCGTCCACACCCCGAGGGTCTCCTGGAGCGCGACCGCGGAGGCCGGCCGGGCAGGGGCCTTGGTGTACGGCTGAGGGCTGCTGCCGCCCGCCCGTGTCACCAGCGCGTCCGGCACCGCCTCGTCGGACGTCCGGAAGCCGTGCCGCTCCAGCAGCCGCAGCTGCCGTGCGTCCCGCAGATAGCTCATGAACCGGATCGCGGCCCGGCTCTCGTCGGTCGTCAGCCCGGTCTGGGGGAGCAGCGTGTACGGGTAGTCCAGTCGGGGCGAGCCGTCCTTCGGGTAGAAGAAGTCCAGGCCGCCGCCCTCGCCGTCGGACGCGGAGTTGTACGTGTGCGCCGACTGCTCGCTGACGACCAGCGCCTGATTGCGCTTCGGATTGCCCTGCTCGGTGCCCGAGGAGTCACGCGGCAGCGTGTCCAGGATCTGCCCGTCGCTGTCGGAGACACGCTGCGAGAGCGCCTTCATCATCGCCGCGGCCTGCGTGTCCCCGCCCGCTGTCCCGGCGGAGGCCGCGCTCAGCCGGGTGAGCGCGAGCAGCCCGGTCGCACTGCGCGCGGGATCGGCCGCGCCGAGCCGCAGCGAGTCGTCGCGCAGGGCGGCCCCGGCCAGCTCCAGCCAGGCGTACGACTTCTTCGGCCACCCCAGTGACTTCGCCGCCGTCGGCAGCATCGCCACGCCCACCGGGGTGGAGGCGACATGGCCGACCGTGGAGACGTCGGCCGTGTCGCCGTCCGTGCTGAGCCGCTCCAGCCACACCTCCGAGTCCGGCACCCACACCTGCGCGCCGGGGTCCTCGCCCGCGAGGAGCGTGTCGGCGACCTTGTACGACTCGCGTGCGCTGACCGTGACGGAGACGCACCGCCCGTCGGAGGTGAGGTCGTCGTCCAGGGCCTGTGCGGCGGCGGTCTCCAGGGCGGGGGCCAGGTCGGGGGAGGCGGCCAGGGTCAGCCGCACCGGGTCGTCCTGGCAGGAGGATCCGAAGGAGAGCAGTCCGCCTCTGACGGCGGCGGCCGTACCGCCGGCGACGGCCAGGACGAGGACCGTGGCGATGGCCACCGTGCGGCGTCGTGCGCGTCGACGGGGGTCGCTGCCGCCCGCCCCATACTGATCGGGCAAGCTGTGACGTCCCATGTCGGTCGTGCCCCTCCCTGTTGCCCTGCTGAACCGCGTGCCGGAATCCGGCCGTATGGCAGGCAGAGGGGCGGTACGCCCCGTACGGCGCCCGTCCCCCCGACGGCCTGTCGCGCACGGTCTTCGCAACTGCTTTCGAGACCCTAGCGGGGCGGCGATGAGGATGAGGCGGGATTACACAACTGGAGGCAGGAGTGCAGGGCGAGGCAGGCCCCGTGGCCGATTCTTTTCCTCATGAGCGGCTCTCGCGACGGATTCTCCGTGACGAGACGCTGCTCGTTCTGGGGCTTTCGCTCGGTGCGAGCGGTGTGTCCGCCCTGATCAGTTTTGTCGGCTCGGTCACCAAACCCGGTGGTCTCAAGGACCAGGCCGCCACCCTCAACGCCTCCGCCGCGCCGGGGCGTCCCTGGCTGGATCTCGCCTGGCAGCTCTTCGGGATCACCACCGCGCTGATTCCTGTCGCCCTGGTCGCCCACTTCCTCATGCGCGAGGGCCGGAGCCTGCGCACCCTCGGCTTCGACCGCACCCGCCCCTGGTTCGACCTCGGTCGCGGGGCGGCGATCGCGGCGGTGATCGGCAGCACCGGAATCGCCTTCTACCTGGCCGCCCGCGGACTCGGCTTCAACCTCACCGTCGTGCCCGAGGCGCTCCCCGACGTGTGGTGGAAGTACCCCGTACTGATCCTCTCGGCGTTGCAGAACGCGATCCTGGAAGAGGTCATCGTCGTCGGTTATCTGCTGCGCCGGCTGGGCCAGTTGGGCTGGACACCCGGCACCGCGCTGGTGGCCAGTTCCGTACTGCGCGGCTCGTACCACCTCTACCAGGGCATCGGCGGCTTCCTCGGCAACATGGCGATGGGCGTGGTGTTCGTCTACCTGTACCGGCGATGGGGCCGGGTGGGCCCTCTGGTCGTGGCGCATTCGCTGCTGGACATAGGAGCGTTCGTCGGTTACGCGCTGCTGGCCGGGAAGGTGGACTGGCTGCCGACGGCGTGACCTGGTCGCCGCCTAGGCGATCAACTCCCCCTCGATGACCGTCACGGCCCGGCCGCTCAGCAGCGTGCGGTCGCCGCGGAGCTCCGTGCGGACACGGCCGGAGCGGCGGGAGGCCTGAAGGCCCGTGAGGCCGGTCCGGCCGAGGCGCTCGGACCAGTAGGGGGCGAGGGCCGTGTGGGCGCTGCCGGTGACCGGGTCCTCGTCGATGCCGACGTTCGGGAAGAAGCAGCGGGAGACGAAGTCGTATCCGCGCGCCGGGTCCTCGGCGCGGGCGGTGGCGATGATGCCGCGCGACGAGTAGGCGCCGAGCGCCCTGAGGTCCGGGGCCAGGGCCAGGACCGTCTTCTCGTCGGCGAGTTCGAGGAGCAGGTCGCCGACGTTCGGGCCGGTGTCGAAGGCGGCGAGCGGCCGGGCGCCCAGCGCCCCGGTGACGCCCTGCGGGACCTCGACCGAGGTGAGCGGGGCGGTCGGGAAGTCGAGCGTGATCGACCCGTCGTCACCGGGCGTGGCGACCAGCACGCCACTGCGCGTGGCGAACCGGACGGGCCCCTCGTGGGCACCGGTGCCGTGCAGCACATGGGCCGTGGCCAGCGTGGCGTGACCGCACATCGCCACCTCGGCGACCGGTGTGAACCACCGCAACGCCCAGTCGGCCTCCCCGCCCTCGGGCAGCGGGTGCGCGAACGCCGTCTCGGCGTGATTGACCTCCATGGCCACGTTCTGGAGCCAGTCGTCCTCCGGGAACGCATCGAGAAGGAGCACCCCGGCCGGGTTCCCGGCGAAGGGGCGGTCGGAGAAGGCGTCGACGATTCGAATCCGCATGGCGCCGACCGTAGGGGGTCCCCGGAGGCGACGGCCAAGGCCAATTCGGGGGTGCTGGACCGAATCCCGCGCACCGCTCACGGATCGGTCTCTTGTCATCCGAACAGTTCCGATATATCGTTGACGCATCGCGACTGATCAACGATGGAATGGAGTGATTGCGATGCGTTCCCATGGATTCGAGCGTGGGCATGGTGGACACGGTCATCACGGCGGCCGGGGCGGCTTCGAGCAGCTGCGTGGCGCCTTCGGGCCGTTCGGTCCCGGCGGCGGCCCCGGTTTCGGCGGACCCGGATTCGGGCCCGGCCCCTGGGGGCCGAGGGGTCGTGGAGGGCCTCGGGGGAGGGCACGGCGCGGTGACGTACGGGCATCGATCCTCGCCCTGCTGAAGGACCGCCCCATGCACGGCTACGAGATGATCCAGGAGATCGCCGAGCGCAGCGGCGGGGCGTGGAAGCCCAGCCCCGGCTCGGTGTACCCCACCCTCCAGCTGCTGGAGGACGAAGGTCTGATCGTCAGTGAGACCGAGGGCGGCAAGAAGCTGTTCTCGCTCACCGAGGCGGGCCGCGAGGCGGCCGAGGACGGCCCCGAGGCGCCCTGGGAGGAAGCCTCCCGCGGTGTCGACTGGGAGGCCCTCGGTGAGATCCGGCAGGCCGGGTTCGGTCTGATGGAGGCCTTCGGGCAGGTCTGGAAGACGGGCAGCAAGGACCAGCGCGACAAGGCGCTGGCCGTCATCAACGACGCCCGCAAGAAGCTGTACCTGATCCTCGCCGACGAGGACTGAGCAGCACCGGCGGCCTCCCCGGCGTAACCAGAAGGCGCCCCGTGGAGCGATCCGCGGGGCGCCTTCGCGTGCGTACGGCGAAGGTCTCTCAGGTCACCAGCCCCGCCAGCTTGCGCAGCGACTCGTTCAGCGCCGCCGTCGCCGAGTCCTTCAGCTTCCCCGCCATCAACGACACCGCCGCGCCCGTGAACTCCCCGTCGATGCGTACGGTCGTCGCCGTGTCGCCGTCCGGGGTGAGGGTGTAGCGCGTGGCCACGGTCACCGCCATCGGGCCCTTGCCGCGGATCGCGAGCACCCGCGCCGGCTCCAGTTCCTCGATGGTCCACTCGACCTCGGCCGGGAAGCCCATCAGCTTCATGTTCTCCTGGAAGGTCCCGCCCACTTCGAGGGCCGCGGGGCCGCCGTTCGGGAAGCTGGTGTGGGTGGCGTTCCACTGGCCGTACGACGACCAGTCCGTCAGCTGTGCCCAGACCTTCTCGGCCGGCGCCTCGATGCGTGCCTCCGCGCTGACTTCGGCCATGCGACCACCCCTTCGTCTCGGGCTACGGTGTCGCGGAACGTAGCCGCGGGGGCCGGAACATTCAATACTGATGAACCGTCAGAAATTGTGGAGGCGCTGTCCCGTGCGGGACGCCCGTCTCGCGGGCTCAGCCCACGAGGCGTATCACCGCCGCGTCGAACAGATCCCACGCCCGGGGCAGCGCGCTCTCGTCGTGGCAGTGCCACGCCTCCCAGAACAGGTCGGCGAGCAGGGCGTCCTCCGGGGCGTACACCCGGTAGACGTACTGTCTGCCGTCGACGGCCGGCAGCGCCACCAGCCAGCACCTCTCCATGTCCCTGTGGGACGTGCGGCGCGGTGCCTCGGTTGCGTACGGGGCGCACTGCAAGGCGGCGCGCGCCCCTGCGGGTCTTTCGGCGTGATCTCATCCGTAAGGAGGAGATTTCGGCCTGCGGAGTCCACTCTGTGTGGGACGCGAAAATGGTTCCCCCCGCCGATGACTCGGCTCGATGTGGCTGATGGGGTAAGGGATGTGCAACCCCGTATCCCCCGGCAGTCGGCCCAGGAACAGGACTGTCGGCGCCCGGACACCCCGGCGGACGGTGCCAGGCTCAGCGACGAACTGGCGGCGGTGGTCTCCGGTGCCCGTCGCCGGGCCCTCAGGGACGGGGACCGGCAGATCGACACGGCCCATCTGCTGCACTCCCTGCTGGAACACGACCCGGATGTGTACGCCGTCTTCGGCGAGGGGCCCCAGATCGCCCGACTGCTCGGCTATCTCGTGCAGCGCAGCATCGGCTACGGCTTGCGCTGGCAGGGCACCGTCGAGGACTCCGGCGCCGTCCCCGTGGTGATGCACGGCGAGGGGTTCTCCCCGCTGGCCGCGACCGCGATGGAACAGGCCTGCCGACGCGCCGCCCTGCGCGGCGACAGCCAGGCCCGCGGCATCGACCTGCTCGCGGAGATCGTCGTCGACCCCCAGGCCCGCGCCGTCGAGGTGCTCGCCCGCGCCGGCATCGACGCGACCGCCGTACGCGAGCGCATCGACGGACATCGCGACGAGTACGTCGGCGGCAGCGGCGAGTCCGCACGCTAGCTCGACCGCCGACCGCCGACCGCCGACCGCCGACCGCCGACCGCCGACCCCGGATCCCGGATCCTCGATCCCGGATCCCCGATCCCCGATCCCCGATCCCCGATCCCTGGATTCCGGAACCGGGGTGAGCCGTGCTCATTTCCACCCCGTCGCGCGCCGTCGCCGCCCACCCACCGTCCACACCGCGAGACAGGTGTCAATGGGGATGACGCTGCTGTCATCGCCTGTCATCATGGGTCGGTGCGTAAGTCTGAGAGCGGCCGGGTGGGCCGCGGCAAGGGTGCCGGGCTCGGTCTGGCGGTCGGATCCGCGATCGCCTTCGGAGGTTCCGGGGTCGCGGCCAAACCGCTGATCGAGGCGGGGCTCGACCCGCTCCACGTGGTGTGGCTGCGCGTGGCCGGCGCCGCGCTGGTGATGCTGCCGCTCGCCGTGCGCCACCGCGCGCTGCTGCGTGACCGTCCTGCCCTGCTCGCCGGGTTCGGCCTGCTCGGTGTGGCCGGTGTGCAGGCGTTCTACTTCGCCTCGATCTCCCGCATCCCGGTCGGTGTGGCCCTGCTCGTCGAGTACCTCGCCCCCGCCCTCGTGCTCGGCTGGGTCCGCTTCGTACAGCGGCGGCCGGTGACCCGTGCCGCGGCCGTCGGCGTCGTCCTCGCGGTCGGCGGCCTCGCCTGCGTCGTCGAGGTCTGGGCGGGTCTGAGCTTCGACGCCCTCGGACTGCTCCTCGCGCTCGGCGCCGCCTGCTGCCAGGTCGGCTACTTCGTCCTGTCCGACCACGGCGGCGACTCCGGCGAACAGGCACCCGACCCGCTCGGCGTCATCGCGTACGGCCTGCTCGTCGGCGCCGCCGTCCTGACCGTCGTCGCCCGCCCCTGGACCATGGACTGGACGGTCCTCACGGGCACCGCCGACATGAACGACACCCCGGTCGCGGCGGCCCTGCTGCTGGCCTGGATCGTGCTCGTCGCCACGGTCCTCGCGTACGTCACCGGCGTGGTCTCGGTGCGGCGCCTCTCACCGCAGGTCGCGGGCGTCGTCGCGTGCCTCGAAGCGGTGATAGCCACGGTCCTCGCCTGGTTCCTGCTCGGCGAGCACCTCTCGGCACCGCAGATCGTCGGCGGCGTGGTCGTCCTCGCCGGGGCGTTCATCGCCCAGTCGTCGGCGCCCGCCAAGACCTCCGTGGAACCGGTGGCCAGTGGTGGACCGGAGCGTGAGTTGTCCGCCCGGGGAAACGTCGCCTAGGCTGCGCCATCATGCCTTCGACACTCGTTCTTCCGCCTCCGGCCGCCTGAGGCGGGCCTCCGGAAATTCGCCGAGCCTCGGTGCCTGACGGGAACTGACCCCCCGCACCGCACGGCGCAACGGTGCTGCCCGCGGACGAAGTCCATGGACCCCGCTGAACCGGGCTCCTCCCCACGCTTCTGCATGTCTGCGGAGAACCACTCGTGTCGTACACACCTGTCTCCGGCCTGCCCATCGGGCGAGGCCTCATCTATCTGATCATCGCCGGTGCCGCCTGGGGCACCGCGGGCGCCGCCGCCTCACTGGTCTACCGGACCAGCGACATGGGGCCGGTCAGCCTCTCCTTCTGGCGCTGCGCGGTCGGCTTCGTGCTGCTGCTCGCCGTACGTCTGCTGCGGCCCCGTCCGCGGCGGACCGTGTCCGAGCCTTTCGCCCGCAAGGCGCTGCGGGCCGGGGCCACGGGCCTCGGGCTCGCCGTGTTCCAGACGGCCTACTTCGCGGCCGTGGAGGCCACCGGCCTCGCCGTGGGCACGGTCGTCACCCTCGGCGCCGGCCCGGTGTTCATCGCGCTCGGCGCCCGGCTGGCGCTGGGGGAGCGGCTCGGCCGCGGCGGCGTCGCGGCGGTGGCCGGCGCACTCACCGGGCTCGCGGTGCTCGCGCTCGGCGGCGAGGGCGCGACCGTACGGCCGTGGGGCGTGCTGCTCGCGCTGGTGGCCGCCGCCGGGTACTCCGTCATGACCCTGCTCACCCGCAAGTGGGGCCGCGACGGCGGGGCCGACGCCGCCGAGACGTCCGTGTGGGCCTTCGCGGTCACCAGCGTGTGCCTGCTGCCGCTCGCCCTCGTCGAGGGGCTGCTGCCGCACACCGTCGATCCGCTCCGGCTCGGCTGGCTGCTGGCGTACATCGCGGCCGTCCCCACGGCTCTGGCGTACGCCCTCTACTTCGCGGGCGCCGCTGCCGTACGGTCGGCCACCGTGTCCGTGATCATGCTGCTGGAGCCGGTCAGCGCGGCGGTGCTGGCCGTCGTCCTGCTCGGTGAGCGGCTGACCGCCCCGACCCTGGTCGGCACGCTGCTGATGCTCGGGTCCGTCGCGGGCCTCGCGGCGGCGGAGACCCGCGGGGCACGCCGGGAGAAGGAGCGGGACCGGGAAAGCGAACCGATGCCCGCGTGATGCCGCGGGGTCCCGCACCGCACTGGTGCGGGACCCTTCGTCTTTCGTCCCTCATCCCCTCGCCGGTCGGCGTTCGCCGGTCGGCCGTCGTCTGCGTCGCTCCGCTCACGCGGGGCGGCGCCGCAGCATGTGTTCGCGTGCCGCCGCGTCGCGCGGACCGGCGCGACCGGCCAGGTTGCCGGCGATCCGGTCCTGGACCTCCGCCGTCCGCCGGCCTCCGAACTTGAACTTGGCGCGCACACCGGTCACTTCCAGCCGCAGTCCGCGGATGCCCGACAGCAGCCTGCCGTACGGCGCCCGGCCCACCGCCACCTCCGCGGAACCGCCCTCCGGCTGGAAGTGGCCGACCTGGCGGTTGAGCAGCTCGGCCTTCGCGGCCGGGTCGTCCACGACACGCGCCCGGCACCTGAGCTGCACCGCCGCGTAGAAGCTGGTCGGCTCGCCGTGCTCGGTCGGCTGCTCCGGCCCCGCCTGCCACGGGCCCGGTACGAACACGTAGTCGTCGACCACGCTCAGCACGACCTCGGGGTGCGCCAGGAGCGCCGGCCAGATCGGGTTGGGGCGGGCCAGATGCGTGACGACCTCGCCGCGGTCGGCGTCGTACGCGAAGTGCAGCGGCTGGACGTGCGGCGGCTCGCCGTCCAGGCCGTTGACCACGAGCTGCCCGAAGTCGTGGTCGTCCAGCCACCGCTGCCACTCGGTGTCGTGCCGGGGCGCGTCCCAGGGGTGGACCAGCATCACAGGTCCGCGAGGTAGGCGGGAAGTTCGGTGCCGGGGGCCAGGTCGGGGTCGCCGAGCGGAGTGTCGTAGCCCTTGCGCAGCGGGACGACACCGGCCCAGTGGGGGAGGGCGAGGTCCTCCGGCTCGTCGTTGACGCCGCCGGTGCGCAGTTTGGCCGAGACCTCGTTCAGGTCCAGGCGGATCACGGCGGTGGCGGCGAGTTCCTTCTTGTCGGCGGGCCGGGAGTCACGGGACCGGCCCGCCACCACGTGGTCGACCAGCGCGTCCAGGGCGGTCCGCTTCTCCTGCGGGTCCGTCACGTCGTACGCGGTGCCGTGCACCACCACGGACCGGTAGTTGATCGAGTGGTGGAAGGCCGAGCGGGCCAGGATCAGCGCGTCGACATGCGTCACCGTCAGACACACCGGCAGTCCTGGGTCCGCCTTGCCGGTCATGCGCAGCGGGCGCGAACCCGTGGAGCCGTGGACGTAGAGCGTCTCGCCGACGCGGCCGAACAGCGTGGGCAGCACGACGGGCGCGCCGTCGCGGATGAACCCGAGGTGGCAGACGTAGGCCTCGTCGAGTATCGCGTGCACCAGTTCCTTGTCGTACGCCGCTCGGTCGGCGGAGCGGGTGGGGACGGTGCGGTCGGTCGGCGTGTAGGCGACGCCTTGCGACGTCGGTTCCTCGGTCCCCTGCATTGCGTTCTCCATTGCACTAGTGCATAATGTTGTTTGTGCTAGGAGGATATCGGATCGAAGGGCGTCGCGCAGCCGAGATTGCGGCGAGCGTCGAGCGCGCGGTCGGCTCGGGTGAGCTGGAACCGGGCCAACTGCTGCCGCCGATGCGGGAGTTGGCGACGGACCTCGGGGTGAACCCCAATACTGTCGCCGCCGCCTATCGCGTTCTGCGGGAGCGCGGAGTGATCGAGACCGCGGGCCGCCGGGGGAGCCGGGTCCGGCCGAGGCCCGCCACCACCGGACGCGACTCCGCCCGGGTGGACGTGCCGGAAGGCGTTCGCGACATGGCGAGCGGCAATCCGGATCCCGTCCTGCTGCCGTCGCCGGCGAAGGCGTTCGCGGCCGCGGCCGAGCTCGCCGACCGGGATCCGGTGCTGTACGGGGACGACCCCGTGGAACCGGAGCTCGCGCGTATCGCGCGGGCCCGGCTGGACGCCGACGGGGTGCCGGAAGGGCCGCCGGCCGTCACCTCGGGCTCGCTCGACGCCATCGAGCGCGTCCTCACGGCCCACCTCAAGCCCGGGGACACCGTCGCCGTCGAGGACCCCGGCTGGAGCAGCCTGCTGGACCTGATCCCGGCGCTCGGCCTGCGCACGCTCCCCGTCGGGGTCGACGACGAGGGACCGCTGCCGGACGACGTACGGCGGGCCCTCGGCTCCGGGGCCCGCGCCCTGATCGTGACCGACCGCGCGCAGAACCCCACCGGGGCCGTGGTGAGCGCCACGCGTGCGCGTGCCCTGCGCTCCACCCTGGGCGAGCACCCGGAGGTCCTGCTGATCGAGGACGACCACGGCGACGGCATCGTCGACCTCCCCGTGCACCCTCTGGCCGGCACCACCCGCCACTGGGCGTTCGTCCGCTCGGTCGCCAAGGCGTACGGCCCCGACCTGCGGCTCGCTGTGCTCACCGGGGACGAGATCACGGTGGACCGGGTGCGCGGGCGGCAGCGGCTCGGACCCGGCTGGGTCAGCCGGCTGGTGCAGCGGGCCGTGGTGCGGTTGTGGAACGACGGCGCCGTGGACCCGGCGGCGGTGGCGGCGACCTATGCCGAACGTCGTGACCTGCTCATCCGGGCGCTGGCCGAGCGCGGCGTCGAGGCCCGTGGGCGCAGCGGCCTCAATGTCTGGATCCCGGTCCCCGACGAGACGGGTGCCGTGGCCCGGCTGCTGCACGCCGGCTGGGCGGTCGCCCCCGGGGCCCTCTTCCGCACCGCCTCACCGCCCGGAATCCGGGTCACCACCTCGACGCTCACCGAGGCGGAGGCCGGACCGCTGGCGGACGCGCTGGCGGCGGCGGTGGGGCCGGGCCCGGCGCGCAGCTACGTGTGAACGCCCGGCACGACAGCCGGCGCGGGCGCGTACGGTCCGCGCGCCCCTCCCTCAGGCGCTCCGCCGCACCTGGGTGAGGGCCGCACCGGCCAGCACGATCACGGCTCCCACCGGCGTCGACCAGGTCAGCGACTCGCCGAGCACGGCAACCCCTGCGGCCGTGGCGATGACCGGGATGAAGTAGGTGACCATCTGAGCCGTGGTCGGCCCCACTTCCGCGACCAACCCGTACTGGATCAGCACCGCGAGCCCGGTCCCGAGGGCACCCAGTGCCACGATCGCCAGCAACGGCACCAGGGAGAACGTCGTCGGCACCGAGGTGAACAGCGGCGTGACGACCGCCAGTTGAACCGTCGCCAGGAGCAGCTGTGCTCCGGTCAGCGACAGATGCGACTCGCCGGACCCGGCCAGCGTGCGACGGACGTAGATCCAGCCGATCGGGTAGCTCAAGGAGGCCAGCAGCGCCATCGTCGTACCCGTGGCGTCCAGCCCGTGAAAGCCCTGCCACGCCCCGAGCACCGTCAGCACGCCGAGGAAGCCGATGCCGAGCCCGGCCACCCGCACGCGCGTCGGGCGGTCCTCCGACAGGGCGACCATCGACAGGGCCATGCCCCACAGCGGCGAGGTGGCGTTGCAGATGCCCGCCAGTGTGGACGGGATCGTCAGCTCGGAGTACGCGAACAGGGAGAACGGCAGCGCGTTCAGCAGGAACGCGGCCACCGTCAGATGCCCCCATGTACGCACCCCGCGCGGCAACCGCTCCCGCTTCACCGCCATCGCGGCCGCGAGCACCGCCGTACCGAACACCAGCCTCCCCAGCGTGACCTGGAAGGGGGCGTAACCATCGGTGCCGACCTTGATCAGCAGGAAGCTGAAACCCCAGATCAGGGAGAGAGCGGCGAACCGCAGGCGCCAGTCGAGGCGGCCACGGGGGCGAGGGCGGACGGAGGACGCGGGCGCGGCTGCGGCCGCGTCGCGCGAGGCGGTGACGGTGGTCATGGCAGCAACCATGCCGTCCTCGACCTCGTAGCACAATCGAGATTTTGCGCCCGGTATCTCGTAGTATTGCTTACATGTTGAATCTGGAGCGCCTGCGCACCCTCGACGCCCTCGCCCGGCACGGCTCGGTCAGCGCAGCCGCCGAGGGGCTGCACATCACGACGTCGGCCGTCTCGCAGCAGATGTCGAAGCTGGAGCGGGAGGTCGGCCAGCAGCTCCTGGCCAAGAACGGCCGGGGCGTACGGCTGACCGATGCCGGGCGGCTGCTCGCCGAGCACGCGGCCCGCATCCTGTCCCAGGTCGAGCTCGCCCAGGCCGACCTGGAGGCACAGCGCGGGCAGGTGGTCGGCGAACTGCGGCTGGCCGCGTTCCCCACCGCCCTGCGCGGGTTGTTCCCCGCCGCGCTGACCGCGCTGCGCACCGAGCACCCGGCGCTGCGCCTGACCTCGCGCGAGCTGGAGCCCGAGTACGGGGTCGCCGCCGTGCTGCGGGGCGACGCCGACCTGGCCGTCGTCCTCGACTGGTACAACAAGCCCCTGCCCATGCCGGAAGGGCTCGCCAAGGCGCCGATCCTCGACGACCGCGTGGAGATCGCGATGCCCGAGGAACACCCGCTCGCCGACCGGAGCGAGGTCGACCTGGCGGACTTCGCGGACGACGAGTGGGTCGCCTGGCCCGAGGGCGAGTTCTGCCACGAGTGGCTGCTCTACACCCTGCGGACCAAGGGGATCGAGCCCCGGATCGCCCATCGCGCCGAGGAGCACCACACTCAACTCGCCCTGGTCGCAGCCGGGTTGGGCGTCTGCGTCGCGCCCCGGCTGGGCCGTGACCCGATGCCGCTGGGCGTGCGGGCCGTGCCCGTGCGCAACCGGGTCCACCGCTACATCTACGCGGTGTGGCGCGTGGACGCCGACCGCCGCCCGTCGATCCGGGCAGCGGTTCAGGCTCTGCGGACGGCGGCCGAGAAGGTCCGCTGACCCCGCAGTGCTTCGAGTCGGCCCCCGCTATGCCGACCCCAGCTTCCGGAAGTCCCAGGAGACGATCTTCTCGGGCGTCAGGCGTATCCAGGCGTGCCGGCCGTCGTGCGGCATCTCGTCGAGGCCGAAGTTCTTGCGGGCGAACAGCGTCTCGGGCACGTCGAGTTCGGCGCGCAGCTCGCCGACCCGCGGGCTCTCGCCCACGAACTCGACGGTGCCGGACAGCTCGACGCCACGCAACTGCTCGTACTCCTCGCCCGTGTCGATCACGATCGCGACCCGCGGATCGCGCCGCAGATCGGTCCACCGCTTGCTGCGGACGACCGAGTACAGCCACAGCGAGTTGCCGTCCCAGGCGAACCACAGGGCGCTGACATGCGGAAACCCAGTGGCGGACACGGTGGCGACCCGGCAGGTGCGCTGCTCGGTGAGGAACTCGTCCAGCTCACCGGGCGTCATCATGATCTTCCGGCCCCGGCGCTGAGTGACGGTCATACGGCCCCCTCTTCTCCCACGTCGTGCCAGAGGAGAGATCCTCTGACATCACGTCAGAAAAGAATGAGTCGTCTTCCTTCCCTACGCAATGGTGGCTACGCTCGCCCGCCACGCCGCCGCCGTCGGGCACAGGGAGACTCCATGCCGTCGTACGACCGACTCAGCGCACTCCTCGACCCCGCCACCACCGTCCTGCTCACCGTCGAATGCCAGCAGGGCGTCGTCGGCCCGGACAGCGCACTGCCCGAACTCGCCAAGGAGGCACGGGATTCGGGCGCGCTCGCCAATGTGGCCCGGCTGGTCGCCGCGGCCCACGAGCATGGTGTCCAGGTGATCCATGCGATCGCCGAACGCCGCCCCGACGGCCGCGGCGCCAACCACAACGCCCGCCTCTTCCGCGCCGCCGAACGGCTCCCCGTCCAACAGCTGTCCGGTACCGAGGCGGTACGCGTGGCGGCGCCGATCGAAGTCGCCGAAGAGGACCTCGTCGTACGGCGGTTGCACGGCCTGTCCCCGATCCAGGGCACCGACGTCGACGCCCTGTTGCGCAACCTCGGCTGCCGCACACTCGTGATCACGGGGGTCTCGGCCAATGTGGCCGTCCCCAACGCCGTGTTCGACGCCGTCAACCGCGGATACACGGCCGTGGTGCCCTCGGACGCCATCGCGGGGGTGCCCTCCGACTACACCCCCGCGATGATCAGCCACACCCTCGCGTTGGTCGCCACGGTCGCGACCACGGACGAGGTGCTGGGCTGCCTGGAGCGTCCGCGCCGGGTCAGGCCAGCGTGATCGAGTCGCCCGACACGCTGATCTGCTTGGCGGCCAGCGGCTGGGTCGCGGGCCCCTTCTTCACGCTGCCGTCGAGGACGGAGAACTGACTGCCGTGACAGGCGCAGGACAGGGTGTCCTCCTTGAGGTCCGTCATCGGGCAGTTCTGGTGGGTGCAGATCGTCGAGAAGCACTTGAAGTCGCCCGCCGCGGGCTGCGACACGACCACCTTCTCGTCGCCGAAGACCTTGCCGCCGCCCTCCGGGATGTCGGCGGTCTTCGCGAGCGCCGCGCCACCGCCGCCCGCCTCGGTGCTCGCGCCGCCACCCGCGGCGGCGCCCTGTTCGGTGGACGAGCCGGACGCCTCGTCGTCCGATCCGCACGCGGTCAGCGCAACGGCGAGCCCTGCCGCGCCGACCGCCGCCACGACGGTGCGGCGGCTCGGTCCCGACACCGGCTGAACTGATTCGCTGGTCATGCTGACGTTCCTTCCCGTCATTCGTGATCTGCCGAGAGGTACGGTCCTTTGGGACCGGCTGTTCAGACGATGTCGAAATCCTGACCCGGTCCGGGCAGGAGGTGGGTAAAGCGGAGCTGTCGGTTCCCTGTCCGGAGCTGTCGATCCGCTGTCGACGCCGACGCACCGCCGCCCGCAGGGGCCGCCCCCGGCCCCTCTTCGCGCCAGTAACCTGGGGCGATGCTCAAGGAAGTCATCGCGACCCGCTACATCACGCCCCTGCGTGAGGGCGGCTCACTGCCGGGACTCGTCGAAGCCGACGACTTCGGGACGTACGTCATGAAGTTCACCGGCGCCGGGCAGGGCCGCAAGACGCTGATCGCCGAGATCGTCTGCGGCGAGCTCGCCCGCAGGCTCGGGTTCAGGGTCCCCCGCCTGGTGGCCGTCGAGCTCGACCCGGTCCTGGGTCTCGGCGAACCCGACCAGCAGGTGCAGGAGCTGCTCAGGTCCAGCGGCGGCACCAACCTCGGGATGGACTTCCTCTCCGGCGCGCTCGGCTTCGACCCCCTCGCCTTCGAGGTGAGCTCCGGGGAAGCCGGGCGCATCGTCTGGTTCGACGCGCTGGTGAACAACGTCGACCGCTCCTGGCGCAACCCCAACCTGCTGATGTGGAAGCGCGACCTGTGGCTCATCGACCACGGCGCGACCATGATCTGGCACCACAACTGGCCCGGCGCGCAGGCCTCGGCGGAGCGCGCCTACGACGCCTCCGACCACGCCCTCGCCTCCTTCGCGCCCGATGTGCGCGGCGCCGCCGCCGAGTTGGCGCCGCTGGTCACCGAGGAACTGCTCACCGAGGTGACCGCCGAGATCCCGGACGCCTGGCTGGCCGCCGAGCCGGGCTTCGACACCCCGGACGACCTCCGGCGGGCCTACGCGGCACCCCTGCTGGCCCGGGCCGCCGTCATCCATGAGCGCGTCACCGGAATCGAGGAGGGCAAGTGAGCGAGCGCCACATTCACATGGCCGGGCATGTGGTCGAGCGCCACATCATCCGGGGGAGCGAGTCGAACGACCGGGATGTCTTCGAGTACGCCCTCCTGCGCGTCGTACCCCGCGTCGAACGCGGCGAGTGCATCAACGCGGGCGTGCTGGTGTACTGCCGGCCCCAAGGCTACGTCGGCGCCCGCACCCACCTCGACGAGGCACGGCTGCTCGCCCTCGACCCGGAGGCGGACGTGGCCGGTATCCGTTTCGCGCTCGGCGCGGTCGAGCGCGTCTGCGGCGGCAGCGAGGGGGCGGGGCAGGCGGCCGGCGACGACGCCGGGCGGCGCTTTCGCTGGCTCATCGCACCCCGCTCGACGGTCGTCCAGCCCGGGCCCGTGCACACCGGGCTCACCTCCGATCCGGCGGCCGAGGCCGAGCGGCTGCTCGAGCTGTTGGTGAAGTGAGGGATCAGGTAATGGATCACATGCGCGCGGCCACCGTTGACACCGCGTGCCAGGACTTCTAGCGTCACGTCCATCGAAGGTACTAAGCGGTCGCTCACCGAGGAGAGTCTCTGATGTCCACCACTGATCAGCGGGTCGCCGTAGTCACCGGCGGAGCGCGCGGGATCGGCGCCGCCACCGCCGTACGGCTGGCCGCCGAGGGCCGCGCGGTCGCCGTGATCGACCTCGACGAGGCCGCCTGCAAGGACACCGTGGAGAAGATCACCGCGGCCGGCGGCAAGGCCATCGCGGTCGGCTGCGACGTCTCCGACGAGGCGCAGGTCGAGGCCGCCGTCGCGCGGATCGCCGAGGAGCTCGGTGCCCCGACGATTCTGGTCAACAACGCGGGCGTGCTGCGCGACAACCTGCTGTTCAAGATGAGCGTGGCCGACTGGGACACGGTCATGAACGTCCACCTGCGCGGCGCCTTCCTGATGTCCAAGGCCTGCCAGAAGCACATGGTCGACGCGGGCTTCGGCCGGATCGTCAACCTCTCCTCGTCCTCCGCGCTCGGCAACCGCGGCCAGGTCAACTACTCCGCCGCCAAGGCCGGACTCCAGGGCTTCACCAAGACCCTCGCCAAGGAGCTCGGCAAGTTCGGCGTCACCGCCAACGCCGTCGCCCCCGGCTTCATCGCCACCGAGATGACCAAGGCCACGGCCGACCGCGTCGGCATGGGCTTCGAGGACTTCAAGGCCGCCGCCGCCACCCAGATCCCGGTGGCCCGCGTCGGTGAGCCCGACGACATCGCCAACGCCATCGCCTTCTTCACGGGCGAGGCGGCCGGGTTCGTCTCCGGCCAGGTGCTGTACGTCGCCGGCGGACCGCTCGACTAGGGACTGGGAAGACACGGACATGACTGAACTGCCTGCACTCTCCGGCAAGGTCGCTCTCGTCACGGGCGCCAGCCGCGGCATCGGCTACGGCGTCGCCGAGGCCCTCGTCGCACGCGGCGACCGCGTCGTCATCACCGGCCGGGGCGAGGACGCCCTCAAGGAGGCCGTCGAGCAGCTCGGCGCCGAGCGCGCCGTCTACGTGGCCGGCAAGGCGCACGACGAGGCCCACCAGGCCATCGCCGTCGAGCGCGCCATGGAGGCCTTCGGCCGGGTCGACTACCTGGTCAACAACGCCGGTACCAACCCGGTGTTCGGACCGCTGGCCGATCTGGACCTGGGCGTCGCCCGCAAGGTGTTCGAGACCAATGTGATCTCGGCGCTCGGCTTCGCGCAGAAGACCTGGCACGCCTGGCAGAAGGACAACGGCGGCGCGATCGTCAACATCGCTTCCGTCGCGGGTATCGCGCCCTCGCCGTTCATCGCCGCCTACGGCGTCAGCAAGGCCGCGATGATCAACCTCACCCAGCAGATGGCGCACGAGTTCGCGCCCAAGGTGCGGGTCAACGCGATCGCCCCGGCCGTGGTGAAGACCAAGTTCGCCCAGGCCCTGTACGAGGGCCGGGAGGCGGAGGCCGCCGCGTCCTACCCGCTGGGCCGGCTCGGCGTCCCCTCCGACATCGGCGGCGCCGCCGCGTTCCTCACCTCGGACCAGTCCGACTGGGTCACCGGGCAGACGCTCGTCGTCGACGGCGGCATCTTCCTCAACGCGGGCGTCGGCTGACCCTCGGGACACGACTCTCGACACCACTCGACACGGGCGCCGCTGGACATCAGCGGCGCCCGTGTCGACGTCCGGGAAGATCACTAAACATCTGACAACGTAGTCATCAAAAAAACGAACAAGTGCGCCACGAGACAGGAGGTCCAACGGCCGGAACACTGCGGTATCGTTCGCCGACCCTTGGTATGGCAGATCGAGGAGTGTGCGCGTGTTCAACTGGAACCGATGCCTGCGGCGGGTGGCGGCCATCGCGTCCATATCGTCCCTGGTCACTGGATGCGGCCTGCTGCCGTCCGATGCCCCGGACGACGAGGGCCCCATCGTGGTGGGAACCACCAGTGCCCCGAGCACACTGGATCCTGCGGCCTCCTGGGACGGCTCCTGGGAGCTGTTCCGCAACATTTACCAGACGTTGCTGAGCTACCCCGTCGGCGCGACCACGCCCCGGCCGGACGCGGCCAAGAGCTGTGACTTCACGGACAGCTCCAAGCAGATCTTCCGCTGCGAACTGCGCGACGACCTGACCTTCTCCAACGGCGACAAGCTCGACGCCAAGGCGGTCAAGCACTCCATCGACCGGATCCGCAAGATCAACGTCAATGGTGGTCCCGCCGGTCTGCTGGGCAGCCTCGAGCGGGTGCAGGCGCCGAGCGACAACGAGGTCGTCTTCTACCTCAACCAGGCCGACGCGACCTTCCCGTTCGTCCTCTCCACCCCCGCCATGGCGATCGTCGACCCGGACTCCTACCCGGCCGAGAGCCTCCGCGAGGACGGCGAAGTGGTCGGCTCGGGCCCGTTCGCGCTCAAGTCGTACGAAGAGGGCCAGCGGGCCGAACTCGTGCGCAACGACAGCTACAAGGGTTACGCGGACCTCAAGAACGACGCGGTGACGATCCGCTACTTCCAGGACTCCGCCTCGATGGTCAAGGCGCTGAAGGCCAAGCAGATCGACCTGACCGACCGCGGTCTCGCGGCCGCCGATGTCATCGACCTGCAGGGCAAGAGCTTCAAGGAGGCCGAGCTCCAGCTCGTCGAGGGCACCGGGGCCGACATCAGCTACCTGGTGTTCAATCCCAAGGACCCGTGGGCCGCCAAGAAGGAGGTGCGCCAGGCCATCGCCCAGGTCGTCGACCGCGGGGCCATCGCGCACAAGATCTACCGGGACACCGTCGACCCGCTGTACTCCATGGTCCCCAAGGGCCTGACCGGCCACACGACCGGCTTCTTCGACGACTACGGCGACCCCAGCGTCTCCAAGGCCCGCGAGATCCTCACCAAGGCGGGCATCAACGAGCCGGTGCCGCTCACCTTCTGGTACACCACGGACCGCTACGGCTCCGAGACGGCGCTTATGTTCGAGGAGCTGAAGCGCCAGCTGAACGCCTCGGGCCTGTTCGAGATCACTCTCAAGAGCCGCCCCTGGAAGACGTACGCCCCCGGTTACCAGAAGGGCGAGTACCCGGTGTTCGGCCGAGGCTGGTTCCCGGACTTCCCGGACGCGGACAACTACATCTCCCCGTTCGTCGGCAAGCAGAACGCGCTGGGCACGCCCTACGAGGCCACCAAGATCACCACTCAACTGCTGCCCGACTCCCGCCGTGAGTCGGACCGGGGCAACGTGGTGAAGGAGTTCGAGGAGGCACAGCAGATCCTCGTGGACGACGCGCGGTTGCTGCCGCTGTGGCAGGGCCGGCAGTTCCTCGCCGTGAACAGGGACATCTCGGGCGCGGAGCGCGCCCTGGACCCGTCCACGATCATGATGCTGTGGGAACTCTCCCGGAAGACCAGCTGGTAGACCGGGGCCGGGGCAGGTCCGCGGCGGTCGGGAGGGGCCGTTCGCGGGGCACGTTGTCAGTGGTCGCCTGTAGGTTCTGAGCCTGGAAGTGACCACACACGTGAGGACGTTGACGTGACCGACATCGCCATGCTGCCCGAGTCCTGGCGCGGGGTTCTGGGCGACGAGCTGCAGCAGCCCTACTTCAAGGAGCTGACCGAGTTCGTCGAGGAGGAGCGGGCGAAGGGTCCCGTCTACCCGCCGCGCGAGGAGGTCTTCGCCGCGCTGGACGCGACGCCGTACGACAAGGTGAAGGTCCTGATCCTCGGCCAGGACCCGTACCACGGCGAGGGCCAGGGCCACGGCCTGTGCTTCTCGGTCCGTCCCGGTGTGAGGACACCGCCCTCGCTGCGCAACATCTACAAGGAGATGCAGGAGGAGCTCGGCCACCCCGTTCCGGACAACGGCTATCTGATGCCGTGGGCCGAGCAGGGCGTCCTGCTGCTCAACGCGGTGCTGACGGTCCGCTCCGGCGAGGCGAACTCGCACAAGGGCAAGGGCTGGGAGAAGTTCACGGACGCGGTGATCAAGGCCGTGGCCGGCCGGCCCGACCCCGCGGTGTTCGTGCTGTGGGGCAACTACGCGCAGAAGAAGCTCCCGCTCATCGACGAGACGCGCCACGTGGTGGTCAAGGGGGCGCACCCCTCGCCGCTGTCGGCGAAGAAGTTCTTCGGGTCCCGCCCGTTCACCCAGATCGACGAGGCGGTGGCCCGGCAGGGCCACGAGCCGATCGACTGGCGCATCCCGAACCTGGGCTGACCGGCCTGCCGTCCACCGGGCCGGTCCTTCGACGAGCCGGCCCGGCGCCGTACGGAGCCGCCTGACCGGGAATGCCGGTGGGGCCGGTTAGCGTCGGAGGGGGACCAGCCGACGAGGGCCGGAGGACGCGGTGGCGGAGCGACAGGGGCAGCCGGAGCCGGACGCCGTGCTGACGCGGATCGGGCAGGTCGTGATGCTCCATCACGCCGGGGACCGCGAGGAGGCCCGGCGCCGCCTGCTGGATCTGTGGGCGGAACTCGGCGAGGACGCCGACCCGCTGCACCGGTGCACGCTGGCCCACTACCTGGCCGACACCCAGGACGACCCCACGGACGAACTGGCCTGGGATCTGCGCGCCCTGACGGAGGCGGAAGCCGCCGCCGGCGCGGCCGCCGTACGCGCGCTGTACCCCTCGCTGCACCTGAACCTGGCGGCCGACTACGTCAAGCTCGACCGCACGGAGGCGGCCATCGCCCATCTGCGGCGGGCGCGGGGGGCGGCGGGGGTGCTGGGGGACGACAGCTACGGGGACGGGGTGCGGGCGGGGATCCTGCGGCTGGAGGGGCGGCTGGGAGAAGGCGTCTGAGGGGCGTCGGCCGGAGACCGCGCTCAGCGTCCGTAGGTCCGGTCGCAGATCTGCGACTCCGGGCTGTCCGGCCGCCAGCCGCCGTACTTCCTGCCCAGTGCGCAGATGTCCCCGTTGCCCCGGACCTCCTTGGGCAGCGACTGCGACACGTCAGGGACCGGGGCGGCCGGCTGTTGCGGGCCAGGAGTGTCGGAGTGCGGGCGGCCGGGATTCCGATGCTCCCGGTGGTCTTCGGGGGAGTGCGAGCGAGGGGGCGGGGGTGTCGGCCGTGCCGGTGACGGGGGCGTGGGGGACGCGGGGTGTGCGTCGGACGGTGAGGCGTCGGGGCTCCGGGACGGGTCGACGAGGGTCAGGGCCTCGCGGGCGGGCGCCTGCACGACCTTGGGGTCGGTAGCGACGCCCGGCCCGGGAACCGGCGGCCGGTACGGCGCCGACGGCGCCCCGGGAGCCATCGGCTGCTGGACCGTCGTGCAGCCGCCGAGGGCCGAGACGGCCACGGTGACCAGGAGCGTTGCGGTGGTCGTCGTTCGATGCACGGGCGCAACTCTGCTGGGTCGTCCGCCCGTTGGGACAGCGGACAAGCAGAGGTTGGTCCACACGGGTGATCTCCGTCCCCGTACGGGCGGCCCGCGCCCGCCCCCGCTGACGTCAGTCGCCGGTCGCGCCGTCCACCCGCTCGCGCAGCAGGTCGGCGTGCCCGTTGTGACGGGCGTACTCCTCGATCATGTGGGTGTAGATCCACCGCAGGTTGAACTGGTCGCCGGTGCGCCTGCTGCGGCCCTTGGAGAGGTCGTCCAGGCCGAACCCGGCGGCGTTGCGCCGGGCGATGTCGATCTCGGCCTGCCAGGTGGCGTAGGCCTCCTGCCAGGTGTCCGCCTCGGTGAGATGGAACTCGCCGTCCGGGTCCGCCTCGGAGCCGTAGATCGGCCCGGCGCCGTCGGCGACCAGCACCTGGCGGAACCAGCCCCGCTCGACCTCCGCCATGTGCCGCACCAGCCCCATCAGGGACAGCTCGGACGGTTCCACGGATGGGGTCCTGAGCTGGGCGTCGGTCAGGCCCTCGCACTTCCAGGCGAGCGTCCGGCGGTGGTAGTCCAGCCAGCCCTCCAGCATCGTGCGCTCGTCGGCGGTGGTGGCGGGCTCGTCGCGTTGTGTCGTCATGCCTGCATCGTCGCTCAACTCACCCGGGCTCACCAGGAGTTTTCACGGGCGCGGACGCGCCGCCGAACATCCCGCCGAGCAACTCGCGCAGACCTGCCCGTACCTCCTGCAGGCTCGGTGCCTCCGTGTTGAAGGACCCGGCCACACAGCTGAACATCAGCCCGTCCGCCCACGCGACCAGCGACAGCACGTGCCGGGCGGGGGTCGTCGAGCCCAGCCCGGTCACCAGGGCCATGAGCTGGTCGCGGAAGCGGGCGCCGGTCGCGTCGAAGTAGGCACGCAGCTCTGGGCGGCGGGTGGCCTCCAGGGCCAGTTCGTAACGGGCGAGGGTCAGCTCGCGGTTGCGGGTCAGGGCGCGGTGCGTGGCCAGTGCCAGCCCGTCGACCAGCGAGTCGACACCGCCGCGCGGGTCCGGCATCTCCTCCAGCGCCAGGACCTTCGCCTCGCGCTCGGCGAGCCTGCGCACCGACAGCTCCAGCAGCGCCTGCCGGGTGCGCGCCACGTTCGACGTCGAGCCCTGCGGCAGTCCGGCCGTCTCGTCGACCGCCCGGTGCGTGAGTCCGCGCATCCCACGCTCGGCGAGCAGCGCGAGGGCGGTGTCGGCGACGAGATCGGCGCGCGAGGCGGCAGTGGTGCGCTCGGAGATTGAGGTTGTTCGTGCGGACATGGAGATCAACCTACTCCTCTCACTACACCTGTAGTACAGTCGGTGCGTGAAGGCACTACACCTGTAGTCTGCTCAGGAGGAGTCATGGCACAGTCGAGGCGGGCCGTCGTCATCGGCGGCGGCATCGGAGGCCTGACCGCCGCGGTCGCACTGCGCGACAGCGGCTGGGACGTCACCGTGCTGGAGCGGGCGCAGTCCCTGGAGCCGGTCGGCGCGGCCATCTCCCTCGCGCCGAACTCCCTGCGCGCGCTGGACGTCATCGGCGTCGGCGACGAGATCCGCGACCTCGCGGCCTGGCAGGGCGACGGAGGACTGCGCACCCCGTCCGGCCGCTGGCTCTCCCACACGGACGCCGACGCCGTCGCCGCCCGCTTCGGCGGCCCCCTCGTCCTGCTGCACCGGGCCACCCTCGTCAACAGCCTCGCCGCACGCCTCCCGTCCGAGGCCGTCCGCACCGGGGTCGCCGCGAGCCTCGCCGACCCGGGCGACACCGGCCGGCGGGCGCGCGTGAGCACACCGGACGGCGACCTGGAGGCCGACCTGGTGGTCGCAGCCGACGGCATCCGGTCCGACGTACGGCGTGCGCTCTTCCCGCACCACCCCGGGACCGTCTACTCCGGGTTCACCACCTGGCGGGTCGTCATCCCCGTACCCGGCGCGCGGTTCGCCTCGCACGAGACCTGGGGCCGGGGCCGCATCTGGGGCTCGCACCCGCTCAAGGACGGCCGCGTCTACGCCTACGCCGCGGCCGTCACACCCGCCGGAGAGCATGCCCCCGACGACGAGAAGGCCGAACTGCTGCGCCGGTACGGCGACTGGCACGACCCGATCCCCGCGATCCTCGCCGCCGCAGGCCCCGAGGACGTCCTGCGCCACGACGTCCACCACATCGCCGACCCGCTGCCCGCGTACCACCGAGGCCGGGTCGCCCTGATCGGGGACGCCGCGCACGCGATGCCGCCGACGCTCGGGCAGGGCGGCAACCAGGCCATCGAGGACGCCGTCGTCCTGGCACACCACGGCACCGACCTCTCCGGCTACACCGCGGCCCGCCTTCCGCGGACGGCCGCCGTCGCACGCCAGGCCGTTCGCATCGGCCGGCTGAACATGATGACCGGCCGCGCCGGGATCGCCGTACGGAACACGGCGCTGGCCACGGTGTCCAAGGTCGCGCCGCTGCTGTTCCTGCGGGGCTTCGAGGGCATCGCCGACTGGCGGCCGCCGCAGGCGCCGTATGCTGCCGGGAAGACCCGGCAGGCAACCGCCGGCCCGGTCGGCGACAGCTAGAGGAGACACCCCTGTGAAGGTCGGCTGCATCGGACTCGGTGACATCGCGCAGAAGGCGTACCTGCCGGTGCTCGGTGTACAGCCCGGGGTCGAACTGCATCTCCAGACCCGTACGCCCGCGACGCTCGCCCGGGTAGCCGACGGCCTTCATCTGCCCGCCGGGCAGCGCCACGAGGACCTCGACTCACTGCTCGCCCAGGACCTCGACGCCGCCTTCGTGCACGCGCCCACCGGCGCCCACCCGGAGATCGTGACCCGGCTGCTGGAGGCGGGCGTGGCGACGTACGTCGACAAGCCGCTCGCCTACCGGCTCGCCGACTCCGAGCGGCTGGTCGCGCTCGCCGAGCAGCGGAACGTGAGCCTCGCCGTCGGCTTCAACCGGCGCCACGCCCCCGGCTACGTGCAGTGCGCCGACCATCCGCGCGAGTTGATCCTGATGCAGAAGAACCGGATCGGGCTGCCGGAAGAGCCGCGCACGATGATCCTGGACGACTTCATCCACGTCGTGGACACCCTGCGCTTCCTCGCGCCCGGCCCGGTCGACGACGTGACCGTGCGGGCCCGCCTGGTGGACGGGCTGCTGCATCACGTCGTGCTCCAGCTCGCCGGGGACGGCTTCACCGCGCTCGGCGTGATGAACCGGCTCAGCGGCTCGGCCGAGGAGATCCTGGAGGTGTCCGGGCAGGACACCAAGCGTCAGGTCCTCAACCTCGCCGAGGTCGTCGACCACAAGGGCCAGCCGACCGTGCGACGGCGCGGGGACTGGGTGCCGGTGGCCCGGCAGCGCGGCATCGAGCAGGCGGTGCTCACCTTCCTAGACGCCGTGCGCGCGGGCAAGGTACTCAGCGCCCGGGACGCGCTGGCGACCCATGAGCTGTGCGAGCGGGTCGTACGTGCGGTTCAGGAGCGGACCGCCTGAACCGCAGGCCGCAGCGTCCGGGCGCCCTCGCTCACCCACCAGGCGGCCATGATCAGCAGCGCCATCTGCACCGGCCAGTCGCCGAAGCGGACGTACGGCGTGACACCGCCGGACAGCGGCACCTCGTAGACCGCGCTCGTGCTCGCGCTCGTCCCCAGCCAGGGCCCTATGCGCTGCCCGCTCGGGCCGTACACGGCGGAGACGCCGGTCAGCGTCGCGTGCACCATCGGCCGGCCGGTCTCGGCGGCGCGCAGCGCGGCCAGCGAGGCATGCTGCTCCGGCGCCCAGCTCTGCTGGAACGTCGACGTCGCCGACTGCGCGACCAGCACCTCCGCGCCACGGTCGGCGAGGTTGCGGCTCATGTCGGAGAACGCGGACTCGAAGCAGACCATCGGGCCGATCCGCAGCCCGTGCCCGGCGTCCATCACGACCTGCCGCGTGCCGCGCCTGCGGTCCTCGTCGGCCGCCCTGCCCACGGACGTCGCCCAGCCCAGCATCGAACGCATCGGTATGTACTCCCCGAAGGGGACCAGCCGCATCTTGTCGTAGCGGGCGCCGGTCGGGCCGTCCGGGCCGATGAGGAGGGAGCTCTTGTAGATGCCCGGCTTGTCGGAGCGCCGCGCGTCCACGTTGACCAGGATGTTCACCCCGGTCTCCCGTGAGAGCGCCGCGAGCCGCCGGGCGAGTTCGGGCCGCTCGCCGAGGTCGAAGCCGACGCTGCTCTCGCCCCACACGATCAGGTCGACGTCCTGACCGGCCAGTTCACGGGTGAGCTGCTCCTCGCGGTCGAAGCGCCGGTCGGGGCCGTCCGGGCCGCCCTGGATCACCCCGGGCTGTACGACGGCTATCCGGACCCGGTCCTGGACGTCGGGGCGCGGGGACCACACCCAGGCCGCCGAGGTGGCCACGGCCGTCGCGGTGAGACCGGCGACCGCGGGCACCCGGGACGTGCGCACCGTCACCAGCACGGCGACCGCGACGTTCACGGTCACCACCAGGAAGCTGATCAGCCACACCCCGCCCACCGAGGCGAGCCGCAGCGCGGGCTCCACCTGCCACTGGCTGGAGCCGAGCACACCCCACGGGCCGCCGAGGCCCTGCCAGGAGCGGACCAGCTCGATCATCAGCCAGCCGGACGGCAGGACGGCGAGTGCCGCCGCCACCCGGCCGGGGGAGGGGCCGGCCGCGCCCAGGAAGCGGCGCACCAGCCAGGCCCAGGGGGCCCACAGGGCGCCGAGCAGGCCGGCGATGACGAACGTGAAGACGTGCAGGTTGGGAAGGAGCCAGTGATGCATCGCCAGCATGAAGCCGAAGCCGCCCCACCAGCCGTCGCGCAGTGCCCGCTTCCCGGTGGGCGCCGTGCGGATGAGGGCGATCCACGGGACCAGGGCGACGTAGGCGAACCACCACAGTGACGGTTGGGGGAAGGCGAGCACGGGCAGCGCACCGGCGAGGACGGCGGCGGTGGAGCGCCGCCACGGTGAGGCGAGCCAGTCGCTGATCGTCTTCATGCGGCCTCCCTACCCACCTCGTCGTGCTTCCAGTGTGCTCACAGGCACTGACAGTGGGACAGTGGGCGTCCGCTCAGTCGATCACCGCCGGGGCGGTCCGCTCGGGCAGCCGGCGCCATTTCTCCTGGACGACGACCTCGCGCAGCCGCCAGCCGTCGTCCGTGCGCAGCAGCCCGAAGGCGTAGCGGCCGCCGCACACGAAGTCGGGCGCGGCCGAGCCGTCGCCGTCCGCCGCGAACCGCATCGGATTGAGGTAGTCGGCCTGCACCCGGGCCGTGTCGCCGGTGTCCTGCTCCAGGAGCCCGAAGCGAACCCTGCGATTGACGATGAGGTGCTGGCGCATCGAGAACAACCGCAGACTCTCCGCCAGCCACGCGGCGATGCTGCCGGCGTCCCCCTCGATGCCGCCGGCCGAGCGGTAGTCCGCGCGCCCGTCCGGTGTGAACAGGCTCCGGTACAAGGACCAGTCGCCGTCGTCCACGGCCACCGCGTAGTCGGTGATCACTTCGTCGACCGCCAACCGATCCCTCAGGGTGGCGACTTCCACACGCTGCGTCATCGGCTCAGTGTTGGGCATGAGGTGGACGGTTCCAAGAGGGCGGACGGCGATATTCAGTGGATGTGGGCGGGTGGCGGGGCGAGGCTTGTGCCCTTGAACGATCAGAACGACAGGCCGCGGTCGATTACGGGGTCGTGATGAGGTGGACCAAGGAGGCTGCTCCGGTCGAGCAATCGGAGCGTGAGCCTGAGCCTGAGCTCTCTGCGTATCAGCAGGCGATGCGGAACCGGCTGCTCGCGGCTCCGGTGGTGCCGGCGCCCGAGCCCTGGCGGCGCGTTGCCTTCGAACCGGTCGGCGGACTCCTCGGGATCGGCTTCGCGTCGCATCCGGACAGTGGCCGTGACCTGGTGATGGTCGTCTCCCACGACGGTCACGGTCTCGTCGACGCCGTCACGGGGGAGAAGATCGCCAGGGATCGCGACCCTGATCCCCTGGACAGCACGCCCGACGCTGTTGCCGATCTGTCCTGCCCCGGGCTGGGGCCGGTCGCCGGAAGCCGCGTTCGCATCGCCGGGCTCTTCGGCGGAGGGCTGCACACCACCACCGAGGACGGCTGGACCCTTGAAGTCGTCGCCCCGGCCTGGCCGAACGAGCGAGTCCTGCTGTCGGGCGACGGCGGGTTGCCCCACCATGGCCCGCACGGAGAGCGGTGGTGGCACATCTTCCACTCGAACCACTCCGAACTTCGGGCAGCCGGCTTCTCGCCCTCCGGTCGGACCATCGCTGTGGCGACGAGCAGCGACCTTTCTCTTTGGACGACCGAGGTCCGCTCCCACTGAGTAGGAACGGCCCTGGACGAAGACGAGAGCCGGGCCGCTGATCAAGGCAGCGCGAAGGCCTCGGGCCGGCGGCCCGGAGTGGGTTCCAACGTTCGCGTCGGACGGTCGTCAGTTCCGGCTCCGGGCAGGGCGGCGGCGCACGACCACGAGCATGCCCGCGCCCGTGACCACCGCCGCGGCAGCCACGCCCGTGATCGGCAACGCCGAGGACCCGGTCTCTGCCAGGTGGCCGCCATTCGCCGCGGTGCCGTTGCCACCGGCCGATGACGCCCCACCGGCCGTCCCACCGGCCGTCCCACCGGCCGTCCCACCGGCCGCTCCGCCGGCCGCTCCGCCGGGCGATCCGCCCGAGTCACCGCTCGGGCCACCCGGCGAGCCGGTCGACCCCCCACCCATGACGTCCAGCGTGATGTCGGCCTTGTCGTTGGACTTGTCGGGGTCGACAGGCCGCGCATCGGTGCTCAGTGCCACCGAGCCCTTGGCGTGCGCCACCCTCTTGTCGATCTTCAGCTGGAAGGAGTAGCTCTCCCGGCCGCCCTCGTTGAGAGCCCGCTGACTCATGCCGCACTCGTACGCCTCACCCTTGGCCTTGCAGAACCCTGGGGTCTTGACGACCGACGTTCCGGCGGGCGGCGTGACCATGACCCTTGCGGTTCGCTCCCCCACCTTGGCCATGAACCAGGCGGGCCCGGCGTTGATGAACTCCACCTTCATCGGCACCGTTTCACCGACGCGCCCCTTCAACGCGGCACCCGTCACCCGGTAGTCGGCCGTGTTGACGGAGGTGACGGGCACGATGACAACTCGCGCGGACCCCTCGCCCCCGGCCTGCCCTTCGACCAGTTTCACCGCCGGTGCGGTCCCTGCCACCGGCGGATAGCCGTTCTCGTCCGCCCCTGGATCGTTTTCGTCGACGCGCAGAAGCAGCTCGTCGTTGAACGCGCGGTCCAGGGCCTCGACACGAAGTGGCCTCTCGGGCGTGTAGACGACGCCCGGCGCCACCGCCTGGTCGAACCCGCACGCCACGGTCCACCTCTCGGGCATCTCGTCGTAGGACCGGACCTGCTGTGCTCGGCAGTTGGAGGGAACCTCCGTGAAATCGAGTCCCCGGGTGACGGCGTAGGTGACCCACACCTTCTCGGCGGCTCCGGTGCCCTTGTTCGCCACGGTGACCGGCAGTTCGAAGGTGCTCCCCGGTTGCACTCCGTCGATCGGCGCGATGCCTCCGACGACCAGTTCGGGTGCGGTTTCATCGGCGAAGGCGGCGGGGGCCGCGGCCAGTGTGATCAGGCCGGCGGCGCCGAGGGCGGCGACGGCGGCACGGGAGGCGCGGCGGTTGTGCGGGGGCATCGGCATGGAGAGAGACCTCTGTCGGAAAGCGGGCGAACGGACGGTGTCTTCCGGGAGAACATCGCTTCGATCGCTAGACTCCCGCCGGTCCCGAACAGTTGCACGTCCGGTGCCCCACCCTCCCTGCTGTTCTGAACCTGGCACTGCTCGGCGCCGGCCGACCAGTGTCGGGAAAGCGCCGGGCCTGGCAGACTGTGCGCGACCTGGGGGAGATCGTCATGCCGGATGAGCTGACCGTTCGCCGGATACTCGGGGACCAGCCGTTCGCCGAGATCGGCCGGCCCGTGTGGGCGGTGACGGATGCGCGTCATGGCTGTGTCATCGCGGCCGGTGACCTCGGGCACGTCATGTGGCGCGGTACGGGGCAGTGGCTGGGCCATCGGATCGGCGTGTACGAGGCCGGCACCCTCCGTCCGCGCCACGTCGTCGCCTCCCGCTACTCCGTATGCGCAGTTGAGCCTCACCCCGAGCTACCGCTCGTCGCCGTCGGCACCGGCCGCTACGACGGCTCGTGGGACTTCGAGGGCCAACTGCTCCTGCTGCACCTGGAGACCGGGTGCGTGACGAACCTGCTGAGCAAGAGCCGCCAAGTGCGCCACCTGCGCTGGCTGGAGGACGGCAGGCTCGCGATGCTGCTCTCCCCCGAGGACAAGGACGGCGGCTTCCGCAAGGGTTTCGAGTTGGCCGTCGCGGTGGACGACTGGCTGTCCGCTCCGGCCGGTCTGGTCGACCCCGACGAGGCACGCCATCCGATGGTCGAGAGCGGGCTTCTGTACGACCCTCATGTGCAGGACACCCTCGCGCGGCTGACCGACGGCCGGTGGCGGCGACGGGCGGAGGTGCGGGACCTTGCGGTGCCGGCCGACGGCCGGGTGCTCGCCACCGGGCGGCACACGGACCTCGAATGCTGGGATCCGTCGGGCACGCTGAGGTGGACTCTTCCCGCCGACGGGGAGGGGAGTGTCCGGGTCGAGGCGGCGCCTGACGGCGAGTCGGCGTGGGTGACGTATCAAGGCTACCGGCGCGATGAGGTGACGGGACGACTGGTCGACCGCGCGGCCACAGTTCAGCGGATGTCGACGGCGGACGGCGGTGTGGTGGACAGCGTGGACGTGCCGCCGGCCCCCGCACTGTGCGCCGCGGACGAAGGCTGGCTCGCCCTGCGCCCGCGAGGGCGCGACGCCCATGCCACGCTGCTGTTCGCTCCGACGCACCAGGAGGCAGCACGCCTTCACCTTGCTCCCAGCCGCTCCAACTCCCCGGCGCTGCGCGTCAGACACAGCGCCCGTCTGCTGTACGTGGACGGACCCGGCCCGGACGACGACTCGCCGTGGATCCACACCATCGATCCTCCCGACGCCCACGGCCACGCCACCCCGCGCCCCCTCTTTCCCCTGCGCTGGGACCCGGCGTCCACACTCCAGCCCTGGTACGGTCCCGCCGTCGAGCTGACGGACACCCTCATCCACGCCGGCCGGTCCTACGAACCGGGCGCCACCTACGCGGAGGGCCGCGAGGGCACGTACGTCGTGAGCCGGCGACTGCCGGACGGAGAGGCACGCTGGGTGCACAGCACCGACAAGCCGCTCGCCGATCTCGACGGCGACGAGCGGAGGATGTACGTCGTGTATCTCACCGGTGAGGTGGAGATCCTGGACTCGGCGACGGGCGAGGTGCGAGCCCGGCACACCCTGGGCGCGCACGGCCACCCGGTCACGCCGTTGTCCGCCGTGTTCCGGGCTGGGCAACAGCGGCTGATCGTGGGGACGATGGACGGGCGGATCCTGGACTGCTCGGTCCCGGGTTGACCGGGTCGATGGAAACCGCCCGCCACGGAGATCGATGCGCGGGTGCGGGCGACGAACTGAAGCGTGCGGCCGAGCTGTTGCCGCTGGAGCGGCCGTATCCGGTGGAGGACGAGGTCCTCACACACCGGCGGGCCCAGAGGCAGCCTTGCGCCCTCAAACGGGGCTGCTGCAACCGCTGCCCGGCGTCAACTGGGGCTGTCCTTCTCAGGATCCGCTCTTCAAGCGGCTTCGATCACCGCGCCGCGAATGGCGGCGGCCCACTCGACCACCAACAACTCGTACTCCGCGCGTTCTTGAGCGGACAACGAGCCGCCCGCGCGCAGCCACAGGGCACGAATGGCCTCGTTCACCTCGGTGGCAGACCGCACGGAACCAGGGCCTAAGGAATCGGGGGACATGCCGACAAGCCTAGGGGCAAGAACTGACGGTGCGCTACCGAACGGCTACGCGCAACGTATGTGATTGGTCACGGATTTCGGTCGGACCTTCGCTACTGACCAGTGAGTCAGCAAATCGTGGATCGGAAAGCGGGCCGGAACGACGGCTCAAGTCGCGGACCGGGACTCAGTCCGTCCAGACGACCATGCAGCGTCCTTGCCGCGCCGCCCCGTCGTAGAACTCCCGCATCGCCGCGAAGTGGTGGGTGAGATAAGCCCGTACATCACCGTTGAATCCCGGCCCGAATCCACACGCGGCGGCCGCCTCCTCGGTGGTGGGCGGCAGATCCGAGAGGACACCGTCGAGGTCGACGGAGGCCAGGGCGTGGGCGACGGCCGCGACGGCGGTGGTGGTGAGGAGTTGCGGAGGGCCGTCGAAGCCGTCGTACACCTCGGCATGATCGAGGAAGCCGATGTCTGCGCCCGGGTCCCCGGAGACCGCCCGGTCGAGCAGTGCGATCAGGTCCCCGGCGGCGTGCGTCGCGCGGCAGTGGTGGATGAGGCCCCAGATCGCCCAGTCCGTGTCGAGGAGGTCCTCGGGGGGCGGGTCCCAATCGGGCGTCGCCCCCGGTGACTCGGCCGCCGCCGTACGGCACCGTTCCAGGTACTCCGCGGTCACACGCGCGAACCGCTGGGTCAGAGCCACGGTGGTGCGGGGCTGGGTCAGCCCGCCGACTCCGCCGCGTGCGGGCTCAGTACTCCCGCCGTCACCAGGACGATGATGACGATGCCGAGGGCGATGCGGTACCAGACGAACGGCATGAAGCTCTTGGTGGAGATGTACTTCATGAACCAGGCGATGACCGCGTAGCCGGTCGCGAAGGCGATGATCGTGGCGAAGATCGTCGGGCCCCAGGAGACATGGTCGCTCTCCATCGCGTCCTTGAGCTCGAACAGGCCGGAGGCGAGCACCGCCGGGATCGCGAGCAGGAAGGAGTAGCGGGCCGCGGCCTCGCGCTGGTAGCCCATGAAGAGGCCGCCGCTGATGGTCGCGCCGGAGCGGGAGACGCCGGGGATCAGGGCCGCGGACTGGCACAGGCCGAAGATCAGGCCGTCCTTCACGTTCAGGCTCTCCAGCGACTTGCGCTGCTTGGCCGCGCGGTGCCGCCCGCCCGTCTCGTCACGCGCCGCCAGCCGGTCGGCGACACCGATGATGATGCCGACGACGATCAGCATCGTCGCGGTGATCCGCAGGTCCCGGAAGGGCCCCTCGATCTGGTCCTTGAGCGTCAGGCCGAGCACGCCGATCGGGATCGAGCCGACGATCACCAGCCAGCCCATCTGGGCGTCGTGGTCCTGGCGCATCTCCTTGTTGGTCAGCGACCGCAGCCACGCCGAGATGATCCGCCCGATGTCCTTGCGGAAGTAGATCAGCACCGCGGCCTCGGTGCCGATCTGCGTGATCGCCGTGAAGGCCGCACCGGGGTCCTCCCAGCCCGAGAACGCCGCGGTCAGCCGCAGATGCGCGCTGGAGGACACGGGGAGGAACTCGGTCAGCCCCTGGACGAGTCCGAGGATGAGTGATTCGAACCAAGACATGAAGTTACGGAGTCCAAGTGCTGATCGTGGAAGGGGCGATGGGGGACACGCGTCGGCGGCGCAGTGATCGCGAGTGTCGAGGGGCAGCGTAGCGCCCCGTGATGACAGCTCCGGCACAGGGGCCCGGGCGGGCGCTCGGCACCTGTGCGTAAACCGGTGTTGACCTGCTGCGGGGCCGCGCCTTACTTTGCAGCGAGCGGAAAGCGCTTGCTGCACCATGTCGCATCCCTGCCGCATCCCTGTTGTCTTCCTGCAGCACGCGAAGCCGCCCCCCGCCCCCCGTCGTCTGCCGTCCGTCGTCCCGGAGGAGTCCGATCCCGCCATGGCCGCATCCGAGGTCCCCTCCGTCTCCGGCACGCACCGGCCCCGCCCCACGCCGCTCGGCGGTCGCCGCGTCAGGGTCGCCGTGATCGGCACCGGTGCCATCGCACGGGACTCGCACCTCCCGGCGCTCGTCAGGCTGGCCGAGGAGGGCGAGACGGAGCTCGTCGCCGCCGTCGACATCGACGCGGCCTCGGTCGAGTCGTTCCGTGCCGTCGCGGGCGGAGACCTCCACGGCTACACCGATCCGGACCGGATGCTCCAGGAGCAGCGGCCCGACCTGGTCGTCATCTGCACCCCGCCCACGCTCCACCGGGACCAGACCGTCGCCGCCCTGCGCGCCGGCGCCTGGGTGTGGTGCGAGAAACCTCCGGTGCCGAGCCTCGCCGACTTCGACGCCGTCGAGGCCGAGGAGGGCCGGGACGGCGGTCCCTACGCCTCGATCGTCTTCCAGCACCGCTTCGGATCCGGTACCCGGCACGTACGGCGCCTGCTGGCCGAGCGGGCCATGGGCCGTCCGCTGGTCGCGCACTGCCAGACCACCTGGTACCGCGACGCCGCGTACTACGCCGTGCCCTGGCGCGGCCGCTGGGGAACCGAGGGCGGAGGCCCCGCGATGGGCCACGGCATCCATCAGATGGATCTGCTGCTCGACCTGCTCGGACCGTGGAGCGAGGTACGCGCCATGGCCGGGCGTCTGGTGCACGACGTGGAGACGGAGGACGTCTCGACCGCCCTAGTGCGGTTCGCGAACGGCGCGATGGCGACCGTGGTGAACAGTGTCCTGAGTCCCGACGAGGTCAGCCGCATCCGCATCGACTGCGAACGCGCCACCGTGGAACTGACCCATCTTTACGGCCATCGCAACGACGACTGGCGCATCACGCCGGCCCGCGACGTACCGGACGCCGAGGCCGCCACCTGGCAGGACTTCGGCGCGGACGTGCCCAGTTCGCATCTGGAGCAGCTGCGGGAACTGGTAGCGAGCATGCGCGCCGGGCGGCGGCCGCGCAGCAGCGGCGCGGACGGGCGGACGAGCCTGGAGCTGATCGCCGCCCTGTACAAGTCGGCGTTCACGGACGCGACGGTGCGGGCGGGCGAGATCGGCCCCGGCGACCCCTTCCATACGGCGATGCACGGAGGTGCGGCGGGCTGGGCGCCCATGCCCGAGGAAGAGGCGGTCGCGTGACCGGGCCGCGCATCCTCCACTCCTACGGCGACCGCATCACCGTCACCGATCCGGTCACCGGCGTCGAGCTGCTCGCCTACGTCCACCGCGCGGAGGCCGCGTGGGAGGCGCCGAAGCCGTACCTCCACCCGCTGCGGACCCTGGCCGGCGACGTCGTCACCGACTACCGGCCCCATGACCACCGCTGGCACAAGGGCCTGTCGCTGACGGCGTCGCATCTGTCGGGGGCGAACCTGTGGGGCGGCAACAGCTACGTCCACGGGCAGGGGTATCTCGAACTCCCCGAGCGGGTCGGGTCGATGGCCCACGCCGGATTCGACGAGGTCTCCTCGGTGGACGGCCGGGTCGTCATCGCCGAGCGACTGACCTGGCATCCCCATGGCGGCGAGCTGTGGGCGGACGAACGGCGCCGGATCGAGGTGCACGACGTCGAACCGGAGTCCGGCTCATGGGCCCTGACCTGGTCCACCGCCGTGACGAACCGGCGTGACGAGCCGCTGCGGTTCGGCAGCCCCACGACCGCCGGGCGGGAGATGGCCGGTTACACGGGCCTGTTCTGGCGCGGCCCGCGCGCCTTCCGGGGCGGCCGGATCATCGCCCCGGAGGGTGAGGGCCCCGGTTTGATGGGCGGTCAGGCGCCCTGGCTGGCGTACTCCGGCGAGCACGACGGCACCGACGGCCACGCGACCCTCGTCTTCGCGCACGCCCCCGAGAACGATCATGCGGGCGAGCGGGGCGCCCACCCCGCCCACTGGTTCGTACGCGACGAGCCGTTCGCCGGTGTGGCCCCGTCCTGGGCGTTCCACGACGAACTGGAACTGGCGCCGGGCGACACCCTCACGCGGCGCTATCGGGTCGTCGTGGCCGACGGGGCGTGGGAGCGCGAGGAGATCACCAAGTACCTGGAGACACATCCCTGGTGACTGAGTACGGCCGCCCGCCGGGCTGAGAACGGTTGCCCGCCCGGCTGAGTACGGCCGCCCGGGGGGGGTGGTCGCCTCACGCCGCCGTCGGGCCCGTCACCGACCAGCCGGGTGCCTGCGGATGGGCCGTGAGGTCCTCGTGGCGGACCGGGTCGCCGCAGGCCCGGCAGGTGACGACCGGAACCAGTTCGCTGCCGCAGACGTGCTCGATCACCATGGGTCGGTCGTCGTCCTGGCGCAGATGGCGGTCGCCCCACGCCATCAGGGTCATCAGGACCGGCTCCAGCTCCAGCCCGGCCTGCGTGGGCCGGTACTCGAACCGCTGTGGGCGCTCGCTGTAGGCCCGCTTCGTGAGGATCCCGGCGTCGACGAGGAGGCGCAGCCGGGTGGCCAGGATGTCGCGCGGGGCGCCGATGTTGCGCACGAGCCGGTCGAAGCGGCCGTTGCCCAGGCACACCTCGCGCAGCACGAGCAGGGAGTACTTCTCGCCGACGAGGGCCAGGGCGTCTGCGATGGAACAGGGGCGCGGGTCTTTGGTGGCGGCCATGCCGCTCAGTCTAAGGGGCGGGTTCGGCTTTCCAACTGTATGGGTTTGATTTTCCAACCCTGCGAGTTATGGTGAGTTCGGATTTCCTACTCACCGGTAATCGCGCCGGTCACCACACCGGCCCACGCGCTGATCACCGCCCGGCGGCCAAGGAGGCCCGCACCATGCGTGACGCAGTCATCGTCGAAGCCGTACGCACTCCCATAGGCAAGGGCAAGCCGAACGGCTCCCTGGCGCACGTCCACCCCGTCCAGCTCCTCGCCCACACCCTGCGCACCCTCGTCGAGCGTTCGGGCGTCGACCCGGCGCTGATCGACGACGTCATCGGCGGCACCGTCGACCAGGTCGGCGAGCAGGCCATGAACACCACCCGCTACGCCGCCCTGTCCGCGGGCTTCCCGGAGGCCGTCCCGGCGACCACCGTGGACCGCCAGTGCGGCTCCTCCCAGCAGGCCGTCCACTTCGCCGCGCAGGGCGTGATCGCGGGTGCGTACGACATGGTCGTCGCATGCGGCGTCGAGTCGATGAGCCGTGTGCCCATGTGGTCGAACGTGCCGCCCGGCAAGGACCCCTTCGGACCCGGCATCGCCGAGCGCTACCCGGAGGGCCTCGTCCCGCAGGGCATCAGCGCCGAGCTGATCTCCGCGAAGTGGTCGATCACCCGCGAGCAGATGGACGAGTTCGCCGTCTCCTCGCACCTCAAGGCGGCCACCGCCTGGGAGCAGGGCCTGTTCGACGCCGAGACAGCCCCCCTGGACGGCGTCTCACGCGACGAGTGCGTACGGCCGGGCAGCACCACCGAGATCCTCGGCGGCCTGAAGCCCGCCTACTACGACCCGGCGTTCGCCGAGCGTTTCCCGCAGATCGAGTGGAACGTCACCGCGGGCAACGCCAGCCCCATCAACGACGGCGCCTCCGCCGTCCTCATCACCTCCGGCGACACGGCGGCCAGGCTCGGCCTGCGCCCCCTCGCCCGGCTGCACAGCTTCGCCGTCACCGGTTCCGACCCGCTGCTGATGCTCACCGGAGTCATCCCGGCGACCGAGAAGGTGCTGCGCAGGGCGTCGCTGTCCCTCGCTGACATCGATCTGTTCGAGGTCAACGAGGCGTTCTCCAGCGTGGTGCTCGCCTGGCAGCAGGAGACCGGCGCCGACCTCGCCAAGGTCAATGTGCACGGCGGCGCGATCGCCCTCGGCCATCCGCTCGGCGCGAGCGGCACCCGGCTGACGACGACCCTGGTCCACGCGATGCGCGAGCGCGGCGCCCGCTACGCGCTGCAGACCATGTGCGAGGCGGGCGGGCTCGCCAACGCGATGATCGTCGAGTCGGTCTGACAGCCGGATCGCTGACAAACGGATCTCTGACAAACGGATCTCTGACAAACGGATCTCTGACAAACGGATCTCTGACAGCCAGGTCGCTGACAAGTCGGGAGACGGCTCAGCGGCGGCGCAGGTGGTGGCGCTTGCGCCAGGCCACCACCGCGCCCGCGAGCGCGGGCAGCGCGATCGCGGCCACCGCGATCAGGAACACCGGGGACGTCGGCTGCGAGGCCCGGGCACCTGCGACGACGTACGCGCCGATGTTGGGGATCGAACCGAGCGCCGTGGCCAGCAGGAACGGGACGTAGCCCATCCGGGAGACGGCGGCGGCGTAGTTGGCGGCCCAGAACGGCACACCCGGGAACAGTCGCACCGCCAGCATCGAGCGGAAGCCGTGCTTGCTGAACTGGTTGTCCGCCGCCTTCAGCAGCCGGCCGCGCAGCAGCGGACGCAGGGCGTCCTGGCCGAGCATCCGGCCGAGCGCGAAGGAGATTCCGGCGCCGAGTACGGTGCCGGCCATGGCGGCGCCCATGCCCAGCGCCGAGCCGAAGAGCGCGCCCGCCGCGAGGTTCAGCAGCGGCCGCGGCACGAACGCCACGGTGATGAGCCCGTACCCCACGGCGAACAGCACCACCGCGACCGGGCCGCCGACCTGGGGCGGCCAGCCGTGCGCGAGGAGCTTGTGCGGCTCGAAGAGCAGCACGGACGCGGCGGCGGCCGCGAGCAGCACCAGGAGCAGGGACAGCCGTGACCAGGGCGAGAGCAGCACTCTCCCGCACCGCGCGGCGAAGCCCATGGGTACGGTCGCCGGTACGGGCGCGGTGACGGCGAGTTCGGTGGCGACGGCCTGCGGCGAGGCGGTGGCGGTGCCCCCAGAGCGGGTGGTGGCATCGTCGAGCATTCGGCGACAGTAACCGACGAAGATGTTTGATCGCCGTATGGTTCGTCTCATGGGCGTCACAGGTACGGGAACACTGGAAGTTCCGAGCAGTGCCCTGGCCGACACGGTGCTGGCGCGGCTCCTCCCCGCGTACGCCGAGGCGGCCGACCCGGAACGTGCCGTGGCCATGCGGGCGTACATGAAGGACGTCGCCCCCTTCCTCGGCCTCACGACGCCGGTGCGCCGCGCCCTGACCCGCACCGTTCTCCAGGGCACAGCCCGCCCCGACGAGGCCGACTGCGTCGCGGTCGCCCTGCGGTGCTGGGAGCTGCCCGAGCGTGAGTACCACTACTTCGCCGTCGACTATCTGCGCCGGCACGTGGCGCGCTGCTCCTCCGGTCTCCTCCCGGTCGCCCGGCACCTGATCGCGACCGTCTCCTGGTGGGACACCGTCGACCTGCTCGCCGCCCATGTCGTCGGCGGACTCGTCACCGCCGACCCGAAGCTGACGGCGGACATGGACGTCTGGATCACGGACGACGACCTGTGGGTCGCGCGTACGGCCCTGCTCCACCAGTTGCGCTACAAGGAACGCACCGATACCGACCGGCTCTTCGCCTACTGCCTGCGCCAGTCCGGCCACACCGACTTCTTCATCCGCAAGGCCATCGGCTGGTGCCTGCGCGAGTACGCCAAGACCGACCCGGAGGCCGTACGGGAGTTCCTGGCCCGGGAACGCGGCCGCTTCGCACCGCTGTCGGTGCGGGAGGCACTGAAGAACATCGGGGCGTAGGCCGCGAACTCCCCATCCGCGGAAAACCATTCGACGTCGGGCACCGCGTCGACGATGATCGACGTCATGTTCCGGCACGCCTTCGTCCTTGCAGCATCCGCAGTCGCGGATGCTCCGAAGGCTGCCGTTCCGGTCCTCCTGACCACAGTCGACGGCGCCCGAAGCTGACCCTCTCCGGACAGTCCGGCGGACCCCGCAGGGGGCGGGTCGGCAAGTCCTTGGGGTCCCCTCTCCTTCGCGGAGACTTCTGCAGAGACTTCGAGGTACAGCCATGTCCAAGACGGCATACGTGCGCACCAAGCCGCATCTCAACATCGGCACCATGGGCCATGTCGACCACGGCAAGACCACCCTGACCGCCGCCATCACCAAGGTCCTCGCCGAGCGCGGCTCCGGCACCTTCGTGCCCTTCGACCGCATCGACCGGGCGCCGGAGGAGGCCGCGCGCGGCATCACCATCAACATCGCGCACGTCGAGTACGAGACCGACACCCGTCATTACGCGCATGTCGACATGCCGGGCCACGCCGACTACGTCAAGAACATGGTCACCGGCGCCGCGCAGCTGGACGGGGCGATCCTCGTCGTGTCCGCGCTCGACGGGATCATGCCGCAGACCGCCGAACACGTCCTGCTCGCCCGCCAGGTGGGCGTCGACCACATCGTCGTCGCCCTCAACAAGGCCGACGCGGGCGACGAGGAGCTCATCGACCTCGTCGAGCTGGAGGTCCGCGACCTGCTCTCGCAGCACGGCTACGGCGGCGACGCCGCGCCCGTCGTGCGGGTCTCGGGACTGAAGGCACTGGAGGGCGACCCCCAGTGGACGGCGTCCATCGAGGCGCTGCTCGACGCGGTGGACACCTACGTCCCGATGCCGGAGCGGTACGTGGACGCCCCGTTCCTGCTGTCCGTCGAGAACGTGCTCACCATCACCGGCCGGGGGACCGTGGTCACCGGGGCCGTCGAGCGGGGCACCGTGCGGGTGGGCGACCGGGTCGAAGTACTCGGCGCCGGGCTGGAGACCGTGGTCACCGGCCTGGAGACCTTCGGCAAGCCGATGGACGACGCGCAGGCCGGGGACAACGTGGCACTGCTGCTGCGTGGCGTGCCGCGGGACGCCGTCCGGCGGGGGCATGTGGTCGCGGCGCCGGGGAGTGTGGTGCCTCGGCGTCGGTTCACGGCGCAGGTGTATGTGCTCTCGGCCCGTGAAGGTGGGCGTACGACTGCTGTCGTCACGGGGTACCGGCCGCAGTTCTACATCCGTACGGCGGATGTGGTGGGCGACATCGACCTCGGTGAGGTGGGGGTCGCCCGGCCCGGGGAGACGGTCACGATGACCGTCGAGCTGGGGCGGGAGGTTCCCCTGGAGCCGGGGCTCGGGTTCGCCATTCGCGAGGGTGGCCGGACCGTGGGAGCGGGGACCGTGACCGCCGTCTCGTAAGGGGTGGTGCCGGTGCGTGGGGGACTGCGGGGCCGCTGGGGCCGGTCGCGCAGTTCCCCGCGCCCCCGAGGCCGGCACTCTCACCGACAATGGAGGAGTGAACGAGTCGATACCCGTCGCCCGGACCACCGACCACGGCTTCACCAAGCTCATGCCCGACGTCGATCGGAAGCGGGCCTGGTTGCTGACCGTCGACGGGGCGCCCCAGTCGTACGTCGATCTCGACGATCCGGAGTATCTGGAGTTCGAGTACGCCCGTCGGCTGGGGCACGTCCTGGACACCGTCGCGGAGGCCGGGCGGGCGCTGGACGTGCTGCATCTCGGGGGCGGGGCGCTCACCCTGCCCCGGTATGTGGCGGCCACCCGGCCCGGCTCCCGGCAGGATGTCGTGGAGGCCGATCGGGGGCTGCTGGAGCTGGTCGTCGAGAATCTGCCGCTGCCCGCGGGGGCCGGGATCGCGCTGCACGCCGCCGACGCGCGGGCGTGGCTGGAGGCGGCTCCCGCGGACTCGGCGGACGTCCTGGTCGCCGATGTGTTCGGTGGCTCCCGGGTGCCCGCGCAGCTGACGTCCGTCGAGTACGCCGGGCAGGCCGCGCGGGTGCTCAGGGGCG
Organism: Streptomyces coerulescens; assembly: GCF_042657965.1. Classification (NCBI taxonomy): domain Bacteria; kingdom Bacillati; phylum Actinomycetota; class Actinomycetes; order Kitasatosporales; family Streptomycetaceae; genus Streptomyces; species Streptomyces coerulescens. The sequence continues at coordinate 73,810 of NZ_JBHSKM010000024.1, forward strand.
ACGGGGTCTACCTGGCCAATCTCGCCGATGCCGCGCCGTTCGCCTTCCTGCGGTCCCAACTCGCCAACTTCGCCGCCGTGTTCGAGGAGCTGGCGCTGATCGCCGAGCCGGGTGTGCTGCGCGGACGGCGGTTCGGGAACGCGGTGCTGCTCGCCGCGAACGGACCCCTCGACACGGCCGCCCTCGCCCGGCGCACCGCCTCCGACGCCTTTCCGGCCCGCGTCGAACACGGGCCCGCCCTGCGGGAGTTCATCGGCGGTGCGCGGCCGGTGCGCGACGAGGACGCGGTGCCGTCACCCGAGCCCCCCGACGGCGCTTTCGGCATCGGCTGAACCGACCGGCTCGCTCGCGGAGACCTGCTTGGTACGACGCCGGAGGTCGCGCACGTCCGGTACGCACAGCACCGCCGCCGTGACGACGACCACCAGTGCGGCGCAGCCCCACAGCGCCGACGTGCGCCCGAACGCCGACTCCGCAGGGCCCGCCAGAGCCGTCGCCAGCGGCACCAGAGCGACCGAGCCGAACCAGTCGTAGGCGGCGACCCGGGAGAGCTTGTCCTCCGGTATCTCCTGGTGGAGCGCGGTCATCCAGGAGACACCGAACACCTCCAGCGTCACCCCGGTCAGGAACATCACCGCGCAGAGCACCGCGATCGGCACCGGTACCGCGAGCGCGGCGGAGGGCAGGGCGAGCGGGAAGACGCACAAGGTGCCGGCGAGCAGGAGGCGGCGCGGCTGCCAGCGGGTCATCAGCAGGGCGCCCGCGACGGTGCCCGCCCCGAAGAAGCCGAGGGCGATGCCCCAGGGACCCGCCCCGCCCAGATGATCCCGGGCGACCAAAGGGCCGTAGACGGCGTCGGCCGCTCCCACGACCGCGTTCGCGAGGGAGAACTGGACGACGATGCCCCACAGCCACGGCCGTCCGGCGAACTCCCGCCAGCCCTCGCGCAGATCGGCGAGCATGCCGCCGTTCCGCACCCGCTGCGGTAGGTGACCGACGTCGAGGAACGCCCGCATCGACCCGGCGACCGCGAAGGCCGCCGCGTCCGCGGCCAGCACCCAGCCGGGCCCGATCGCGGCGACCATGGCACCGCCCAGCGCGGCGCCGCCCACCGCCGCGCCCTGCATCGCCATCCGGAACACGGCGAACGCCCGGCTCGCCTGCTCGCCCTCGACCGACGACAGCAGCATGCCCTCGGCCGCCGGGCTGAAGAACGCCTGGCCGGTGCCGCCGAGGGCGGTCAGCAGCATCATCTGCCACAGTTCGGCCCGGCCGGACAGAGCCAGCACGGCGAAAGCGGCCTGTGAGACACAGTTGAGGGCGTTGGCCGCGACCATCACCCGGTGCCGGGGGAGACGGTCCGCGACGGCGCCGCCGATCAGCAGGAACAGCACCAGCGGCAGGGTGCGCGCGGCGGCCACCAGGCCCACGTCGCCGCCGTCGCCGCCGGCCTCCAGGACCGCGAACGCCGCGGCGATCAGCGCGCCGTGACTGCCGAGGTTCGTGACGAACGCGGCGGCGGTCAGCAGGCTGTAGTTGCGGCCCGCCCAGGCGGGACGGCGGGGGCGGTGGCGGAGGTCGACGGGGGAGGTCACCGGCAGACTATCCCCGCCGCGGCCTCGATTTGCCAAGCGGACCGCAGGTCAGGGGCGCGATGAGCCCCGCTCGTGCCGCCTCTGCCCAGGTCCGCTCGGCGCGGCCGGGCCGCTCCCGGATACGACCCTCGTCACATCGTGCTCAGCCTGTTCCCAAATTCCTACTCATGGGTAACATGACCGCCATGAGCGCAGACCAGATGTCCATCGGCGAGATGCTCGCCGCGACCGTGCCGATGGCGCGGACCCTGAACCTCCAGTTCCTGGAGACCACGCCGGACAAGGCCGTGGTGGCCCTGCCGGACCAGAGCGAGTACCACAACCACGTCGGTGGGCCGCACGCCGGCGCGATGTTCACGCTCGGCGAGTCCGCCAGTGGCGCGATCGTGCTGGCCGCGTTCGGCGACCAGCTCTCGCGCGCCGTGCCGCTGGCCGTCCGCGCCGACATCGCCTACAAGAAGCTCGCCATGGGTGCCGTCACCGCCACCGCGACGCTCGGTCGCCCGGCCGCCGAGGTCGTCGCGCAGCTGGACGCGGGGGAGCGCCCCGAGTTCCCGGTGACGATCGAGATCCGACGCGGGGACGGTGCCGTCACCGGCGAGATGACCGTCGTGTGGACTCTGCGCCCGAACAGCTGAGGTCCAGCAGTACGACAGTGAGTTCCGGCAGTACGCCGGCGAACAGGGGTCCCGTGCGGGGCCCCTGTTGTTTTGGTCGGGGCGGTGCACGGGTCCCGGGGCTCGTTGTGCGCTATGCGGAGTTGAAGATTCCGTGGACCGATGTTCTTTGAGTGCACACAACTTGACATCCAGTCCGACGGAAATGTCGAAAGCCGGTGCGGATACCGCCGGTAACTGTTTTGAATTTCTTGTTTCTTGAACATCGGTCACCGAACTTCTTGTTTCTTGTGCGTCGCTTGTGCGAAAGTGAGCGGCCCGATAGCCGGTCCCTTGGGTGACACAGCTCAGGTATGCACCAATCAGGCGCCTGCTTTCCGAAGGACGCGCATTCCCCGTGCCGTCCTGCGGCTGGGAAGGAAATGGTTCAGTGCAATCCCCCTACCCCCCACGACCGCCCTACCCGCCACGGCCCGGAACGAGTCCCGGTGAGTCCGACCGCGATCTCGTCGCGAGCCTGGGTGAGGACGGTGCCGACCCCCATGCCGTCGCGCTGCTCATGGCGCGGCACTGGCGTGCGACCTACGACTATGCGGCCATCTGCCTGGCCACCACGGAGAGTTCGGCCGCCATGGTGGCCGCCGCGGCGTTCCAACGCGTGCTGCACCGGCCGGCCGCCGACGCGCTACGACCCCAACTCCTCGTCGCCGTGCGGGACATGGTGAAGGAGTGGGCGGCCGACGACGGAATATCCGCCCTGCTGCCGGAACTCGGCAAACCGACCGGCGGGCGAGGGCTGCGTGCCGCGCGGCCCACGACGTCCGAAAGGCGGCAAATCGCCGAGCGTGCGTTCCGGTCCCTTTCGGGCGCCTCGCAATGCCTCCTCTGGCACACCGAGGTCGAAGCGGAACCGATAACCATACCCGCCGGTCTGCTGGGGGTTGACGCACCCACCGCATCGGCCGCACTGGAGGCAGTGCGCGAGCAATTCCGCCGAGGTTGTGTCCGCGCCCATGGCGAACTCGCGCCCAGCCGCGAATGCCGCTACTACAACCGCCTCCTCGATGTCCCCATTCGCCGAGGCGGCGCCCTGCTGCCCGACGTCCAGCACCATCTGATGGAGTGCCGTTACTGCCGGCACGCCGCCGAACAGCTCAGCCATTTCGAGGGCGGTCTGGAGGTGCTGCTCGCAGAGACCGTGCTCGGCTGGGGCGCCCGCCGCTACCTCGACTCCCGGCCCGCGCGCGGCGGCTCGTCACTCACCGCGTGCGACCGCCGCCGGCGGGGCGGACGCCACCGCCCGGAACGGCTCGCCCCACCCCGCGTGCGCGGCAAGGCCGTCGCCGTGGGCGTCGGTCTGACCTCCCTGGCCCTGCTGGTGACCGTGCTCACCGCCAAGGGCTGGACCGACGAGAACGGCGTGCCCGCCGCGCAGGCCACCTGGGGCGTGGCCAGTGGCAGCACCGTCGACCCGGGCGTGGTGTCCGAGCCGTCGTCCGGCGGCACACCGTCCGCCGCCTCGGCCGAGGACCCCGTGGAGATCGCCCAGGGCAGGCTCCGCAACCTCGACGGCGGACTCTGCCTCGACCTGCGCGCCGGCCAGGTCCGCACCGGAGCCCGGGCCGAACTGACGGACTGCTCGGCCGCCGCGTCCCAGCAGTGGTCGTACCGGGACGACGGCGTGCTGCGCAGCGCCCTCGACCCCACCCTCTGCCTCGACTCCGACCCCGACGAGAGCGCCGTCGTCCTGGCGAACTGCCTCGCCCACGCCGGCGAGACGCGCTACGACCTCACCCTCCACGGTGAGCTGCTGCTGCGCGGGGCCGAGCGGCTGGCGGTCGCGCGCGGCAAGGGCGTCGGCGTGGTCGTCGCCGAACGCGACGGCTCCGACGCCCAGCGCTGGATGCTCGACGGCGGCCTCTCGGACGTCGGCGAACAGGAGACACGGGACAAGGGCCTCCAGAAGGGCGGCGCAGAGGGTCGGGGCGACAAGAACAACGAGGGGGGTGAGAAGGACAGGAAGGATCCTGCACCCATCGAGCCCGACCGAGGGTCCCCGCACGACCCCCTCCCCGAACCGCCCGGCACCGAGCCTACGCAGGACGAGCCGCACCAACCCCCGCCGACGAGATACGAGACGCGGTACGTCCAGGCCGGCACCGGCACAAGCACCGGCACCGGTACAAGCACCGGCACCGGCACCGGCCCCGAGACCGCGTCCGAGACGCCCGTCGCCTCCGTCGACACCGTCGCGACCCTCCCCGCCCAAGTGACGGACACGGCGTCCACGGTCGTCGGCACAGCCGCGACGACGCTCGACACCGTCCTCCGATAGACGAGGCGCGGTGCCAGGGGCTGCTCCGCCGACGTGGACCCTGGCACCGCCTTCGCCTCCTGATGCCATTCGGCCGTTTCTCGTCCACGTCATTGACACGAGTCACCGTGCTTCATAGTTTTCCCGCCGCGCCAGTGCAGTCCCATGCTCACCAAGCGGAGGTGGACCGGTGATACGTCGAATGTCCGTCGCACTGATGGCCCTGGCGGCCGCGCTCGTCACGCCCGTGCCGGCGCAGGCCGCCGGCCCTCCCCTCGTCCGCACCGACGCCGGCTGGGTGCGAGGCGAAAGCACCGCGGAGGGACGGCAGTTCCTCGGCATCCCCTATGCGCAGCCGCCCGTCGGCGGACTGCGCTGGCGCGAGCCGCGTCCATTACAGCCCTGGCAAGGCGTGCGCGACGCCGGGGACTTCGGCAACAAGTGCGTGCAGAGCGCGAGTTGGGACCCCGGCTACGAGCGGCCGAGCCACACCGAGGACTGTCTCGACCTCAATGTGTACGTCCCCCAGGGCCCCGCCCGTCGCGCGGTCCTGGTCTGGTTCCACGGCGGCGGGCTCACCGCCGGCGCCGGTCAGGACGTCGTCCCCGACACCTTCGCGCGGCAGACCGGCACCGTCGTCGTCACCGTCAACTACCGCCTCGGCGCCATGGGCTTCCTCGCCACCGCCGGCCTCGACGGTGAGGCCCGCGACGGGGTCTCCGGCAACTTCGGCATGCTCGACCAGCAGGCCGCGCTGCGCTGGGTGCGGGCCAACATCGCACGTTTCGGCGGCGACCCGGGCCGCGTGACCGTCGCGGGCGAGTCGGCGGGCGGCCGCTCGGTCTGCACCCAGCTCGCCTCACCGACGGCGAAGGGCCTGTTCCGCGCCGGGATCATCCAGAGCGGGGCGTACGGCGACTGCGCCGCCCGCACCCACGAGACGGCCGTGGCCCAGGGCGCCGCTTTCGCCGAGAAGCTCGGCTGCACCGACCTGGCGTGTCTGCGCGCCAAGCCGGCCGCCGAGATCCTGGCCGCGCAGAATGGGCTCGACTGGGCGCCGGTGGTCGGCGGGGCCTTCCTGCCGCGGCAGCCGAGGGAGGCGTTCGCGCGAGGAGCCGCGGCCGGTGTGCCGGTCATGAACGGGGCCAATCAGGACGAGGGGCGGCTGTTCGCCTTCGGCCGCTTCGACCTGAACGGCACCCCTCTCACTGCCGACCAGTACCCGGTCGTGATGCGCACGGACTACGGCGACGAGGCGCTCGCGCGCTACCCCCTCTCGTCGTACCCCTCTCCGACCATCGCCTACGCCACCGCCCAGGGCGACCAGCTCTTCGCCTGCCCGGCCCTCCGCCTCGACGGCACGCTCGCCGGACGCGGCAAGGTCTACGCGTACGAGTTCGCCGACCGCACCTCCCCGCCCTTCGCCTCGCTGCGCAACCTCGGCACCGACTTCGACTTCGGCGCGACCCATGTCAACGAGGTGCAGTACCTCTTCAAGCACTTCGGCCTTCGGACCCCGCTGAACGCCGAGCAGCGGACGCTGGCCCGGCAGATGGTGCAGTACTGGGGCTCCTTCGTGCGGGACGGGGTCCCGCGCGCCGCGGGCCGGCCCCCGATGCCCGCCGGGCCCGGCACGGTCCTGACCCTGCGCACCTCGTCCGCCGGTGGGAACGTGCCGAGCGCCACTGTGCACGGTGAGCATCGGTGCAACCTGTGGGACGGCGAGAGCGTCACACAGAACAGGTAGGCTGCCCCGGCGCACGCTCACGGCGGAGCGTGCGCCGGGAACACAGGGTCCAGCACACGAGAGGAAGCGGCGTTGCACGTCCAGGAATGGCTCGAAACGGTGCCCCCGCTGGCGATCTATCTGCTGGTCGGCCTGGTCATCGGCCTGGAGAGCCTGGGCATCCCGCTGCCCGGCGAGATCATCCTGGTCTCCTCGGCGCTGCTGGCCTCCCAGCACGGCGACATCGACCCGTTCGTGCTCGGCGCCTGCGCCACCGCGGGCGCGATCATCGGCGACTCCATCGGATACGCCATCGGCCGCAAGGGCGGCCGCCCCCTGCTGGCCTGGCTGGGCGCCAAGTTCCCCCGGCACTTCAGCGAGGCGCACATCGCGACAGCCGAGCGCTCCTTCCAGAAGTGGGGCATGTGGGCCGTCTTCTTCGGCCGCTTCGTCGCCCTGCTGCGCATCTTCGCCGGCCCGCTCGCGGGCGTGCTGCGGATGCCGTACTGGAAGTTCCTGACCGCCAACGTCCTCGGCGGCATCGTCTGGGCGGGCGGCACGACCGCGGTCATCTACTACGTCGGTGTGGTCGCCGAGTCCTGGCTGAAGCGCTTCTCGTGGCTGGGCCTGGTGGCGGCGGTCCTGATCGGCCTGACGTCGATGCTGATCATCAAGCGCAAGGCGAAGAAGGTTCAGACGACCCACCAGGAACCGGAACCGGTCGGCGCCGGGGACTGAAGCGCGCCCCACAGGGGCGCGGGGCTGTATCGATATGCGGCTCCGCCGCGTGGGCGCGACCAGCCCCCGCTCACCCGCGGCCAGCGCAGGACCTCACGCCCCGTGCTCTTCCCGATGCGCCTTCGCCAACTCCGCATACAAGGTGCCGTTCAGCGTCACACCCTGACGCTCTTCCTCGGTCAGTTCCCGCTTCACCTTCGCCGGTACCCCCGCCACCAGCGACCCGGGCGGCACCTGCATCCCCTGCGGCACCAGAGCCTGGGCCGCGACCAGGGACCCGGCCCCGATCACCGCCCCGTTCAGCACGGTCGCCCCCATCCCGATCAGACAGTCGTCCCCGACGGTCGCCCCGTGCACCACGGCGTTGTGACCGACGGAAACCCGCTCCCCGATGGTCACCGGGAAGCCCGGATCGGCGTGCAGCGTGCAGTTGTCCTGGATGTTCGACTGGGCGCCGACGGAGATCCGCTCCACGTCACCCCGCACCACCGCGCCGTACCAGACGCTCGCTCCCGCCTCCAGCGTCACGTCCCCGATCACCGACGAGGTGGGCGCCACGAACGCGGCCTCGTCGATCTTCGGTTCCCGGCCCCCGATACCCATGACCAGCGCGCTCCGCGTCATCGCCCTCTCCTGTCACCGACGTCGTAGACGAACCGTACGCCACCCGTTGGGGCGAAGATCACAGCCCCTCGACGTCATCAGGGCGCCGCACGCTCAGTACGGTGAGCCCGTGCCCAAGCGCAAGAACACGTTCTCATCCTGGCGACGCCGACTGGCGCAGCGCGCCGTCCATGCGGGCTGGGCCTGGGCGCAGCGCACGGGTTCGGTGACGGCCGAGCACCCCGGCCGCTTCCGCTTCGGCTCGATCGGCGAGGCCACCCGCCTGGCCTTCCCGCTGGGCACGGTCTTCGGCGAACCCTGGATCCACCTCGGCTCCCACTGCATCGTCGCCGAGCAGGTGACGCTGACGGCGGGTCTGATGCCCGACCTGGACCTCGGCCCGGAGCCGATCCTGCGCATAGGGAACGGCGTCGTGCTGGGCCGCGGCAGCCATGTCATCGCCGACACGACGGTCACCATCGGCAGCGACTGCTACTTCGGGCCGTACGTCTACGTCACGTCCACGAACCACTCCTACGACGATCCCCACGAACCCATCGGCAAACAGTGGCCGCGCATGGAGCCCGTCGAAATCGGCCCCGGGTGCTGGATCGGCACCGGGGCCGTGATCCTGCCCGGCGCGCGGATCGGACGGAACGTCGTCGTGGCGGCCGGTGCGGTGGTCCGCGGCACCGTGCCCGACCATGCCGTCGTGGCGGGGGCGCCCGCCCGGGTCGTACGGCGCTGGACGCCCGACGAGGGCTGGCAGCCGCCGCTGCGCACCCCGGCGCCGGTGCCGATACCCGACGGGGTCACCCCCGAGCAGCTGCAGGCACTGGCGGAGCTGGACGAGGAGACCGCGGCGAAGCTGGCGGAGCTGGACGAGAAGGCGGCGGCCAGGCTTGCCGGGCTGGACGAGCAGGCGGCGACCAAGCTCGCCGGGCTCAAGGAAACCGGGGCCGGCCGGCTCGCCGAGGTTGACGCGGAGACCTGAGTCAGCCGGTCGCCAGCAGCAGCGTGCCCACCAGCGCGAGCCCAGCCCCCGCCGCCTGCACCGCGCGCAACCGCTCCCGCAGGATGCCGCGAGCGGCCAGGGCGGTCACGACCGGGTAGAGCGAGGCGAGTACGGCGGCCACGGTCACCGGCCCATGGTGTGCGGCGACCACATAGGTGCCGTTCGCCGCGACATCGGCGAGCCCGACGAAACCCAGCGCCGGCAGCGACCGCCAGGGGAAGCCGCCTTCGGGGAGGGCGGCGGCACCCCGCCGCGAGGAGGCGTACAGGGCGAGGCCGCCCGCGCCCACATTCACCACGCGCTGCACGAACAGGGCCAGGAACAGACCGGTGACGGTGCTCGACGCCTCCGCGATCAGCGCGAACACCGTGCCGAAGCCGAAGGCGGCGACCAGCGTGAGCAGGATCGCCTGCCGCTGAACAGGCGCGCCCCGCAACTGCGGCCCGCCCGCCAGCACGACCCCGAGTACGGCGACGGCGATGCCCGCGACCTGCATCAGCCCCGGCCGCTCGCCGAGGAAGAGACCCACCCCGACCGGGACGGCGACGCCGACGGTGCCGAGCGGGGAGACCACGCCCATCGGGCCGAGCGCGAGCGCCTTGTAGAAGCAGATCAGGGCGATCGGGCCCACCACACCGGCGGCGGCCGCGAACCACAGCTGGCCACCGGCCTCGCTCCAGGCGCCCGTGGCCACCACGATCACGCCGAGCACGCCCGCCGCGATCGCCTGCGAGACGACCACCACCGTCAATGCCGGGGTACGCCGGGTCAGCAGTCCGCCGCCGAAGTCGGCCAGGCCCCACAGCAGGCTGGTGGCCAGGGCGAAGAGTGCTGTCACGGAGGCCTCGCAGTACAGTTCGGTGCACGATCGGGTGCACCCCACCGTAGTGCAGTCGGGTAAACCCTGTCTTCCATAATATTGGACTCCGCAACGTTGGACGGAATGTGTCGGACCTCGACCTGCTGACCCAGTCCCTGGCCCGCAACGTCAAACACTGGCGCGCGGTGCGCGGCTTCACGCTGGACGTGCTCGCCGCCCGGGCGGGTGTCAGCCGCGGCATGCTCATCCAGATCGAGCAGGCCCGCACCAACCCCAGTCTCGGCACCGTGATCAAGATCGGTGACGCGCTCGGGGTCAGCATCACAACCCTGCTGGACTACGAGCAGGGGCCGAAGGTGCGGATCGTCCCGGACGACCAGGTCGTGCGGCTGTGGCACACCGAAGCGGGCAGCCACAGCCGGCTCCTCGCCGGGACGGAGGCGCCCGGCCCGCTGGAGATGTGGCACTGGCGGGTGATGCCGGGCGAGAGCAGCACCTCGGACCCGCACCCCGTCGGCACCGTCGAGATCGTCCACGTCACGGCCGGCGAACTGACCCTCACCGTCGACGGCACGGACTACCTCGTCCCGGCCGGATCGAGCGCCACCTTCGAGGCCGACGCCCCGCACACGTACGGCAATCAGGGCGACGTCCCCACCGAGTGGATGCTCGCCGTCTCGGTGCCGCCCGCCCGCTGAGACATCGCCCCGACGGCGTCGGCGGCCCTGTTAGCGTCAGCCCATGGACGCACCCATCGGACACTTCGACGACGCCACTCCCGCCCCCGACTGCCTCGACGAGCTCGTCGGCCCGGTCGCCGACGCCGTACGCCACTGGCCCGGCAGCGTCCCCGCCGACCAGATCGTCTACGTCGAGACCGATCCGCAGTGGGCCGACACGGCCGTCTTCGTCGAGCACTACGGCCGGGAACTGCTCGAACAGTCCGCGAACTGCGTGGTCGTCGCAGGCAAGCGCGGCGGCGAGACGACACTGGCCGCCTGTGTGGTGCTGTCCACCACCCGGGTCGACGTGAACGGCGTCGTACGGCGCCAACTCGGCGCCCGCAAGGCGTCGTTCGCCGCCATGGACACGGCGACCGGCGAGACCGGCATGGAGTACGGCGGCATCACCCCGCTCGGACTGCCCGGCGACTGGCCGGTGCTGGTCGACTCGGCCGTCGTCGACCTGCCCTACGTCCTGGTCGGCAGCGGACGCCGGCGCGGCAAGCTGCTGGTGCCGGGGAAGGCGTTCGCCGAGATTCCCGGGGCCGTCGTCCTGGAAGGGCTCGGCGTCGCGGTCTGAGTGCCTCAGGCGGCCGTGTGGTGGGCGAGGGCCAGATGCGGGTCCGCCTCGCCCGGCACCGGCGCCGGGTCCGCGTGCACCAGGGCCGCCGTGAGCCGGGGCACGGCGTGCAGCAGGGCGTGTTCGGCCTCGACGGCGACGGCGTGGGCCTGCCGTACGGTCGCCTCGCCGTCCACGACGACCGCCACCTCGGCCCGCAGCCGGTGCCCGATCCAGCGCAACCGCAGCTCGCCCACCTCCTGCACGCCCGCGACCTTCCGCAGCGCCCGCTCGGCACGGTCCACGAGTGCCGGGTCCACGGCGTCCATGACGCGCCGGAACACCTCACGCGCCGCGTCCCGCAGCACCAGCGCGATGGTGGCCGTGATCGCCAACCCGACGATCGGGTCCGCGAGTTGCCAGCCCAGTGCCGCACCCGCGGCGCTCAACAGCACGGCCAGTGAGGTGAATCCGTCGGTACGGGCGTGCAGTCCGTCCGCGACCAGGGCCGCCGAGCCGATGGCCCGCCCCACCCGGATCCGGTACCGGGCCACCCATTCGTTCCCCGCGAACCCGACGAGCGCCGCCACGGCCACTGCCGGGATCTGCTCCATGGGCCGTGGGTCGAGCAGCCGGTGGACGGCCGTCCACGCCGCGAAGGCCGCCGACGCGGCGATCGTCAGCACGATGGCGATGCCCGCGAGGTCCTCGGCCCGCCCATAGCCATAGGTGAAGCGGCGCGTCGCCGCGCGCCGGCCCAGCACGAACGCGATGCCCAGCGGTACGGCGGTCAGCGCGTCCGCCGTGTTGTGCACCGTGTCGCCGAGCAGCGCCACCGACGCCGAGGCGACCACCACGACCGCCTGCACGAGCGCCGTCACGCCGAGCACCGCCAGTGACACCCACAGGGCCCGCATACCGCGCGCCGAGGATTCGAGGGCGGAGTCGAGCTTGTCGGCCGTCTCGTGGGAGTGCGGCTTGAGCAGATGGGTGAGGCGGTGGCGGAGGCCGGCGCGCGTGGGGGAGTGCGGGTGAGCGTGGTGGGGGGTGTGGCCGTGCGGGTGATCCCCGTCGTGCGCGTGCCCTTGGTCGTGCTCGTGCTCGTGCCGGTCGCTCACTGCGGTCCCCTTCCGGTGCGCGGTGGTGGACGCGGACCGTCCCCCACGCCATTATGTGCGTATGAGCGCACGCATGCACCTATCACCTGCGCACGATGCGCATCCGCGCACCCCGGGCGAGGAACAGTTCGCGCTCGCCGCCGAACTCCTCGCCCTGCTCGGCGACCGCACCCGCCTCACCCTGCTGCACGCCCTGACGGCCGGCGAGGCCGACGTCACGACGCTCACGGAGGCGTGCGGCGCGGCCCGTCCCGCCGTCAGCCAGCACTTGGCACGGCTGCGGCTCGCCGGTCTGGTGGACACGCGCAAGGAGGGCCGCCGGGTGATCTACTCCCTCGGTGACGGCCATCTGCGCCGCCTCGTCGACGAGGCGCTGAACGTGGCGGACCACCGGCTCACCGACCGGCCGCCGCACGACTGAACCCGGCGGCCCGACCGCATCGCCGCTCAGCCGCCCGTGTGACTGCCCAGGTACTGCTCCGCGAAGGCCCTGGCGGCCGTCGGGGAGTCGAAGATGCGGCGGAGCCGGGCAAGGGTGGTGCCCGCGCGGTACGGGTCGCCCGACGACGTGCCGTGGTAGACCTCGGAGAGCCAGTGGGAGAACTCCTGGTAGTCCCACACCCGGGTCAGACAGGCACTCGAATAGCCGTCAAGACCGGTGCTGTCGCCCTTCGTGAGGTGGGCGACCAGACCGTCGCCGAGCAGGAAGGCGTCGTGCAGGGCGAGGTTCATGCCCTTGGCGGCGATGGGCGCGGTGAGATGGGCGGCGTCGCCGGCCAGGAAGAGACGGCCGAACACCATGGGCTCGACGACGTAGTTGTGCATGTCCAGGACGCGCTTCTCGATCAGCCGCCCCTCGGTCAGCGGCGGTGCGCCGTGCGCGCCGAGCCGCTGCTGCAACTCGGTCCACACCCGGTCCTCCGACCAGTTCTCCGGGTCGTCGCCGGGTGGGCACTCCAGGTAGTAGCGGGTCACCTCGGCGCTGCGCGGCATATGGCCGGCGAAGCCGCGCGGGTGCATGCCGAACAGGACGCAGTCGGAGGACGGCGGCGCCTGCGCGAGCAGCGCCAGCCACCCGATGCCGTAGTCACTGCGGGCGATATGGGCACGGCCGGCGGGCAGCGCCGCGCGTGTGGCGCCACGCGCACCGTCGCAGCCCGCCACGAAGTCACAGTGCACGACCTGCCGTCGGCCCGTGTCGGGGCAGGTGTACGACACCGAGGGGTGATCGGTGTCGAGGCCGTGCAACTCCACGTCCTGAACGCCGAAGCGTATGGCGCCCCCGCGCACGTCCGCGTACTCGCGCACCAGGTCCGTCACCAGCAACTGCTGTGGATAGACCCAGTGGTGAACCCCGGTCAGCTCGGCGTACCCGAACCGGTAGCGCTCGCCGTCGAACCGGAACTCGCACTCGGTGTGCCGCTGCGCCCGCGCCAGCAGGGTGTCGGCGAGACCACGCCGCTGGAGGCCGCGGACCGCCCCCTCCTCCAGCACCCCGGCACGCGGGCGCTGCTCGATGAACTCGCGCGTCTCGATCTCCAGGACCAGACAGTCGACGGACGCCGCCCGCAGGATGTTGCCGAGGGTGAGGCCGGCCGGTCCGGCGCCCACGACGACTACCGGAAAGCGCTGCGCGGGGCTGGAGTTGGGGTGGGGGGAGGTGGAAGTCACCCGAGCATTATGCGGGCGGCCGACGCGGCAGGGGAGGGCTCCGGAGCCGGGCGGCTTCGGCGCCGGGCGGGTGGAGCGCGGGCCGGCTAGCCCAGGCGGGGTATCTCGATCGCCGGGCAGCGGTCCATGACCATCTCCAGGCCCGCCGCGCGGGTGCGGTCGTAGGCCGCCTCGTCGATGACGCCGAGCTGGAACCAGACCGCCTTGGCGCCCTTGGCGACCGCCTCGTCGGCGACCTGGCCCGCGAGATCGCTGTTCACGAAGACGTCGACCACGTCCACGTCGAACGGGATGTCCGCGAGGGAGGCGTAGCCCGGCTCGCCGTGGACCGTCTCCGCCTTCGGGTGGACCGGCACGATGCGCTTGCCGTAGCGCTGGAGTACGTCGGCGACCCCATGGGCCGCGCGCCGCTGGTTCGACGACAGGCCCACGATCGCCCACGTGTCGCCCAGCTCGGTGAGGATCCTGCGAACCGCCGCATCGTCGCCGTACACCACGGGCCTCCTCCTGCTTCGTCGAACCGTCGTCGTCCGTTCTCGGCCGTCCGTTCTCGGCCGTCCGTTCTCGTGAGCCACAACGGACGACGGGCCACGAGGATTCCCGGCGCGCGCCACGCCCGGTCCTCCCCGGCCTTCCCCCCCGCCTCTCCCGGCCTTTCTGCGGGACCGCGGACCGAACTGCTGTCCGGTCGAGCCGGTGAGCAGTACCGTTCGGGCAGTGCGCAGCGCAGGGGGTGGCGATGCCCGGGTACGACACGGACGACCAGCGGACTCACGACCCGGCCGACGTCCGCCACGCTGCCCGCAAAGCGGGCCGGATGGCTGCGGACGACCGCGCGTGCGCCTACGCTCGCTCCGTGCTGCGCATCATCGACGCCCGAACAGGCGAACCCGTCGACGCCGCGCCCGCCCGCCGGGGCCTGACCCGCATCGAGGCGCACACCGAGGGCTTCGACATCACGGCCCTACGGGTGCTGCTGGCCGCGGATCTCCTCGTGCGTGCCCTGGAGCTCGGCGGCACGCCGGTCTGGGCGCTGCTCGATGCCGAGCGGCAGCAGGCCGAACTCAGAGCCGGCGCCGCCGCCCTCGGTATCCGCCCCTTCGAGGACGGCCGCGACCCGGCCCCGGGCCTGGGCGAGGCTCAGGTCATCCACGTCGTACGGGAAGGCGGCGCGGAACCCGATGGCGTACGGCTCGCCGTCGCGGCGGCGCACTCGGAGGCGCCCTCCGGGGACGCCGAACCCGCGGCCCTGCGCCTCGCCCTGCTCGCCCGGCGGAGAAGTGTGCCCGTACAGCTCGACGCGGCCGCTCTCACCGACGCTCAGGACACCCTCGTACGCTGGCGCCGGGCCGTCGCCGCGTGGGCGCGGCAGCCGTCGCGGCCCATCCCCGACGAGGTGCGGGCCGAGCTGCGCACCGCCTGGGAGGACGATCTGGACCTGCCCGGGGTGCTCGGAGTGCTGCGCTGGGTGGAGAGCGCGCCGGACCTGCCGGACGGCGCACGCTTCGAGACCTACGCCTACGCCGACCGCCTGCTCGGCCTCGATCTCGCCCACGATCTGGGAGCGCTGTCGTGACCGCACACTTCGGAGCGGGCCCCTTGCGTCGTCTGGTCGTCCTTCGGCACGCCAAGTCCGCCTGGCCGGACGGTGTCGCGGACCATGAACGGCCGCTCGGCCCGCGCGGCCGGCGGGACGCCCCCGTCGCGGGCCGGATGATCGCCCACGCCGACTGTCTGCCGGACCTCGCCGTGTGCTCCACCGCCGTACGCACCCGCCAGACCTGGGAACTGGCCTCCGCCGCATGGGGCACCCCGCCCCCGGTGCGCCACGACCCGCGCGTGTACGCCGCGGACGTCCCCGAGCTGCTGGAGGTCGTGCACGAGGTGTCGCCCGAGGTCGGCACACTGCTCCTGATCGGGCACAACCCCGGCCTGGAGGACCTCGTCCTCGAACTGGCCGGCGACGGCCTCGACGACACCCTGGACGACGTCCGCACCAAGTTCCCCACGTCGGCGATCGCCGTCCTGGCCTGGCACGGCACCACCTGGCGGGCGCTCGCGCCCGGCACGGCGCTGCTGACCGGCGTGATGGTGGCCCGCGGCAAGAAGGAGTGACCCGGTGGCGGGCACGCGCGTGTGCCCGCACAACCCGGGCCGGACGGGTGCGGGCACTGGACATAGGCTGGCCGGATGCAGGACGAGTACCGCACAGTCGCCCACGCGGGCGTGCACGAGACCGAGGTCAACCGCTCACGCTTCATCTGTGCGCTCGCCCCGGCGGCCACCGAACAGGAGGCCCAGGACTTCCTCGCCGCCGTCCGCAAGGAGCACGCGGACGCCACCCACAACTGCTGGGCCTATGTCATCGGCGCCGACGCCGCGGTTCAGAAGGCCAGTGACGACGGCGAACCGGGCGGCACCGCCGGCGTCCCCATGCTCCAGATGCTGCTGCGCCGCGACATGCGGTACGTCGTCGCGGTCGTCACCCGCTATTACGGCGGCGTCAAGCTCGGCGCGGGCGGACTGATCCGGGCCTACGGCGGAGCGGTCGGCGAGGCGCTGGACACACTCGGCACGATCACCCGGCGCCGCTTCCGGCTGGCCACCGTCACCGTCGACCACCAGCGCGCGGGCAAGGTGCAGAACGACCTGCGCTCGACCGGGCGCGAGGTGCGGGACGTGCGCTACGGGGAGGCGGTCACCATCGAGATCGGACTGCCGGACGCCGACGTGGAGGCGTTCCGGGCGTGGCTCGCGGACGCGACGTCGGGGTCGGCCGGGTTCGAGCTCGGGGGAGAGGCGTACGGGGACGCGTGAGGGGGAGTCGCCGCGGTCGTGCCGCGGTTGTGCCTCGGTCGTGCCTCGGTTGTGCCTCGGTTGTGCCTCGGTCGTGCCTCGGTTGTGCCTCGGTTGTGCCTCGGTTGTGCCTCGGTGGTGCCGCGGTCGTGCCGCGGTCGTGCCGCGGTCGTGCCTCGGTCGTGCCTCGGTCGTGCCGCGAACGACGACCGGGTGAAATGTCCGTAACGGGCGTATGTCCGGCCCGTCATGACGGGGCGATACGGGAGTAACCGCCCGTGCTGTCAGACCCGGCCGTTAGTCTCGGGGATCATGAGACTGCTGCACACTTCCGACTGGCATCTCGGCCGGGCGTTCCACCGGGTCAACATGCTCGGCGCCCAGGCCGGATTCATCGGCCACCTCGTCACGACCGTGCGTGAGCGCGGCGTCGACGCGGTGGTCGTGTCGGGAGACGTGTACGACCGGGCGGTGCCGCCGCTCGCCGCGGTCGAGTTGTTCGACGACGCCCTGCACCGGCTCGCCGATCTGGGCGTGCCGACGGTGATGATCTCCGGCAACCACGACTCGGCACGCAGGCTCGGCGTGGGCGCCGGCCTGATCGGGCGGGCGGGCATCCATCTGCGGACCGAGCCCTCGGCGTGCGGCACACCGGTCGTGCTCCGGGACGACCTCGGCGACGTCGCCTTCTACGGTCTGCCCTATCTCGAACCCGCCCTGGTGAAGGACGAGTTCGGCGTCGAGAAGCCCGGGCACGAGGCGGTCCTCGCCGCCGCCATGGACCGCGTCCGGGCCGACCTCGCCACAC
The DNA here is from genome assembly GCF_042657965.1 of Streptomyces coerulescens. Taxonomy (NCBI): domain Bacteria; kingdom Bacillati; phylum Actinomycetota; class Actinomycetes; order Kitasatosporales; family Streptomycetaceae; genus Streptomyces; species Streptomyces coerulescens. Next base: position 90,912 of record NZ_JBHSKM010000024.1, read on the forward strand.
GCGCGCGTGGCACACGGTCGGTCGTCCTCGCGCACGCTTTCGTCACCGGAGGCGAGGCCAGCGACAGCGAGCGGGACATCACCGTCGGTGGAGTCGCCGCGGTGCCGGCCGGGGTCTTCGACGGCGTCGACTACGCGGCGCTGGGCCATCTGCACGGCTGCCAGACCCTCACCGAGCGCGTCCGCTACTCGGGCTCGCCGCTGCCGTACTCCTTCTCCGAGGCCGACCACCGCAAGAGCATGTGGCTCGTCGACCTGGACGCCGACGGGGCGGTCACGGCCGAGCGGGTCGACTGCCCGGTGCCGCGCGCGCTGGCCCGGCTCCGCGGAACGCTGGAGGAACTGCTCGCCGATCCCGGACTCACCCGGCACGAGGAGTCCTGGATCGAGGCGACGCTCACGGACGCGGTGCGTCCGGCCGACCCCATGGCCCGCCTCGCCGAACGCTTCCCGCACACGCTCAGCCTCGCCTTCGCACCCGAGCGGGCACCGGAGGACCCGGACGTGTCCTACGGGCAGCGGCTCGCGGACCGCAGCGACCAGGAGATCGCGGAGGACTTCGTGGCGCATGTGCGTGGGGCCGGACCCGACGAGCACGAACAGGGCGTCCTGCGCGACGCGTTCGACGCGGTGCGGGCGGACGAGGCCGTACGGGAGGTGGCGCGATGAGGCTGCACCGCCTCGACCTGACGGCGTTCGGCCCGTTCGGCGGCACCCAGACCGTCGACTTCGACGCGCTGTCGCTCGCCGGCCTGTTCCTGCTCCACGGCCCTACCGGCGCCGGTAAGACGTCCGTCCTGGACGCCGTCTGCTACGCGCTCTACGGCTCCGTGCCCGGCGCCCGGCAGAGCGGCCAGGGCATGGCCCTGCGCAGCGACCACGCCGCGGCCGGCACCCGCACCGAGGTCCGCCTCGAACTGACCGTCGCCGGACGCCGGTTGGAGGTCACCCGCCAGCCGCCGTGGGAGCGCCCGAAGAAGCGCGGCTCGGGCACCACCCTCGACAAGGCGCAGACCTGGCTGCGCGAACACGACGCACAGGCCGGGACCTGGAAGGACCTCAGCCGCTCGCACCAGGAGATCGGCGAGGAGATCACCCAGCTCCTCGGCATGAGCCGCGAGCAGTTCTGCCAGGTCGTGCTACTGCCCCAGGGTGACTTCGCCCGCTTCCTGCGCGCCGACGCCGAAGCCCGCGGCAAGCTGCTCGGCCGCCTCTTCGACACCCACCGGTTCGCCGAGGTCGAGAAGCGGCTCGCCGAGCGCCGGCGGGCCGCCGAGGCCCAGGTGCGCGAGGGCGACTCCGCGCTGCTGGCCGACGCACACCGCATGCAGCAGGCGGCCGGCGACGCGATGCGGCTGCCCGACCTCGCGCCGGGCGAGCCGGGCCTCGCCGAGGCCGTCATCGGCGCCGCCGCCGTCGCCCGCAGCACCGCCCGCGAGCAGCTCACCGTCGCCCACTGCGGCCTCCTGGCCGCCGAGTCCGCCCAGGCCGCCGCCGACCGCGCCCTCGGTGACGTACGGGAAGTGGCCCGGTTGCAGCGCAGGTTCGCCGAGGCGCGGGAGCGGGCCCGGCTGCTGGACGAGCGGGTCGACGCGCACCGTGAGGCGCAGGCGCGCATGGAGCGGTCCCGCAAGGCCGAGATGGTGGCACCCGCACTGGAGCTGCGGGAGGCAGCCGAAGCGGAGCACCGGCAGGCGGCCACGGCACGGGCACGCGCGCGTGCGCTGCTCGGGGGCGCCTTCGGGGAGGCCCTGCCCGGTGGGCTCGCAGAGGCCGGCTCGCTGCTCGAAGCCGGTGCCGCCGGGCTCGCCTCCGCCGCGCGTCGGGTCGCCGAGGAACTGGGCGGGCTCGAATCGGCCCGTCGCGGCGAACGGCGACTGGCCGAACTCATCGACGAACGCGCCCAGTTGGACCGCCAGGAGCGGGCCGACGACGACGTACGGCTCGATGCCGAGGCCTGGCTCGCCGGGTGGGAGGAGACCCGGGTCGGACTCCAGGCACGTATCGAGTCCGCGCAGGAGGCCGCGAGCCGTGCCGACCAGCTGGCCGTGCAGCGTGAGCCCGCGCGGCAGCGGCTCGCCGCCGCGCGGATGCGCGACCAGCTGGGCGGCGACACGGACACAGCGGCCCGGCACGCGGCCGACACCCAGGAACAGGCGCTCACGGCCAAGGCGCACTGGCTGGACATCAAGGAACAGCGCCTGAACGGCATCGCGGCCGAACTCGCCGCGCAGCTCCAGGACGGCGCACCCTGCGCCGTCTGCGGTGCCGTCGACCACCCCGCACCGGCCCGCAAGGACGCAGGCCACGTCGACCGGGAAGCGGAGGAGCGGGCCCAGGCCGCCTACCAGCAGGCGGAAGAACGGCACGCCGAGGCCGAGCGGCGCCTGGGCCTCGTACGAGAAGCCCTGGCCGCGGCCGCCGCCGAAGCCGGCGACATGCCGACAAGTCGACTCGCCCAGGCGGCCGACGAGTTGGAGCAGCAGTACACGAAGGCTCGCCGGGACGCCTCCGCGCTGCACTCCGCCCATGAGGAGCTGCGCCGGGCCGAGGCGGAACACGAGCAGCGCACCACCGCACACCAGCAGGCGGAGATCCGAGCCGCCGCCCGGGTCGGCCACCGGGACCGTCTGGACCGCGAAAGGGCCGCCCTGGAAGCGGAGTTGGCCGAGGCGCGCGGCACCGCCGACAGCGTCGCCGCGCGCGCCACGCAGCTGGAGCGCCAGGTCGTCCTGCTCACCGACGCGGCCGACACCGCCCGCGCCGCCGAGGACACCGCCCAGCGGCTCAAGGACGCCGATGCCCGTCTCGCCGACGCCGCCTTCCGCGCGGGCTTCGACACCCCGCAGGCTGCGGCCGCCGCGCTCCTCGACGACGCCGCGCACCGTGACCTGCAACGACGGCTGGACGATTGGCAGTCCGAGGAGGCCGCCGTACGCGCGGTGCTCGCCGAGGCCGACACCGCGAACGCCGCCCAGCAGCCGCCCGCCGACCTCATGGCCGCCGAGAGCGCCGCGTCGGCCGCCGCCCGGCGCACCCGTGACGCCGCCTCCCGGCGCGACGAGGCCGCCCGCCGCTGCACCGACCTCGACCGGCTGTCCGCCCGCGCGGCCACCGCCGTACGCCAACTCGCCCCGCTGCGCGCGGAGTACGACCGCGTGGCCAGCCTCGCCGCGCTCACCGCGGGTACCTCGGCGGACAACGAACGCAAGATGCGTCTGGAGTCGTACGTGCTGGCGGCCCGTCTGGAGCAGGTCGCCGCCGCCGCGACCGTACGGCTGCAGCGCATGTCGTCCGGCCGTTACACGCTCGTCCACTCCGACGACCGCACCGGCCGCGGCCGCAGCGGCCTCGGACTGCATGTCGTCGACGCCTGGACCGGCCGTGAGCGCGACACCGCGACCCTCTCCGGCGGCGAGACCTTCTTCGCCTCCCTCGCCCTCGCCCTCGGCCTCGCGGACGTCGTCACCGACGAGGCCGGCGGCGTCCGCCTCGACACCCTCTTCATCGACGAGGGCTTCGGCAGCCTCGACGACCAGACCCTCGACGAGGTCCTCGACGTCCTCGACTCACTGCGCGAACGCGACCGCAGCGTCGGCATCGTCAGCCACGTCGCCGACCTGCGACGACGGATACATGCGCAGCTGGAGGTCGTGAAGGGAAGGTCGGGGTCGGTGGTGCGGCAGCGAGGTCACTGACCGAGGGGGCGGCGCGGCAGCGGTGACGAGTAGACGACGCTCGTCGTGACCGAGCCCAGGGTGCCGATCTTGCCGGACACCTCCTCCAAGTGCCGCATCGAGCGGGCGGCGACCTTGATGACGAAGCAGTCGTCGCCCGTGACGTGGTGGGCCTCCAGGATCTCGGGGGTGGTGGCGACCAGGTCGTGGAAGGGCTTGTAGTTGCCGTTCGGATACCGCAGGCGTACGAAGGCCAGGATCGGCAGGCCGAGCCGGTCCGGGTCGACCACCGCGGCGTAGCCCTGGATGACGCCCGCCTCCTCCAGCCGCCGTACCCGCTCCGTCACCGCGCTCGGGGACATGGACACGGCACGGGCCAGCTCCGCGAAGCTGGCGCGGCCCTCGCGCTGGAGGACGTCGAGAATGCGCCAGTCGGTGGCGTCCGGGGAAAACGTGGTCATGGGGGAGGGATAGCAGGGGAATCACCGGCAGATCAAGGGGAGCGCCGGGGAATGCCCCTTCAGGGAGTGGATCACGGGCCGTAGCTTGGTGCCCATGACGAACACCGCCACCGCCAACCCCGTCCTGCGCGTTCCGCCCGCCCCGCCGGCCGAGGCCGCCGCCCACTTCCGGGCGAGCCTCGCCTTCCACGCCGATGTGTCCGACGTCGCCGCCGCGCTCGCGGCCGGTGGTGATCCCGGGTTCGTCGTCGTGGACTCCCGGTCGACCGAGTCCTGGGACCAGGGCCACATCCCCGGCGCGATCCACCTGCCCACCGCCCTCGTCCCCGAGCAGGCCGAACAGCTCCTCGACAAGTCCGTGCCCGTGGTGACGTACTGCTGGGGCCCAGGGTGCAACGGCGCGACCCGTGCCGCCCTCGCCCTCGCCGAACTCGGCTACCGGGTCAAGGAGATGCTCGGCGGATTCGAGTACTGGGCGCGTGAGGGGTTCGAGTTCGAGACGTGGCAGGGACGTGAGCGCCGTGTGCCCGACCCGTTGACGGTGCCGGTCGACGCGGACAACTGCGGCTGCTGAGACGTCAGTTGGACGCTGTGGACTTGTGGGGCTGCTGTGCGTGTAGGTTCTGCTGCCATGGTGAGATACGCGCAGCCGGGCACGGTGGAGTGGATCGAGTCGGGCGGCGGCCCCCTGATAGCCGTACCGGAGACGGTGCTGCCGTTCTGGGCCGGCGCCGACGGCGACGAGACGGCCTCGGACTACGACCGGGCCTGCGAGATCGACGGCTTCGTCGGACTGCTGCCCGTCGGGGACAGCGCCGCGCTGGTCTTCGGCGACGAGCCCGCCTCGACCTCCTACCTTCCCGACCACGGCACCTTCGTACGGTGGTGCGCCGCCGACTCCGAGGCGGAGCTGCTCGCCCGGGTCCCGGCCGCCCTCGCCCTCGCGGACTGGGGGCACGAGGTGCGCTGGAAGGTGCCGGGGACCGTGGTGCTGTTCGACTCGGCGTGGCCGGGCCGGGACACCGAACGCACCGAGCATCTGCGCGTGTCCCTTGAGCCGGGGGCGTACGCGGTCCGTGCCGCCCAGGTGCAGCCCGGACCCGAGACCTGGCTGGGACTCGTCCAGCTCCGTCGGCTGCCGCACTGACCCTCGGCGGCCTCAACGTCGCCCACCCTCGTCAGCCTCAATAACCGGGTGCGCCGGAACCGGCCGTTGACCATCATGATCTGCCATGCCGCGTTCTCCGCACCCCGCACCCGAAGCCCTGCGCCGCGACCCCCTGCCCCTGCGTGGCCGGACCGCTCTGGTCACGGGGGCTAGCAGACGGGCCGGCATCGGACATGCCGTGGCCCGGCGGCTCGCCGCGTACGGCGCGAGCGTCTATCTGCACCACCATGTGCCCCACGACGACGCGATGCCCTGGGGAGCCGACCGGCCCGAAGACGTCGAAGCCTCCGTGCGTGAGGCGCTCGGCGACCCCGAGGCCCAGGTGCTCTCCGGTCCCGGCGACCTCTCCGACCCGGCCGCGCCCGCCGAACTGATCGCCACGGCCGCCTCGGCGCTCGGCGGACGTCTCGACATCCTGATCGCCAACCACGCCGTCAGCGGATCCGACGGCACCCTCGACGAGATCGACGCCGCCATGCTCGACACGCACTGGGCTGTCGACACCCGCGCGGTGCTGCTGCTGGCGCAGGCTCATGCCCGGCTGAGGCCGGCCGGTCCCGGCGGCAGAGTGGTGATGATGACCTCGGGTCAGGACAACGCCGGCGGTATGCCCGGCGAGATCGCCTACGCCCTCCAGAAGGGCGCCCTCGCCTCCATCACCCGCTCCCTGTCGACCACACTCGTCGAGCAGGGCATCACCGTGAACACCGTCAATCCCGGTCCCGTGGACACGGATTACCTGACCGGCGAGGCGTACGAGGCCGTGGCGGCCCGATTCCCGTCCGGCCACTGGGGGATGCCCGACGACCCGGCCCGCCTCATCGCCTGGCTGGCGACGGACGAGGCGGGCTGGATCACCGGTCAGGTCATCGACTCGGAGGGCGGATTCAGGCGCTGATCAGAGCGCGCAACGCGGTGCGCCGATCCGCCACCCGGCCGTCCTCAGAGCGCGGACAGCTCGTCGACCAGGTCGTCCAGACCCAGCGACCCCTGCGACAGGGCCGCCATGTGCCACGCCTTGAGGTCGAAGGCGTCGCCGTGGCGCTCGCGTGCCTTCTCGCGGCCCAGCAGCCAGGCCCGTTCGCCGAGCTTGTAGCCGATGGCCTGGCCCGGGATCGTCAGATACCGGGTGAGCTCGCTCTCCACGAAATCCGCCGGACGGCTGCTGTGCGACCCGAAGAACTCCTGAGCGAGCTCCGGAGTCCAGCGCTCGCCCGGGTGGAAGGGGGAGTCGGCCGGGATCTCCAGCTCCAGGTGCATGCCGATGTCGACGATGACCCGGGCGGCCCGCATCATCTGCGCGTCGAGGTAGCCGAGCCGGTGCTCCGGGTCGGTCAGGAAGCCGAGTTCGTCCATGAGCCGCTCCGCGTACAGCGCCCAGCCCTCGGCGTTGGCGCTGACCCCGCCGATGGTGGCCTGGTAGCGGGAGAGGTTCCCGGCGACGTACGTCCACTGCGCGAGCTGGAGGTGATGGCCAGGCACGCCCTCGTGGTACCAGGTCGAGACCAGGTCGTAGACCGGGAACCGGGTCTGGCCCATCGTCGGCAGCCAGGTGCGGCCGGGGCGCGAGAAGTCCTCCGAGGGGGAGGTGTAGTACGGGGCCGCCGCACCGCCGGGCGGCGCGATGCACGACTCCACCTTCCGCACCGGCTCGGCGAGTTCGAAGTGCGTGCCGTCCAGCTTCTCGATCGCCTCGTCCATCAGGCCCTGGAGCCAGTCGCGGACCTCGTCGACACCCTCGATGTGCTTGCCGTGCTCATCGAGGTGGGCCAGCGCCACCCACGGCGTCTCGGCGCCCGGGAGGATCTTCTCGGCCTCCTGCTTCATCTCGCCGAGCAGGCGGTGGTACTCGGCCCAGCCGTAGGCGTAAGCCTCGTCCAGGTCCAGGTCGATGCCGTTGAAGTAGCGCGCCCAGCGGGCGTAGCGCTCCCGGCCCACCGTGTTCGCGGCACCCTCGATCGCCGGCACGTACACATCGCGCATCCAGTCGCGCAGCTCCACCACGGCGGCCGTCGCCGTGCGGGCGGCCTCGTCCAGTTCGGTGCGCAGCGCGTCGGGGCCGGCCGAGACGAAGTCCTCGAACCAGCCGCGGCCCTCACCCGTGTCCGACCACTCGGTGAGCTGCTCGACGAACGTGGCGGTCGGGCGCGGAGCCGCGTACAGCTTGCGCTCCAGACCCAGTTCGAGGGACTCGCGGTAACCCGCGTACGCGGCCGGCACCGCGCGCAGCCGCTCGGCGATGGCCGCCCAGTCCTCGTCGGTCTCGGTGGGCGTGACCGTGAAGATCTCGCGCACGGAGTGCGCGGGCGTCGCCATGTTGCCTACCGCGCGCAGGCCTTCGTCGGCGTCGTGCACGGCCAGTTCGGCGGTCAGCCGCTCGCGCAGCAGGCGCGCGCACCGGCGCTCGATGTCACTGTCCGCGCCGGGTCGGCGTTCGGCCTCGTCCAGCCTGGCGAGGGTGTCCCGCCCGAGCTGCGCGAGTGCCTCCTGGCCCGCGGGAGAGAGATCGGGGAGCTTGCCCGAGCTCTCCTTCACGCCGAGATACGTACCGGTGACCGGGTCGAGGGCGATGAGCTCGTCGACGTATGCGTCGGCGACCTCGCGGGGAAGCGAGCTGTTCGTCTCAGACATGCGGTCCATCCTCATACGAAGGACCACGGCCCGTCACTCCGATTGAGCTGAGGGCGAAGGTGGCAGCATCGGGCCGCAGTCCCACTGCTGGAAGATCAACCGGGTCTCCACCCGGGCGACTTCGCGGCGGGAGGTGAACTCGTCCAGGACCAGGCGTTGCAGATCCGCCATGTCCGCCACCGCGACATGGACGAGGTAGTCGTCGGGACCGGTGAGGTGGAAGACGGTCAGCGCTTCCGGCAGGCCGCGGATCCGCTCCACGAACGGCCCCACCAGCTCCCTGCGGTGTGGCCTGACCTGCACGGACAGCAGTGCTTGCAGACCTCGCCCGAGCTTCGCCGGATCGAGCTGGAGCCGATGGCCGAGGATCACGCCCGAGCGGCGCAGCCGGGCCACCCGGTCGAGGCAGGTCGAGGGCGCGACCCCCACCTGCGCGGCGAGCTCCCGGTAAGGGGTCCGGGCGTCGTTCTGCAGAAGCCGCAAGAGCTGGAGATCCACCGGGTCCAGTACGACATTTTCGGCCATTGGCCGAACGTAGCACGGGATTCCGCCTCATCGTCCCGGTCAATGTTCACTCTGCGGTCATGGACACGCCCCTGGATGCGCAGGCGCACGACGTCGTGCGCAGCGCCGCACCGAGAGCACTCGCCACCGAGGCCGTGCACGCCGGCCGTGACGACCTCGCCCGGCAGGGCCTGCACGCCCCGCCCATCGACCTGTCGACCACCTACCCCTCCTACGACAGCCGTGGCGAGGCCGCCCGCATCGACGCCTTCGCCACCACCGGCGCCGAACCGGACGGCCCGCCCGTCTACGGCCGCCTGGGCAACCCGACCGTCGCCCGCTTCGAGACCGCCCTGGCCAGGCTGGAGGGCACCGACGCCGCGGTCGCCTTCGCCAGCGGGATGGCGGCACTGACCGCGGTTCTTCTGGTACGGGCCTCGATGGGCCTGCGCCACGTCGTCGCCGTACGTCCGCTGTACGGGTGCAGCGACCATCTGCTCACCGCCGGGCTGCTGGGCTCCGAGGTGACCTGGACGGACCCGGCCGGCATCGCGGAGGCGCTGCGCCCGGACACCGGCCTGGTGATGGTGGAGTCCCCGGCGAACCCGACCCTCGCCGAGCTGGACCTGCGGGCCGTGGCGCACGCCTGTGGCTCCGTCCCGCTGCTCGCGGACAACACCTTCGCCACGCCGGTGCTGCAGCGCCCCGCCGAACAGGGCGCCCGGCTCGTGCTGCACAGCGCGACCAAGTACCTCGGTGGCCACGGGGACGTGATGGCGGGCGTGGTGGCCTGCGACGAGGAGTTCGCCGGACGGCTGCGCCAGGTGCGGTTCGCCACGGGCGGTGTGCTGCATCCGCTGGCCGGCTATCTCCTGCTGCGCGGCCTGTCGACGCTCCCCGTCCGGGTGCGGGCGGCGTCGGCGAACGCCGCCGAGCTGGCCGGGCGTCTCGCTGCCGACCCGCGGGTGGCCCGGGTCCACTATCCGCGCATCGGCGGCGCCATGATCGCCTTCGAGGTGCACGGCGATCCGCACGAGGTCATCGCCGGTGTCCGGCTGGTCACCCCCGCCGTCAGCCTCGGGAGCGTCGACACCCTCATCCAGCACCCGGCGTCCATCAGCCACCGCATCGTGGACGCGGACGACCGCCGGGGCGCCGGGGTCAGCGACCGGCTGCTGCGGATGTCGGTGGGCCTGGAGGACGTGGAGGACCTTTGGGCGGACCTGGACGCCGCGCTGGAGCGGGCCCACGGGGCCACGGTCGGCCACGGCGCGCCCGCAGCCGCCGTCGGGCACTGACCCTCACGCGCTCAGGCCTTCCCCCACTCACCCCCACTCGTGAGCCGCTCTGCGACCGGCTCCTCCCGCGGACCGTCCAGCCGAGCCGTGATGACGAGGGTCCCCTCCTCGATCTGATAGTCGAGGGGGAGACCCAGTCCGCGCATCGCGGCGACCATCCCGGTGTTGGACGCCTGCGTCACGGCGTACACGCTCTCGCAGCGCGCCTCGATCGCCATCCCGACCAACCTGCGGAGCAACTCCGCGCCGATGCCGCACCGCTGCCAGGCGTCCTCGACGAGCAGCGCGACCTCCGTCTCGTCACCGTCCCACAGCAGGTGGCCGAGGCCGACGATGCGCCCCGACGCGGTCCGCACGGCGAGCGTGCGGCCGAAGCGGGGGCTGAGCAGGTGGTTCAGATAGCGGCCCGCGTCCCCTATCGGACCGTGGTAGCGCATCCCGAGCGTGCGTGCCGAGCACCGCTCGTGCATCTCCTTCGCGGCCTCCAGGTCACCGCTGTCCGCCCGGCGCACGGTGATGTCGCTGCCCTTGGGCAGGGTCAGCACGTCCTGGCTGCGCGGCACGCGCGGACCGAGCCGGGCGTCCAGCTCCACCAGGGCCCGTGCCCGCGCGAACTCGGTCGGCGTGAACGGCAGATACGGCCGCTCCACGGTGATCACTCCACCTTCCGGCGCCCGCAGCCGCATCACGGTGTCCTCCAAAGCCCCTTCCACCGGCACCGGCTCCGGTCCCCGGCCGCCCACCGCGGACACCGCGGGGAGCGAACGGATGGTGCATCGGCCCAGCAACTGCCGCAGCGCCAGCGGCAGTTCCGCGGCATCCAGGGCGGTACGCGTGGCCAGGCCCAGCACCCGGGTCGGCGCGTCCACCAGGTCGTGGGCGTCGGCCCGCTCGATCCAGGTGCTGGCACCGTCGGCCGCCGAGACCGCGGCGCTGATCTCGTCCGCGGCGAGGGCGCCGGGCGCGCGGAGCAGGAACTCGTCCACCGTGCCCTCGGCCAGCGGATGCGTCTGAAGGCTCAGGATGTCGACCCGCAGGCCGGCGAGCGCAGCGCACAGCGCGGCCAGCGAACCCGGTTCGTCCTTCACCGTCGTCCGCATCCGCCACAGTGCGCCCTCCCGGGGCACCGTCGCGGCAGATTCCTGCGGCTGGTCCGATCGCCCGGCGCGTTCCTCGGGGCTCGGCCGGGCCTCGGTATCGCTCGTCGGCGGTGCGTGACCGTGGCGGCGTGTCCGCCATGCGCGGAACCCGGCGCCGGCGACCAGCAGGGCCGCCGCGGCCGGTACCAGCACCGCTGCGGCGGGCCCGACCCCATCGAGGTTCGCAGCGGCCTCGGCGACCGCGACCGCCGTCAGGACCGCGGCGAGTTCGACGGCGTTCCGCCGCCCGTGGTGTACCGGACGTCCGTGTTTCGCACGCGTCACATCAGATATGTCTCGACTCATACACCCACTGTGAAGGAACGGTGTTGCGTGATCACGAACGCATTGTGACCGGGCGGTAAAGAGCCACTATGCCGGTTTTGTGGCCTATTCAACTGTGTGGGATGTGACGACCGTGGTCGTGGCCCGCCCATCAGGCGGCCATGCCCTCCGCCAGTGCGCTGTGCAGTCGCCGGGCCTGGGTCACGAGCCGCGACGAGCCACGGCGCTCCGCGGTCCCGGCCAGATGCGGCAGTTCCCCGTGTGCCCCCGTCCGTTCCGCGCATTCCGCGGCGACGGCCAGGAGATCCGCGAGCCCTCGTGCCGGAGCGGCCTTCTCACCCGTCGCGAGGTCCGCGAGCAGGATGGGCAGCGTCTGCCGGAGCACCGACCACACGGTGGCGTTCGCCCCGGTGGCCGCCGCCGTGCGCACCGACTCCACCAGTCGCGACGGCTTCACCGCGCCGCGTCGCACCAACTGCCCCAGATCCGCGCCCAGCCGGTCCGCGTCGAGCTGTCCCCGCGCCGCCAGCACCAACAGCGCGTCCACGGCGGCGAGCCGGTCCTCCGGATGCCGGGCGCCGAGCCCGTACGCCACGCACAGGTGCACCGCTTCGCCCGCCTCGCCGCCCGATTCGGCCAGCTGCGGAAGTATCGCCGCTTCTCCCCGGGAGTCGTCGACGGCGACCTCCGACAGATCGCCCACCATCCTGACCGCCACCAGCTCACGCTGTTCCGGCAGCACCGCCAGCCAGTGCGGCCGCATGCCCTCGCTCCAGTGGTAGCAGCGCCAGCGGTCCCCGAAGACACTCACGGCCTGCCCCAGCGGGCGCATCCCGGGCGGGAAGTCCGCCTGGAACTCGGCGATCTCCCCGGACTCGACGAGTATGCGGTTCCGTGAAGTCCGTCGTCGGAACGCGGGCGCCGTGAAACCGCCGGCGAGCAGCCACTCGGCGAGACGCGTCCCCTCCGCCGTGCCGAGCGCCGCCGCACGCTTCACCGCCTCCTCGGCCGGCGCACGCTCGGCGCAGCGGACCCGCAGCAGCGCCTGCGCGAAGTCGGCCGCCGACACCCGCGCCCCGAGTCGCCGGTACTCGGCGAGACGCGCCACCAGTTCGTCCGGCTCCAGCAGTCCCGTGCCCCAGGTGGGCGTGGACAGCAGGAACGGCAGGGGTTCGGTACGGATCCGGTACGCCACTTCCCACAGACGGGTCTCGAAGGCCCGAGTGAGCGGACTGTGGCCGCACTCGCTGGTGGCGGTGCCGTGCTGGAGGGTGTGGTGCAGCGTGTTCGTCCGCACCTTTCCCCGCAGGGTCGCCAGGACCAGTTCCAGTCCCTGAGCGGGGTTGATCAGGCCGTGGTACCGGGTGAAGTAGTCGTCAGCCGTGGCGGTGTACCGCGGCTCCGGCTCCGCCCACCAGCGTTGCGCGATGACGGGTTCCAGCGCCTCCAGCAGAGCGTGCGGGTCGCCGTACGCATGACGTACGAGCCCGTCCAGCGCCCGCTCGAACGTGGCGACATCACCGCCGGAGACGAGCAACGCCCCGACTTCCTCGGCGAGTTCCACCGCCGACTCGGGCGCGGGCGCCAGCCGCACCGTCGCCGGCGCGGGCGGCAGCACCTCCTCGTGCGCCACCGGCTGCGACGGCACGGGTGAGGCGCCCAGGCTCTCGGCCGCCCGCTTGCGCAGCGTCGGGATCAACTGGTCCGCGGCGATGGCGAGTTCCTCCCGCACCTCGGCGGCGCCGGCCTTCTTGACATGTCGCTCCACCAACTTGAGCGCCCGCTCCTGGATCTCCGTGTCCTCGTGCCCGAAGGCCTGGGCGACGGCGGGCAGCAGTTCCCCGGCGGTGGCCGGATCGCGGGTGATCACCTTGCCGAGCAGGACCAGTTGGGCGCGCACGAGCTTCTTCTCGGTGCGGAACAGGACGGAGCCGGACATCTCGGCCAGTCGGCGGGCCCTCACTTCACCGTCCAGGGCCAGCGACGCCAGCACCGACTGCGCGTGCGACGCCACCACGGACGCGGCGTCGGCGGACAGCGCCAGCCAGTCGGCGATGTGCTCCCGTCGTTCCTCCCGGGTCAGGTCGAGTGCCTGGAGCATCCGCAGGAACACCCGGTGGTCGGCGGCCGGACCGCCCCGCAGCAGCCGGGCCAGACACGCGTCGACCGTAGCCTTCCGGTCCAGTACGCCTTCGACGGTGAGCCGGGCGATCGCCTCGTTCCAGCTGTTGTCCCCCTCCCTGGCGGTCCAGGCCAGACGGCTGCCGATGTCGTTCGTTTCGAACAGCGCCGCCGTGAGCCGGGCGAGGTGCGGGTCCTTGCGCAGCCGGGCCAGGACCGTGTCACCGCGCTGCCAGACATGGCCGATGTGCGTCACCCAGCCGTGGACGTAGGCCTCCGTCGTCGGAACCTGGCAGCCGGAGAGCCGGACCAGCCCCGCCATCAGCTCGTACGGCACCCGCGCGGTCGGCGGACGCTCGGCGATCCGGTGCGCCACGTCGCCGAGCCAGCCCGGAGCCCGGTCGCCCAGGACATCGATCAGCACGCCCGGCGACGCCGGCCACCAGCGCATGTCGGAAGCGGCCAGCCAGCTCGCCACCCCGGCCGCACCGGTCTGGCAGGCGGCCCCCGCCGCGTGCAGGGCGGGGTAGGCGCGGCGCGCCTCGGAGGTCCACTGATCCGCCCGCAACTCCTTGCGCAGCGCCCTCAACTCCGGGAAGAACGCCCGCCGTTCCGCGTCCGTCATCCCGTCCAGAAGGCTCACGACCTCAGCCGTCCGCCCCGCTCGCACCGCGTCCATCAGTGAAGTCATCGCGCATCCCCCTCGACTCGTGCCATGTCCCGCTCCGCCGCGGCGTCGCCCCGCCGCACTATCCGTACCGCCAGCGCGTGCTTGCACGGTCCGCGCCCGCCGCGGTACTTCGCCCACCACAGACAGCTGCAACTGAGCACCCCCGCCTCGTCCCGCACCCGGTGCACATGGCCGTCCTCGGCCGTCACCGTCCCGAGCGCTCCGTCCAGCACGACGGCACCCGCCGCCACCAGGGCCCGCGCCGAGCGCAACCGGGGATTGTGCCGCTCCACCCGCTCGGCGTCGTACGGCAGCTCCCGGTGGAAGTAGGCCGCCTCCGCCGTGTCGTAGCCGACCCGGCCCGAGGTGCCGAGGCGGATCAGGGCCGCCCGGACGCGTTCGGGTGTCAGGCCCGAGGCCGACGCCAGGTCGGCGACGTCCACGCGGGGCTCCCACGCGAGGAGTACCGCGATCAACTCCGCGTCCTCGGCGGCCTCGTCGGTGGCCAGCGCGTCCAGGACGCCGCCCTCGCCGGAGAAGCCGCGTGAGGCGTCGGGCGACAGCGTCAGTGTCAGCCGCATGCCGGGCAGGACCACCTCCCAGGCACTCGCCGTGGCCGCCGCGCCGCCGGTGACCGCGGGGCCGTACACCCGCAGCGCCGTGGCGTGCCGCAGCACCCGCTGGAGCGCGACCAGCCGCTCCGGACCCGGCAGGCAGACCGCGCCGGGCACCGCGCGCGTGGTCGGCCGCAGCGTGTTCCCCGACGGCACCACCCACCGCGGGCCTGCCGAGGCGGCGCGCCCACCGCCGCGCGGCAGCGCCCGCAGGAACCGCACCGCATCGGCGGCCGGCAGCTCGGCCCGCAGATCGAAGCCCGCCGCTGTCACCTGCGCCTCCGCGAAGCCGCGCAGCCAGCGGTCCGGGAGCGGCACCTTCTTCTCCACGACCGGCCCGTCCAGCGTCGTCACCGCCAGTTCCTCGGGGCCCACCCGCAGATGCAGCGGATCGTCCGAGCCGATCCTGGACAGGGCCTCGCGCAGCGGGTTGTTGACGTCGACGTTCGTCGTGCCGTGCCCGACCTCGCCGCCGTCCAGGCCCGGCTCCAGCACGTCCAGGCGGGCGTACACTCCGCAGCAGCCGGAGAACGACTCGAAGCGCAGCCGGTCGCCGTTGCCCGTCACCACCGGGTCGAGCGAGGCCCGCAGCTGCTGCTGGTAGTACCGGGCGGCCGCCACGTCGGCCACGGCGAGCAGCGCCGCCGAGACCACCTGAGGAGACGTCAGAAAGCCCGCGAAGAACTGCGGATGGTCCTTCACCCCCGTGGGTGTCGCACCCCGGGAGGTCTCAAGACCGAGCAGCTGTCCGCCCGCTGCGGACTCCAGCACGGAAGGTCGCCGATAGGCCACGGCCTGCAAAGATCGCGTCATGGAAAAACCGTAGAGGCGACCACTGACAATCGGCCCTGAACTGCGAAGGCGCCCTGTCGGAGGGCTGATTGGGGACCCGGTCCCCGACGTGCGAGTGCCGCGCACCAGGGGATGACACAGGTGCGCGGCACTGCCACGAGAGTACGGGACCTACTGGCCGACGCGCCCCGGCTGGAGCACCTGGGTGAACAGCACCGTGCCGTCCTGCTCGCGCAGCCGTACCGTCAGCTCGCCGCTGTGACCGTCGATGTCGACCTCGCCGAAGAACTGGTAGCCGCCGGCGGGGGAGACGTTCGCGGTGGTCGGCGCCTTGATGAACACCCGCTCCGGGCCGAAGGTGCTGTCGAGCGTGTTGGCGGGAAAGCCGCCCGCGTTGAGCGGGCCCGAGACGAACTCCCAGAACGGCTCGAAGTCGGAGAAGGCCGCCCGCGACGGCTGGTAGTGCTGGGCGGAGGTGTAGTGCACGTCTGCCGTCAGCCACACCGTGCCCGTGATCCGCCGGTGCTTGATGAAGCGGAGCAGCTCGGCGATCTGCAGCTCACGGCCGAGCGGAGCACCCGGGTCGCCCTGCGCGACGGCCTCGATGTTCGGTTTGCCGTCGCCGGTGTCCGGCACGACCAGGCCCAGCGGCATGTCCGAGGCGATCACCTTCCACACCGCCCGCGAGCGGGACAGCTCTCGCTTGAGCCACTTCAGCTGCTCGGCGCCGAGGATGCCCTGCGCGTCGGTGGCCTGGTCGTCCGTGGAGTTGGCGTTGCGGTAGGTGCGCATGTCCAGCACGAACACGTCCAGCAGGGGCCCGTAATTGACCGTGCGGTACACCCGGCCGTCGGGGCGGCGCAGCGTCGAGACCGGGAAGTACTCCGAGAACGCCTGCCGGGAGCGCGCGGCGAGGACGTCGACGTTCTTCTCCGTGTAACGCGAGTCGCCGAGGATCTCGCCGGGGTACCAGTTGTTCGTCACCTCGTGGTCGTCCCACTGGATGATCGAGGGCACCTGGGCGTTGAACCGCTTGAGGTTGTCGTCGAGCAGGTTGTAGCGGAAGTTCCCGCGGAACTCGGTCAGTGTCTCGGCGACCTTGGACTTCTCCTCGGTGGTGATGTTCCGCCAGGTGCTGCCGTCGGGCAGCGTGACGGACGGCGCGATCGGGCCGTCGGCGTAGATGTTGTCGCCGCTGCACAGGAAGAAGTCCGGATCCAGCGCGCCCATCGCGTTGTAGATGGTGTAGCCGCCGAACTCGGGGTTGATGCCCCAGCCCTGCCCGGCCAGATCGCCCGACCAGACGAACCGGACGCCGTCGCGCCGCCGCGCGGAGGCGGTGCGGAACGTACCCGTGACCGGCTCGCCGGTGCGGCGCGGATCGTCCGGGTCGGCCAGCAGGACGCGGTAGTGGATCTGCTCGCCGGACGGCAGACCGCGCAGCCGGGTCGTGCCGGTGAAGTCGGTGTCCGCGCCGAGCAGCGGGCCGTGCCATCTGCGCGGGTTGCGGAACGACTCGGTCGCGGACGTCTCGACGATCATCCGCGCGGGGCGGTCCGAGCGCACCCAGACCAGACCCGAGTCGCGGGTCACGTCGCCCGTCTGCACACCCCAGCCCGCCTTGGGACGGCCCGAGAGGGCGAACGCCGGTGCCGAGCCGAGTGCCGTGGGCAGGGTCAGGGCCGCCGACGCGGCGAGCGAGCCGCGCAGGACGCTGCGGCGGCCCGGGAACGGACGGTGTGACATGGAGGCCTCCAGTGGCGGGATCCGGCCAGTGTGCAGAGCCACAACTACTGGTGCGCCGCAGCGCACACGGAAACCACAAGTGAACAACTGACCGCATGGGCAGGGAACCGACACGACGGCCGTTGTGAGCCGCTGATTACCGGCCTCGTCATCCCGCCCCGCCGCGACAGGCCGGGCCATCCCTGCCACCGGCTTCGTCAGTCCCGCCCCCGCCGCGACAGGCCGGGGTCGTCCCTGCGTACCGGCTTCGTCAGTCCCGCCCGGCCGCGACAGGCCGGGGTCGTCCCCGCGTACCGGCTTCCTCAGTCCAGCCCTTCGGCCACCGCCCGGGCCATCAGCCGTACGCCGTCCCGGATCCGCGCGGGCGACAGGTGGGCGTAGCCCAGCACCAGCCGCACACCCCGCTGCTCGTCCCGACCGTTGCCGTGCTCGTTCCCGGTGCGCGCGTGTGCGTAGTCCGTCAGGGGCCGTACCGCCACACCGGCCGCCCCCACGCGCGTGAGGAACCGCTCCTGTGGGCCGTACCGCTCCGGCAGCGCGGCGATGACGTGCAGACCCGCGGCGATGCCGGTGACCTCCGCGCCCGGGAAGTGCGCTTCCAGCGCGGCGACGAGGGTGTCGCGGCGCTCCCGGTACGCGCGCTGGCAGCGGCGCAGCTGGCGGTCGTAGTCGCCGCGCTCCACGAACCGGGCGAACAGCGCCTGATCCAGGGTGGGATGACCGAGGTCCATGGTCCGTTTGCGCTCGACGACGTCCTCGGCGAGCGCCTCCGGTACGAGCAGCCAGCCGAGCCGCAGCCCCGGCGCGAGGGACTTGCTGATCGACCCGGCGTAGGCGACCCGCTCCGGGTCGAGGCCCTGGAGCGCGCCCACGGGAGCGCGGTCGTAGCGGAAGTCGCCGTCGTAGTCGTCCTCCAGGACGAACCCGTCGACGGACCGTGCCCAGTCGAGGAGTTCGGCACGGCGACCGGCGGAGTAGGCGATTCCGGTGGGGAACTGATGGGCCGGCGTCGTGACGACCGACCGTACGCCCGACTCCCGCAGCGCTCCGACGGCGAGCCCCTCGTCGTCCATGGGCACCGGCACGGTGGCGACGCCCGCCGCGGCGTAGAGGGCGTCGTGCTGCGGGCTCCCGGGGTTCTCCACGGCGACCTCGCGCAGCCCGCGCGCGTGCAGCACGAAACCGAGCACGGTCGTCGCCTGCGACACCCCGGAGACGATCACGATGCGCTCGGGGTCCGCGACCACCCCCCGCCGGCGCGCCAGCAGCTCGGCGAGCGCCGTACGCAGCCGGGGCAGCCCGCGCGGGTCGGGATAGCCGAGTTCGTGGTGCGGCAGCTCGGCCAGCACCCCACGCTGCGCCGCGGCCCACGCTGCACGCGGAAACAGCGACACGTCCGGCGTCCCGGGAACGAAGTCGGCCCGCGCGCCGGTGGTGCGCGGCGCGAGGTCATGCGCGCGCGGCCGGGCGGCCCGGACCGCGTCGCCCACCCAGGTCCCGGCACCCCGGCCGCTGCGCAGATAGCCCTCCGCCGTGAGCTGCTCGTACGCCTCCGTGATCAGCCCGCGCGACACCCCGAGGTCGGTGGCCAGGTCCCGGCTCGACGGCAGCCGCGTCCCCGGCACCAGCCGCCCCGAACGCACCGCCTCCCGCAGGGCCGCCTGAAGCGAACGCCCACGCGCACGTGCCGGCGCCGAGGCTGCGGGCAGCAGCAGCTCCCAGGCGGGGGACCCGGCGGCCGGGTCCTGATTGGTCTCCGATGCCGTCATGAAAATGGACCTTAATGCGGACCGCGGCGCTTCCTAGCGTCGCTGCCATGAACGCCACCACCACCCGCGGAGCCCTGCTCGCCGCGCTCGCCTGTGTCCTCGTCGGAGGGTCCTTCACCGCCAACAGCCTGCTCGGCGACTACCCGTACGCGGGCGGCCAGTTCCTTCGCTACGGGCTCGCGTGCCTGCTGCTCCTGCCGATCGTCGGGTCGGGTGCCAGGACCCGGCTCCGCGCCCTCACGTCCCGCCAGTGGGCACGCCTCGCGCTCCTCGCGGCCCTCGGCATGGTCGGCTTCAACCTCGCCGTCATCGCCGCGGAGCGCACCGCCGAACCGGCCGTGCCCGGCGTGTTCGTCGGCTGCGCACCCCTCGTCGTAGCTGTGCTCGTGCCCCTGCTGGAGGGCCGCAGGCCCCAACGCGTCGTCCTGAGCGGCGCGTTGTTCGTCGTGGCCGGCGCCTGCACGGTCCAGGGCTGGGGGCGCACGGACGGCACCGGCATCGCCTTCTCGGTGTGCGCGCTGGTCGGCGAGGTGGGGTTCGCGGTGCTCGCCGTGCCCGTCCTGCGACCGCTCGGCCCGCGTCTGCTGTCCGCCACCGTGTGCGGCGTCGCGGCCGTCGAGTCCGCGGTGGCCGGGGTCGCGCTCGACGGCGGGGGCTGGCTGCGCCGACCGGACGCCTCCGAGATCGCGGCCCTGCTGTGGCAGGCGGCGATCGTCACCGTCGTCGGCTTCGTGTGCTGGTACATGGGCATGCAGCGGATCGGCGCCGAACGGGCCACGCTGTTCTCCGGGCTCATCCCCGTCGCCGCCGCCTGCACCGCACCCCTCGTCGGCACCGGCTCCTACGGCGTTCCGCAGGCCGTGGGCAGTGCGCTGGTCGGCGCCGGAGTCGCCCTGGGATGCCGTACGCGCCCCTCGCCCCCGCGATACGAGGGGTCGCCTCAACTGGTGCGTAAACAGGTATGAAAGCCCGCAGAGAAGGGTGGGCCGACCCCCGCCCCTCGTGTCGCCCGCGCATTCCTGGAGCCCCGTGGACGCCAAGAACCGATTCGAGACGAAGACCACCTTCGCATTCTCGCGAATGGAATGGCTGGCCTTTCTGGTCGTATCCCTGGTGCTCGCCTTCCAGCACCTTTCGGAGATCCGCTGGGGCGTGTTCGTGGCGCTTTTCGCGGTGATCGACGTCATCGGCTACATCCCGGGTGCCATCGCCTACCGGCGCAGCCCGGACAAGCGCATCGCACGCGGCTACTACGTGGCCTACAACACGATGCACAGCCTGGTCACGGCAGGTGTCATCGCCGGCGTGTGGACCTTGTCCGCCGGACCGGAATGGGCTCTGCTGGCACTGCCCATCCACCTCCTGGGAGACCGGGCCCTGTTCGGGAACTCGTTCAAACCATTCGGTGTCGCCTTCGAACCGGAAATCCATCCCGCCTATCGTCTCTTCGAGCAGCAGTACCGGACTGCCGTCGTCGAAGAGGCCCGGCGTCAGGAGGAGGGCGCGCATGCCGTCCGTGCTTGACACCCTCACCGAACACAGCGACAACCCCAGTTGCTTTCTCGCCCTCAACAGCGGCAACGAGTACTTCCATGACGGATCGATCGACGGCGTGTGCGCCTATCGCCGCTCCGGGCGCCATGTCCTGCAGTTCGGCGGACCGTTCACCGCCCCCGAACACCGGGCGCGGCTGCTGGACTCCTTCGTGACGTACGCCGGACGCCGACTGGTGGCCGTACAACTCCAGCGCGAGGACGCGGAGCTGTACGCCGGACACGGCTTCACGGTGAACCAGATCGGGGCGTCGTACGCGGTCGACCTGGCCCGGTTCACCCTGCGCGGCTCACGCTTCGTACGACTGCGGAACAAGATCTCGCGGGCGAGGCGAGCCGGTCTCGACGTGGCCGAGGTCCAGCCCGGCGACGACTGCGCTGAACTGGACCGGGTGGACGAGCCCTGGCTGCGCGAGAAGGGCCGGCACGTCAAGGAGCTGCAGTTCCTCGTCGGCCAGCGGACCGGGCCGCTGCAACGCCACCGTCGGCTCTTCGTCGGCCGCGTCGACGGCGAAGCGGTCGGCTACATCAACTACTCACCCGTCTACGGCAGCCGCCCCGGCTGGCTGCACGACCTCAGCAGGCGCCGCCCCGATGCCCCGCCCGGCGTGATGGAGGCGCTCAACGCCACCGTGATGGAACAGCTCGTCGCCGACGGCGCCGCCTGGCTGCACTTCGGCTTCACCCCGTTCACCGGGCTGGAGCAGGAGCACGAAGTCCCGGGCCACAGCCGGATGTTCGCCCGCTTCGCGCGGCTGCTCGCCGAGCGCGGCAAGGCGATCTACCCCGCCCTGTCACAGCTCGAATACAAGGAGAAGTGGGCCCCGCACGCGGTCCTTCCGGAGTACATCGCCTTCCTGGGCACACCGCGCCTGCCCGCCGTGTGGCAACTCCTGCGCGCCACCAACGCCGTCTGACCCGTCCGGCCCGGCGAGCGCCGCCGTACGGCCCCATCCCGTCGGGCAGCCCGCCCGTGCCGCCGTAAGCCCGAGAACGACCCCCCACCCCGGAGGACCGCATCCGCATGAGATTCCTCGAGCGTGAACGCACCATCCTGGCCAAGCTGCTGCCCGACCTGGACACCGCCCTGTGTGAGACGCCGCTCATGGAGCTGGAGCGGCCGGGCAGCCCCGGCATCCGGTTCTTCCGGGACAGCGGCGGGCCGGGACTGCTGGTCCCGGAGCGCCATCAGGGCCGGGGAGCCACGGCGTTGGACGCGGTGCGCGTGCAGCGGGCCATCGGCAGCCGCTCGCCGTCGCTGGCCGTGGCGACCACCATGCACCACTTCTCCATGGCCACGCTCGTCGGTCTCGGCGACCGCGGCGAGGGACAGGGACTGGAATGGCTGCTGATCGAAGGCGTCGCGGCCGACAACCGCATCATCGCCTCCGGATTCGCCGAGGGCCGCCGCGGCGCGGGCATCCTGGAACCGACGATGACCGCCGAGGTCACCGAGGACGGCGTACGGATCAGCGGCGTCAAACGGCCGTGCAGCCTGGCCCGCTCCATGGACGTGCTCACCGCGAGCGTCCTGGTGCCCCGCGAGGACGGACCGGGCGACGAACTCGCGGTCGCCCTGGTGCCCGCCGAGAGCGAGGGCGTCAGCGTCAGCGGCTTCTGGTCCAGCGCCTTCCTGGCCGGCGCCGAGAGCGACCAGGTCACCCTCAACGACGTCGTCGTACCTGCGGAGTTGCTGCTGCGGACCGCGGCCACCGCGCAGGGCGGCATCGACGAGCTCCAGACGGCCGGTCTGATCTGGTTCCAGCTGCTGATGACGGGCAGCTACCTCGGCGCGGCCTCCGCCCTGGTCGAACGGGTGCTGCTCAACGACCGCATCCCCGAGCACGAGCGGGTACGGCTCTTCGTCGAGACCGAGGCGGCGGCGGCCGCCGCCGAGGGCCTCGCCCGCGGTGTCGACGCCGGCGACCTCGGCGAGTCCGTGCTCGCCCAGGCACTGTACGTCCGCTACGGCGTCCAGGACATCATCGCCCGCGTCGCCCCGCGCGCCGTCGAACTGCTCGGCGGGCTCAGCTTCATGACGTCCGACGAGGTCGGCCATCTCGCCGCCTGCGCCAACGGACTCTCCCTGCACCCACCGTCCCGGGCCAGGATGACCGGCCCCTTCGCCGACTATCTGGCCGACCGGCCGCTCGCGATCGCCTGACCGGCGCCGCCACCCACCGAACCCGTGCCGGCCGAGACCTGTTGGGGGAGCCCACCCATGCCGCGACACCTCCCGCGTCCCACCGTCCAACCCGCACCCAGGACCAGCGCACGCGACCGCCCGACCCTGCTGCTCACCGGAGGCAGCGGCGTCCTCGGACGAGCCCTGATCGAAGAGCTGGCCGCCGACTTCGACCTGCTCTGCCTCGTCCGCAACCGCCCACTGGGCGACCCCCGGGTGCGCGAGCTGCGCGGCGACCTCCTCGCCCCCCGCCTCGGCCTGAGCCGGCTCGCCTGGCACGAACTCGCCCTCGAGGTCGACGTCGTCCTGCACTCCGCCGCCGAGACCAACTGGCGTATGCGGCCCGCCGACATCGAGCGCACCAACATCCACGGAACCGAGGTCGTACTCGACCTCGCCGCTCGCGCCGACGCGCCCCTGTACCTGGTCAGCACCGCGTTCGTGGCCAGCACCCCGAGCGAGGAGGACGCGCGGCGCTTCCCGGGAGCCGCCGCCTACCTGGCCTCCAAGACCAGGGCCGAACAACTGGTCCGCGAGGCCGACCTGCCCGGCGCGATCATGCGCCCGTCCGTCGTCATGGGCGACTCCTCGACCGGCCGGATCGCCGGGCAGCAGGGCCTGACCAAGACCATCGGCTCGATGGTGCTCGGGCAGGTGCCGGTACTGCCCGGCGCGCCCGACGCCCGCGTCGACATGGTCCCGCAGGACTACGTGACCCGCGCCATCGGGGACCTCGTCCGCGGCGGGGTCGGCAGCGGCGAGTTCTGGCTCACCGCGGGCAAGGAGGCACCCCGGCTCAGCGAGATCGCGGACACCTGCGCGGAGTTCGCCGTCCGCCGCGGCCTGCCCGCACCGCAGCGGCCGCGGCTCATCCCCGTCGAGGCGGTGCACCGGCTGCTGCTGCCCATGCTGGAGGGCACCGCCCTGCCCGAGGCCACGCGCCGCAGGTTCCAGCACTACGCCGAGCTCCTGCTGGTCTTCCAGCGCGAGCTGCCCTTCGACACCTCGCTCGGCCGACCGCACTGCGGCACCCGGCTCAGCCACGCCGACATCCGAGCCGCGCTCGTGCGCAACCTGGAGAGCTGGGCCGACGAGCGCCCCGCCCTCCTCACCCGTCACCGCACCGCCCGCACCGTCGCGACCCCGACCGAGGTGGCCTCATGACACGCTCCCCGGACACCACGGCCGTACGGGCACAGGAAGCGGCGACGCCGCCGTCGGCTGCGCCGGCACAGGAAGCGGCTACGACGACGCCTGTGCCGACTCAGGAAGCGGCTACGGCGACGACAGCTGTGCCGACTCAGGCCGCCGCGACGGCGACGACGCCGGTGCCGGCACAGGCAACCGAACCCACCGACGTCCTCGACCTGTATCTGCGCCACATCGGCTCCGGCCGCGCCGTCATGGGCCGGGTGCTCGGCGGTATGTCCGAGGTGCGATCCGAAGGCCCCTGGATCCACACCGACGACGGCCGCAGGCTCCTCGACTTCGGTGGCTACGGCGTCTTCCTCCTCGGCCACCGGCACCCGGACGTCGTAGCGGCGGTGCACCGGCAGATCGACGTCCACCCGCTGGCGAGCCGGGTCTTCCTGGAACCGGTCGCCGCGCGCGCCGCACAGGCCCTGGCCGCCCATACGCCGCCCGGGATGGACTACGTCCACTTCGTCAACTCCGGCGCCGAGGCCACGGAGGCCGCCCTCAAACTGGCCCGCGCGCACGGCCGCAACGCCCTCGTCACCACCCGCAAGGGTTTCCACGGCAAGACGCTCGGCGCCCTCAGCGTCACCGCCAACGCCACCTACCAGACCCCCTTCCAGCCGCTGCTGCCCGACACCACACAGGTCACGTACGGGGACGCCGGCGATCTCAAGCAGGCGCTGTCCGTCCGCCGCGACCGGGCGTGCGTCATCGTCGAACCGGTGCAGGGCGAGGGCGGCGTGCACATCCCCGAACCCGGCTATCTCACCGAAGTCGCCGCGCTGTGCCGGGAGTTCGGGG
This sequence comes from Streptomyces coerulescens, assembly GCF_042657965.1. Taxonomy (NCBI): domain Bacteria; kingdom Bacillati; phylum Actinomycetota; class Actinomycetes; order Kitasatosporales; family Streptomycetaceae; genus Streptomyces; species Streptomyces coerulescens. The sequence goes on from NZ_JBHSKM010000024.1 coordinate 115,522, forward strand.
CGCTGCTCGTCGTGGACGAGATCCAGACCGGGATGGGCCGGCTGGGCACCTGGTGGGGCGTGGACGCGGAGGGCGTGCGACCGGACATGCTGCTGGCCGGCAAGGGGCTCAGCGGCGGTGTCGTACCGGTCGCCGCGCTGGTCGCCACCGCCGAGGCGTACGCCCCCTTCAGCCGCGACCCCTATCTGCACACCTCCACCTTCGGCGCGTCCCCGATCGCCTGCGCTGCCGCCCTCGCCGCCGTCGAGACCATGGAGCGCGAGGACACCGTGGCCCGCGCGGCGGCCCTCGGCGCGCGCATCCTCGCGGGTGTACGGGAGACCTGCGCGCCGTACCGGGAGCTCCTCGTGCAGGACGTGCGCGGGCGCGGACTGCTGATCGGGATCGAGTTCGCCGAGGACCGGGCCGTCGGCGAGCTCCTGCTGGAACTCATCACGCGCGGCGTCCTCGTCAACCACTCCCTCAACTCCACCCGCGTGCTGCGCCTGACCCCGCCCGCCGTGGTGGCGGACGGCGCGCTCGATCTGTTCTTCACCACCCTCGCCGAGGCCCTGCACACCACGGCAGCCCGTATGGCCGGTTGATCAGGGAACCCCACCCCGGAAAGGAACCGAACCCCCCATGCGCCATGTGGTCCTGCACGCGATCGCCGACGGCTCGCAGCCGGCCGCCGTCTACCACCGCATCATCGACTTCCGCCGCTACCCCGAACTCACCGACACCGTGCGCGAGGTCCGCGTGGACACGCTCCCGGACGGATCGGTCGTGTCGGACTGGACGGTCTCCTTCCGCGGCGGGCTGATGCGCTGGCGGGAACGCGACACGTTCGCCCCGGACACCCTCACACTCACTTTCGAGCAGCTCAGCGGCGACTTCCAGACCTTCGAGGGGAGCTGGCGCTGCGAGCCGCACGACCGCGGCACGCTCGTCGTGTTCACCGCCGCCTTCGACCTCGGCATCCCGACCCTCGCGGAGATCCTCGACCCCGTCGCCGAGTCCACCCTGCGGACCAACATCGCCCGCATCCTGGCGGGCCTGGTGGGCGCGGAGGTGACCGATGAGTGCGCCGCCACCGCTCACGGCTGACCCGTCCACGTACTACGACCCCCTGCACGACGACCCCGGCCCCGGTGCCGCCCGCTGTCTCGGCCTGTACGCCAAACTGGCCGCCGGCGTCAGCGTGGTGACCGCGCGCGGCGAGGACGGCCCGCTGGGGATGACGGTCTCCGCTGTGACCTCCCTGTCGGCCCGGCCACCGCTGCTCCTGGCCTGTCTGCGGGACGGCTCCCGCACGCTCGCCGCCGTCCGGGCCCACGGCGCGTTCGCGGTGCACCTGCTGCGCGAGGAACAGCACGACCTGGCCGACCGGTTCGCCAACCCGACCGCCTCCGCCGCCGAACGGTTCGCCGGCACGGACCTGCGGGAGGTCCTCGGCGTCCCCGTCATCGCGGGCGCGCTCGCCTGGTCGGTGTGCCTGGTGGCGGACGTACGCCGCTACGGCGACCACCACCTGGTCGTCGGACAGGCCGCCGCCGTGCACGTGGGCGGCGGGCGACCGCTGCTGTGGCACGACCGCCGGTTCCGCTCGCTGCGCGACCTCGTGCCGGAGGGCACCGGATGACGCCGTCGGCGTACGGAACCCCCGCCTGGGAGCTGCCGGACCTGCCCGCACAGCCCCCGCTGCACGGCACGGCCACGGCCGACGTGGCGGTGGTCGGGGCCGGTCTTGCGGGCCTGGCCTGCGCCTACCACCTGGCCGAACGCGCCCCCGGCCGGGAGATCGCAGTGATCGACGCCGAGGGCCCCGCCGCCGGTGCCAGCGGCCGGGGCACCGGGCTGCTGGGGCCGCGCGCCGGGCCCGCGATCGACCGGGCGGTACGCCGGCACGGGCCCTGGGCCGCACGCCGGATGTATCTGGCGAGCGTACGGGCGGTGACGGAGGTTCTGGACCTGTGCGGGCGGCTCCACGTGCCGTGCGGGCTGCGGACCGGCGCACAGATCATGGCGACGCGCGCCCCGGCCGGCCTGGCCTCGCTCGGCCGGCAGGCCGGGGCCTACCGTGCGCTGGGCCTGGACGTGCCGGAGCTGTCCGGCGCGCAGGTACGCGCGCGTGTGGGCGTCCCGTACACCGCGGGCCTGCTGCACCGCACCGCCGCCACCCTCGACCCGGCGGCCCTCACCGGCGCCCTCGCCCGCGCGTGCGCCGCCAAGGGCGTGCGGTTCCATGGGCGCAGCCCGCTGCTGGCGGTGCGCGCGGGGGAGCGGGGCGGCTGCGAGCTGGACTTCCCGCAGGGCCGGCTCCGCGCCGGCCGGGCGGTGCTCGCCGTCAACTCCGCGGCGCCGTCCCTCGGTCTGCCGGTCGGCACGATCCTGCCCCTCGAGGTGTACGCCGTCGCCACCGCGCCCGTGAGCGACGCGGCGTACGAGGAACTGGGCGGCTACGACGGGTATGCCGTGGTCGACGCCCTGCCGATGGCCCCGTACTTCCGGCCGCTCCCCGACGGCGGTCTCGTGGCCGGCGGCGGCACGGTCACCCTGCCCACCGGACTCGGCGCGCCCCGGCTGCGCGCCGCTCGGGAGCGGGCCTGGGCGTGGCTGGCCCGCTGGGTGCGGTCCCTGCATCCCGACCTGGCCCACCTGCCGGTGACCCACCGCTGGTCCGGCCGCGTCGGCACGACCGGTGACGGGCTGCCGGTGGTCGGTCCCGTCCACGGCCTGCCCGGTGTCTGGTACATCGGCGGCTGCTGCGGCCACGGCCTGGCGATGTCCGTGGCCCACGGAGCCCATGTAGCCACTGCCCTTCTGGGCGATCCGGACCCCGGTGACCCGCTGCCCTGGCACCGCTCGGCCGCCCCGCGCATGCCCGTACACGGACCCGCCCGCCCCCTGCTGCGGACCTACCTGGACGTCCTGGGGGGCTCCACGCGACGCACCTGCTGACACCCGTTTCGTCGACACGTCCCACCGACACGGAGGTCGTTCCATGACCCGACGCCCCCTCGGCAGCGGCGGCTGCCTGCCGCCGACGCTTCGGATGGGCACCGCGGACGTCGCGTACCACCTGGCCACGCGCGGCAGACCGCTGCCCCTCGCCTTCGTGTTCGCGTTCGAGGGCCGGGCACCGACCCTGGACGCCGTACGCGCGCGCGTGGCCGAACGCGCCCACCGCATCCCGGCGTTGCGCTACCGCATCGCACGGGACCGCCCGGAGTTCCGGCGCGTGGACGGGTTCGCCGTGGAGCAGCATGTGCACGAGGTGTGGCTGCCCGAGGACGCCGATGAGGCGGAGGCCGCGCGGCTGATGCTGGCCCGGCCCATGAACCTGGGTCGACGGCCGCCGTGGGACGTGTGGCTGGTCCACGGCCCCGACGGCGGCCACAGCCTGTGCTATCGCTCCGACCACGCCGTGCAGGACGGTGTCGGCGCGGCCCACACGGCTCGGGACCTCCTCGACGATCATCCCCAGGACGGCCCCCCGGCCTACGACCCCTCGTGGCCGACCGGCCGAGGTCTGGCCGGCGCCCTCGGCGACGCCGTGGGCGGCTTCCGCGCACCCACCGCCAAGCCCGCCGTCGACGGGACGAGCAGCGGCCGCACGGCGCTGTGCCGGGCACACACCCCGCTGGCCCGGCTGCGCGCCATCGGCGGTGCGCAAGGCGGCACCGTCAACGACGTCTACCTCGCCGCCCTCTCCCACGCCGTCCACACCTGGCACATGAAGGCGACCGGAACGCTCCATCCGCCGCTGCCCGTCGCGATCCCCATGTCGGTCCGGTTGCCGGGCGAGGAGTGCGCTCCCGGCAACCGGATGGTCACCGCCCGGTTCCTGCTGCCCTGTGACGAGCCGTCAGCGCACCGGGCCCTGGCCCGGGTGGTCGCGGCCACGGCCCGGCTGCGCGCGAGCCGGCGCCGCGACGCGGTCCATCTGCTGGTGGCGGCCACACCCCGGGCCCTGGGCGCCCGCCTGGGCACTCGCATGGTCAACGGCGACGTCGTCGCCGGACCGGCCAGCGGCGTCAACTTCGGAACGGCCCTCGTCCACCAGGGCATCGCATCCCGCAGCGCCGCGGTCTTCTCGGACGTGGCGTCCGGGATCCGCCTCCTGACGACGCTGACCAGCCAGCACGACACCTCCTGCTTCACGGTCGTGCACGACGCCACGCTGGCCACCGCCGACGAACTCCCGGAGCTGTGGCTGGCGGCGCTTCTGGAACTGGAGCGGGCGTAACACGCGGCTGAGGAGGAACCCCGGGCGATACGGCCCGGCGCTCCTCCTTCGTGCCGGTCACTTCGTCAGCGTGCCCGTCGTCAGGAACGCGCACTTGGCGGCGGCCTCGGTGAGCAGCGGCAGATAGGGCGAGAGTCGCCGGATCACATACGGCAGCGTGAAGAGATCGGCGACTTCGGCCTCCCAGCCCTGCTCCGCCCACCAGCCCTCGGGGTCGGCGAGCTGCCAGTGCCAGGCGATCCCGGTCGTGGACAGGGCTTCCAGGAAGGGCGCCACGAACGCGGTCGAGGCCGCCTCGGCGTTCACGCACTCCGCGCCGAACGTGCTGCCGGGCGCGGAGAGTTCCGTCATCGCGCCGACGATCGACGTCACCGCGTCCGGCTGGAGGTGATACAGGAGCGTCTCGGCCAGCCACGCCGTGGGCCGGCGCGGATCGAAGCCCGCCGCGAGCAGGTCCTCGGCCCAGGACCCGGCAGGGTCGACGCCGACCGTGCTGCGCCGTCCGCAGGTGGGGCCGGTCCCGTCCAGCACGCGGTCCTTGAACTCCAGCACCGCGGGGGCCTCGATCTCGAAGACGTGCACACCGGCCGGCCAGTGCAGCCGGTAGGCACGGGTGTCGAGACCGGCGCCGAGCAGCACCACCTGGCGGCAGCCCGAGCGGGACGCGGTGGCGAGGTGCTCGTCGAAGAATCGGGTGCGCACCACGGCCCAGTCGGGCAGCAGGCGTTGCAGCGGCCCGTCGCCGGGCGGCCCACCGCCGAACCGGGCCGCGTGCAGGAAGTCAGCGGCCCAGGGATCGAGCACGTACGGCGAGTCCCGGCCGCACTCGGCGGCGTGCGCGGCGGCCGTCCAGAGCGCGACGCGCGGAAGGCCGTACGACGGTACCGGGCCCTCGGCATGGGGTCCGGCCGGCGCCGAAGGGGGCTGCGGGCGTGCGGTCTCGGGCAAGGAGAACCTCCGTGGGGTCGGTTGGTCCGATGGGTCAGCGGGAGCGGCGGCGGGCGAGCAGATAGGCCAGCGCGCCCAGGGCGACGAGGCCGCCGGAGGGGCGTGTGGGGCGCTGGCCGCCCATCGCGGCGGTGGTACGCGGCTCGTGGACCTGCAACGCGAACTGCCGATTGGCGATGTCGCCGAGCACCCCGCGCATCTGCTCGGGGCTGGTGACCGCTGCGAGCAGCAGCTCCATGGAGTTGCGCGCGAACTGGTGCCGCCCGAGGAACTCGCGGCCCAGTGCGAAGAGGATCTTCGCGACCTCGCCCTGGAACACCTCCGGCAGTGTGATCTCGGGGGCGAGGCAGCGCACCGAGCCGTCGAGGTTGGCGAAGGACTTGCCGAGCAGCGAGACCGCAGGCGGTGAGCCGATGCCCCGCTTGGTCGCCTTCGCGAGCACGGTGGTGAGGGACACCCCGAAGTTCAGGTCCTCCAGGGACAGATGGGAGACCTTCGGTACGAAGGCCGCCATGTCGGCGGCGAACGCCGGCATGTTGGACCACGACGTCACCCGGCCCATCTCGGCCCAGTGGTGCGCGAGCCCGGCGCCGTCGTTCTGCGCCAACGTCATGAACAGCGGCAGCAGTTGCAGACTCGTACGGCGGTCCAGGCGGCCGACCATGCCCCAGTCGATCAGCGTCGCGGGTCCCCCGGGTACGGCGAAGACGTTGCCCGCGTGCGGGTCGGCATGGAAGACGCGGTGCACGAAGTACCCGTGGTACATGAAACGCAGCAGGTCCTTGCCGACCTCGATGCGCTCGGCGTCGCTGAAGTGGGCGCGGTCGATGTGCCGCACCGACTTCCCCGGGGCCAGCGACTGGACCAGGACCCGGGGGCTCGCGTGCAGCACCCTGGGCACCTCCAGCGTGCGGAAGGACCGTACGTACTGCCGGGCCTCGTCCATGTTGCGGGCCTCGCCGGTGAAGTCCAGCTCCGGCTCCATCGCGTCGAAGACGGAGCCGAGCATCGCCTCGACGTCGATGACCTCGTTGAAGCGGGGCGCGACACGGGCGACGATCCGGGAGGCCCGGCGCATCAGGGCCATGTCCGCGAGCACGCCCTCCCGGATGCCGGGGCGCTGGATCTTGACCACGGCCGGGCGGCCGCCGGGCAGCGTCACCCGGTAGACCTGGGCGAGGGAGGCGGCGCCGAGCGGGGCGACGGTGTCGATGTCGTCGAACCGCAGCTTCCAGTCGGGGCCCAGATCACCGGCGAGCATGGGTTCGAACGCCGAGAACGGCTGGACGTCCACCTGGTCGTGCAGGTTCTGCAGCTCGTCCCGGATCGATTCCGGCACCATGTCGGGCCGGGTGGACAGGATCTGACCGAGCTTCACATAGAAGGGTCCGAGGCTCTCCAGGGCGTGCCGCACGGCCTTGGCCCGCCGCTCGTCGGACCCGGCGTGGCCCGCGTCGGCCTCGGCCGCGCCCGCCTGCCCCTGTCTCGTACGTCTGCGCAGCCGCGTGGCCTGTCCGACCTCGTCGGCGACGAGACTCCCCAGCACCTTGACCACCAGCCGCAGCCGATCCCCGACGACAGACGCCATCGTGCGTGAACTCCTCAGGTAGAGCGGGCCGCGAGGACCGGTCGGTGACCGGCCCAGCGGATGTACGTGCCGAGCCGGTCACCGCGATGCGTGCGGACGCGGCCGCCGTCAGGCCGAGGCGGCCTTGCCGGCCTGGCCCTGGAGCGCCTGGATGAGCTTCGGGATCAGTTCGAGGAGCTGGGCGAGCTGGGCCGGCAGCGAGAGCAGATCGCCCACGCCCTCGGCGGCGTGTCCGACACCGCCCGCCAACTGGCCTACTCCGCCCGCCAGTTGCCCCATCCCACCGAGCGCGTTCGCCGCACCGCCGACCGCGGCCAGGGGATTGGCCGCGCCCGCGGCCCCCGCGAGTCCGCCGAGCGCGGCGAGGGGATTGGCGGCCCCGGCGCCGCCGGCGGCCCCGGTGAGCGCCGCGAGGGGGTTGGCGGCCGCGCCCGCGGCTCCCGTCAGCGCCGCCAGCGGATTGGCCGCCCCACCCGCGAGCGTCCCCAGCGGATTCGCGGCGCCCGCGAGCAGCGCGGCCGGGTTGGCGGCGCCCGCCAGGGCCGCCAGGGCGTTCGCCGGCAGCCCGGCCAGGGCCTCGACGGAGCCGGCGGCGGACGAGGACTTCTCGGGTCGGTTGAGAATGTCGTCGAATGCCTCCTTTCCGCTGTCCGCCATATTGCCCATGAGGTCCTTGAGGATGTCCTGCATGTTTTTGTTGGACATGAACGAGTTTCCCTTTCGCTTGGTTATCCCGTGGCGTCTTCCATGGCTTTCACACAGGCCGTTCTGAGGCGTGCCCGCCCTCTGGTGAAAGCGGCCTCCGCCGCCTTGAGGGAGATGTTGTGAATGCGGGCGAATTCCGCCGTGGAAATTCCCTTGGACCGGGCGAGTATGACTTCCTGCTCCCGCCCCCGCAGCTGCTGGACCTGGTCGAGCAGCCATTTGCCGAACTCCTCGTCGCAGACGTCCTCCTCGGTCGTCCCGGGGTCGTCCAAGAAGGCCGTCCGCTGTAACAGACGTCTGCGTCGTTCCAGGTCACGATAGAAGTCCGTGCACAGGCGCAGCGCCACCGAGGTGAGGAAGGGACCAAGCCGGCTGCCGTCCAGGGCGGAGTGCGCGGCCGCCCGGGCCAGCGTCTCCTGCACACAGTCCTCGGCGTCCTGAAGGCTCGGGAGTCGTCGTCGGACCAGCCGCATGAGGCGGTCCCGGTGCTGGGATATGTCGTCCCAGGAGCATGGGGCGGGCGAGGGGCAGGAGGAATTTCGTGCCATGTGGAATGCAGCCCGTAGTCTCTCGATCGAGCAGGGGGAATGGTGGCCCGATTCAGAATTATGGGCCCTAATTTTTTCCTACCCGAGGCGCCGGGGTGGCAAACCGTAAATCGTTGTCCCGGAATGCGCAGGAATGATTTTCCGGAACGCGGACCGCTCTTATTTTCGGGTGGGAATCTCGCGGCGTGTCCAGTCGCGGTTCCAGTTGACCCACATGTCCCGCACGGTCTGCTGCACCAGGGAGGAGCCGCGCCGCACGTCGGTCGTGAGGGCCTGGACGGCCTCCTTGCCGACCAGTCGCGCGCCGCCCGTGAAGTACGTCCCGCGCACGTGCTGGGGCGAGCGGAACCGGCCCCACAGCAGGATCCGCATCAGCGGCCACAGGGTGAACACCCCGGACGGGCAGCGGTCCTCGGGGTCGAGCGTGCCCCACACCGCGGGGCACAGCCCGCTCTCCCGCAGCAGGTCGAAGATGCGCGTCACGGCCTGATCCTTCGTCAGATCGCCGCTGCCGTAGGCGAGTACGACGTCCCGGGCCTGCTCGAAGAGCTGCCCGACCCAGGGATTGTCGACCCCTTGGAGGCCCCGATAAGGCGCCGTCTCCAAGGCGTCGAATGCCGCTGGATCCCCTGTTTTCTCGAATGCCACCGCCGCCTGGTTCTGCGCGTTCGTCCCGTACAGCGTCGTGATGGTCCACACCCGGTTCCATGCGTTCCACAACTCGAAGTCGTCGAACGACAGATAGCTGCACGAGACCAGGTCGTCGTAGAACCGGAACATCCGCTTGATCCACTGCTCCAGATACGCGAACCGGGCGCTGTCGAAATCGTCCTCGCGCACCGCGTCGATGATCCGGTGGCCGAGCGCGTTGAGCGCCATGACCGTGACCGCGAGTCCGCTGGAGAACAGCGGGTCGATGAAGTCGCTCGCGTGCGGCAGCAGGCACCACCGGTCGCCGACCACGGTCCGCGACGAGAACTGCGTGCGGTCGGTCGACACATACGGCCGTACCGCCCGGGCCCCCTCGAACTGCCGCGCCACACTGGGGAACCGGCGCACATGGCGCCAGAACTCCTCCTCCGCGGACACCCCCTCGGGGCGCGGATGACGGTCCAGGTCGAGATTGACGCCTACGCTGCACAATTCGCTGGTACTGGCGCTGTGGTTGTCGAACGGGATGACCCAGAACCAGCCACCCGGGAAGAGATGGTGCAGCGTGCCCTGGCTGAACGGGCTGGGCATGCCGTGCTGTTCGCGCGGCGGTGCGACCGTGTCGAAGGGCCGCACGTTCACCATGTGCGTGAAGATGGTCCGCGAACGGGTGCGATACGGCGGCTCCTGCCGCAGCCCCAGCCGCTCGGGCAGCAGCGCGCGCATACCGCCGGCGTCGACGACGTACGACGCCTGGAAGGTGCCCTTCTCCCGGGTCACGAGGGTGACCCCGTCCTCCTCGAACTTCACGTCGTCCACGACGGTATGGGTGTGGGCGGTCGCGCCGTAGGAGACCGCGACATGGAACATGTACGCGTCGACGTCCTGCCGCAGATAGTGCGAGTCCGGTCCCAGCGGCGGCCCCCAGGTGGGGTACTGGGTGCACTCCTCGGCGCGAGTGGGCTCCGACTCGCGGTGGTAGACGAAGCTGAAGTTGCGCTTGACCCCGCAGTTCGACGACACATGGCGGCGCAGCGCCCCATTGGTCGCGAGATGCTCGATCTCCGGGACGTCGTAGCGGCGGGCGAGGACCCGCAGGCCGAAGGTGGTCTCGGGGACGGTGGACTCTCCGATGGCGAACCGGGGGTGACCGCTTCCCTCCAGAAGCAGCACCCGTACGCCATGGCGGGCGAGGATCGCCGCCAGCATCGTCCCCCCGATGCCGCCTCCGACGATGGCGACATCGAAAACACGCTGGTCGTCTTGCACGTCTTCGTCCTTTCGCGACGGGAAATGCGCTGTGCCGGGCCGGTGTCCGGCGGCCGTCAGACCGCCGGCCGGCCCGGCAGTGCCCGGCGCAGCCCGCAGGCGGCGATCCGGGCGGAGAACGACAGGGCGAACCAGGGAGTGGGCGCGAGCGCGGCCAACCGCCCCCGCTCGCCCGGCAGTCGGCGGTCACCGCGTCCGGTGACGTCGAGCCAGGCCCCGAAGTGCAGCAGCCGCGCTTCCGGGCCCGCGTTCCGCGCCGGCCGGGGCCGCATGTGCTCGCGGACCGCGCGGGTCAGCGCCGCGCGCCGCGCGTCGTCCACGCCGTGCCCGGCCAGGAAGCGGTCCAGCAACGCGGCCGAACGCCCCGGGAATCCGCCGCGCGGCGCCCCGCCACCCCCGGTCAGCCCGGTGTCGTGGAACGCCGTGGCGACGAACAGCCCCGCCCGGTCGTAGTGGATCCCGCGGGTCTGCGCGTAGGCGTCGGCCAGCAGGAACGTACGCAGCGAGTGCAGCGCGACGGGCTGCGGTACGAGGCGGCGCAGCTCGCGCAGCGCCGCCGTCACCAGCCGGTCTCCGAGCAGCCCCGCCACGGACGGCTCGGCGAGCAGCGGGCGCCACGTCCGCGGCGCCGTGGCGCCTTCGTCCGGCCCGGGATCCCGCAGGTCGTACGGCTGCGCGGGCATGTCGTGCGGATGCGCGGAGCTGCCGTGCGGGTGGGCGGAGCTGCCGTGCGGATGCGCGGAAATGCCGTGCGGGTTCGCGGACATGACCAACTCCTCTCGCATATGCGACGTGCCGGTTGCGCCTGTCTCTTCTCTTTACGCCCGGACCCGGCATCCCCCTGCCCCCGTCCCGCCACCGCCCGGACCTTGGCCGATCTTCGCCCTCGCACCCTCGAACGCGGATACGGCGGCGCGCGAACCCGGCGAACGCGGGCATGGATCCCCGGCACTGACCAGCCGCCACCGCGCTCGACAAGGAGCCGCCAGTGAAGGCCAGTACGTCCCACCCCTCCGAACCCGCAGCCGCCCACGCCCCGCGCCGGATGCTCCTGGGCTACGGCGCGTTCGTCGCCATACCCGTCGGCGTGACCGCGCTGATCCTCGCGTCGGTCGGCTACGCGGGCCCCGCCGGCCACGCGCCCGCCGAGTCCGGCGCCGTGCCCCTGTACCGGATCCTCGGCGCCCTCGCGCTGATCACCGCCTGCGCCGCCTGGGCCGGTGCGCAGGCCCGGCGGATCGGGCAGCCGCGGGTGGTCGGGGAGATCGCCGTCGCGCTGCTGATCGGGCCCTCGGTGTTCGGCGCGCTGCTACCGGACGTGCAGCGCTGGTTGCTGCCCCCCGAGGTGTTCCCGTTCCTCAACACGCTCGGGCAACTCGGCGTCACCCTCTTCATGTTCACCGTGGGACGTGAACTGTCGCTCACCGCGCTGCGCCGCGACGGTCTGTCCGCATCGACACTTATCGGCCATTCCGGCATCGCCATCCCGTTTCTGACCGGTGTGCTCGTCGCGCTGGCCCTGCCGGACACCTACCGGCCCGCAGGGGTGGGCGCCGTGCCGTTCGTGCTCTTCATGGGGCTGAGCCTGAGCATCACGGCCGTTCCCGTGCTCGCCCGGCTGCTCGCCGACGAGGGGCGGCTCAACACCCGGCTCGGCACCCTCGCCATGGCCTCGGCGAGCGTCGCCGACGTCACGGCCTGGTGCCTGCTGGCCCTCGTCCTGGCGATCGCGAGCGGAGGTTCCCTCACGGCCGCGGCCGTCACCGTCGGCTGGGTCGTCCTGTTCGGCCTCGTCCTGTGGTGTGTCGTACGCCCGCTGCTCGTGCGCCTGCTCGGCACGCGGCGCCCCGACGGCCCGATGGCCGCCGCCCGCACGGCCTCGATCGTCCTGGTGACGGTCCTGCTGTGCGCGCTGGCCACCGAACAGATCGGTGTGCACGCGCTGTTCGGGGCGGTGGCCGCCGGTCTCGCCATGCCGCGCACGGAGGCGGTGGAGCAGGTCGCCTGGCGGGTGGAGGGGCTCACCAGCTGGATGCTGCTGCCCTCGTTCTTCATGGCCGTGGGCCTGAGCACCCGGCTCGGCGCGGTGCACGGGGCGACGGGCTGGCTCATCTGCCTGGCCGTCCTGGCCGCGGCGGCCGCGGCCAAGTTCGTCGGCACGGTGGTGCCCGCCCGGCTGCTGCGCTTCTCCTGGCGGGAGTCGGGCCAACTCGGCGCGATGATGAACTGCCGGGGCCTGACCGAACTCATCATCCTCAACACGGGACTCGCGGCCGGCCTGCTCTCGCCCGCCCTGTTCGCCATGCTCGTCGTCATGGCACTCGCCACCACCGCCATGACCGGCCCCCTGCTGCGGCTCATGGACGACTGACCCGGCGTGGGGCCCGAGGCCCGTGCGCCCGGCGTGCTCTCCGGTTCCCCGTTCGGGGGAGTTGCCGCGCGCGGGAACCGGGCAGCCAGACACCGTGATCACCGTTCTGAATGTGCACGAACGCTCCCTCCCCGCACCCCTGGAGGCCGTCGGCGCGCTGATCGACGGCCTCGGCGGAACGGAGGACCGGCTGTGGCCGCCCGACTGGCCGCCGGTGCGCTTCGACGGGCCGCTCGCCGTCGGAGTGGCCGGCGGCCACGGTCCGGTGCGCTATGTGGTGAGCCACTATGTGCCGGGCCACTGGGCGCGCTTCCGGTTCACCGGACCGCGCGGCTTCGACGGCTTCCACGAGTTCAGCGTCGAACCCCTCGACGACGGGCGCACCGTGCTGCGCAACACCCTCGTCGTGCGCCCGCACGGGGTGCTCTGGCTGGGCTGGCTGCTGGTCGTCCGTCCGCTGCACGACGCCGCTTTCCGGCACAGCCTGGACTGCGCCGAGCGCGCGCTGACCGGGCAGGTGGCCCGCCCGGTGAAGTGGGGTTGGTACGTCAGGCTGCTGCGCGCCGCGACCGCCCGCCTGATGCCTCACCCGGCCGACGGCGTCGGTCAGGGGCGGTCGGGCCGGGACCGTAAGACCGGGAGAACGAAGGAAGGCCGCGCGCGCAGGAAGGACGGATCGCCGTGAGTTTCCCGCACCCCAAGATCCCCGGCATCAACACGGACGACATCACCACCGACCTCACCGAGGCACCGCACCGGGCGGCCGGCCTCGGCCAGGCCGCCGTCGCCGGAGTCGTCGCCACCGTCGACGTCCAGGCCGGACAGGACGACTGGGACCTGCCCCTGTCCGAGGAGCATCCGCGCCCGGTCGTGCTCGTGCACGGCACGTTCGGCAACCGCGGCTACACCTGGACCGAGGCCACCCCGCTGCTGCGGCGGACGGGCTACCGGGTCTTCCGCCTCGACTACGGGCAGCATCTGCACCCTGTGATCTTCGGGCTCGGCGACATCAAGAAGTCGGCCGCACAGCTGGGTGAGTTCGTCGACCGGGTCCTGAGCCGCACCGGCGCACGGCAGGTGGACCTCGTCGGCTTCTCGCAGGGCGGCATGATGCCCCGCTACTACCTCAACGCCCTCGGCGGCGCCCCCAAGGTGCACAACTTCGTCGGCATCGCCCCCAGCAACCACGGCGTCACCGCCCAGGGCCTGATGAACCTCGCGCGTCAGATCCCGGGCGCCAGGGAGCTGGTCGAGCAGGGCGCCGTGGGTACCGTCGTCCCGGCGTGGCCGCAACTCCAGCACGACCACCCCTTCCAGCGTGAACTCGCCGACCTGGGCGAGACCACCGAGGGTGTCCGGCACACGGTGATCGCGACGAGTCACGACGACGTGGTCACGCCGTACACCTCGTGCGCGCTCGCCGAGACGGAGGGCCGGTACGTCCGGAACGTGGTGCTCCAGGACCTCGCCCCGGAGGACCACACGGCGCACGCCGCCATGCCCTACAACCCGACCGTCCTGAAGGTGGTCCTCGAAGCGCTGGCCGAGTGAGCGAACGGATCGCTCAGCGGCTGCCGTCGAGCAACACCCGGGCGACCAGGGCCGGATCGTCGCTCATCGGCACATGGCCGCAGCCGGGCAGACGCACGAGACGCGCCCGGGGGATGATCCGCTTCGCCCGGACGCCCTGCCGGGGCACCAGGAGCCGGTCCTTGCTGCCCCACGCCACCGTGACCGGAATCCCCGAGACATCGTCGGTGAACTGCACGTCTCTGCCGGAGCGGAGGGTCTCGAAGAAGCCTACCGCGCGGGCCAGCCCGACCGTCTCGGCCACCACGGACTCGGGCGAACGGCGGCCGGGGCGGGCGTAGATGGTGCTCGTCAGGGTGGCGCGGCCGGCCGCGGAGCGGGACAGCCACTCGACGAGGGGCAGCGGCATGCGTTCGGCGGTCCGGCGCATCCCGGTCAGGACGGTGAAGGCGTACCGCCGCTCCGATGGCGACCAGAAGCCGGCCGGGGACAGGGCCGTGACCGAGCGCACGAGGTTCGCGCGGCCCAGGTCCAGGGCGAGCAGTCCGCCCAGCGAGTTGCCCGCGACATGCGGCCGCTCCAGCTCCAGGGCCTCGCACAGCGCTTCGAGCACGACGCTCATCGACGCCAGGTCGTGCCCCAGCCCCTCCGGCAGCGCGGGCGACTCACCGCACCCGGGCAGATCCACGGCTATCACGTCACGCTCGCCCTCCAGGACGGGTATCACCGGGTCCCACACCTGACGGTGGTGGCCGATGCCGTGCAGCAGGAGCAGCGGTTCGCCGGTGCCCACGCGCGCGTAGGAGACGGTCATGCTCTTCGGGCCGTGCGGGGTGGGGACTTTGAAGGAGACGGTGGCGGACATGCTGCTCCTCGTCGGGGCTCACGGACGGGCGTCGGGTAGACAGCCTGTCAGCAATTGCTACCGACGGGTAGACCCTGGCGGACGACCCTGCCCTCCCCGGCGATTTCGCCTGGACAGGGCCCGGCAGGTGGGCTGGGATGGTGCCGTGACCACCGGAACCGAGACCGACGTCTTCGAAGAGCACCGTCCCGTCCTCCTGGGCGTCGCCTACCGCATGCTCGGCCGCGTGGCCGACGCGGAGGACGTCGTGCAGGACGCCTGGCTGCGCTGGTCGGGCGCCGACCGGTCCGAGGTGCGCGAGCCGCGCGCCTATCTGGTGCGCGTCACCACCCGCCTCGCCATCGACCGGCTGCGCCAGGTCAAGGCGCGCGGCGAGACCTACACCGGCCCCTGGCTGCCGGAGCCGTACGTCACCGACTTCGGGGACACGGTCCCCGACACCGCGGAACGCGCCGTTCTCGCCGACTCCGTCTCGCTCGCCGTCCTCGTCGTCCTGGAGTCGCTGTCACCGCTGGAGCGGGCGGTGTTCGTGCTCAGGGAGGCCTTCGGCTACCCGTACGGCGAGATCGCCGTCATGCTCGACCGCGGTGAGGCGGCGGTACGTCAACTGGCCGGACGCGCCCGCAAACACGTCGACGAACGGCGGCCGCGCTACGAGGTCGACCCCACCCAGCGACGCGACCTGACCGAGCGATTCCTCGCCGCCGCCGCTGAGGGGGACCTGGAGGGGCTCATGTCGCTGCTGGCCCCGGACGTGCGGCTGGTCGGCGACAGCGGCGGCAAGGCGAAGGCGCCGCTGCGGGTCCTGGAGACGGCCGACCACGTGGGCCGCTTCCTCGTGGGCGCCGCACGCAAGGGCGTCGACGACCTGTCCTGGCGCTTCCTGGAGATCAACGGCGGCATCGCGGTGCTGGCACTGTCCGGCGGCAAGCCCGACTCCGTCTTCCAACTGGACGTGCAGGACGGGCGGATCCAGGCCGTCTACATCATCCGCAACCCCGACAAGCTGCGATCCCTGGCCACCGCCTAGACCACGGGGGCTTTGCCTTCATGTAACAAATGGCGTCCTGTACGAACGTGCCGTGAACGTTCCCGGGCGTCACGCGCATGCGTGGACATGGGATGGAGGATTGGTATTGACCAAGGGTGAGGGCCGCCCTATGGTCGCAGATAAGTGCAACAACCTTTAATAAACAAGGGCGCTAAAACGCCGCCGGGCCACGGCGATTGCGGAGGACAGGGTGGGGACCACGCAACTGGAATCGGTGCCGGAACCGAAGTACTGGCATCTGAGGACCGTGCTCACCGAAGCACTGGACTCGGAGTTCTCCGTGGGCGAGATCCTGCCCAACGAGCGCGACCTGGCAGCCCGCTTCGGCGTCGCCCGGGCCACGCTCCGCCAGGCTCTCGAACAGCTCGAACTGGAAGGCAGGCTCCAGCGCCGCCGCGGTGTCGGTACGACCGTCGCGCCCCCGCGCGTGGGCGTGGCCGTCGGCACCCAGCAGCACACCTGGCCCGGTGCGGCCGGCGACGTCTGGCAGACCACGGACTGCGAGCTGAGCGTGCCGCCCGCCTCGGTGGCCGACGCCCTGGAGAGCGGCCGGGACGAACCCGTGCACACCGTGCGCCGCTCGCGCGTCACGCACGGCCAGCCCGTCGCCGCCGAGCTGCTCCACATCCCCCAGTCCTCGGTGCCCGACCTCTCCGGCATCGACGCCCCGTCCGGGGCGGCCCGCGCGCGTGCCGTGCTGCGCGAACTGCACCGGCTGGAGCTGGAAGGCCGGGACAGCGCCGTCGAGCTGGGCTCGGCCCGAGCGGACGACGCCAAGGCGCTGGACCGCCTGCCCGGGGCGCCCGTCCTCGTCGTGACGACCCGCTACATCGCCGAGGGCCGCACCGCCGCGCTCTCCGTCGCCACCTACCGCGCGGACACCTGCCGGCTCACCTTCGGCGACTCCGGCGGCGTGGAGATCCACGAGAACCCGGAGCGCCGGGCGTCCTGACCCCGCACCGACCCGACCTCCCGCGCGCCCCGGACCCTGTCCGGGGCGCACGGCTGTGTCAGCGGCGTCCGGTCACCGTGCCCTCCACCGCGAACAGCTGCTCCTCCACATGGTCGAGGGCGAGGCGCAGTGCGCCCGTCGCGACGGCCGCCTCGCCGAGGAGGGACAGGGCGACGTTCGGCGGGCGCAGGCAGTAGCGGGCCAGTTCGCGCCGCAGGGGCTCCAGCACGCCGTCCAGGCCCGCCGCCCAGCCGCCCACGACGACCAGCTCGGGGTCGAGGGCGAGGACGAGCGCGGCCACGTCGTGGACCAGGCGCTGGATGAAGCGGTCTACGGCCGCGAGAGCCTGCTGGTCGCCCTCGCGGGCCTGGGCGAAGACCTCCGCGACGGCGTGTTCGTCGAGGGGGCGCAGGGGCTCGTCCGTGGTCGACAGGAGGGTCTCCGGAGTCGCCTCGCGGCCCAGCAGATGCAGCGCGCCGATCTCACCGGCCGCCCCGCCGTACCCCCGGTGCAGCTGCCCGCCGATCAGCGAACCGGCACCCGGGCTCAGCCCGGCCAGCACCATCACGACGTCGTCGGACTCGGTGGCGGAACCCTTCCAGTGCTCGGCGACCGCGGCCGCGTTCGCGTCGTTCTCCACCAGCACCGGGCACTTGAAGGACCGGCTCAGCCGCTCACCGAGCCGTAGCCCGGTCCACTCCGGCAGCGCGGCGCCCAGCCGCACGGTGCCGTCCGCGTCCACGATGCCCGGCGTCGCCACCCCCACGGCCCGCAGTGAACCGCGGGCGACACCGGCCCGGCGCAGCAGTTCGGCGACCCCCGTACGCACCCGCTCCAGCCGCTCGTCGGCCGGAGCCGTCTCGTCCACGTCCTTCGCGATGGAGCCGAGCACCCGGCCGTCCAGGTCGGCGAGGAGCGCGGCCACCCGGTGCGCCCCTATCTCCACGCCCAGCAGATGCCCCGCCTCCGCCCGGAACCGGAACCGCCGCGCGGGCCTTCCCTGACGCCGGGCCATACTCTCGTCCGCCGCCTTCTCGACGACGTACCCCGCCTCGATGAGCCCCTCCACCACACCCTCGACGGTCGGCCGGGACAGCCCGGTCACCCGGGTGATCTCCGTCAGCGTGGCGGCGTCCGTGGCACGCAGCGCGTGCAGCACCACCGCGGAGTTGATCCTTCGCAGCAGCGAGGGATCCCCGCCGGTCAGCTGCCCCAAAGCCCGTCCTCCCAGCTCGTGCGCGTGTTGGGCGGATGCTACTCGCCGGTGCGAACCCGGGCGAGTGGTGGGCACCGGCGACCTGGACCGACGTCCTGACCTCCGCACCTGCGACGGCCTGCCTCGGGCCCGCCCCGGACCCGCGATCACCCCGGCGCCACGAACCCCGACTCGTACGCCGTGATCACCGCCTGCGTGCGGTCGCGTGCCCCCAGCTTCGCCAGGACGGCACTCACATGCGACTTCACCGTCTCCGTCCCGACCACCAGCCGGGCGGCGATCTCCGCGTTCGACAGCCCGCGTGCCATCAGCCGCAGCACCTCGGCCTCCCGCTCCGTCAGCCGGGCCCGCTCCAGCAGCGCGCGTGCCGCCCGGTTCCCGCCGTCGTCGCCGTACTGCGCGGCCAGTTGCCGCACGGAGGCCGGGAACAGCAGCGACTCGCCCTCGGCGACCAGCCGCACCGCGTGCACGATCTCCGCCGGCCGGGCCCGCTTCAGGAGGAAGCCGTCGGCACCGGCCCGCAGCGCCTGGTAGACGTACTCGTCGTTCTCGAAGGTGGTGACGACGACGATCTTCGGCGGTTCGTCGACCGTCCGCAGCACCGCCCGCGTGGCCTCGATCCCGTCCAGCAGCGGCATCCGTACGTCCATGGCCACGACGTCGGGCCGCAGTCGCCGCACCAGCGGAATCACCGCGGCCCCGTCGGCCGCCTCCCCGACGACCTCGATGTCGGGCTGCGCCTCCAACACGGCCCGCAGACCCGCGCGTACGAGGGGCTCGTCATCGACGAGGAGAACGGTGACCGGCATCCGGTCAGCCTAGATCAACTCACCGGCAGCTCCACATGCACCTGCCAGTCACCTTCGGTGGGCCCGGTTCGCGCATGTCCGCCCAACAGGGCCGCGCGCTCGCGTATGCCACGCAGGCCGCTGCCTCTGCCGGGCCCGGGTATGTCGGCGGTCAGCGGATTGCGGACGTCGAGGGTGAGCGTGCCGTCCGCGAGCGCGATACGCACCCGCACGGGCACGGATCCCGCGTGGCGCAGCACGTTCGTCAGGGCCTCCTGGAGGATGCGGTAGCCCTCCCGGGAGACCGGACCCGGCACGGTGTCCAAGGGCCCCGTCATCTCGGCGTCGACTTTGGTGCCGGAGGCCCGCGCGGACTCCAGCAGACGGTCGGCCTCCGTGAGCGTCGGCCGGCCGTCGACCGGCCGCTCGGACTCCCGCAGCACGCCGAGGACCCGTTCCAGGTCCTCCAGGGCGGCCCGGCCGGTCTCCTCGATGGCGCTCAGGGCGCGGTCGGTGAAGGCGGGATCACCGGCGGCGCGTGCGGCGCCGGCCTGGACCACGGCCACGGTGAGCGCGTGGCCGATGGAGTCGTGGAGCTCGCGGGCGATACGGGTGCGTTCCAGTAGCTGCTCGGTGCGTTCCTCCAGGGCGGCGAGGCGCTCGGCCCGGGAGGGGCCCAGGAGACGCAGGGCGAGCGCGGTGATGAGGTGGCCCGCGGCGAGGACGGTCACCCCGAGGGCGGCCAGGAACAACGGCACGAGCAGGACGTGCCACCAGGCGTGTCCGGCGAGGACGAACGGCCCGCTCTGTTCGCTGTCGTGCCCGAACGGCGCCGACGCCGAGTCGACTATGGCGAACACCAGTTGGGCGCTGACCGTCATGGTCGCGTAGCCCAGCAGCAGCCGCGCCTGCAGCCATACGACGAGCCGTCCCCGGTCGCCCCAGGACGCGGACGGCGCGGCCACGATGTCGGTGCTCTCGCTGTCGTGCCGGTGACCGGTCAGCAGTAGCCTGGCCTGCAACCCCTCCACGGTGCGCACCGCCGGGACCAGGGCAGCGGGGAGGAGCGCCGCGGCCGCGATCAGCCAGATCCACCACGCCTCCCGCACGAACAGCAGCAGGCTCGGCGCCACGACGGCGATGAACAGATGCAGCCACCGTGTGTACGTCACCGCCCGGCCGAACGGGCGCAGCATGCGGACCATTTCGCCATCGTGCCAGCCGCCACTGACAACGGACCTCCCCCGCACGGGGGAGACGATCTCCACCGGCGGGGGAGGGCCCGGACGCTCTCCACCGGCCAGGCTGCTGCCATGACCAGCATCGAAGTCCAAGCCCTCACCAAGGAGTACGGCGGCCGGCGAGCCGTGGACGACCTCACCTTCACCGTCCTCCCCGGCCGCGTCACCGGATTCCTCGGCCCCAACGGCGCCGGGAAGTCCACCACCATGCGACTCGTGCTCGGCCTCGACCGGCCGACCGCCGGGACCGCCACCGTCGGCGGCCGGGCCTACGCGTCCCTGAGCGAACCCCTGCGCCACGTGGGCGCGTTGCTGGACGCCCGGGCGGCACACGGTTCGCGCACCGGCCGCGACCATCTGCGGATCCTGGCGGCGACCAACCGCGTCCCGGACCGCAGGGTCGACGAAGTGCTGGCGGAGACCGGGCTGGCGTCGGTGGCCCGGCGCCGGGTCAAGACGTACTCCCTGGGCATGCGTCAGCGGCTCGGCATCGCGGCGGCGCTGCTCGGCGATCCCGAGGTCGTCATGCTCGACGAGCCGTCCAACGGTCTCGACCCGGAGGGCATCATCTGGATCCGCGGCCTGCTGCGCCGCCTCGCGGAGGAGGGGCGCACGGTCCTGGTCTCCAGCCACCTCATGAACGAGACCGCGTCCTTCGCCGACCACCTCGTGGTCCTCGGCCGGGGACGCCTGCTGGCGGACACCCCGATGCGGGAGTTCATCCACGCACGCGTGGAACCCCGCGTCCGCGTCCGCACCGCCGACACCACCGCCCTGCGGACGGCACTCGCCCGGCACGGGCACGACGCCGTCCAGCACGAGGACGGGCACTGGATCGTGCGGCACGCACGCGTGGACGACATCGGCCGCCTCGCCTCGGAGGCAGGCGTCCCGCTGCTCGAACTCGCCGCCGAGGAGGCCACCTTGGAGCAGGCCTACCTCGATCTGACGGCCACCGAGACCGAGTTCACCGCACAGCCCCAGGAGGCCTGACCATGGCATTCGCGCCCGTACTCCACGCGGAGTGGCTCAAGATCCGTACGCTCCGCTCGCTGCCGGGAGCACTGCTGGCGCTGTTCGCCGTGACCACGGCGTTCGCCGCGCTCGCCGGCACCGACGGCAGCACCGACCCCGAGTTCGACCCCCTCTTCACCTCTCTGTCCGGTGTCCTTCCCGGCCAGATCGCCGCCGTCTCGTTCGGCGCCATGGCCGTGTCGTCGGAGTACCACGGGGGCGCGCTCCGGCAGACGCTGGCCGCGGTGCCGCAGCGCGGGCGGTGGTTCGCCGCCAAGATGACGGCCGTCGCCGTGCCGGCCCTGCTCGTCGGACTCGTCACCGCCCTCGCGGCGCTCGTCGTCGCCCGTGCCGGACTGGGCCCGGCGGCGAGCGGGCTCACCGCGGCCCAGCAGGTGCGTGGGGTCCTGGGCTGCGGGATCTACCTCATGCTCATGTCCCTGTTCGCGGCCGGGCTCACCGCCGTGTTCCGCAGCGGAGTGGCCACGCTGTCCGTCCTGATCCCGTTCATCCTCGTGGTGTCCTTCGTCGTCGGCGACGCCGCGGGCACCGTGGCCGACTACTTCCCGGACAAGGCGGGCCAGATCGTCCTGCACCAGACCTACGACGGCACCCTCGGGCCGTGGTCGGGTCTGACGGTGACCGCCCTGTGGACGGCGGCGGCCCTGCTCGCGGGGGTCTGGAGCGTGCGACGCCGGGACGCCTGACGGCACGCCAAATGTCAGTGCGGCCGGGTTTACTGGATCCCATGAACATCGCACGGCACATCGCCCTCGTCGACGAGTTGTGCTTCCGCCCGTTCGTGGCGGAGCACAGCGCGTGGGAGGGCGGCGAGAGCGGACCGGGGTACCACCTCGCCGTGTTAGAGAGCAGCCACGGAGACTGCGGGACACGGGCGTCCACGGTGGAGCAGTTCGAGAAGTACCGCGACGCCCTTTATGAGCCGCTCGCCGCCCGCTGGGGAGAGAAGCCCCCGTGGAACGGCCAGACCACCTTGCTGCGCACCGCACAGGAGGAGATACCCGAGCCCTGGACGTCGCTCAGCCAACGCGTGCGTGTGGCCTATGTCTGGGAGGCGGAGGGCACGGGTCGTTGGGTAGCGGTGGCCGTCGCCGACCGCGACCAGGCCGACGACGTGAAGCTCATCGCGGTGACCACCGAAACCGACCCACCGTGACCACCGGGACCGAACTCCCGTCGTGACCACCGGGACCGAACTCCCGTCGTGACCACCGGGACCGAACTCCCGTCGTGACCACCGGGACCGATCTCCCGTCGTGGCCACCGGGACCGATCTCCCGTCGTGGCCACCGGGACCGATCTCCCGTCGTGGCCACCGGGACCGATCTCCCGTCGTGACCACCGGGACCGATCTCCCGCTATGACCACGGGGCCCGATCTCTCTCCCCCCCCCGTGACCGTCCGAGGGTGCCCGATCAGGTCTCGGCCGCCGCCACCCGCAAGCGCCCGAACTCCTCCGCCATCGTCGCCGCCGTCCAATGCGCGTTCAACCCGCTCGGGTTCGGCAGGACCCACACACGCGTGTCCCCGATCGTCCGCTCCTGCGGGCCCACCTGAGCCTTGCGGTCCTCGAAAGCCGCCCGATAGGCGGTGACCCCCACGACGGCCAGCCAACGCGGCCGCAGCCGCTCCACCTTCGTCGCGAGAAGCCGCCCGCCCTCGCGATACTCCTCCGCGCTCAGCTCGTCGGCCCGGGCGGAAGCCCGCGCGACGACATTGGTGATGCCGAGCCCGTACGAGAGCAACTCGCCCTGCTCCGACGGCTTCAAGAGCCTCGGGGTGAAACCGGACAGATGAAGCACCGGCCAGAACCGGTTGCCGGGCCGGGCGAAGTGATGGCCGGTCGCCGCCGTCATCAGACCGGGGTTGATACCGCAGAACAGCACGTGGAGGCCGTCCGCGACGACATCAGGGACGAGTCGGTCACGGGCGGCCTCCAACTGCTCCTGCGTGAAGCGAGTCATACGGAGAGGCGACGGGTCAGAGGATGGCCCCGGGCGTGTAACCGGCGGCCTCCGGGCGCTGCTTCACGATCTCCTCGATCCGGCCGACGACCACGCCGACCTGGTCCGCGGCGGCGCCCGTGAAGGACAGCTTGTCGGCCATCAGCGCGTCCAGCTCGGCACGGTCGAGCGGGATGCGCTCGTCGGCGGCCAGCTTGTCGAGCAGCTCGTTGCGCTCGACGCCCTGCTCACGCATCGCCAGCGCGGAGGCGACGGCGTTCTCCTTGATCGCCTCGTGGGCGACCTCACGTCCGACGCCCGCGCGCACCGCGCCCATCAGCACCTTGGTGGTGGCGAGGAAGGGGAGGTAGCGGTCCAGCTCACGGGCGACGACCGCCGGGAACGCGCCGAACTCGTCCAGCACCGTCAGGAACGTCTCCAGCAGGCCGTCCAGAGCGAAGAACGCGTCCGGCAGCGCGACCCGGCGCACCACCGAGCAGGACACGTCGCCCTCGTTCCACTGGTCGCCCGCCAGCTCGCCGGTCATCGAGGCGTAGCCGCGCAGGATGACCATCAGGCCGTTCACGCGCTCGCAGGAGCGGGTGTTCATCTTGTGCGGCATCGCGGAGGAGCCGACCTGGCCCGGCTTGAAGCCCTCGGTCACCAGCTCGTGCCCGGCCATCAGCCGGATCGTCTTGGCCAGCGAGGACGGCGCCGCCGCCAGCTGCACCAGCGCGGTGACGACCTCGTAGTCCAGCGAGCGCGGGTAGACCTGGCCGACCGAGGTGAACGCCTGCGAGAAGCCCAGGTGCCCGGCGATGCGATCCTCCAGCTCGGCGAGCTTCGAGGCGTCCCCGCCCAGCAGGTCCAGCATGTCCTGTGCCGTGCCGACCGGGCCCTTGATACCGCGCAGCGGGTAGCGGGCAAGGAGCTCCTCGACCCGGCCGTAGGCGACGAGCAGCTCGTCGGCGGCGGTCGCGAAACGCTTGCCCAGCGTCGTGGCCTGCGCGGCGACGTTGTGCGAGCGGCCGGCCATGACCAGCTCGCCGTACTCACCTGCCAGCTTGCCGAGCCGCGCCAGCACGGCCACCGTGCGGTCGCGCATCAGCTCCAGCGAGAGCCGGACCTGGAGCTGCTCGACGTTCTCCGTGAGGTCACGGGAGGTCATGCCCTTGTGCACGTGCTCGTGCCCGGCGAGGTCGTTGAACTCCTCGATGCGCGCCTTCACGTCGTGCCGCGTGACCTTCTCACGCTCGGCGATCGAGGCCAGGTCGACGGTGTCCAGGACGCGCTCGTAGTCGGCGATCGCTTCGTCCGGCACTTCGATGCCGAGGTTCTTCTGGGCCCGCAGCACGGCGAGCCAGAGCCGGCGCTCGAGCTTCACCTTCTCCTCGGGGGACCAGAGCGTGGCGAGCTCGGTGGAGGCGTAGCGTCCGGCGAGGACGTTCGGGATGCGGGGCTTGGCGGGCGCAGAAGTCACGTGTACGGAGTTTACCCGGCGTCCCGAGGGCCCCGGACGGCGCCGCCGGGCAGAGCGCCCCAGGTCAGCGGTGCTCCGTGTGCCGCCCTGCCTTCCGGTCCGCGAGACGGACGGAATCGGCGCTGGCGATCGGGTGAATTCCCCGTTCATCGACGCGTCCCGGTTTCCTGGGGCCTCCACATTTCGTTCATAGTCTGCAAGTCGTGGCGAGTTTTTGCGCGCGGCATCCCGACTTCTGCGACGACCTAGCCAATCCCGGCGATCGACACCATCGCGTCAATGACCGACGTCGGCGTCCCCATTTCTCCCGAGAGAAAGAAAAAACGAGAATGCGACAGGCTCTGACCAGGGGATTGATCGTGGCCGCCGCCGCGACAAGCGCCCTGTCCCTGTACGGCACATGCGCTGCCGCGGCCCCAGGCGTGCAAGGGGCCAAGGTGAACTCCGCCGCCGCGCTGCCGGGCCACTCGGATCCCTGGGACTCGGACGGGCTGAACGATCAGCTGAACGAGAAAATCGGCAAGATGCACGAGAAATTCGACGAGGCGGACGAGAGAATCCAGGAGGCGAAGGACAGACTCAACAACCTGGATCTGCCGCAGCCCACTTCCAGCGAGACCACATCGGGATACGGCGACTCCGGCTACGGCACCGACGCTCCGAGCGACCACGGCTATGGCTCCGAGAAGCCGACCGACCACGGTGACGGCTACGGCTCCGAGAAGCCCAGTGACCACGGGTACGGCAGCGAGAAGCCCAGCGATCACGGCTACGGCAGCGACAAGCGGACCGATGACGGCTACGGCCGCGACAAGCCGGCCGATCACGGTGACGGCTACGGCTCCGAGAAGCCCAGTGACCATGGCTACGGCTCCGACAAGCCGACGGACCACGGCTATGGCTACGGCAGCGACAAGCCCAGTGACCACGGCTACGGCAGCGACAAGCGGACCGATGACGGCTACGGCCGCGACAAGCCGGCCGATCACGGTGACGGCTACGGCTCCGACAAGCCCAGTGACCACGGCTACGGCTCCGAAGAGCCGAACGACCACGGCTACGGACCGGACCACGGCTACGGCCAGGACCACGGCTACGGACCGGACCACGGCTACGGCCAAGACCATGGCGACGGCCACGATCACGACTGCGGCTATGGCCACGACTACGGCTGCGACGAGCCCGGCCCCGAGCCGACCAAGGCGCCGCCGGGGAAGCCGGACGACCCCCACATGCCCGACACGGGCATCGGCGCGGAGGGCGTCGTCGCAGGCATCGCCGCCAGTGGGGCGCTGCTGGTCACCGGAACCCTGATGTACCGGCGCAGCCGGGCCGCGTCCCGTCAGTCGTAACTAGGCCGCCGGGCCCTCGTACGGCAGCAGTTCGGGACGCTTCGCCGGCAGTCCGTCGCCGGAGGAGCGTCCCGTCAGCCGTCGGCCTATCCACGGCAGCAGGTGCCGGCGCGCGAAGCGCGCGTCGGCGACCCGCCGGGTGACCCAGCCCGGCGGCGGCGTGGCCGGCATCGGGGTGCGCCACTCGGTGTCCTCGGGGTCATGACCGAGCCCCTGCCACACCGCCTCGGCGACCCGGCGATGGCCCTCGGCCGACAGATGCAGCCGGTCCACGTCCCAGATGCGGGGATCGCTGAGCGAGGCCGCGCCGTACAGGTCGACGACGAGCGCGCCGTGCCGCTCGGCCAGCTCGTCGACGCAGACGAACAGTTCCTCCATGCGCGGCCGGAACCGCTCCAGGACCGGGCCCTGTCGCCCCGGGCTGCGCATCAGCACCAGTTGCCGGCACGCCGGGGCGAGCTTCTCCACCGCCTCCTCCAGCAGGCCGCGCACCCGCCCCATGTCGCACTTGGGCCGCAGGGTGTCGTTGAGCCCGCCGACGAGGGTGATCACATCGGCGCCCATGGCGGCCGCCACGTCGACCTGCTCCTCGACGATCTGCCCGATCAGTTTCCCGCGCACCGCGAGGTTGGCGTATCGGAAGCCGGGCGTGCGGGCGGCCATCCGCCCGGCCAGGAGGTCGGCCCAGCCCCGGTAGGAGCCGTCGGGGAGCAGGTCCGACATGCCCTCGGTGAAGGAGTCGCCGACCGCGACCAGGCTGCTGTATGTGGGGTTCGTCTGCATGGCGACAGGAATGGTATCCCGGCTCCATACCCGCCGGTCGGTCGGGCAGGGAGCCGGGCACATCACCGACGCGGCCCCGGGCACATCACCCGCTCGGGCCCCGCTGTCAGGCGCGCTGCCCGAACAGCTTCCGCAGCACGTCCTCCATGGTCACCAGGCCGGACAGCAGTCCGTCGCTGCCCAGCACGGCCGCGACATGCGTCCGGCTGCCCCGCATCGCGGTCAGCACGTCGTCCAGCGGGGTGCTCTCCCGCACCCGGGCGATCGGCCGCATGTCCGCCACCTCGAACGGGGCGTCCTGCTGGACGGCGTCCAGCGCGTCCTTCACATGCAGATAGCCCACGATCCGGCGCCCTTCGTCGACGACCGGGAAGCGGGAGAAGCCCGACTCGGCCGACAGCCGCTCCAGCTCCTCCGGCGTGACACCCACGCGCGCGTAGACGACGCGTTCCAGCGGGAGGACCACGTCACGCACCGGCCTGCGGCCCAGTTCCAGGGCGTCGTGCAGGCGCTCCCGCGCGCGGTCGTCGATGAGGCCGGCCTCGCCGGAGTCGCGCACCAGCCGCGCCAGTTCGGCGTCCGAGAAGGTCGCCGTGACCTCGTCCTTGGTCTCGACGCGCAGCAGCTTCAGCAGCGCGTTCGCGAAGGCGTTGATCGTGAAGATCACCGGTCGCACCGCCCGGGCCAGCGTGACCAGCGGCGGTCCGAGCATCAGGGCGCTGCGCACCGGCTCGGCCAGCGCGATGTTCTTCGGCACCATCTCGCCGAGCAGCATGTGCAGGTAGGTGGCCAGCACCAGTGCGATGGCGAAGGAGACCGCGCGCCCGGCGCTCTCCGGCACGCCCACCGCGTGGAACACCGGCTCCAGCAGGTGCTCGATCGCCGGTTCGGCGACCACGCCCAGCACCAGCGTGCACAGCGTGATGCCGAGTTGCGCGGCCGCCATCAGGGCGGACACATGCTGCAAGCCCCACAGCACGCTCTTGGCGCGCCGGTCGCCCTGCTCGGCGTACGGCTCGATCTGCGAGCGGCGCACCGAGATCAGCGCGAACTCGGCGCCCACGAAGAAGGCGTTGACGACCAGCGTCAGAAAGCCGATGAACAGCTGCACGGCGGTCATCGCCCGTTCTCCTTCTCGCTGTCGGTGGCGTCGTCGAGCGGCGCGTGCAGCAGCACCCGCGCGGCCCTGCGCCCGGCGGCGTCCACGACGTCGAGCTGCCAGCCGGCGACCGCGACCCGGTCACCCACGGCGGGGATCCGCCCGAGTTCGCTGGCGACAAGGCCGGCCAGGGTCTCGTACGGCCCTTCCGGGGCCCTGAGGCCCACGCGGGCGAGCTGGTCCATGCGGGCGGATCCGTCGGCCGAGAACAGGGCCCGGCCCTCGTCGTCGCTGCCCGCGGGGGCGAGGTCGGGCGTCTCGTGCGGGTCGTGTTCGTCGCGGACCTCGCCGACGACCTCCTCGACGATGTCCTCAAGGGTGGCGACCCCGGCCGTACCGCCGTACTCGTCGATGATCACGGCCATGGTGCGCTTGCCGGACAGCCGGTCCAGAAGCCGGTCGACGGTGAGCGTCTCGGGGACCAGGAGCGGCTCGCGCATCAGCTCGGAGACGGAGACGCGGGGGCGGCGCTCGGCCGGTACCGCAAGGATGTCCTTGACGTGCGCGGTCCCCACGACCGAGTCGAGGCTGCCGCGGTAGACGGGGAACCGGGACAGTCCGGTCGCCCGGGTCGCGTTCGCCACGTCCTCGCAGGTCGCCTGGGCGTCCAGGGCGACGACCTGGACGCGCGGGGTCATGACGTTCTCCGCGGTCAGGTCGGCCAGGTTCAGGGTCCGTACGAACAGCTCGGCGGTGTCCGCCTCCAGGGCGCCCTCCCGGGCGGAGTGCCGGGCGAGGGCGGCCAGCTCCTGGGGGCCGCGGGCCGCCGCGAGCTCCTCGGTGGGCTCCACACCGAAGCGGCGCACGATGCGGTTGGCCGTGTTGTTCAGATGCGAGATGAAGGGGCGGAAGAGCGCGCTGAACCAGCGCTGGGCGTTCCCGACGCGCTTGGCCACGGCCAGCGGCGAGGAGATCGCCCAGTTCTTCGGCACCAGCTCACCGACGACCATCAGGACGACGGTCGACAGGGCCGTACCGATCACCAGCGCGATCGAGCTCGCCGTCGAGCGGGAGATCCCCATCGACTCCAGCGGGCCCGCGAGCAGCGTGGCGATCGAGGGCTCGGCCAGCATGCCGACGACCAGGTTGGTGACGGTGATGCCGAGCTGGGCGCCGGAGAGCTGGAACGTCAGATTCCGTACGGCCTTCAGGGCGCCGGCAGCGCCCCGCTCGCCGCGCTCCACGGCCCGCTCCAGCTCGGCCCGCTCTACGGTGGTCAGCGAGAACTCGGCCGCGACGAAGGCGCCGCAGGCGAGCGACAGCAGGATCGCCACCAGAAGGAGGAGCACTTCCGTCATCGGGTCACCTCCGTCCCATGGTCGGACAGGGTGGGGAGGATCGCTCGATGTCTGCTACTGGGAGGCTCGCCCATGGGCGGACGCTCACACCTTTCCTTGGAAGACCGAAGTGGTCCACCAATAGTAAAGGATCGGCAAAGCAGTCAGTCCGTGAGCGGCTTCACCCACCGCCGCCAGTGCTCTTCGGGCGTGTACCCGGCCGCGCGCCAGGCATGATGCGCGGTTTCGTTCCGCCGCAGCACCATCGCGTCGCCCCGGCGCCCGCCGAGCCGTACGAACCGCTCCTCCGCCGCGGCCAGCAGCGCCGCCCCGATGCCCCGGCGGCGCCGCTCGGGGTGCACCGCAAGCCGGTACAGATGACACCGCCAGCCGTCGAAGCCCGCGATCACCGTGCCCACCAGCCGGTCGTCCTGCTCGGCCAGGATCAGGGCCTCGGGGTCGCGGGCGACCAGCCGTTCCACGCCGTCCCGGTCGTCGCTGATGCTCGCGCCCTCGGCAGCCGTCTTCCAGAAGGCGAGTACGGCGTCGAGGTCGTCGGCCGTCGCGGCCCGTATCCGCAGTTCAGTCATGCCGCGATCCCATCACGGCCGGTGGGACGCGGCGCCGGATTCCGGCATGCGGACGGCTACTTGCCGCGCAGTTCCTCGATCACCGGCGCGAACGCCTCCATGTAAGGCTCCAGGACGGTCAGATACGAGAATCCGTACCGCTCGCGCTGGGCCAGCACCTGCGCGGTGATCTGGTCCAGGGTGCCGATCAGGAGGATGGGCAGGGCCAGTGCCTGCTCCGGGGTCAGCTCCGGCACCCGGTCGAGGAGAGGCTGGACCACGGCCTCGCGGTCCCGCGTCACGGCCACCATCTGGAGCAGCAGATTCAACTCGGCCGGCTCCGCGCGGTCCTCGGCGAACCCGTGATACCGGGCCACCCGCTCGTCGAGCCGCTCGGCCGTGACCGGGACCAGCCGCCCGGTCGAGCTCTCGGGGTCCGCGTACGCGCCCCCGAACGCCGCGATGTCGGCGTGCTCGGCGGTCAGCCGCAGGACCCGGTCGCCGTTGCCGCCGACCAGCAGCGGCACCCGCGGTCGCTGCACGGGCCGTGGCTCGTACGACTCGGACTCCAGCAGCCGTTGAAGCTCCTCGACCGTGCGCCGCAGATGGGCCACGCGCTCGCCGGGCGTGCCGAAGGGCAGCCCCGCCGAGTCGTGCTCCGCCTGTACGTACCCCGCGCCCAGCCCGAGTTCGAGCCGCCCGCCCGTCAGCGCGTCGGTCGTCGCCACCTCACGGGCGAGCAGCGCCGGGTTCCACAGGCCCGCGTTCAGCACGAACGTGCCCAGGCGCGGCTGTTCGGTGGCCTCCGCCGCCGCGACCAGCGCCGGGAACGGGGCGGGCATGCCCAGGTGGTCGGGGACCAGGATCACGTCGTAGCCGAGTTCCTCGGCCCGGCGGCACTTGGCCCGCCACTCGTCGGCCGGGGCGGAGGTCAGCAGATTGACACCGAAGCGGAACGGACGCGGGCTCACCGACTGCGACATGAACTCTCCTCGCCTGCTGGGGACTTGAGTACCTGCCGCGATTCCATCACTCGTGCGCGATGGCCGCCAGCACATTCATGCGCGATGCACGCAACGCGGGCAGCAGTGCCGCCACGACGCCCACGACGGCCGAGCCGATCACCACCGCGACCATCGTGCCCCACGGGATCGCCAGCGCCGTCATGCCCTGCAACGCCAGCACCTGTTGGGTGCACACGCCCCACACCAGCCCCAGCGCGAGCCCCAGGACCGCGCCGAACACCGCGATCACCACCGACTCCAGCCGGATCATCCGGCGCAGCTGCCGCCGGGCCAGTCCGATGGCCCGCAGCAGCCCGATCTCCCGGGTGCGCTCCACCACCGACAGGGCCAGCGTGTTGACGACGCCGAGCACCGCGATGATGATCGCGAGCCCGAGCAGGGCGTACACGAGGTACAGCAGCACGGCGATCTGGTCGTGCACCAGGTCCTTGTAGTCGGCGATGTCGCGGACCTGCACCTGCGGGTACGGGTCGAGCGTCTTCTCCAGGCCGGCCCGCAGGTCGTCCGGGCTCGTGCCGGAGGCGGCGTTGACGTACACGGCCGCGTCCTGCCCGCCCGGCGCGTACTTCTGCAGGGTGGCCAGGCCGAAGTAGATCCCGCCCTGGCTGCCGAACCCGTCGGCGGACTCCTGGTCGGTGAGGGCGCCCACCGCCAGCTCGGCCGTGCGGCCGCCCTGGAACTCGACGGGGACGGTGCTGCCGACGCGTACGCCGTGGTCCTCGGCGAAGTCCTTGTCCATGGCGAGCTGTCCGTCCGCGAGCGCGGCCGCGGAGTCGCCCTGGGCGTAAGTGATGTTGGCGACCTTGTCGAGCTGCGGTTCGTAGGCCGCGGCGGTCGTCTTCACCCGGTCGCCGTCCGGGAGGCGTACGGCGACCGTCGTGAACTGCGAACGTACGACGAGCCCCACGCCCTCGGTGGCGCGGATCCGCTCGGTGATCTCGCGCGGGAACGGCACGAAGTTGCCGTTCTGCACGACGAAGTCGGCGCCCAGCGTCTTGTCGATCTGCTGGTCGAACGACTTGGTCATCGAGGCGCTCGCCACCGACATCCCGCCGACCAGAGCGAGCCCCACCATCAGGGCGGCCGCGGTGGCGCCGGTGCGGCGCGGATTGCGCAGGGCGTTGCGCTGGCTCATCCGGCCGATCGAGCCGAACAGCGCGGGGAAGGAACCGCCGAGCACCCGGATCACGGGCCGCACCAGCAGCGGTCCCGCGACCACGGTCGCGATCAGGGTCAGCAGCACGCCGAGGCCGAGCAGGGACGCGGCGGACGACGTCCTGGACGCCACGGCACAGCCCACCAGGGCCGCCGCGCCGGCCGCCCCGATCACCGAGCCCAGGATCGCGCGCAGCCGCAGCGGCCGTCCGATCTCGGCGATCTCCGCGTCCGCGAGGGCCGCCATGGGCGAGACGCCGGCCGCGCGCCGGGCCGGGAGATACGCCGCCACGAAGGTGACGCCCAGGCCGACGACGTACGCGGTCACCGGCGTGCCCCAGCCGACGACCATCTCGTCCGTCCGGATGTTCATGCCCATCAGACCCATCAGCTCGATGAGTCCGACGGCCAGTCCGATGCCGGCCGCGAGGCCCGCGGTCGAGCCGACCAGGCCGAGCAGCAGCGCCTCGGTCAGCACCGAGCGGCGCACCTGGCGCCGGTCCGCCCCGAGCGCCCGCAGCAGGCCCAGCTCACGGGTCCGCTGGGCGATCAGCATCGAGAACGTGTTGACGATCAGGAACACGCCGACCAGGACCGCGACGCCGGCGAAGCCGAGCATGACGTACTTGATGATGTCGAGGAATCCACCGAGCTGCTCGACGTCCGACTCGGCCTGCTCATCGGCGGTGCGCAGCTCGTAGGCGCCGCTGTCGTCGCCCAGCGCGTCCGCCACGCGCCGCTTGAGCTCGGCGTCGCTGACACCGTCGGCCGCGTCCAGCGTGATGCCGGTGGCGCCCTTGGGGTCGCCGATGAGCTTGGTCTGAGCGGTCGGGGTGTCGAAGAAGACCAGCGCGGCACCGGGGTTGGTGGTGGTGAAGGTGACGATGCCGACGACCTCGACCGGGAAGGAACCTTCCTGCCCGACGACCGTCAGCCGGTCGCCGATCCCCACGTCCTTGTCGTCGGCGGTGTCGGCATCGATCATCACTTGGCGGTCGCCCTTCGGTGCGTGACCGGAGGTGAGCTCGACGGGGCTGCGCTCGGTCGGGTTCCAGGCGGTGCCGATGGTGGGGGCGCCCGTGGTCGGGCCCACCGACTCGCGGTCCTCGTCGACGACGGTGATGCCCTCCACGTCCACGTCCGCACGGGCCGCCGAGACGCCGTCGACCTTCGCGAGGCGGTCGGCGAGCGAGGCCGGCAGGGTCAGGGTCTGCCCCGAGGGGATCGTCTCGTCGAAGGTCTCCTTCGGGGTGACGGTGACATCGGCGGCGGTCGAGGCGAAGAGCCGGTCGAAGGTACGGCTGACGGTGTCCGAGAAGATCAGGCTGCCCGCGACGAACGCCACGGAGAGGATCACCGCCAGGGCGGACAGCAGGAGCCGCCCCTTGTGCGCGAGGAAGCTCCTGAGCGTCGCCTTGAGCACCGGTCAGCCCTTCTCGGGCGGCGCCGGGGGAGGGGTCTGGCCGCCTGCTGCGGGGCCGGCGCCGGCGAAGTGGCGCATCCGTTCCAGTACGGCCTCCGCGGTCGGGCGCTCCATCTCGTCCACGATCCGTCCGTCGCCCAGGAACAGCACCAGGTCGGAGTGGGCGGCGGCGCCCGGGTCGTGGGTGACCATCACGACGGTCTGCCCCAGCTGGTCGACCGCCTCGCGCAGGAAGCCGAGGACCTCCAGGCCGGCCCGCGAGTCGAGGTTGCCGGTCGGCTCGTCCGCGAAGATCAGCTCCGGCCGGGAGGCGAGCGCGCGGGCGCAGGCGACGCGCTGCTGCTGGCCACCGGAGAGCTGGGAGGGCCGGTGCCCCAGCCGGTCCCGCAGCCCGAGGGTGTCGATGACCTGGTCCAGCCACTTCTCGTCGGGCTTCTTGCCCGCGATGTCCATGGGCAGGGTGATGTTCTCGACCGCGTTCAGGGTCGGGATGAGGTTGAACGACTGGAACATGAACCCGATCCGGTCCCGCCGCAGCCGGGTCAGCTCGCGGTCCTTCAGGCCGGTGATCTCGGTGTCGCCGAGCCAGACCTGCCCCGCCGAGACGTTGTCGAGGCCCGCCAGACAGTGCATCAGCGTGGACTTCCCGGAGCCCGAGGGCCCCATGACCGCCGTGAAACGGCCGCGCGCGATGTCGACGTCCACCGAGTCGAGGGCCAGCACTGTCGTCTCGCCCGAGCCGTAGGCCTTGGTCACGCCGCGGGCGCGGGCCGCGATCCCGTCCGCCGACGCGGGGCCGGGGACGTACTGGGCAGCTGCTGTGGACAAGACCGCCTCCTAGACGGAACGGACACAACGACACTCGTCCCCGCCGAGCGTAATGTGATCCATCGCACAGCGAGTATCCCCCGGAGGTCCCGGTCGCTCTCCGCCCCAGGTCGGGTCCCCGATATCGGTGTAAGGGGCAACATCCCGCCTTCGCGCGAAGCCCTTGCCGGTGCTAGCACAACCGCGCTAGCTTCGAGGTATGGCGAAGACCCAGCTGAACGTGAGAGTGGACGAGGGCACGGCCCGCGCCGCCCGCGAGCGCGCCCTGGCCCGCGGCATGAGCGTCAACCGCTACATCGAGGAGCTGGTCAAGCAGGACACCGGCGAGGTCGGCCACACCTTCGTGGAGGCCGCCGCCGACTTCATGAAGCAGTACGAGTCGGTGTTCGTCGACGAGTTCGGCGCCGACCGCGAAGGCTCGCGCGAAGGTCGCCACTGATCCGTTGAGCGAACTGAACATCGACCTTGCCTGGCTGCTCATGCTCGCCGAGAAGAGGACGCCGGGGGACCCCCAGGTCAGCGACTGGGGAGCCCTCGTCGCCGCGGTCGCCCGCCATCAGGCCGAGATATTCGACGTCCCCGTCTACGACAGCCCGCACGCCCGCGCCGCGTCCCTGCTCCAACTGCTCGTCCACGTCCCCGCGTTGGAGCGCTCCAACGCTCTGTTCGCCTCCGCCGTCGCCTACGCCTACCTGGTCGCCAGTGGCCTCAAGGTGGTCACCTCGCCCGAGCAGGTCCGCGACCTGGCCCGGCTGGTGAAGAGCGGCGAGGCCACGGTGCACGACATCGCACAGGAACTGCGGCAGTGGAGCCTGTGACTACTCGCTGACCGGCGGCCGCCACGCCGTCCCGAGGAAGCAGTACGACGAGGGGAGCGTCGGCCCGTTCTCCGGCATCATCACCTGCCGATAGGGGCCGAGTTCGAAGCCGGCCTCCCTGAGCGCCGCGACCGGATCGCGGGACACATGGCAGCCGCCGCTCACCAGCGGCCACACCGTCCGGTCCAGCGCTCGCTGCGTGAGGAGCATCGCGCGCCCGCCGCCCCGGCCGTGCTCGAAGAACCGCACCACACCGCCGGGCCTGAGCACCCGCCGTACCTCACCGAGCGTCCGAGGCACGTCCCGGACGCTGCACATCAC
Organism: Streptomyces coerulescens; assembly: GCF_042657965.1. Lineage (NCBI taxonomy): Bacteria > Bacillati > Actinomycetota > Actinomycetes > Kitasatosporales > Streptomycetaceae > Streptomyces > Streptomyces coerulescens. Next base: position 150,641 of record NZ_JBHSKM010000024.1, read on the forward strand.
CAGCGACAGCACCACCGCGTCGAAGGCCTCACTCTTCACCGGCAGTGCCTCCGCCGCGCCCGGCACCACGTCCACGGGCACCTCGGCGCGCAAGGCCGAGTCCACGGCCAATGAACGCAGCAGTCGCTCGGGTTCGATGGCGACGACCTCCGAGACGGAGCTCGGATAGTGGGCGAAGTTCAGACCGTTGCCGGCGCCGATCTCGATCACCCGGCCGGACAGCCCGGCCAGCAGCCGGTCGCGGATGTCGGCCATGCCCATCCGGGTCTCGGCGTTGACGCTGATCCGGGCGTAGAAACGGGCGAACAGCGGATGGTGCACGGCATCCCGTGACACCTTGCCGGAACCGGCGGACCGCAGGGCCATGGGGACCTCCCGGGCAGGACGCGACTCACCCTGATTCTCCCCACTTACGGGACCCGCGCACCTCCGCTGTGCACTCCGGCCCCCGTCCGGGCGGTCCCGGGCCGGCCCGGACTCAGCCGATGAAGTCCCGGACCTGCTCGTACACGCCGTGGTCGTCGTTCATGTCGGTGTGCGAGACGCAGCCGACCTCGACGTTGGTCGCGCCGCTCAGGATCGCGGTGGTGTCGGGTGTGAGCGCGTCGTCGCAGTTCGACCAGTACCGCCACGTCGCCGCGGCCACCCGGCTGCGCGCGCTCGCCGGATTCCGCCCCGGCAGCGAGGCCGTCCAGGGGCCGTTCTCAGGCCGTTCTCAGGCTGTCCACGGGCTGGCCAGAGGTCTTCTATGCGTCGGAGAAGGCGCGGGCGATCCCCGCGAGATTGCGCGGACAGGTCCATATCTCCCGCGTCCCCCGGTCCTCCTCCTGAGGGTGGGCCAGCATCTCCAGCGCCTCCTGAAGATCGTCCAGCTCACCGTCGTCCGCCATGCCGTCGCACGGGTGCTCCTCGTGCGCACAGTCCGTCTGCCCGAGAGCACGCTCGACGCTGTCCAGCGCCTTCAGCACGCGGGCCTCGGCCGCCGCGTCCGGGCGGGCATGGACCACGTAGGGGCCTATGAGCACCAGCCCGAGCACCCACAGCGCCGTGTCCGGTCCGGCCGCCGCCACGCTCTCCTCGAGGTTCCGGGCGCACTCCAGCACGGTGCGGTGCGTGTCGCCGAGGTGGTAGCCCTGCCGGATCTCGTCCCACTCGGCGATCAAGTCGTTCCACTGATCAGGGTCGGTCTGCATGATCAGAGACTGGCACAAGGGGCTGACAAGCCACGCACCGTCAGGGCGCCACCCGCCCCCGGAACCCCCCCGCGTCCCACGTCCCGGACAGCCTCGGCGCCAGCCAACCGGCCGCCGCGGCGCGGAAGTCGGCAGGCGTCAGCGCCCCCGCCCCCGCCGGCACCGCACCCAGCAGCGGTGCCGCCGCCACCTCCGGCAGATCCGCCACATTGCAACGCGAGGCCAGATCCGCCGCCTCGGGCCAGCTCCCGATCACCACGCCCAGCAGGTCCAGCCGCCGGCCGCGCAGTTCACGCGCCGTCAGCTCCGTCACGTTCAGCGTGCCCAGGCCCGCCGACGCCACTACGAGAACGGGCGCCGCCATCAGCTCGGCCGCGTCCGCCAGGGTGCCGCCCGCCTCGTCGAAGCGGACGAGCAGCCCGCCCGCCCCTTCCACCAGCACGAGGTCGTGCTCGGTGGCCAGCTTGGCGGCGGCATCGGCGATCTCGTGCGGACGCACCGCCGCCCGGCCGGCCCGGCGCGCGGCCGTCGCCGGGGCCAACGGGTCGGGATAGCGGGCGAGTTCCGCGGTCGTCACGCCGCCCGCGAGACGCGCGACCTCCTGCGCGTCGCCGTCCTCGTCCGGCCGTACGCCGGTCTGCGCGGCCTTCAGCACGGCCACCGACCGGCCCGCGGCCAGTGCTGCCGCGGCGACGGCGGCGGTCGTGACGGTCTTGCCGACCTCCGTGCCCGTGCCCGTGATCACCAGTACCGGCATGTCAGCCCTCCCGAGCCGCCGCGCACACCGCGCGGGCGATCCGTGCGACGTCCGCGTCGCCCGTGACGTACGGCGGCATCGTGTAGACGAGGTCGCGGAACGGCCGCAGCCACACGCCCTCGCGCACGGCGGCCGCCGTCGCCGCCCGCATGTCCACCTCATGGTCCAGCTGGACGACCCCGATGGCGCCGAGGACGCGTACGTCCTTCACACCCGGCAGGTCGGACGCCGGCGCCAGTCCCTCCCGCAGGCCCTTCTCGATCCGCTTGATCTCGGCCGGCCAGTCCTGCCCGAGCAGCAGCCCGATCGAGGCGCAGGCCACCGAGGCCGCCAGCGGATTGGCCATGAAGGTCGGGCCGTGCGCCAGCACCGGCACCTCGCCCCGGGAGATTCCCTCGGCCACGCGCGCGGTGCACAGCGTGGCGGCCATCGTCAGATAGCCGCCGGTCAGCGCCTTGCCCACGCACATCACATCCGGCGTCACCGCCGCGTGGTCGGCCGCGAACAGCGCGCCCGTGCGGCCGAACCCGGTCGCGATCTCGTCGAACACCAGCAGCACGTCGTGCGCGTCGCACGCCTCGCGCAGCACCCGCAGATACGCGGGGGAGTGGAACCGCATCCCGCCCGCGCCCTGCACGACCGGCTCGACGATCACCGCCGCCAGTTCGTGCGCGTGCCGCTCGATCAGCGACCGCAGATGCTCCGCGTACGACTCGTCGAACTCGGCCGGCGGCGGGTCCGCGAACACCTGGCGCTGGAGCACCCCGGTCCACAGCTCGTGCATGCCGCCCTCGGGGTCGCACACCGACATGGGCTGCCAGGTGTCGCCGTGGTAGCCGCCGCGCCAGGTCAGCAGGCGCTGCTTGCCGGGGCGGCCCAGCGAACGCCAGTACTGCAGGCACATCTTGACCGCGACCTCGACCGACACCGAACCGGAGTCGGCGAGGAACACATGCTCCAGGCCGTCGGGCGACATGTCGACAAGGAGCTTCGCCAGGCGTACGGCGGGTTCGTGGGTGAGCCCGCCGAACATGACGTGGCTCATCCGCGCCAGTTGCTCCTGCGCGGCCTCGTTGAGCACCGGGTGGTTGTAGCCGTGGATCGCCGACCACCAGGACGACATGCCGTCGACCAGCTCACCCGAGCCGTCCGCGAGCTTCAGCCGCACCCCGCTCGCCGACTCCACGACGAGCGGTTCACTGCGGCCGGGCATCGGACCGTACGGGTGCCACACATGCCGCCGGTCGAGCTCCAGCAGCTCGGGCACGGTCAGGCCGGACGCGGTGTGCGGGTCAGGCATTGGGCGCGAGGTCCGTTCCGGCGCCCCGTCGGCGTACCGCGACCAGGTCGGTGCGCGCCTCGTTGACCGGAGCGGCGGCGGCAGCGGCCGTACCGCACACACCGCCCCCTTCGTGCGACCCGCACCCGGCGCCCTCGTGGGACGACCCGCAGCCCGCGCCGCCGTGCGACCCACAGCCCGCGGCCTCGTGCGACCCGCAGCCGCCCCCGGCCGTCTCCGTCCGGTGCTCCGGCAGTGTCACCTGATCGGTGCCCTCCACCTCGAACCCGGCGTCGGCGATCATCTCCAGGTCGGCCTTGCCCGCCTGGCCCTCGGTCGTGAGGTAGTCCCCGAGGAAGATCGAGTTGGCCAGGTTCAGGGCGAGCGGCTGCATCGTGCGCAGATGGACCTCGCGGCCACCGGCGATGCGCACCTCGACGTCCGGACAGACGAACCGGACCATCGCCAGGATCCTGAGGCAGCGCTGCGGGGTGAGGTTCCACTCCTTGGCCAGCGGGGTGCCCTCGACCGGGATCAGGAAGTTCACCGGCACCGAGTCCGGGTCCAGCTCGCGCAGCGAGTAGACGACGTCGACCAGGTCCTCGTCGCTCTCGCCCATGCCGGCGATGAGACCGGAGCACGCGGACAGCCCGGCCCCGTGGGCCTTCTGCACCGTGTCGACGCGGTCGGCGTAGGTGTGCGTGGTCGTGATGTCCCCGTACGTCCCCTCGGACGTGTTGAGGTTGTGGTTGTAGGCATCCGCGCCCGCCTCGCGCAGCCGCTCGGCCTGTCCGTCGGACAGCAGACCGAGACAGGCGCACACCTCGACGCCCTCGTTCTGGTCCTTGATGGTCCTGATGGTCTCGGAGACCCGGTCCACGTCACGGTCGGTCGGGCCGCGCCCGGACGCCACCAGACACACCCGTTTGGCGCCACCCGCCAATCCGGCGGCCGCCGCCTGGGAGGCCTCGTCCGGCTTGAGCCAGGTGTACTTCAGGATGCCGGCGGTGGAGCCGAGGCGCTGGGAACAGTAGGAGCAGTCCTCGGGGCACAGGCCCGACTTCAGGTTGACCAGATAGTTGAGTTTCACCCGGCGACCGAACCAGTGCCGGCGCACCTTGCCGGCCGCGGCCACCACATCGAGCAGGTCGTCGTCGGAAGTGGCGAGGACGGCCAAGGCTTCCTCGCGGGTCGGCAGCTCGCGCCGAAGCCCCTTGTCCACCAGCGTGTTCAGCAGGTCCATGGGAGCTGATCCTGACGTACGGAGGGCGTCCGAGCCAAGGTGAGTTTGCACAACCCTGTCGTTTCGATGTGTGGGTATTGCCACACCGTGGGCGGGCCGCCCTACGGCTAGGGTCTGTGCACTGCCTACAAAAGCGACGTCTGTGTACCGCTTACCAAAGCCCCGGAGGAACCATGGCGTTCGGCTGGATCGACGAGCAGGCGGAGCTGCGCCGCAGCGCCGGGCTCGTACGGACCCTGCGCCCCCGCCCCGCCGACTCGCCCCTCCTCGATCTCGCGAGCAACGACTACCTGGGCCTGGCCCGGCACCCCGAGGTCACCGAGGGCGCGGCGCGGGCCGCGCGGACCTGGGGCGGCGGCGCGACCGGCTCCCGGCTCGTCACGGGCACGACACAGCTGCACGCCGAGCTGGAGCGCGAGCTGGCCGGCTTCTGCGGTTTCGAGGCGGCGCTGGTTCTCTCCTCGGGTTACGCGGCCAACCTCGCCGCGGTCACCGCGCTGGCCCCGCACGGCTCGCTGATCGTGTCGGACGCCGGCAACCACGCCTCGCTGATCGACGGCTGCCGGCTGGCCCGGGGCACCACGCAGGTCGTCCCGCACTCCGAGCCGGAGGCGGTGCGCAAGGCGCTGCACACGCACGAGGGCACGGCGGTCGTCGTGTCCGACACGGTCTTCTCCGTCGACGGCGACGCCGCCCCCCTGGCCGAGTACGCCGAGGCATGCCGGGAGCGCGGTGCGGGACTGCTGGTCGACGACGCGCACGGCCTCGGTGTCCTGGGCGAGGGTGGCCGCGGTGCCGCGCAGGCGGTGGGCCTCGCGGGCGCCGATGACGTCGTCGTGACGGTGACCCTGTCCAAGTCGTTCGGCAGCCAGGGCGGCGCCGTCCTGGGCCCCGCCAGGGTGATCGAGCACCTGGTCAACACAGCCCGGACGTTCATCTTCGACACGGGGCTCGCCCCCGCGTCCGCGGGTGCGGCGCTGGCGGCGCTGAGGTTGCTGCGCCGCGAACCGGCGCGGGCGGCGCGGGCGGGTGCGGTGGCACGCGAACTCCACGCGCGTCTGACCGCCGCGGGCCTGGAGGCGGTACGTCCGGACGCCGCGGTCGTGTCCGTGCGCGCCCCGTCCCCGGAGAAGGCCGTGCGCTGGGCGGCCGAGTGCCGTGCGGCGGGCCTCGCCGTGGGCTGTTTCCGTCCTCCCTCCGTCCCCGACGGCATCTCACGGCTGAGGCTGACCGCCCGCGCGGACCTCTCCGAGGCCGAGATCGAGCGCGCTGTTCGAGTGATCGGCGAGACACGACCATGAGTCGGCGTGACACGGCCCTGCTCGCACACGGAATGGAAGTGATCAGAACCGATCAGCGTTGATCGGATCGATCGGGGTCATCAGGACTGGAACGCGACCGTGAAACCCGCCCAGCTCTCGGGGGAGAAGAGCAGCGCGGGACCGGCCGGGTTCTTGGAGTCACGCACCGCGAGCAGCCCGGTCCAGGGACCGGAGTGCGGTCGTGCCGTCTCGACGCAGTTGTTCGCACCGGTGCTGTAGCTGCTGCGCAGCCAGCGCGCACCTGGTAGTTCGGTGCTCGACATGACGTTCCGAGGCAATGCTGTCATGGTGCCTCCTTACACACCGCCACCTAGCGCGGCGATGTAATCCAACGATTCCTCGGGCGAAAGGGCGTGGATCCGAAGGGTGTTGAAGGCCTCCGTGTAGGCCTGGAGGTCTTCTTTCCGTTCGAGGTAGAGGCTACTCGTCAAGTGGTCGAGAACAACCACATCCAGATCAGAAGTGCTCGAAAATGAGAAGATAACGAAAGGGCCAGTGAGGCCGATATGTTCGCCGGCCCTGAACGGCAGTACCTGTAGGCGGACTTGGGGCAGCTGCGCCGCCTCCATCAGCCGGCTCAGCTGCCGCGCCATCACCTCGGGCCCGCCGATCTCCCGGCGCAGCACGGCCTCGTCCAGCACCGCGCTCAGCTTCAGCGGCGGATCCGCGCGCAGCACGTCCTGCCTGGCCAGCCGCACCGCGACCAGCGCGTCGAGGCGGTCGTCGGCATCGCCGTCCAGCCCGCCGACCGCGGCCCGGGTCACCGCCCTGGCGTACTCGGGCGTCTGGAGCAGTCCGGGCACCACGGACGTCTCCAGCGTGCGCATCGCCCTCGCCTGTGACTCCAGGCTGATGAAATCCCGGTACGTCGGCGGCAGTACTCCGCGGTACGCGTGCCACCAGTGATGCCGGCCGCCGCCCTCGTCGGAACCCGCCAACACCAGCAGCAACTCCCGCAGTTGGGCATCACGTACACCGTAGACATCGAGCAGTAACCGCACATCGGCCGGTTTCACCCCGCTGGCGCCGGTTTCGATCCGGCTCACCTTGGACTGGTGCCAGCCCGCAAGCCGGGCCGCCTCACCGCTGGTGAGCCCCGCCCCGGTGCGTAACGCACGCAGTTCCGCGCCCAGTTTCCGGCGGCGTACCGCGGGACCGTGCTGCATGGGCTACTCCTTACTCCAACCGAGCCGCCCAAATACGGTCTGCCGTCGCAGAGTTCACCGCTTCGAGCGACAGATATATGCATATCTTGGTGGATCGCCACCCGTGACGGGTGCGGTAATGGCAGTCTGGCGACGAAGCACCAGTCCGGGACCGTACTCGAACCATCCGCTCCGTGTCGGACTGCGGTCCCATTGGAAAGGGACGACCTCGCCATGGCAGATCACCTGGAAGCATCCGTCACTCTGCCGAGCGATCCCGCCTCGGTGTCCGCGGCCCGGGCCTATGTGCTCACCACCCTCGCCGAATGGGGACTGCCACCGGACACGGAAGTGGCCGACACCATCCGCCTGATCGTCTCCGAACTCACCACCAACGCCGTACAGCACACCCTGGGCCAGTCACCCACCTTCACGGTGGACCTCGCGCTCGACCGTGACGAACACCTGCGCATCGGCGTCACCGACAGCCATCCGCGTTTCCCCAAGCGTCTGCCGGCCGCCGTGCAGCAGGACAACGGACGCGGCATGGTCATCATCCGCTGGCTGACCGCGGAGTGCGGCGGCAAGCTGAGAGTGCGCCCGACACGCGAAGGCGGCAAGACCGTCTCCATCGAACTGCCGTGGACTGTGCCAGTGCCGAGCGCTCCGCGGGAAGTGCCGTGACAGGTCGTCCGTCATCTGCGGCGCCGTCGTGGCCTGTCGCGCCCACGCGGCGGAGCCGCATATGGATACAGCCCCGCGCCCCTCAGGTGCGCGGCTGCTGGGCCCGGTTGAAAGTGCCGCGAAGCAGCGCACGGAAAGCATCCGCCGCGGGTGCCGTCTCTTCCCCGCGATACGCGATCGAGATCGTACGGCGTAACCACCCGCCCTCCAGAGCCCGCACCCCCACCGGACTGACCGACGTCCGCGCGACCATTTCCGGTACGACCGCCACGCCCAGCCCCGCACTGGCCAGCGCGCACACCAGCAGATACCCCGGCGTCGCCACCAGCACCGACGGCATGGCCCCCGCCTCGGTCAGCGCCGCCTCCACACCCCGCCGCGCCGGAGCGTCCGGCGCCATGCTGATCAGCGGCTGCCCGGCGAGCTCGGTGAGCGGAAGCCGCGTGGCACCGCTGGTGAGCACATGGCCCGGAGCGGACACCAGAACCAGTTCCTCGACGAGGATCCGCTCGACATCGACCGACGCGGGCAGCGGCGTCGGTTCCCCCGGCTCGTACGCGTGCGTCAGCGCCAGGTCGATCTCGCCCGCCGCCACCGCGGCCACGCCGGCCGACGGCTCGTAGTCGGCGACCGTCAACTCCACGTCCGGATGAGCCCGGCGGAAGGCGCTGAGGGCCGGCGGCAGCAGATGGATGCCGGCCGTCTGGAAGGTGCCGAGCCGCAGTGTGCCGCCGGACAGTCCGGTCAGCCGGGCCAGCTCGTGCCGGGCCCGGTCCAGCTCGTCGAGCACCCGCCGCGCCCGGACCACCAGCAGCTCGCCCGCACCCGTCAGCCGCGCCCCTCGGTGGTGCCGTACCAGAAGGGCCGTGCCGGTCTCCCGCTCCAGCTTGGCCAGCTGCTGGGAGAGCGCGGGTGTGGTGTACCCGAGCCGTTCTGCGGCGCGGGTGATCGATCCCGCCTCCGCGACCGCCACCAGCGCGGCGAGCCGGACCGGATCGTACATGCGAGCTCTCCGTCCGCCTCAGTCACACGTCTGCTTAAAGCAATGCTTTAGGGAGTCCCAGGATATTCGACATACCTGCTGAAGGCTCATGGGCGGCACGCTGGGGTCCATGGACGCTCAGCTCATCGCCTTCACCGGGGTCTCCGCCGGCCTGGTCGCCATGCCCGGGGCCGACTTCACCGTCGTCGTACGCAACGCACTCGTCTCCCGCCGGGCCGGCATCGCCTGCGCGCTCGGGATCGGGGCGGGACTGCTGGTGCATGTGACGATGGCGGTCGTCGGGGTGGCCGCGGTCCTGGCCGCCGTACCGGCGCTGTTCCGCGCGCTGCAGGTGGTCGGCGGCGTCTATGTGCTGTACCTGGGCGTGCAGACCCTGCGGCAGAGGCCCAGCGAAGTGGTGGACACGCGCGAGGAGTCCACCGCGCGGCCGCTGCGACAGGGCTTCGTGACCAACGCCCTCAACCCGAAGGCGTCGCTCACGTTCCTCAGCGTGCTGCCGCAGTTCGTGCCCGCGGGCGCTCCGGCACTGCCCCGGACGCTGCTGCTGGCCCTGATCGTGCTGGCGATCGCGCTGGTCTGGTTCCAGGTGGTCGCCCTGCTGGTGGACCGGCTCGGCAGGTGGCTGCGCCGGCCGCGCGCCGCACGTGCGGTCACGGTCGCCACCGGCGCGGCGCTGACCGCCTTCGGCGCGGCCCTGCTCGCCGGGCCGCTGCTCGCCCTCTGAGGCCCCGAGGGCGATGACGGCGCGTCAGGACGCCGCCACCGCCCCCGGAAGGTCACTTGACCCGGCCGTACCAGACGCTCCTGGTCCAGATCTTCTGCAGCTTGACCACGTCCCCGCTCTTCGGGGAATGCCAGATCTTTCCCTTCCCGGCGTAGATGCCGACGTGGTAGACGGACGACCCCGAGTGGAAGAACACCAGGTCTCCGGCCTTGCGGTTCTTGGCGGAGATGTGGCGGGTCTTGTTGTACTGCTGGGCAGCCGTGCGGGGCAGCTTCTTGCCCGCCTTCTTGAACGAGTACAGCGTGAGCCCCGAGCAGTCGAACCGGTTCGGCCCGGCGGCGCCCCAGCGGTACGGGGAGCCCTTCTTGGAGGCCGCGACCTTGAGTGCCTTCGATGCCGGCGTGGCGGCCTCCGCCTCGGAGGCGAAGCCAGGTGCCACGATCGAGCCGCCCACTGCGGCGATGGTGAGGGCCGAAGCCGTACCGGCCCGGACCATGAGCGACGGGACACGATTGAGCGCAGTCATGCGCAACCCTTCGTCAGCCGCCTGAGAAGGATGACCTGTCGGATTCGGGCTGGCGAAGTTGCCCGGCCGCGTTGCCACGGCTTCACCCCAAGGGCTGCTCGGATCGAACGAACGTCCGCTCCGGCGACCCGTCTTGCTCGGGTCCTCCACTCCTGCCGATCCACTCCGTCGACCGGTCATCCGGGCGGCGGCAGGACTCGGCGTCCGCCCGGATCGCCCCGCCGCTGCGGCGGGGGCTTGTCGTCAGACAGGGATCTTGACGCACGGATGAGCGAAATACCCAACGGAATCGGGGGTTTGTGGTGTTACTCACCACTCACCCGTTCGGGTGGGTGGCCCCCCGTTCGAGTGGGTGTCCAGATGCCCGAGGAGTCCCGGACCAGGGACGGAGCGCCTGATTCCGCCTGGCGCTCATACCTGTTGCGCAACCCTGACGGACAGGCAAAAGGAGAGCCGTCTACGCCGAAAGTGGGTACGCCTTTTGGTCCGTTTCGGCTCGGCACCGGACGCCCCGTCAGTGGGCCGGGGCGTCCGGAATCCTGCGGCACGGGTCGTCAACTGTCGGAGCGCGGGGGCACCGTGACACGAGCCGTGCGGCGCTCTCCGTCCAGCACGCGCAACGCACGCGCCAGCGTGGGAGCGTGCAGCTCCGTCTCGCCCCGCTGATGCATCAGCGCCAGCGCGTCCCGCAGCTCGGCCGCCCTGCTCACGAGCGCCTGGGCGGCCCGCAGTCCGCGATAGGTGTCGCCGTGGTGCGCCGGGTTGATCCGGCCGAGCAGGTCCACCACGTCGAGGTAACGGTCGATCAACTCGCCCTCCGCACGCGTCAGCGCGGGCAGCGGCGGCAACTCGGGTGGGAGCACCGGCCGTCACCGCCCCGTCGGCGGAGCGATGGTGTCCCTGCGGTTGGGGATGATCCGGTCCACCAGCCCGTACTCCAGCGCCTCTTGCGCGGTCAGGATCTTGTCCCGCTCGATGTCCTCGGCCACCTGCTCGCGATCGCGTCCGGTGTGCCGGGCGAGCATCTCCTCCAGCCGGGCCCGCACCCGCACCAGTTCGTCGGCCTGGATCGCCAGATCGCTGGTCTGCCCCTCGACCGGCTCGGGCAGCGTCGGCTGATGGATCACCACCCGCGCCCCCGGCAGTGCGAACCGCTTGCCCGCGGTGCCCGCCGCCAGCAGTACGGCGCCGGTCGCCCCGGCCTGCCCCAGGCAGATCGTCTCCACGTCACACGAGACGAACTGCATCGTGTCGTAGATCGCCGACATGGCGCTGAACGAGCCGCCGGGCGAGTTGATGTACAGCGAGATTTCCTGGTCGGGGTCCTTGTGCTCCAGGTACATGAACTGCGCCATCACGTCGTTCGCCGAGGTGTCGTCGACCGGCGTGCCGAGAAAGACGATCCGTTCCTCCAGCAGCTTCGAGTACGGATCCTGCGTCCTGAGGCCGGAACTCGTGCGTTCGGTGAACTCGGGCAGTACGTAGCGGGCGAACGGTCGGGTCATGGCTCACGCCTCCCTTGCCGGGGTGCCTGTAAAAAATGTACAGGACGTACATGACGTAATGTGGGGAGCATGGCCTACGAGATTCCGGTGACGCAAGCCAGGGCTGAGCTCGCCGATCTGATCAATCGCGTGGTGTACGGCGGTGAGCGCGTCGTGGTGACGCGCCACGGGAAGCCCCTTGTCGCCCTTGTCTCCGCCTCTGACCTCGAACGACTGGAAAAGCTCGGAGAGCCGGCGGAGCTCGCCGAGGAGCAGGTGATCAGCGCGGTCTCCAGCGTCCGCGAGGTCGCTTCCGCTCCCCGCGAACGCCGGCGCTTCGGGATCGCGGCCGAGCATCGCGGGGCGAGCCCCACCTAGCACCGGCCCCCAACGGCTCCGGACACGACGAGACCGTGCACCCCCGTCCGCTACAGCGGGGGTGCACGGTCGGTTCGGTGTGACCGCGGTCGGTCGTCGGTCGCGGTTCCTCGTTCGCCGGCCGGTGGTCAGCCGGAGGTGGCGGCCAGTTCCCGCTCGGGTACGGACTCGGTGCTCGTCGCACGTGCCTTGAGCGCGTTCCCCAGCAGGACGGCGCCCAGGCCCAGCGCGGCCCACCAGGTCAGCGTGAGGGCCGGACCGATCGCCGCCGCTCCGTCGAAGAACGACACCGAGCGCAGCAGGGTCGTGCCCGCCCCCGGCGGCAGCCACTGGCCGATCACACCGACCGGCTCCGGCAGCATCTGCGGTGCCGAGGCCGCTCCGGAGAACGGGTTGCCGATCAGCATGATCGTGGCCGCCGTGATGCCGATGCCGGCGGTGCCGACGAGGGCGGCGAGCCCCGCGACGGCCGCGCTCACGGCGAGCGTCGTCAGCGCGAACACCCCCGCCTCCGCCCACCAGTTCCCGGCGAGCACCCCCAGCCAGCCGTGCGCGATCGATGCCGCGCCCAGGCCGATCAGGGTGGCGGCACCGACCAGGGCGCCGACGGCGCGGACGCCGCGCAGCCCCAGCAGGGTCACCGCCGCGCCCGCCGCCATGCCGGCCAGGGCGAGCGGCAGGACGCTGGAGGTCAGGGCCGCGCCGCGCGGGTCGTTCTCCGGTGCGGCCACGACGTCGACGGTCTTGACCTGGGTGCCCTCGGCGGCGGCCTGCTGGGCCACCGCCTGCTGGAGGAGCTGGGCGACGGCCGGGCTCGCCGCGGACGCGGTCAGCAGCTCCGGGCCCTGGGGTGTCACGACGACGGCGCCGTACACGGTCCGGTCCTCGATGGCCTCGCGGGCGGCGGCCTCGTCGGCGTAGCGGTGGATGTCGAAGGCGCCCTCGTGCGTGCTGAGCCGCTGCTCCACCTGTGCGGTCGCGGCGGTCGGTCCGGCCACGCCCAGCGGCAGGTCGCGCGGGGCGGTGCGGGCGGCGGGCCAGGCGAAGGCCCACAGGGCGAGCGCGGCGAGGACCGGGACCAGGACGACGATCGCGATCAGGCGCCGGGGTGCGGCGTTCCTGGGTGCCGTAGCGGACGGGGTGGACATGGGTGCTCCCTGGGAGACGGACTAAAAAGAAGGATCGTTCGTTTTTGTTGTGTCACCACCGTCCTGCGCATGCCGCTCCTTGTCAAGAAGGAATGTTCGTTTTACTTTGTGACCATGGCCCGCGTATCCCAGGAACACCTCGACGCCCGCCGCCGGCAGATCCTCGACGGTGCCGCCCGCCTGTTCGCCCGCAATGGCTTCCACGCCACGTCGATGCAGGACGTGCTGAAGGAGGTCGACCTGTCGGCGGGCGCGGTGTACCGCTACTTCAGCGGCAAGGACGACCTCATCGCCGCGATCGTCAAGGAGGTACTCGGTGAGATCCGCGCGGCCTTCGCGGACGTCACTCGGCAGAGCCCGCCGCCACCGCCGGACCTCTTGGTCGGCCTGGTCCTGCGACGGACGCTGCGCGTCTGGGCGTCCCTGCGGGCCGAGGGCGACTCGCTCTTCCCGCGGCTGATCATGCAGGTCTGGGCGGAGACCGTGCGTAACGACGAGCTGGCGGCCATCCTGACGGACGTGTACGTCGAGCTGCGCGAGAACTGGGTGCTGGCCGTCGAGGCGTACCAGGAGGCCGGGATGATGCGGTCGGACGTCCCGGCGGAGCATGTGGCGCGCACCATGATCGCCACCGTGCAGGGGTTCATCGCTCAGCAGGCCCTGTTCGGCGGGGCGCCGGTGGAGGTCCTCCAGGACGGGCTGCGCGGGCTGATGAGCATGCCCGACGAGCGGCAGGGCGCCTGAGAGATCACAGCTTGGTTAACGTGCCCGAAACTCGGTCCAACTAGCCTGCCGATCCACGCCACCAGGCACTTTTGCCGTGTGGCCGCGGCAACCGGACCCCGCACGGTCCGGAGCGAGGACTGTGAGGTGGGACGTGCAACTGACCCCGCACGAGCAAGAGAGGCTGCTCATCCACGTGGCGGCCGACGTCGCCGAGAAGCGCCGGGCCCGCGGCCTCAAGCTGAACCACCCCGAGGCGGTCGCCCTCATCTCCTCGCACATCCTCGAGGGCGCACGCGACGGCCGTACCGTCGCCGAGCTCATGTCGTCCGGACGCAAGCTGCTCACCCGCGACGACGTCATGGAGGGCATCCCCGAGATGATCCACGACGTCCAGGTCGAGGCCACCTTCCCCGACGGCACCAAGCTGGTCACCGTCCACGACCCGATCGTCTGAGGGGGGCCTCGATGATTCCCGGAGAGATCCTGTTCGGCGACGGGCCGATCGTCTACAACGCAGGCCGCGAGGTCACCCGGCTCACCGTCCTCAACGCCGCCGACCGGCCCGTCCAGGTCGGCTCCCACTACCACTTCGCCGAGGCCAACCCCGGCCTGGACTTCGACCGCGCGGCGGCCCGCGGCAGGCGGCTGAACGTCGCCGCCGGCACCGCCGTGCGCTTCGAGCCCGGCATCCCCGTCGAGGTCGAACTCGTCCCGCTCGCCGGAGCCCGAGTGGTGCCCGGACTGCGCGGGGAGACCGGAGGTGCCCTCGATGCCTGAGATCTCCCGCGCCGCGTACGCCGATCTGTTCGGCCCGACCACCGGTGACCGTATCCGGCTCGCCGACACCGATCTGCTCGTCGAGATCGAGGAGGACCGCTCCGGCGGGCCCGGACTCGCCGGGGACGAGGCCGTGTTCGGCGGCGGCAAGGTCATCCGCGAGTCCATGGGCCAGTCCCGGGCAACCCGCGCGGAGGGCACCCCGGACACCGTCGTCACCGGTGTCGTGATCATCGACCACTGGGGCATCGTCAAGGCCGACGTCGGCATCCGCGACGGCCGGATCACCGGCATCGGCAAGGCGGGCAACCCCGACACGATGGACGGGGTGCACCCGGACCTCGTCATCGGCCCCGAGACCGAGATCATCGCCGGCAACGGACGGATCCTCACCGCCGGCGCCATCGACGCGCACGTCCACTTCATCTGCCCCCAGATCGCCGACGAGGCCCTCGCCTCCGGGATCACCACGCTCGTCGGCGGCGGCACCGGACCCGCCGAGGGCTCGAAGGCGACCACGGTGACGCCCGGCCCCTGGCACCTGGCCCGGATGCTGGAGGCGATGGAGGAACACCCCGTCAACTTCGGCCTGTTGGGCAAGGGCAACACCGTCTCCCACGAGGCGATGCTGTCGCAGATCCGCGGCGGCGCGCTCGGCCTGAAGCTGCACGAGGACTGGGGCTCCACCCCGGCCGTCATCGACGCCTCGCTGACCGTCGCCGACCGGACCGGTATCCAGGTCGCGATCCACACGGACACATTGAACGAGGCGGGTTTCGTCGGCGACACGCTCGCCGCGATCGCCGGACGCGGCATCCACGCCTACCACACCGAAGGCGCGGGCGGTGGACACGCACCCGACATCATGAGCGTCGTCTCCGAGCCGCACGTGCTGCCCAGCTCGACGAACCCGACTAGGCCGTTCACCGTCAACACCGCCGAGGAACACCTCGACATGCTGATGGTGTGCCACCACCTCAACGCGGCCGTACCCGAGGACCTGGCCTTCGCCGAGTCACGGATCCGGCCCTCGACCATCGGGGCCGAGGACATACTCCACGACCTCGGCGCGATCTCGATCATCTCGTCGGACTCGCAGGCCATGGGGCGCGTGGGCGAGGTCGTCCTGCGCACCTGGCAGACCGCCCATGTGATGAAGCGGCGGCGCGGCGCGCTGCCCGGGGACGGACGGGCCGACAACCGGCGGGTGCGGCGCTATGTCGCCAAGTACACGATCAATCCCGCGCTCGCGCAGGGCCTCGGCCGAGAGATCGGCTCCGTGGAGACCGGCAAGCTCGCCGACCTGGTGCTGTGGGAACCGGCGTTCTTCGGGGTGAAGCCGCAGCTCGTCATCAAGGGCGGGCAGATCGCCTACGCGCAGATGGGCGACGCCAACGCGTCCATCCCGACGCCGCAGCCGATCCTGCCCCGGCCGATGTTCGGTGCGATCGGACGGGCACCGGCCGCGAACTCGGTCAACTTCGTCGCCCCGCTCGCGATCGAGGACGGGCTTCCGGAGCGGCTGCAGTTGGGGAAGCGGTTCGTCGCCATCGAGTCGACGCGCGGCGTCACCAAAGCCGACATGCGTCAGAACGACGCGCGGCCCGAGGTGAGGATCGACCCCGACAGCTTCGCCGTGCACATCGACGGGGAGCTGGTGGAGGCCACGCCCGCCGCCGAACTGCCCATGGCACAGCGGTACTTCCTGTTCTGAGGGGAAGGTTCCGCGATGACACGAGCAGCACTTCTGGTCCTGGCCGACGGCCGCTTTCCCGCCGGGGGGCACGCACACTCCGGTGGGGCCGAAGCGGCCGTGAAGGCGGGACGCATCACCGGAGCCGCGAGCCTGGAGGACTTCTGCCGGGGGCGGCTGCACACGGCCGGGCTGGTCGCGGCCTCGCTCGCTGCGGCGGCCGCGTCCGGGGGCGACGTGGTGGAGTTGGACGCCGCCGCCGATGCCCGTACGCCGTCGCCCGCCCTCCGGCTTGCCGCGCGGAAGCTGGGGCGGCAGTTGATGCGGGCGGCTCGGGCCACCTGGCCCACCGGGGAGCTGGACGAGCTGGCCCGGCGGTTTCCCAAGGGGGCCCATCAGCCGGTCGTACTGGGGGGCGTTGCTCGGGCGGCGGGGTTGGGGGGCGTCGAGGCGGCGTACTGCGCGGCGTACGAGAGTGTGAGTGGGCCGGCGAGTGCGGCGGTGCGGTTGCTGAGTCTGGATCCCTTCGACGCGACGGCCGTGCTGGCGCGGTTGGCGCCGGAGGTGGACCGGGTGGTGGATCGGGCCGTGGACGCGGGGTGGGGGGTTGTCGCGGAGGGGGTCGACGCGTTGCCCGCGGCTTCGGGGCCGCTGCTGGAGATCGGGGCGGAGGTGCATGCGGCTTGGGCCGTGCGGTTGTTCGCGTCCTGAGCTTCCTCGCCCCCGCCGCCCCTACCCGTCCCGTCCTGAAGGGGCTCCGCCCCTTCGACCCCGCCGGGGCTGCCGCCCCGGACCCCCTTCGGCCTGAACGGCCGCATCCTCAATCGCCGGACGGGCTGTCATTTCTGGACCGGCGCCGAGAAAGGAACTCCCCATGCACCTCGACCACTCCCACGACGGCCCCGCCGCCGTCAGCGCCGACGCGCGCCGCCCCGACGGATCCCGTCGAGCGCTCCGCATCGGGCTCGGCGGCCCTGTCGGATCCGGCAAGACCGCCACTGTCGCCGCGCTCTGCCGTGCCCTGCGTGCGGAGCTGTCCCTCGCCGTCGTCACCAACGACATCTACACGCGTGAGGACGCCGAGTTCCTGCTGCGGGAGGCCGTGCTGCCGCCCGAGCGGATCACCGCCGTGGAGACGGGGGCGTGTCCGCACACCGCGATCCGGGACGACATCTCCGCGAACCTGGAGGCCGTCGAGGACCTGGAGGACGAGGTCGGACCCCTCGATCTGATCCTCGTCGAGTCCGGCGGCGACAACCTCACCGCCACCTTCTCCAAAGGACTCGTCGACGCGCAGATCTTCGTGATCGACGTGGCCGGAGGCGACGACATCCCCCGTAAGGGAGGGCCGGGTGTCACCACGGCGGACCTGCTCGTCGTCAACAAGACCGACCTCGCACCATACGTCGGCTCCGACCTGGCCCGGATGGCGGCCGACGCCAAGGCACAGCGCGCCGAACTGCCCGTCGTCTTCCAGTCGCTGAGGAGCGAGCCCGGCGTGACGGACGTCGCCGGCTGGGTGCGGGACCGGCTCGCGGCGTGGACCGCATGACGAGCGCGGCCGGTGGGGTACGGGCGCACGCGCGGATCGTCGCCCGGGCCGACGGACGGGGCGGTACGTCGCTGCCGGTGCTCGACGGCGAAGGACCGCTGGCGCTCAGACGGACCCGGGGCAGCGGGGCCGAGGCGCGGGTCGTGCTCGTCGGCGCGATGAGCGGGCCGCTCGGCGGCGACCGTTTCACCGTCGAGGCCGATGTCGAGGCGGGCGCGCGGCTGAGGGTGCGGTCGGCCGCCGCCACGATCGCGTTGCCGGGGCAGGGCAAGGGCGAGGCCCGCTACGACGTACGGCTGTCCGTGGCCGACGGCGGTGAACTGCACTGGCTGCCCGAGCAGTTGATCTCCGCTCGGGGCAGCGACCTGCATGTCACGACCCATGTCGACGTCGGTGCGGCCGGGCGGCTCGTGCTGCGTGAGGAGCAGGTGCTCGGGCGGGTGGGGGAGGAGCCGGGGCGGCTCGGCAGCCGGATCCGCGTGCGGGTGGCGGGGCGGACGGTGCTCGACCAGGAGCTGGCCTGCGGACCCGGAGCGCCGGGTGGCTGGGACGGGGCCGCTGGACTCGGTGGCCACCGGGCCGTCGGGCAACTCGTCGTCGTACGGCCCGAGTTCGGGGAGAATCCGGTTGCGGCCCGGGTGCTGGGGGAGAACGCCGCGGTGCTGCCTCTCGCCGGGCCCGCCGTCCTGGTGAGCGCCGTGGCGACGGACGCGCTGCGGCTGCGCGGGCTGCTCGACGAGGCACTCGACACCCTCGCCTGAGCAGCCGCTGGGCCGACGGCCGCGTCAGCTGATGGGCAGCCTCGGGAACCTGCGCTCCTTCTCAGACTTGGCGGCCTTCGCCGCCGCCTCTTCCTCGGCCTTGACGACGGCCGCGTACTGATCGACGTACTCCTGCTCGGAGAGGGACAGGATCGCGTACATGATCTCGTCGGTGACCGCGCGCAGGATGGCCTTCTCGTTCTCCATGCCCTCGTAGCGGGAGAAGTCCAGGGGCTTGCCGAAACGGATCTTCACCGGGTGGACGTTGGGGATGACCTTGCCGGGCGGCTGGGCCTCGAACGTGCCGATCATCGCGCACGGGATGACCGGGACCCCCGCCTTGAGGGCCATCACGGCGACGCCGACCTTGCCCTTGTAGAGACGGCCGTCGTGCGAGCGGGTGCCCTCGGGGTAGATGCCGAGGAGTTCGTCCTTGCTCAGAACGCCGAGCCCCTCGCGGATCGCGGCCTGGCCCGCCTCCTTGCCGGTGCGGTCGACCGGGATCTGCCCGGCGCTGCGGAAGAACGCGGCGGTGAGGCGGCCCCTGATGCCCGGGCCGGTGAAGTACTCCTTCTTCGCCAGGAAGGTGATGCGCCGCTTGAGGATCGCCGGCATCAGGAAGTGGTCGGAGAACGACAGGTGGTTGCCGGCGACGATGGCCGCGCCTGTGGCCGGTACGTGCTCAAGACCTTCTATTCGCGGCCGGAAAACCAGTCTCAGCAGCGGACCCAACAATACGTATTTAAGTACGTAGTAGAACAAAGGGGCGCTCCTCACTCGGGGGGATCAGCTCGGGCCGCCGCGTTCTGGCAGGTCAACCAGCGTGCCGTGGGGAGGCCAGTGTAGGCGCAGGGTCGAACGGCCGGAACCGGGCCGGGTGGGACCGATACCGACTCATGCCGACTTTCCTGACCGGGTGTCAGGCTGCCGGTGGGCGGCGGCGTTTGCGGGTGGGGAGGACCGCCGGACCAGCCTCGTCTCCGGGACGGGTACGCGGCAACCCGATGGCCGGGTTTGGCGTGATCACGATCGCCGGGTGCCAGGTCGTCCGTCCTCGCGGGCGGCCGCCGACACTGTCCGTCCATCACAGGCGCACGATGATCAGTGCCGTGTCGTCGGTCGCGCCGCCCGGTGGCAGCAGCTCCAGCAGGACGGCGTCGGCAAGGGCCTCCGGGTCGGCGGTGCGATGGCGCACGAGCGAGTCGGCGAGGCGCCCGAGCCCGGTGTCGATGTCCTCGTGACGCCGTTCCACCAGGCCGTCCGTGTACAGCGCGAGGGTGGCACCGCTCGTGTAGGTGGTGACCGCCTGGGGTCTCGGTATCGGATCGGGCCGGGCGTCCAGCGGCGGGTCGGTGGCCTGGTCGAGGAACTCCACCCGGCCGTCGGGATGGACCAGGACGGGCGGCGGATGGCCCGCGCTGCTGTAGGCGATGGTGTGGGTGTCGAAGTCGATGAACGTGGTGACCGCGGTGGCCGATTCGGCGCCGTCGACGACATGCGCGTAGCGCCCCAGCACGTCCAGGGCCTGCGCCGGACCGTCGGCGACCCGGGACGCGGCGCTCAGCGCGCTGCGCAGCTGCCCCATCACGCCGGCCGCGCCGAGACCGTGCCCGACCACGTCGCCCACCGCGACCCCGATACGGTTGCCGCCGACCAGGTCGACCAGGTCGTACCAGTCGCCGCACACGTTCAGCGCGCCGACCGCGGGCCGGTAGCGCACGGCGGCCCGGCCCGTGCGCACCTGCCGGCGCGGCGGCAGCATCGCCTCCTGGAGGGCGAGTGCCACCTCGCGCTCGCGGGCGTGGGACTGCCGCAGCCGCTCGTTGACCTCCTGCAGCTCACGCGCCCGCGTGTACAGCTCGGCCTCCAGCACCCGCGCCCGGCTGTTGCTGCCCGTGCCGCCGCGCAGCCGGATGAGTTCGGTGACCTCCTCCACCCGGTGCACGACGAGCGCCACCTTCCCGTCGGGGCCGAAGACGGGCGCGTTGACCGGGCTCCAGTACCGCTCGGTCCACTCGCCGGGGGGATCCTCGACGTCGTAGCGCTGCAGCGCCATGGCGTCTCGCTCGCCGGTGGTCACCACGCGCTGCATCGACGCCTGGAGGTTGCGCATGCCGGTGGCCGTGGAGTCGTTGGGGTTGTCGGGGAAGACGTCGAAGAGGTACCGGCCCACCAGCCCCGTCCGGGGGCGTCCGGACAGGCGCTGGAAGTCCTCGTTGGCATCGACGTAGACCAGGTCCGGGGTCAGCAGTGCCACCATTCCCGGCAGGGACTGGAAGACCGCCTCGTAGTCGACAGCCGCCTCGTTCATGGCTCCCGCCTCATCACCGGCATCTGACCATCGCTCAGGGCCTGCTCCGCCCAGATGATCTTCCCTTCGGGAACGAACCGCGTGCCCCAGCGCTGGGTGAACTGGGACACCAGCAGCAGTCCGCGACCGCCTTCGTCCGTGGTGCGCGGGTGGCGCAGATGCGGGGCGGTCGCGCCGCCGTCGAACACCTCGCAGACCAGCGCGCGCTCCCTGATCAGGCGCAGCCTGATGGGCCCGACGGCGTACCGGATCGCGTTCGTGACCAGCTCGCTGACCACCAGCTCCGTCGTGAACGCCAGCTCGTCCAGGCCCCAGTCGGCCAGCATCCGGGCGGCCGTCTTGCGGGCGTCGGAGACCGCCGCGGGGTCCGCGGGCAGATCCCAGTCGGCGACCTGTTCGGTGCCGAGCACCCGGGTGCGGGCCATCAGCAGCGCCACGTCGTCGTGCGGGCGGTCCGGGATCAGGGCGTCCACCACGGTCCGGCACTGGAGGTCGAGCGAGTCCGCGCGCCTCTCCAACGCGTGGCGCAACCGGTCCCGGTCCGGCTCCGCGGCCCGGTCGCCCTCCTCCCGCGCCAGCAGACCGTCGGTGTGCAGGGCGAGCGTGCTGCCGGCCGCGAGCGCCAGCTCCACCGACTCGAACGGGGCACCGCCCACCCCGAGAGGCGCCCCTTGCGGAAGATCCACGAAGGTGACCTCGCCGTCGGGCAGCACCACGGCGGGCGCCGGATGCCCCGCAGCCGCCATCGTGCACTGCCCGTCGACCGGGTCGTAGACGACGTACAGACACGCGGACCCCACCGACTGGGCGATGGCGTCCTCCTCCGTGCTCGCCTCCACGCCCTCCTCGCGGGCCGAGCGCGCGACGAGGTCGTCGAGGTGGGCCAGCACCTCGTCCGGCGGCAGGTCCAGCGCCGCGAGGGTCCGTACGGCGGTCCGCAGGCGGCCCATCGCCGCGGCGGCGTCGATGCCGTGCCCGGGAACCTCGCCCACCACCAGCGCGACCCGCCCGCCGGACAGCGTGATCAGGTCGTACCAGTCGCCGCCGAGGCCGGTCAGCTCGTCCGCCGGGCGGTAGCAGGCGGCGATCTCCACCGCGTCCTGCTCGGGCAGCCGGTGGGGCAGCAGGCTGCGCTGCAGGACCAGCGCGGCATCGCGCTCGCGCGTGTAGCGGCGCGCGTTGTCGACGCAGACGGCCGCGCGCGAGACCAGGTCCTCCGCCAGGGTCAGGTCGTCCTCGTCGAAGGGTTCCCGGCGGCGGTGCCGGAAGAAGGTGGTGACGCCGGTGGTGACGCCCCGCGCGCGGATCGGCACGATCATCACGCTCTGCAGCCCCAGCTCCAGGAAGGTCGCCGCCCGGTCGCCCGACGCATGGACGGCCCAGTCCCTGGCGAGCGGGTCGAGACGGGCCTGACGCCAGGGCAGGCCCGTCGCCAGGACCCGCAGCGGCGGGGCTCCGGCGAGATAGGCGGCCGTGTCGCCGACGGCGAAGGACGCCTCCGGCAGGTTCTCGTTCACCGACTGCTGCCCGGCCCGGTGCAGTGGTACCTCTGTCGTGTCGCCGGGCGGCCCGGCGGCGAGCTCGGCGCCCGCAAGGACCGGTTGCAGCAGGTCCACGGAGACGAAGTCGGCGAACGTCGGGACCGCCACGTCGGCCAGTTCCTGCGCGGTCTGCATGATGTCCAGGCTGCGGCCGATGTGCTCGCCGGCCCGGTCGAGCAGGTCGAGGCGCTGCCGGGCGCGGTGCCGCTCGCTGACGTCGACGACGGTGTAGTACACGCCCACCGGGTGGCCCTGCTCGTCCTCCAGCCGGGTGAACGACATCATGTGGGCCGTCTCCCGGTGCGGTGCGGACCGCACCAGACCCACGTGCTCGTAGCCCACCACCGGCTCACCGGTCTCCAGGACGCGCTGCATCTGCGCCTCGATCGACCGGGAGTTCAGACCCGGCTGGACGTTGGCCAGCCGCATCCCCAGCCGGTTCCGCGCCGGGCCGCCGCCGAACTGCTCCAGAGCGGCGTTCGACCACACGTACCGCAGATCGGTGTCCACGATCGCTATCCCGACGGGGGACCCGGCGACCATCTGCTCCAGCACGCGCCGGCTCATCGCCCACCCCGGGGCGTCGCCCATCTCGGACAGCAGCACCAGCCAGCTCGACGGGCCGGGTGCCTCCTGGGTCGAGGTCACGCGCACCATCACCCGGACCGGCTCCCCGCCCCTGCGCACCACGGCCAGCAGTCCCGACCAGCCGCCGTCCCTGCGGCACCGCCGCACGAGGTCGGGCAGGCGCGGGGCGTCCTCGGCCGACAGCAGGGTCCCGGCCTTCGTGCCGACCACCTCGGCGGCGGAGTACTTCAGCAGCCTCTGGGCGTCCCTGGTCCAGCCCGTCACCCGCCCCTGGGCGTCGAGCAGCACAGCCGCGGCGTCGGCCACGTCGAACCACTGCCGGGCGACGTCCTGCTCGTCGTATGTGCCCACGGCCGACCTCTCTGTCGGTGAGAGCGGTCTACCACCTCTTGTCCCCATCTTCACCCTTCCGCTCACACCTGCCTCCTTGTGGGGGCCGGGAGTGTGCGGGGGAGCCGGGGTGCGAGGCCGGCGGCCCGGCCCCCGCGATCGGGGAGCCGGGCCGCCGGTAAGAGGTCCCGTGAGGTCCCTCACCCGAGCCCGCCGGGAAGAGGTCCCTTGAGGTCCCCTACCCGAGCCCGCCGGGAAGAGGTCCCTTGAGGTCCCCTACCCGAGCCCGCCGGGAAGAGGTCCCTTGAGATCCCTCACCCGAGTACCTTCTCCAGCGTGCTCAGCGCCCCGGTCAGCTCCTCCGGGGTGATCGTGAGCGGGGGAGCGAGCCGGATCGTGGAGCCGTGGGTGTCCTTCACCAGCACGCCCTCACGCATCAGCCGCTCGCTGATCTCGCGGCCCGTACCTACCGCCGGGTCGATGTCGACGCCCGCCCACAGACCGCGCGCCCGGAAGCCGACGACGCCCTTGCCGAGCAGCGCCGACAGACCGCCGCGCAGCACCACGCCCAGCTCGCCCGCCCGGCGCTGGAACTCACCCGTCTCCAGCAGCTCGACCACGGCCGTGCCGACCGCGGCGGCCAGCGGGTTGCCGCCGAACGTCGAGCCGTGCTCGCCCGGCCGCAGCACCCCCAGTACCTCGCGGCTGCCCACCACCGCCGACACCGGCACGATGCCGCCGCCCAGCGCCTTGCCCAGCAGCAGCACGTCCGGCACGACCGACTCGTGCTCGACGGCGAGCGTGCGGCCCGTGCGGCCGAGGCCCGACTGGATCTCGTCCGCGATGAACAGGCAGCCCTTGCGGCTGGTCAGCTCGCGCACGCCGGCGAGATAGCCCTGGTCGGGAATGAGCACGCCCGCCTCGCCCTGGATGGGCTCGAGCAGCACCGCCGCCGTCGTCTCGTCGATCGCCGCCTCCAGCGCCGGCAGGTCGTTGTACGGCACGACCCGGAAGCCCGGCGTGAACGGGCCGAAGCCCTGCCGCGCGGTCTCGTCCGTGGAGAAGCTGACGATGGTCGTCGTACGGCCGTGGAAGTTGTCGGCCGCGACCACGATCGTCGCCCGGTCGGCCGGGACGCCCTTGACCTCGTACGCCCACTTGCGGGCCACCTTGATCCCGCTCTCCACGGCCTCGGCGCCCGTGTTCATCGGCAGCACCATCTCCTGGCCGGTCAGCGCCGCCAGCCGCTCGGCGAACTCGGCGAGCCGGTCGTTGTGGAAGGCGCGGGACGTCAGCGTCAGCCGGTCGAGCTGGGCGTGCGCCGCCTCGATCAGCGCCGGATGGCGGTGGCCGAAGTTCAGCGCCGAGTAACCCGCCAGCATGTCGAGGTAGCGGCGGCCCTCCACGTCCTCCACCCAGGCGCCCTCGGCGTGGGAGACGACCACCGGAAGCGGATGGTAGTTGTGCGCCAGGACCGGTTCCTCGGCGCGGATCAGATCGGCGGACGAACGGGTCTGCGCGGGCGCGGTCATGAGCGGATCTCCTGAGTGCAGCACTTGATGCCACCGCCGGCCTTCAGAAGCTCTGACAGGTCGACGGGGACGGGGACATAACCGCGCTCGTCCAGCCGGGCGGCGAGCGTCTCGGCCTGGGGCGCGATGAAGACATGACGGCCGTCGGACACGGAGTTCAGGCCGAAGGCCGAGGCGTCGTCGCGGGTCGCGAGCACCGCGTCCGGGTACAGCCGCGCGAGCACCTCACGGCTGCCCGGCGAGAAGGCCTCCGGGTAGTAGGCGATGTTGTCGTCGTCGAGCACGAACAGCGCCGTGTCCAGGTGGTAGAAGTACGGATCCACCAACGTCAGGCTGACCACCGGGTGGCCGAAGAACTCCTGCGCCTCCCGGTGCGCGTCCCGGGAGGTGCGGAAACCGGTGCCGGCGAGCACATAGCGGCCCGTCCACACCAGATCGCCCTCGCCCTCGCACACGGACTCGGGCCGGTACACGTCGAAGCCGGCCGTCTTGAACCACGTCTCGTAGTGCGTGGACTCGGGACGGCGCTCGGGCGCGTGGAAGAGGGAGCCGAAGACACGGCCGCCGACGACGACCGCCGAGTTCGCGGCGAACACCATGTCGGGCAGACCGACGACCGGCTCCAGCGTGTCGACCGCGTGACCGTGGGCACGGTAGGCACGGATCAGCGACTGCCACTGCTCCCGGGCCAGGTCGACGTCGACCTGGATGTCGGGTTGCATCCAGGGGTTGATCGCGTACTGCACGGCGAAATGTCTGGGCTCACAGACCAGGAAGCGCCGCCGGCGCGGCACACGGGTTTCGGGCACAGAGGGGTTCCTCCGCTTCCTACGGTGTCGATGAGGATTGACACCAAGGTAGGAAGACACGCCGACGCCCGACAAGAAACAAGAATTGCGCGTTCACGCAGGAATGCTGCGAATTCCGCGGCCCCGGCGCACGACTACTGCGCCCACCGACGCTCAGGTGCCCTCCGCGGGAGCGGCCTGGGTGGCGCCCGCCTCAGGACTGTCCGGGATCAGGTGCGACAGCACCATCACGCTGATCGTCTTCCGGATGAACGGCTCGACACGAATACGCTCCAGCACCTCCTCGAAGTGCTCCACGTCCCGCGCCCGCACATGCAGCAGCGCGTCCGCGCCCCCGGTCACCGTCATCGCCGCGGTGATCTCCGGATGGTTGCGGACCACCTCCGCGAGCCGCCGCGGCGGCGCCGCGCCCTCGCAGTACACCTCGACGTACGCCTCCGTACGCCAGCCCAGCGCCGACGGCTCGACCGTGGCCGTGAAGCCGGTGATCACGCCCGTCTCGCGCAGCCGGTCCACGCGCCGCTTGACCGCCGTCGCCGACAGCCCGACGCTGGAGCCGATCTCCGCGAAACTCGTCCTGGCGTTCGCCATCAGAGCGGTGATGATCTTCCGGTCGAGTGCGTCGAAGGAGGCCGCGCCGCTGTTCATGAAGGCACTGTAAGCGGCACAGCACCCAGCGCGAACGTCCACGCAGAGCACATGTCCAGGCGTGCCCGAAGCTCTTACACTCCCGTTCATGCTGCGCGCCCTGGCTGTCGACGACGAACGCCCCTCGCTGGAGGAACTGCTCTACCTCCTGCACGCGGACCCGCGCATCGGCAGCGCGGAAGGCGCCGGCGACGCGACCGAGGCGCTGCGGCGCATCAACCGCGCCCTGGAGTCGGGACCCCACGGCCCGGAGTCGATCGACGTCGTCTTCCTCGACATCAACATGCCCGGCCTGGACGGCCTCGACCTGGCCCGTCTGCTCACCGGTCTGGCCAAGCCGCCGCTCGTCGTGTTCGTCACCGCCCACGAGGACTTCGCCGTCCAGGCCTTCGACCTCAAGGCCGTCGACTACCTCCTCAAGCCCGTGCGCAAGGAACGCCTCGCGGAGGCCGTCCGGCGCGCCGCCGAGCTCCGCGACGCCGCCCCCCGAATACCCGTGAGCGAACCCGACCCCGACCACATCCCGGTCGAGCTGGGCGGCGTCACCCGCTTCGTCGCCGTCGAGGACATCACCCATGTCGAGGCCCAGGGCGACTACGCCCGGCTGCACACCGACAAGGGCAGCCACCTCGTCCGCATCCCCCTGTCGACCCTGGAGGAGCGCTGGCGCTCCCGCGGCTTCGTCCGCATCCACCGCCGCCATCTCGTCGCCCTGCGCCACATCGGCGAACTCCGCCTCGACGCGGGCACCGTCAGCGTCATGGTCGGCACCGAGGAGCTCCAGGTCAGCCGACGCCACGCGCGCGAGCTGCGGGACCTGCTGATGAGGAGGTCGTAGCCATGCCCAACCAGGACCCCGCCGAGCGCCGCGTCGTCGTCACCGGCCCGCCCCGCCGCAGCCGTCCCGCCTCCGGCTACTACCGCCCCCGCACCGAGATCGACGAGCAGACCACCCTCGGTCACACCTACGTACGGTCGCTGATGCGCACCCAGCTGCGCGCAGGCCTCACCGTGTTCGCGGTCCTCGGCCTGCTCATCGGCCCGCTGCCGCTGCTGTTCGCCGCCATGCCGGACGCCCGCCGCGTGGAGTGGCTGGTCCTCGGCTTCTGCCTCTACGCCCCGCTGGTCCTCCTCGCCCGCTGGTACGTGCGGCGCGCCGAACGCAACGAGCGTGACTTCGTGCGCCTCGTCGAAGACCGCTGAGCGCTCCGCTGGAGGTGCCGTGATATCTCGCCGATCGTCTGCCGCGCCGTTGTGGCTGGTCGCGCCGTTCCTCGCAGCCATACGGGGCGCGCTGCACGAACCCGAGGAGTGGCCGTGAACTCCGGCTACGCCGTCCCCGCCGTCGCCCTGGTGGTCCTGGCGACCGTCCTCGTCGGCGCCTTCGGCCTGCGCATATCCCGTACCACCTCCGACTTCTACGTCGCCTCCCGCACCGTCGGCCCCCGCCTCAACGCGGCCGCCATCAGCGGCGAGTACCTCTCCGCCGCGTCCTTCCTCGGCATCGCGGGACTGCTGCTCGTCCAGGGTCCCGACATGCTCTGGTACCCGGTCGGCTACACCGCCGGATACCTCGTGCTGCTGCTGTTCGTCGCCGCCCCGCTGCGCCGCTCCGGCGCCTACACCCTGCCCGACTTCGCCGAGGCCCGCCTCTCCTCCCAGGCCGTACGCCGGCTCGCGGGCGCCTTCGTCGTCGGCACCGGCTGGCTGTATCTGCTGCCCCAACTCCAGGGCGCCGGACTGACCCTGACCGTGCTGGCCGGAGCCCCCGACTCCCTCGGCGGACTCATCGTCGCCGTCGTCGTGGTCGCCATCGTCGCGGCCGGCGGCATGCGCAGCATCACCTTCGTGCAGGCCTTCCAGTACTGGCTGAAGCTGACCGCCCTGCTCGTCCCCGCCCTCTTCCTGATCCTCGCCTGGCAGGGCGACGGCGCCCCTCGGCACGCCTTCGACGAACCGGCGACCTTCCGTGAACAGAGCGTGGTCAGCGTCGACGACAGCATCAAGCTGAAGCTCGACCGCCCGCTCGACGTCACCGTGAGCGGCACGGTCGACGGCCGCACGCACGAGGAGCGCAAGCTCGAACTGCCCGCCGGCACCCATCACATCGAGGCCGGCACCCGGCTGACCTTCGCCAAGGGCGCACAGGTCCCCGAACGCGACCGCAGCACCGGCGGCGGCCTGTCCCCGTCGCAGGCCGAGAGCCGTGGCGAACGCCCGCTGTACGCGACGTACGGACTGATCCTCGCCACCTTCCTCGGCACCATGGGCCTGCCCCACGTCGTCGTCCGCTTCTACACCAGCCCGCACGGCGTCGCCGCCCGCCGCACCACCGTCGCCGTGCTGGGCCTGATCGGCGCCTTCTACCTGCTGCCGCCGGTCTACGGCGCCCTCGGCCGCCTCTACGCCCCCGAACTCACCCTCACCGGCGACGCCGACGCGGCCGCCCTGCTGCTGCCCGACCGCATGATCGGCGGCCTCGGCGGCGACCTGCTCGGCGCGCTGGTCGCGGGCGGCGCCTTCGCCGCGTTCCTGTCCACGGCGTCCGGGCTGACGATGGCCGTCGCGGGCGTGCTCACCCAGGACGTCCTCCCGACCCGCGGCGTACGCCACTTCCGGCTCGGCACGGTGATCGCCATGGCCGTCCCGCTCGCCGCGAGCGTCCTCGTCGGCGGACTTCCGGTGGCCGACGCGGTGGGCCTCGCCTTCGCCGTGTCGGCGTCCTCGTTCTGCCCGCTGCTCGTCCTCGGCATCTGGTGGCACCGGCTCACCCCGCCCGGCGCCGCCGCCGGGATGCTGGTGGGCGGCGGCTCCGCGCTGCTCGCCGTCGCCGCGACGATGGCCGGCTTCCCGGGCTCAGGCGCGGCCCACGCACTGCTCGCCTGGCCCGCCCTGTGGTCGGTGCCGCTGGGCTTCCTCACGATGATCCTCGTGTCCCTGGCCACCCCGGGGCGCGTGCCGCCTGGCACGGCGGCGATCCTGGCCCGGTTCCATCTGCCGGAGGAACTGCGGGCGGAGGCGAAGGCATGAGCGCCTCGACAGCGCCCCGAAGGTCAGCGCCCCGAAGGGGCGCGCGGCTGTGTTCGATGTGCGGCTGCCGCCGCGTGGGCGCGATCAGCCACATACTGCCCGCAGCCGACAAGCGGCCATGCGCGGCACTACCCGCAGAGCGTCCCGCGGAGGTGAACGCATGAGCGGATTCCTCGCGGGCCTGTCGGTGGCGATCCTGCCGCTGCTCGCCGCCGGCTTCTGGCTCGGCCGGCGCACCGCCCGACCGCAGAACCTCGGCGACCTCGGCACCCCCGTCGAGCACGCCACCTTCGAGACCCTGCACACCGCCTCCCTCGCCGCGCCCCCGCTGCGCGCCGGACTCACCGAGGAGACCGCCCGAAAATCCGCCCGCAGGCTGCGCTCACTGCTCGGCACCGACGCGCTGTGCCTCACGGACCGCGAGGACGTCCTGGTCTGGGACGGGGTCGGTGACCATCACCGTACGGAGATCATGGAACTCCTCTCCGGCCCCCTGGAGTCGGGCCGGGGCGAGGCCTTCCCGCTCACCTGCACCGCCCCCGACTGCCCGGTGCGCTGGGCGGTCGTCGCCCCGCTCACCGTCGACGACCGCGTCCACGGCGCCCTCGTCGCCTGCGCGCCCCGCGAGTCGGCGGTCCTGGTGCGGGCGGCGGGCGAGGTGGCCCGCTGGGTGTCCGTGCAGCTGGAGCTGGCCGACCTCGACCAGTCCCGCACCCGCCTGATCGAGGCCGAGATCAAGGCACTGCGCGCTCAGATCTCCCCGCACTTCATCTTCAACTCGCTCGCGGTGATCGCCAGCTTCGTGCGCACCGACCCCGAGCGCGCCCGCGAACTGCTCCTGGAATTCGCCGACTTCACCCGCTACTCCTTCCGCAGGCACGGCGACTTCACCACCCTCGCCGACGAACTCCACGCCATCGACCACTACTTGGCGCTGGTACGGGCACGCTTCGGCGACCGCCTCTCCGTCACCCTCCAGATCGCCCCGGAGGTGCTCCCGGTCGCCCTGCCGTTCCTCTGCCTCCAGCCCCTCGTGGAGAACGCCGTCAAGCACGGCCTGGAGGGCGCGGCCGACAAGTGCCACATCCAGATCACCGCACAGGACGCGGGCGCCGAGGCCCTCGTCGTCATCGAGGACGACGGCGCCGGCATGGACCCCGTGCTGCTGCGCCGCATCCTCGCGGGCGAGGACAGCCCGTCGGGAGGCATCGGACTGTCCAACGTCGACGATCGGCTCCGGCAGGTCTACGGCGACGACTACGGCCTCGTCATCGAGACCGCCCTGGGAGCGGGCATGAAAGTGACCGCCCGGCTGCCGAAGTACCAGCCGGGCGTGCACTCGGCGGGGCGACTCACCCGGGAGTGAGCCTCACGTCGGGCGGCTGACGACCATCCCCAGGGTGATGAGCCCCAGCACCACCCACCCGAACCACAGCCAGCCATTGCTCCCGAGCGCCACCGTGTAGGCCGTCACCACGACGAGGCCGCCGACGGTGAGCACCCCCATCGCCTTCGTAGAACCGTCCGTAGAACCGGGCATCGCAACACCCTCCTAAGGTTCGTCCCCCTCCATGGTGCCCCCGTTCTGCCTCCGAACGGTGCACACGACGAAATGGGTGCCGCTCTTCCAGGCCCCCTCGCTCGTCCAGGAGCCCGCCGTGTAGACGGAAGGATCGAATCCGTAGTCGCGGGGCGGCACCTCGCGGGCGCACGCCGTGTCCGATTCCGTGCGTGCCTCGGCGAGCGTGACGTCGGCGCCCAACCGGGTGAATCCGAGCACCTGCTCGTCGTGCCGCTCCGCGCAGGACACCAGCCGGGCGTCCCGGTGCGAGCGGACGTCCAGACAGTCACGGCGCTGCATGGTCGCCGTGTCCGCGAACGCCGCCCCCGGCTTGCGATGCCCGCCCAGCGGCCCGTACACCGGCCCGTGCGCCCCCAGCACCAGACAGGCCGTACGCTGCCCGGCGGCCTCGAACCCGGCCTCGGTCGGCACGACGGCGAAGCTGCGCACGTCCGCGAGCCGCCCGCGCAGCTCCCGCGTCCGCTCCTCGCACGCCGCCGGCCCGTCCTGCCGCGCCTCGGCGGCCGAGGCGGCCGCCACGAACGCCATCACCTGCCCGTCGGGCGCCTTCTCCCGGCAGCTGGAGTCGAGGCTCAGCCGGGGCGTGCCCTGGAAGGCGGGCGTGCCGGGCCAGTCGGCGAGCACACAGTCGCCGCCCTTCAGCGGCGCCCCGAGGCCCACGGCCCTCCCGTACGGCCGCCCCGTCCCCCCGGTGTCCGACTCCTGGGACATGGCGTACCAGACGCCGGCCCCCGCGAGCGCCAGCCCGAGCAGACCGGCGAGGACCGCGTGCCGGACGCGGGGGCGGGGCCGGAGTCCGCCACCGTCACCGGAAACAAAGCCCAGCGGTCCACCGGGAGGCTGAGTCGGGGAACCGCCGGGCTTTGCGCCCACCGTGCCGGAGCCCGGGCCCGGCGGCGCGCCGAGACGTCCGGACGGGGGACTGAAGCCCTGGGCATTACCGGGCCGCCCGGACACCGGCGGCGGTCCGAACCCCACCGGATCGGGCACGGGTCCCGGAGGCGGCGCACCGCCCCAGTGCGGCTGTGAACCGAGGTCGGTCTGCGTCCGCGCGTACGCGTCGGCCTCCGGCGTGACGATCCGCGAGAGCGCCGCCTCCGCCTGCGCGGCCGGCATGCGCCGCGCCGGGTCCTTCTCCAGCAGCGCCCACAGGACGGGCCCCAGCGCCCCGGCTCGCCCGGCCGCCCGGGGCTCGTCCATGACGACCGCGGTCAGCTCCGCCAGATGCGACTCACGGTCGAAGGGGCCCCGGCCCTCGACGCCGTAGTACAGCGTGCAGCCCAGCGAGAACACATCGGTGGCGGGCGTGGGCGCCCCGCCCGTGACCCGCTCGGGCGCCAGATAGCCCGATGTCCCGACGAGCACGGATGCCAGCGTGTACCGGGTCTCACCGGCGTCCGGCTGCACCGAGATGCCGTAGTCGGTGAGCAGGACCCGTCCGTACGGCGCCCCGGTACGGTCCGGCGCCAGCAGGATGTTCGCCGGTTTCACGTCCCGGTGCAGGACACCCCGCTCGTGCCCGGCGGTCAGCGCGTCCAGCACGGCGAGCCCGATGCGGGCGCACTCCGCGGGCGCCAGCGGGCCGCGCTGATCGACCAGATCGCGCAGGTTGACGGCGCCCTCGACGTACTCCATGACGATCCAGGGCAGTCCCTCGTGCTCCAGCACATCGTGCACGGTCACCACATGGGGATGGCCGCGCAGCCCCGCCGCGTGCCGGGCCTCGGCGCGGGCACGGGCCACCCGGGCCTCGCGCTCGTCGGCCTGGACCGGGTCCCGGAACACGATCTCCTTGAGCGCGACCTCGCAGGCGAGTCTCCGGTCGTGGGCGAGCCAGACATGGCCCATCCCGCCGCTGCCGAGCCGGTTCAGCAGCAGATAACGGCCGGCGATGACCCGGCCCACTCCCGACGTCGGTGATCCTGAGGGCATCCGGTGACTCCCGGGTTCTGCGGGTGCGCTGGGCGCGCGGTCGCTAGGCGGACGTGCTCGCGGTGGACGGGTCGTCGGTCGCGGACCGGCTCGTGGCGGGCCCGCTGGTGCCGGGCGGCGGCGCGCTGCTGATGACAGGCGGCGGTGAGCTGCTGGTCCGCGGCGGCGAGCTGGGCGAGGGCGGCGGGGGTGGAGGAGGGGGTGCCGAGCTCGTCGTGGGGGGCCTGGCGGACGCGGGTGGCGACGAGCTCGGCGGCGGGTCCGAGGCGGGCGGCGCGGTGGACGACGTTCCCGAGGACGGGGGCCCGCTCGTGGGGCCCGGCCCGGAGCTGCTGGGCCCGGAGCTGCTGGGGCCGGAGCTGCTGGGCCCAGACGCGGTGGGGCCGGAGCTACCGGGTCCTGAGCCGCTCGGCCCTGAGCTGCTGGGTCCGGGGCCGCTCGGTCCGGGGCTTCCCGAGCCGGATGTGGGGCCCGACGGATTCGAGCCGGAGGGCGACGAACCCGAGGGCGTCCGCGGTGTCGAGGCCGACGGATCCCGCGTCGCCGGGGACGACCCCGAGTCCGGGGGAGCGGACGTCGACCCGCCGGAGCTCCCCCCGGCCACGCTCAGCGTCACGTACTCGCCGAACCGCAGCTCGGTCCCGGCCGGCGGATCCGACGCCGTCACCCGGGCGCCGTCCGGCGGCAGCCCGCCGCCCGCGAAGGCGACGGCCAGCCCCTCGTCGGTCAGCTGCCGGCTCGCCTGCCCGAAGGTCGCCCCCGCGAGGTCGGGCACCGGGCGCCGCTCGCGTGTGTCGAAGGCGGTGTCCTCCTCGCCGGTGGTGCCGACGGGACGGGTGACACCGCGGTCCGGTTCATGGACGTCGACGAGGGCGAGCCGCTCCACTTTCCGCGTCGCCGGCCGCACGGCCACCACGGAGGACTCCTCGTAGCCCTTCCACTCCTCGTTGCGGTCGTCGAACTCGACCTTTATCCGGGTCGTGTCACCCTCGAAGGGCCGTAGTGGATTTCCGCACGAACACTTCACCGCGGGAAGACCCCGCTCGTCGACGAGAATCGCGATTCCGGTCTGGAGCAGCGCGTCGAAGGGGACCGCCTTTCCCTTTTTGTAGTCGTGGTTCTTCACCAGCGTGTCGTGACGCAGCAGAACCGGAGTGAGGCGATCGAGATATCCGGGAATCTCATCCGTGGTGAGGGAGAGCGCGGTTGCCCACGCCTGCGCCTTGCGGTCATTCGCGGGATCGGTGAGAAATCGCTTGAGCCGCTCGACATCACACACCGTCGGCTGCTTGGACCCCCCGTACAGACCCGGTGTGTCCCCCTGCTGAAGACCGCCGTGCGCCGTCCGCGCCGTGACCTGCGCGTCGTCCCGCCCGAGCCCTTGGTTCTCGTCGAAGAAAGGGGCCGACGAGGGAACTCCCGCGGCCACGGCCTTCACCAGGAACAGCGGTGTGTCCCGATTACACGCACCGACTGCCAGAACGAGGACCAAAAGGACGGCGATCCTCCGAATCACCGCCGTTGCGGACCTGTGTACGAAAACATGAAACGCCATGACCGCTCCCCCCGGCGGTTCCCCCGACGCGCTTCATGCTACTGAAAGGCGAAGCCCTTCGGTGTCGTCAGTTTCCGCGTGCGTTCAATGAGGCCAAATAGGCGTTGTACGCCTCGAGTTCCTTGTCGCCGTCACGGTCGGCGGCCCGGTCCTTGCGCTTGGCCTGCCGCTGCTCGGAGCCGTACCACTGGAACAGCAGCGCGATCAGCACCAGCACGGACGGAATCTCAC
This sequence comes from Streptomyces coerulescens, assembly GCF_042657965.1. Taxonomy (NCBI): domain Bacteria; kingdom Bacillati; phylum Actinomycetota; class Actinomycetes; order Kitasatosporales; family Streptomycetaceae; genus Streptomyces; species Streptomyces coerulescens. The sequence goes on from NZ_JBHSKM010000024.1 coordinate 185,125, forward strand.
TGAACGCCCAGGCGATACCGCCTGCCGCGTTCTGGTCGGAGAGCGCGTCGATACCGAGTGAGCCGGGCGGGTTCTTGAACGTCTCCACCATCGGCTCGGACGCCATCATCAACGCGATACCGAAGAACGCGTGGAACGGCATGCCGGCGAACAGCTCCAGCATCCGCATCAGATACCCCGGCCGGTGCGGACCGGGATCCACGCCGATGATCGGCCAGAAGAACACCACGCCCACGGCCAGGAAGTGCACCATCATCGCGATGTGCCCGGCCTTCGAGCCCATCAGGAAGTCGAACATCGGCGTGAAGTACAGCGCGTAAAGGCTGGCGATGAACAGCGGAATGGTGAATGCCGGATGCGTGATGATCCGCATGTACCGGCTGTGCAGCAGGGCCAGCAGCCATTCCCGCGGCCCCTTGCGGTCCCGCCCGGCGGGCGGCATCGCGCGCAATGCCAGCGTGATGGGCGCACCGAGCAGAATCAGGATCGGCGACAGCATGCTGATCACCATGTGCTGCACCATGTGCACGCTGAACATGACCATTCCGTAGTCATTCAGCCCGGTGCACATCACGAGCATCACGGACAGCACTCCGACGACATACGAGACGGTCCGCCCCACGGGCCATTCGTCGCCGCGCCGCCGCAGTCGCACGACCCCCCACGCATACAGCGCGAGCCCCGCGAGACAGGCGACGAGAAAGAACGGGTCCGCGGACCACGCAAGCCCTCGCCCCAGCGTGAACGGCGGCAGATCCATCATCATGCCGTGCCCGCTGTGATCCATCCGACGGCTCCTGTTTCGTGGGGGTTGTGCAAGTCTGTCCGCCCCAGATTAGAACCACCCCCGGTCGAGCTTTCGACCGGGGGCGGCTGCAACGTCCCTGAGGGGCGCGGGGAACTGCGCGATCAACCACAGATCCGCAGCACCCGGCGACGAAACAGAACCCCTACGGCGAGACCCCTAAAGCACGCACTCAGCCTCGTCGTACCGATCCTCCGGCACCGTCTTCAACGTCTCCACGGCCTCCGCCAACGGCACCATCACGATGTCCGTCCCCTGGAGCGCCGTCATATGCCCGAACTCCCCACGGTGCACGGCCTCCACCGCGTGCCAGCCGAACCGAGTGGCCAGCACCCGGTCGTACGCCGTCGGCGTCCCGCCCCGCTGCACATGTCCGAGAATCACCGGCCGCGCCTCCTTGCCGAGCCGCTCCTCCAGCTCGATGGACAGCTGCCGCGCGATCCCGGCGAACCGCTCGTGCCCGTAGATGTCCTTGCCGCCCTCGTCGAACGCCATGGATCCGGGCCGCGGCTTGGCACCCTCGGCCGCCACGACGATCGCGAACCGCTTGCCCGCCTGGAACCGCTCGCCGACGACGCGGGTCAACTCGTCGATGTCGAAGGGCCGTTCCGGAACGACGATGGCGTGCGCGCCGGCCGCCATGCCGGAGTGCAGCGCGATCCAGCCGGTGTGCCGCCCCATGACCTCGACGACCAGCACCCGCTGATGGGACTCGGCGGTGGTCTTGAGCCGGTCCAGGGCCTCGGTCGCCACGGTCACCGCCGTGTCGAAGCCGAAGGTGACGTCGGTGACCGCGATGTCGTTGTCGATGGTCTTCGGCACACCCACCACCGGCAGGCCGCTGTCCGACATCAGCCGGGCCGCCTTCAGCGTGCCCTCACCGCCGATCGGGATGATCGCGTCGAGGCCGAGCTCCTCGACATGGCCCTTGGCCCGCTCCACACCGTCCCGCAGATGGGAGGGCTGGACCCGGGAGGAACCGAGGATCGTGCCGCCGCGGGCGAGGATGCCGCCCACCGCGTCGAGGTCGAGCTTGAGGTAGTCGCACTCCAGGAGGCCCTTCCAGCCGTCCCGGAAGCCGATGACCTCGTCGCCGTGGTCGACGACGGCACGGTGCACGACGGACCGGATGACGGCGTTCAGGCCGGGGCAGTCGCCGCCGGACGTGAGGACACCAATGCGCATAGCCCGAAAACCTTCTCCACGTGGGCCGGGACCGGACCACGCTGTCCGGCTCGAATCCCCGCCACCCTAGCGGCATCGGGGGGCGGGGCCGAACCGTGCGTCCGCCTGCTGGACGACCCCGCTCACCTGTGCGGACGTGCCGTCAGACGGGCTGCCGAGCGACCGTGTTCAGGCAGGCTGCTGCGCGGCCGCGATGCGCTCGTTGCGCAGCGCCTCGTACCACCGGTCGTCGGTCGGCGGCAGCGCGTTCACATCGAGCGCCAGCTTCAGCAGCAGGTCGGCGATCAGCGGGTTGCGCGCCAGCACCGGGCCGTGCATGTACGTGCCGAAGACGGTGTCGTTGTACGCGCCCTCCGTGCCGTCGCCCGTGCCGTTGCCGTTGCCGAGGCGGACCTGGGCGAAGGGGCGGGCGGTCGGGCCGAGGTGGGTGACGCCCTGGTGGTTCTCGAAGCCGGTCAGCGGCGGCAGACCCAGGCGGGGGTCGATGTCGCCGAGCACGTCACCGACGCACCGGGCCCCCTCGCCCCGCACGGACACCACGTCGATCAGCCCGAGGCCGGGCTCGCGCTGACCGAGGTCGTTGATGAACTCGTGGCCGAGGATCTGGTACCCGGCGCACACCGAGAACACGATGGCGCCGTTCTCCACGGCACGGGTCAGACCGCCGTCCCGGCGCAGCCGCTCGGCGGCCAGCCGCTGCGGGCGGTCCTCACCGCCGCCGATCAGATAGATGTCGCCGGATGTCGGGATCGGCTGGTCGCTGCGCACGTCGAGGCGGGCCACGTCGAGGCCGCGCTGCCGGGCGCGGCGCTCCACGACGAGGACGTTGCCCTGGTCGCCGTAGGTGCTGAGCAGGTCCGGGTAGATCCAGACGACCCGCAGTTGGTTGTCGCTCACGTAAGTCCCCTGAAGTCTCTTGGCTCAGTTGCCGACCCGGCGGCGCAGGTCCTGGAACGCGGTGTAGTTGGCGATGACCTCGATCCGGCCGGGCGGGCACTTCTGCACGGCCTGGTCGAGGTTGTCGCAGACCTGGAACTGCTGGTTCGCGACCTCCAGGCGCACCGCGAGGTCGAGCCTGCGGTCGCCGATGACACAGATCGGGTGCCCGGTCAGCCGCGTGTAGTCGACGTCCCACAGCCAGGAGGTGTCGGTGCCGTCGGCGCCGCGCGCGTTCACCGAGAGGATCACCGGGGTCGGCGGCGGGTCGATGAGGGAGAACGTCTCCAGCCAGCCGGCCGGGTTCTTGGCCAGCAGCAGCCGCAGGTCCCGCCCCTCGAACTGCACGACGTCATAGCGCCCGGCGACGGCCTGCACCTGGTACATGCGCTCCAGGGCGACCTGCGGCGGCACCCCGAACACGGCGGCGACGGCGGCCGAGGAGGCGGCGTTGGCCTTGTTGGCACGTCCCGGCAGCTGGAGATGGATCGGCCAGGCCGAGCCGTGCGGGTCGAGGACGTGGTCGCCGGACAGGGCCCAGCTGGGCGTCGGACGCCTGAAGCCGCACTCGCCGCAGAACCAGTCGTCACCCGGCCGCTGCATCACACCGCCGCAGGACGGGCAGGACCAGGCGTCGTCCTTCCACATCTGTCCGGCGGCGACCCAGATGACGTTGGGGGACGACGACGCGGCCCAGACGACCAGGGGGTCGTCCGCGTTGGCCACGATCACGGCCTTCGAGCCCGACAGCCCCTCGCGCCAGTTCTCGGCGAGCATCCGGGTCTCGGCGGCCCGGTCCAGCTGGTCGCGCGAGAGGTTCAGCAGCGCGATGCACTTGGGGTCCGTGTCCCGGGCGACACCGGCGAGGTACTTCTCGTCGACCTCGATGACGCCGTAGCGGGCTTCCGAGCCGCCGGCGAGCGCCGAGGTGATGCCCGCGGGCATGTTGGCGCCCAGGGCGTTGGAGACGACCGGTCCGGCGGCCCGCAGGGCCTCCGCGATCAGCCGGGTCGTCGTGGTCTTGCCGTTGGTCGCCGAGACCAGGACCACGTCCAGGTTCTGCGCGAGCCTGGCGAGGAGGTCGGGGTCGAGTTTGAGCGCCACCCGGCCGCCGATCACCGAACCGCTGCCGCGCCCTGCGGCGCGCGATGCCGCCGCGACCGCCTTGCCCGCGGTCACGGCGATCTTGGCCCGCGGCGTGAGCGGGTCCGAGTTGCCTGCCATCAGTTCTCGATCCTCCTTGCGTACGCGCCGCGCTTCTGCCCTACGGCAACGTGGTGGTGGTCAGCCTATCGAGATCCATTCGCACTCCCGAATCGCCGTACCCTTGCGGCCATGCGCAACGCCTCCATTCCGGGCACTCACGGACGTGTTCGGCCCCTGACCCTGCTCGGAAGTCCCGTCCTGCACACCCCTTGCGAGGAGGTCACCGACTTCGGTCCGGAACTGGCGACGCTGGTGGACGACTTGTTCGCGACGATGTACGCCGCGCAGGGCGTGGGCCTCGCCGCCAACCAGGTGGGTCAGTCGCTTCGGGTGTTCGTCTACGACTGCCCCGACGACGAGGACGTACGACACCTCGGCCATGTGGTGAACCCACGGCTCGTGGAGGCGGACGGTGTGGTGATCCGCGGCCCCGAGGGCTGTCTGTCCCTGCCCGGCCTGGAGGCCGGGACGGAACGGTACGACCATGCGGTGGTCGAGGGGGTCACGGTGACGGGCGAGCCGGTCACGATCCACGGCACGGGCTTCTTCGCACGCTGCCTCCAGCACGAGTGCGACCACTTGGAGGGAAAGGTGTACGCGGACCGCGTGAGCGGATGGCGCCACCGCCGCCTCATGCGCCAGGTGACCCGGGCTTCTTGGCGCCGGTGATCGCGGTGCCGTCAGGGGCGCGGGGAACTGCGCGGCCAGCCCCCACGGACCCGCACCCGGAACGCAGGGGTCAGAACCCCGGACCGCCCATCTTGTCCCCCGCGGCAGCGAGCCGGCCCCACAACAGATCGGCCAGACTCCGCACCAACTCCGTCCGGGAGCACGGCCGTTCACCCAGCCACCAGTCCCCGGCGGCATGCATCATGCCGACTATCCCGTGGCCCCACACCCGGGCCAGCTGCTGACTCCCCGGCCCGAGATCCAGCCGCTCCTCGATGACGGTCGCCAGCTCCTCGCCCATCGTGCGGAGCAACGGCATCGAGTGCTTGCCGACGTCGAAGCCCTGGTCCGCGGTCTGGCCCCCCTCGGTCGGATGCATCAGGAACCGGTACACCTGAGGCCGGGCCTCGATCGCCGCGAGGTAGGTGTCCAGCGTGGCCTCGACCCGCTCGCGCCGGTCCGCGGGAGCGTCCAGCGCGGCCCGCAGCGAGTCCAGCAACGCATCCGTGTGACGCTTGGCCAACGCGGCGTAAAGTCCGCCCTTGTCGCCGAAGTGCCGATAAAGAATCGGCTTCGTGATGCCCGCCTCGGCCGCGATCGCGTTCATCGAGGCCTGTGGGCCGTCGCGCAGCACCACTCTGTCGGCGGCCTCCAGCAGTTCGCGCCGACGGCGATCGGCGGACCGTTGCTGGTCGGTCCGCTGTGTGGTGTCCATGAGCTCTCCCCGCCCGTACTGATTCGGTGACGCCTGCGCAAACTAACACTCAACCAGCCACAACCATCGAACGGGCTGCCGATCACGCATCGCGAGTTGACTTTACCTACTCGCTAGTAACAAACTAGGGTTACCGCAAGTAACAAGCATGCGCGAAGCCATGCACGTACGCCGCTGGAGGGGACATGGCCGAGTTCACCATGGAGCTCAACGACGAACAGAAGGAGGTCCGGGACTGGCTGCACGGCTTCGCGGCCGATGTGATCCGCCCCGCGGCCGCCGAATGGGACGAGCGTGAGGAGACTCCCTGGCCGGTCATCCAGGAAGCCGCGAAGGTCGGCATCTACTCACTCGACTTCTACGCCCAGCAGTACTTCGACCAGACCGGCCTCGGTATCCCGATGGCCATGGAGGAACTGTTCTGGGGTGACGCCGGCATCGCCCTGTCGATCGTCGGCACCGGTCTCGCCGCCGTGGGCGTCCTCGCCAACGGCACCGAGGAGCAGATCGGCACCTGGGTGCCCCAGATGTACGGCGACCCCGACGACGTCAAGCTCGCCGCCTTCTGCTCCTCCGAGCCCGACGCCGGCTCCGACGTGGCCTCGATGCGGACCCGTGCCGTGTACGACGAGGCCAAGGACGAGTGGGTGATCAACGGCACGAAGACCTGGGCGACCAACGGCGGTATCGCCAACGTCCACGTGGTCGTCGCGGTCGTCGACGCCGAACTCGGCTCCAAGGGGCACGCCTCCTTCATCATCCCGCCGAACACGCCGGGCCTGTCCCAGGGGCAGAAGTTCAAGAAGCACGGCATCCGCGCCTCGCACACCGCCGAGGTCATCCTGGACAACGTGCGGGTGCCGGGCTCCTGCCTGCTGGGCGGCAAGGAGAAGCTGGACGAGCGCCTCGCGCGGGCCCGCGAGCGGGCCAAGGCGGGCGGCGAGCGCGTGAAGAACGCGGCGATGGCCACGTTCGAGGCCTCGCGGCCGGCCGTCGGTGCGATGGCCGTCGGCACCGCCCGCGCCGCGTACGAGGTCGCCCTCGACTACGCCATGACGCGTGAGCAGTTCGGGCGGCCGATCATCGACAACCAGGGTGTGGCCTTCCAGCTGGCCGAGATGCGTACGCAGATCGACGCGGCGCGGCTGCTGGTGTGGCGGGCGTCCTGGATGGCGATCAACGGAAAGCCGTTCAATGCGGCTGAGGGCTCGATGTCGAAGCTGTTCGCCAGCGAGACGGCGAAGAAGGTCACGGCTCAGGCCATACAGATCCTGGGTGGTAACGGCTACACGCGGGAGTACCCCGTGGAGCGGATGCACCGGGACAGCGCGATCTACACGATCTTCGAGGGGACGAGTGAGATTCAGCGGCTGGTGATTGCTCGTACGTTGTCGGGTATGCCGATTCGGTAGCGCCTTGCGGGGTGCTGCGCGATTCGGTCTGCGGGTGGTTCGTGGCTGGTCGCGCAGTTCCCCGCGCCCCTGGGTCGGCAGGGTTGCCCGCGATGCCGAGTTGACGGAGGACTTCGATGACGGAAAATCCCCTCGTGTCGCTGATCGCCCGTGGCGAGACCGACCGCACCACCACTCTCGCCGCCCTCGCTCTCGAACAGAGCCGGGTGATCCCCGCCGACCGTCGCGCTTTCCTCCATCTGGCTCAGCGCAGTGCCTCCGCCGCCCCCTTCTTCACCCTGTTGGCGGAAGGCGAGGCGCTGGCAGGGGAGCGGCTGGGTGCGTTCGCTGCTGCCTGTGGGGTGACCGAGGAGCAGGCAGCCGGCCACGAACCGCTCCCGGGCTGCCAGGCATACCCCGCCTTTGTGGCCTGGCTGGCGCTGAACGCGGCACCGGCCGAGGCGGTATTCGCGCTCACAGCCAACTTCTCCACGTGGGGCGGCTATTGCGCGACGATCGCCGAGGCCCTGCGCCGCCACTACGGCTTCACGGACGAGGCCTGCGCTTTCTTCGACTTCTTCGCAGAGCCGTCACCGGAGCTGGACCGACAGGCACGAGCGGCCCTGGAGGCGAGTGAACTGGACGAAGCACGAGCGCACCGGTACGCCCGCCTTCTCCAGTCCTACGAGAACCAGTTCTGGTCAACGCTGCACGCAGCAACCCCCTAAGGGGCGCGGGGAACTGCGCGACGAGCCCCCCGAACCCGCACCCGGCACCGAACCGTCACCCCTACGGCGTAGTCCCGCTGCTGTGCGCAATACACGCCACGTCAATACGATCCGCGAGCTTCGCCAGCTCGATCGTCAGCGCGGCCACCGTGTCCTCGTCGAGGCCGTCCTCCCCGGCCTCGACAAGGTGCAGCCACCGACCACCCACCGTACGCAGCAGCTTGCTCACATCGGCGGCAGCAACCTGCAAGGTCCCCCGGTCATCGACGATCAGCGGCAGAGTAACTTCGCGGTTCACACCCGGGATCGTAGCCGCGCGGCGCTCACGCACCCTGCCAAACCGTAGTGATGTTGCAGAACTCGCGGATTCCGTGCCCGGACAGCTCACGGCCGAATCCGGACCGCTTCACTCCGCCGAACGGGAACGCCGGATGGGACGCCGTCATCCCATTGACGTACACGCTTCCGGCCTCCAGGTCGCGTACGAACCGGTCGACCTCGGCCTCGTCACGGGTCCACACGTTCGAACTCAGTCCGAAGGGTGAGTCGTTCGCGATCAGAACCGCCTCGTCCAGGTCGCTCGCCCGGTACAGCGTGGCGACCGGACCGAACGCCTCCTCGCGGTGGATCCGCATCTCGCGGGTGATACCGGCGAGGACCGTGGGCGGGTAGTACCAGCCGGGCAGTTCGGGGCGGCGGAGTTCGTGGCCGCCGCACAGCAGCGTCGCTCCGCTGCGCTTGGCGTCCTCGACCAGTTCCTCCAGGTCCGTCCGGCCCTGCTCGCTGGCCAGCGGGCCGACATCCGTCTCGTCCAGCATCGGGTCGCCGACCACCAGCGCCTTCATGCCCTCGACGAAGCGGTCGGCGAAGGCGTCGTAGACGTCCGTGTGCACGATGAACCGCTTGGCGGCGATGCAGGACTGCCCGTTGTTCTGCACCCGCGCGGTCACCGCGATCTGCGCGGCGCGGTCGATGTCGGCGGACGGCATGACGACGTAGGGGTCGCTGCCTCCCAGTTCCAGCACCGTCTTCTTGATCATCTCCCCGGAGGTGGAGGCGACCGCACGGCCCGCGGGTTCGCTGCCGGTCAGCGTGGCCGCCCTGACGCGCTCGTCACGCAGGACGTCGTCGACCTGGCCGGAGCCGATCAGCAGGGTCTGGAAGCAGCCCTCGGTGTAGCCCGCGCGGTGGAACAGGTCCTCGATGTACAGGGCGGTCTGGGGGACGTTCGAGGCGTGCTTCAGCAGGCCGACATTGCCCGCCATCAGCGCCGGCGCCGCGAAGCGGATCACCTGCCAGAGCGGGAAGTTCCACGGCATCACCGCGAGGACCGGCCCGAGCGGACGGTAGCGCACCCGTACCCGTGAGGCGCCCGAGTCCTTCACGTCGGAGTCGGCCGGCTCCTCGTCGGCGAGCAGGGCTTCGGCGCGTTCGGCGTACCAGCGCATCGCCTTGGCGCACTTGGCGGCCTCCGCGCGGGCCTGCTTGATCGGCTTGCCCATCTCGGTGGTCATCACCCGGGCGATGTCCTCCCGGTCGTCGTCCAGCAGGTTCGCGGCCTGGATCAGCAGGCGTGCCCGGTCGACGAAGCTCGTGGTCCGGTACGTGCGGAACGTGGCCTCGGCGAGCTGGAGCCTGCGCTCGATCTCCTCCTCGCCCATGGCCTCGTACGTCTTGAGCGTCTCGCCGTTCGCCGGATTGACCGTCGCGATGGGCATGACCGACCTCCTGGGAGCGGGCTGTTGCTTCGACCTTCCCGCGCCGCGGTGGGTACCGCAACGCGTGTACGGCTGCTCAGGCCGAGTGCTCCGCCAGCCGGTCGAGAAACGTGGCCTGGGCCTTGACGATCACCTCGCGTGCTCGGCCGAGGGGCAGCCACGCCACCCGGTCCAGCTCCGGGAACTCCTGCGTACGGCCGGAGCGCGGCGGCCACTCCATGGTGAAGGTGCCGGGGACGACGGTCGCGGGGTCGAGGTCGGCCTCGACCGCCCACACCGTGACGATCTTGCCGCCCGACTGCTTGATCTCACCGAGGGGTACGGCCTCCCCGTCGGGCGGCGCCAGCCCCAGCTCCTCCCGGAACTCGCGGCGGGCCGCCTCCCAGGCGGGCTCGTCGGGTTCGTACTCGCCCTTCGGGACCGTCCAGGCCCCGGCGTCCCGCTTGGCGAAGAACGGGCCGCCCATATGGCCGAGCAGCACCTCCAGGCCGTCGGCGGTGCGGCGGAAGAGCAGCAGACCGGCGCTGTGCTTCACGGCCGTACCTCCGGGTGGGCGGCGAGCAGGGCCGCGACCGTGTCGGCCTCCTCCGGCCGTTTGTCCTCGCGGTAGCGGACCACGCGGGCGAAGCGGAGGGTTACGCCGGCCGGGTAGCGGGTGGAGCGCTGAAGGCCGTCGTAGGCGATCTCCACGACGAGTTCCGGGCGTACGGTCACCACCCAGTCGTCGCCGCCGACGGCGAGCTCCTGGAGCCGTTCGGTCTGCCAGGTCAGCATCGCGTCGGTCATGCCCTTGAACGTCTTGCCGAGCATCGCGAAGCCGCCGTCCGCCGTGCGCGCCCCCAGATGGAGGTTGGAGAGCTTGCCGGTTCTGCGGCCATGGCCCCATTCGGCGGCCAGCACCACCAGGTCGAGGGTGTGCACGGGCTTGACCTTCAGCCAGGAGGCGCCGCGCCGGCCCGCGCTGTAGGGGGCGTCGAGGGCCTTGACGACCACGCCCTCGTGGCCGCGCCCCAGGGTCTCGGCGAGGAAGTCCTCGGCCCGCGGGAGGTCCTCGGGGCCGGAGACGAGCGCGCGGCGGACCCGCATCGGCTCGGGGACCAGCCGGGCCAGCTCCGCGTGGCGCTCGGTGAACGGCAGGTCGAGCAGGTCGTGGCCGTCGACGGAGAGGACGTCGAAGAAGACGGGGGAGACGGGGATCTCCTCGGCCGCCTTCGCCACGTCCACGCGGGAGCCGACACGGCCGGCTGTCTCCTGGAAGGAGCGGGGGCGGCCCTCGGTGTCGAAGGAGATGACCTCGCCGTCCAGGATGAAGCGCTCGCCTCTCAACTCCAGGGCGGCGGCGGTCACTTCGGGCAGACGGTCGGTGATGGCGTCCAGGGTGCGGGTGTAGAGCCGTACCGAGTCCCCGTCGCGGTGGACCTGGACCCGGATGCCGTCCAGCTTCTCCTCCACCGCGCACGCGCCCAGCTTGTCGACCGCCTCGGAGACCGAGGACGCGGTGTGCGCGAGCATCGGCAGGACGGGGCGGCCGACGGTGAGCCGGAAGCGGGCGAGAGACTGCGGGCCGTCCGTGAGCAGCGCCTGGGCGACCTGCTGGAGGGAGCCCGCGAGCATCACGGCCCGGCGTACGTCCGCGGGTGGTGCGTCGGTGGCCCGGGCCAGGCCCTCCATCGCCACGGCGTCCAGGGCGCCCTGGCGGACCTCGCCGGTGATCAGGCCGAAGAGGAAGCGTTGTTCGTGTTCTGTGGCGGCGCTCATCAACTCGCCTACCAGGCGGGACCGTTCGGCCTGTGAACCAGGGCCGGAGATCTTGCCGAGTGCGGTGAGGCGGGCGTCGACCTCGCGGACAGTGAGGGTTGGCTCGGCGGACGGCTGGACCGGATGGCTCAGGACCTTCCAGCCGATGCCGAGGCGGCCCTGGGGGAGGCGGCCGGCGAGGTACGGGATCACTATCGGTACGTCGTCCGCCTCGGCGTCCCGGAAGAGTTCCGCGAGAAGGGTGATCTTCCGGGAGCGGGCCGAGGTCGCGGCGATCTCCTGGGATACGTGAGCCAGCCGGGTGAGCAGCATGCAGACAATGATGGGTTGTCTTGCGGCTGAGGGCTCGTCGTGGGTTACAGCGTCTTGTCCAGGTCGGCGAAGAGCAGCTCTCCGTTGATGAAGGCCCCCGCCCGGTAGCCGCCCGCCGCCGCGTTGATGACCTGCTCCGAGAAGCCCATCGCGTTGCCCACCGCCCAGACGCCCGGCACGGAGGTCAGGCCCGTCGGGTCGACCACCGGGTACGTGCCGAAGGGGGTCTCCTGCATTTCGGCGTCCAGCTTCTCCAGCAACCCGGTCTGTGGCACCGCGCGAGGTGCGACGAAGACCACCTCGCGCGCTTGCACCGTGCCGTCCGCCAGACGCACCCCCGTCAGCCGGTCCTCCTCGATCACCAGCCCGGCCACCGCCCCCGGCACCACCTTCACCCCCGCCGCCGCAAGCCTCCGCAAGTCGTCGTCCGTCAGGTCGGACTCGGGGACCTCGTGCAGGAAGAAGGTCACGTCCTTCGACCACTGGGACACCATGAGAGCCTGGTGGACGCTTTGCGGAGTCGTCGCCAGCACGCCGAACGCCTGGTCGCGGACCTCCCAGCCGTGGCAGTACGGGCAGTGCAGCACGTCCCTGCCGAAGCGCTCGGCGACGCCGGGGACCTCGGGCAGCTCGTCCTTGAGGCCGGTGGCGATGATGACGCGGCGGGCGTGCAGGTGCCGTCCGCCCGCCAGGGTGACCACGAAGCCGGCGCCGCGCTCGACGTTCACCGCCCGGTCCCGGACCAGCTCGACGCCGTACCGTGCGATCTCCTCCCGTCCGACGGCCAGGAACTCGGCCGGTGGCATGCCGTCCCGGGAGAGATAGCCCTGCATATGGGCGGCCGGCGCGTTGCGTGGCTCGCCCGCGTCGACGACCAGGGTGCGGCGCCGGGCGCGGCCCAGGACGAGGGCGGCGGACAGGCCGGCCGCTCCGCCGCCGATGACGATCACTTCGTACTGCTCGTGGTCCTGCTCGGTCATGGTGACCACCTCCACGACGACAGTGGCTCCGGAGGCGCGGTATTGACAAACGTCTTTGCCGATTCTGCAATACGGGTATGAGTACCGACGATGTTCTCGCCGAAGTGGGGCCAAGGCTCAGGAGGCTGCGGAAGGACCGCGAGGTGACGCTCGCGGCGCTGTCCGAGACGACCGGCATCTCCGTCAGCACCCTGTCCCGGCTGGAGTCCGGTCTGCGCAAGCCCAGCCTGGAGCTGCTGCTGCCGATCGCCCAGGCCCATCAGGTGCCGCTGGACGAGCTGGTCGGGACGCCTCCGGTGGGGGACCCGCGGGTCAGGGCAGCCAAACCCATCGTGCAACACGGACGCACCTACTGGCCGCTCACCCGGCAGCCCGGTGGCCTCCAGGCCTTCAAGGTGCTGGTGCCGCAGCGCAGCGAGGAGCCCGAGCCGCGCACCCATGAGGGGTACGAGTGGTTGTACGTGCTGTCGGGGCGGCTGCGAGTCGTGCTCGGGGAGCACGATGTGGTGCTCACGGCCGGCGAGGCGGCGGAGTTCGACACGCGGGTGCCGCACTGGTTCGGGTCGACGGGGGAGGGGCCGGCGGAGTTCCTGAGCCTGTTCGGGCCGCAGGGGGAGCGTATGCATGTACGGGCGCGCCCCAAGCAGTCGTGAAAGGAGCCGTGACTCTTCCGACTCTTCCGGGAAGGACTGTTCCCTGAACGGCAAGCGACCGCTTAGTATGCGAACCGACCCCGGTCAGACGAAGCAGTCCCCCGTGGAGGCACCGCATGCAGGCATGGCAAGTGCACGAGAACGGCGAGCCGAGCGAGGTGATGCGCCTCGACGACGTCGAGACGCCCACGCCCGGCGACGGCCAGGTCCTGCTGAAGGTGCGTGCCGCCAACATCAACTTCCCGGACGCGCTGCTGTGCCGGGGGCAGTACCAGGTCCGGCCGCCGCTGCCGTTCACGCCCGGCGTGGAGATCTGCGGCGAGACCGAGGACGGGCGCCGCGTCCTGGCCAACCCGGCGCTGCCGTACGGCGGCTTCGCCGAGTACGCCGTCGCGGACGCCGCCGCCGTCCTGCCCGCGCCCGAGTCGCTCGACGACGCCGAGGCCGCCGCCCTGCACATCGGCTACCAGACCGGCTGGTTCGGACTGCACCGCCGGGCGGGCCTGGAGGCCGGCGAGACGCTGCTCGTCCACGCTGCCGCAGGAGGGGTCGGCAGCGCGGCCGTGCAGCTCGGCAAGGCGGGCGGGGCCCGGGTCATCGGTGTCGTGGGCGGGGCGGAGAAGGCCGCCGTGGCGCGCGAGCTCGGCTGTGACGTCGTCATCGACCGGCGTGCCGAAGACGTCATCGGCGCCGTGAAGGAGGCGACCGGCGGTCGGGGCGCCGACGTCATCTACGACCCCGTCGGCGGCGAGGCCTACGCCCAGTCCGCCAAGGTCGTCGCCTTCGAGGGCCGGATCGTGGTCGTCGGCTTCGCGAGCGGCGCCATTCCCAGCCCGGCGCTCAATCACGCCCTGGTGAAGAACTACTCGATCGTCGGTCTGCACTGGGGCCTGTACAACAACAAGAACCCGAAGCTGATCATGCACTGCCACGAGCAGCTCACCGAGCTGGCCGCCCGCGGTGCCATCAAGCCGCTGGTGAGCGAGCGCGTCCCGCTGGGCGGCGCGGCGGCGGCCGTGCAGCGGGTGGCCGACGGTGTCACCACCGGTCGTGTCGCCGTGGTGCCGTCGCTGGAGAACGGAGCCTCCGCATGACCATCGACACCGCCGAACTGCGCCGCCGTACGGCCGAGTTGCTGGCCGCGCATCCCCCGGCCACGACCGAGCCCCTGGACTTCCTGCGTGCTCGCTTCGACGCCGGTCTGGCCTGGGTGCACTACCCCGAGGGCCTCGGTGGCCTCGGCGCGCCCCGCTCACTCCAGGCTGTCGTGGACGCCGAGTTGGAGGCCGCCGGCGCCCCGGACAACGAGCCGCGGCGCATCGGCATCGGCCTCGGCATGGCCGCGCCGACGATCCTCAAGTACGGCACCGAGGAGCAGAAGCAGCGCTTTCTGCGGCCCCTGTGGACCGGAGAGGAGGTCTGGTGCCAGCTGTTCAGCGAGCCCGGCGCCGGATCCGACCTGGCCGCGCTCGGCACCCGGGCCGTACGCGAAGGTGACGACTGGGTCGTCAACGGGCAGAAGGTGTGGACCTCCAGCGCGCACATCGCCCGCTGGGCCATCCTCATCGCCCGCACCGACCCGGACGTGCCCAAGCACGCCGGCATCACCTACTTCCTGTGCGACATGACCGACCCCGGCGTCGAGGTCCGGCCGCTGCGCCAGATCACCGGTGAGGCCGAGTTCAACGAGGTGTTCCTGACCGACGTCCGTATCCCGGACTCCCGGCGCCTCGGCGCGATCGGCGACGGCTGGAAGGTCGCGCAGACCACGCTGAACAACGAGCGCGTCGCCATCGGCGGCATGCGGCTGCCCCGCGAGGGCGGCATGATCGGCCCGATCGCGAAGACCTGGCGTGAGCGGCCCGAACTGCGCACCCACGACCTGCACCAGCGGCTGCTGAAGCTGTGGGTCGAGTCCGAGGTCTCCCGGCTCACCGCCGAACGGCTCCGCCAGCAGCTCGTCGCCGGCCAGCCCGGCCCCGAGGGCGCCGGCATGAAGCTCGCCTTCGCCCGCCTCAACCAGGAGATCAGCGGCCTGGAGGTGGAACTGCGCGGCGAGGAGGGCCTGTTGTACGACGACTGGACCATGCGCCGTCCGGAGCTCGTGGACTTCACCGGCCGCGACGCCGGCTACCGCTATCTGCGCTCCAAGGGCAACAGCATCGAGGGCGGGACCAGCGAGGTCCTGCTGAACATCGTCGCCGAACGCGTCCTCGGCCTGCCCGCCGAGCCGCGCACCGACAAGGACGTCGCCTGGAAGGACCTGTCCCGATGACCGATCTTCTCTACTCCGAGGAGGAAGAGGCGCTGCGGGCCGCCGTACGGGACCTGCTGACCGACCACTGCGACGCGCCCGGCGTCATCGCGCGCACCGAGTCGGGCACCCCGCACGACCTGGAGGCGTGGAAGGCGCTCGCCGACTCCATGGGCCTGGCCGGGCTCCTCGTCCCGGAGGACAAGGGCGGCCAGGGTGCCACGCACCGCGAAGCCGCCGTCGTCCTGGAGGAACTGGGGCGCGCGGTCGCCCCCGTGCCCTACCTGACCAGCGCCGTGGTCGCCACCGAGGCGCTCCTCGCCTGCGACGCCGAGGGCGGCCTGCTCGCCGAGCTGGCGTCCGGGCGGCGTATCGGAGCCCTCGCCGTCGCGCTGAACGTCGCGCCCGGCGGCGCCTACAAGGTCGTACGGCATGAGGGTGGCGCCCTGCACGGGGAGTTGACCGGCGTCGCGGACGCCGCCGTCGCCGATGTGCTGCTGGTGCCCGCGGACGACGGCGGGCTGTACGCGGTCGACACCGACGCCGTGACCGTCGCTCCGCAGACGTCCCTTGACCTGACCCGGCCCGTCGCCACGGTCACCCTGGACGGTGCGCCGGGCCGGCTGCTGGGCGACGCCGAGCCCGCCGTACGCCGCGCCCTGCGGGCCGGCGCCGGACTGCTCGCCTCCGAGCAGCTCGGCCTCGCGGACTGGACGTTGACCGAGACGGTCCGCTACCTGAAGGAGCGCAAGCAGTTCAACCGGCCCGTCGGCGGTTTCCAGGCCCTCAAGCACCGGCTCGCCCAGCTGTGGCTCGAGGTCGTCAACCTGCGTGCCGCCGCGCGTGCCGCCGCCGACGCGCTCGCGACCGGCGAGGACGTCGACGTGGCGGTCGCCGTCGCGCAGGCCTACGCGGCGCAGGTCGCCGTGCACGCCGCCGAGGAGGCCCTGCAACTGCACGCCGGCATCGGGATGACCTGGGAACACCCCGTGCATCTGTATCTGAAGCGGGCCAAGGCCGACTCGATCGCCTACGGCACCGCGGGCGCCCACCGCGAGGCACTGGCCGAAATGGTCGACCTCCGCGCCCCCTGACGTACACCTGGACAAAGCCCGCGAGAAGCCCGCCCCACCTGGGGCGGGCTTTTTCGTGCGCCTTGCGCGCAGGAAGTGAACGAGGGACGGCGGTCCGGCCAACTCACCGTAGGGGCACTGCTGTTCGGGCCGTTCGGAATCGCATACTCGCAGCGGTTCCATCCGACCCTGTCAGGGAGGCAGAGCATGGCCCTCACCACCCGTCGCAGAGCCCTCACGACCCTCGGCGCCGCCCTCGCGGGCGCGGCCGCACTGCCCGCCGCCCCGGCGCTGGCGGGCGAACGGGGGCACGGCCCGCGCCCGTTGTGGCGGGCCCACGCCCACAACGACTACGAGCACCCGCGTCCCCTCCTCGACGCCCTCGACCACCGTTTCGGCAGCCTCGAAGCCGACATCTACCTCGTCGGCGACCAGCTTCTCGTCGCGCACGACCCCGAGGACCTGGACCCCCGCCGCACCCTGGAGTCCCTCTACCTCGACCCGCTGGCCGCCCGCGTCAAGGCCAACCACGGCTCCGTGTACCGGGGTCACCGGGGGCCGCTCCAACTGCTCATCGACATCAAGACCGAGGGCTCCTCGACGTACCTCGAACTCGACCGGCACCTCGCGCGCTACAAGCACCTGTTCACGACCTACGCCCACGGCCGGGTGTTCCGGGGCCCGGTCACCGCCGTGATCTCCGGCGACCGTGCCGCCCGTGCGCCGATGGAGGCACAGAAGCTCCGCCGCGCCTTCTACGACGGCCGTCTCGCCGACCTCGGAACCACCGCGCCCGCCTCCTTCGTCCCGCTGATCAGCGACAACTGGACGCTGAACTTCACCTGGCTCGGCGTGGGCGCCTTCCCGGACGCCGAACGGCGCAAGCTGCGCGGCATCGTCCAGGCGGCCCACTCCCGCGGACAGAAGGTGCGCTTCTGGGCCACCCCGGACGTGGCGGGGTCCGCGCGCGACGCCCTGTGGGGCGAGCTGCTCGCCGCCGACGTCGACTTCCTCAACACCGACGACCTCGCCGGCCTGGAGGCGTTCCTCGACGCCCACCGGACGGTCTAGCCGCGCCTCGCGGAAGACCACTCGTTCGGCCTACAGGTCAGCCGCCCGGACGAACCCTCCGCTACGCCACACTTGCCGCCGAACGCCGTGAACCGGGCAAGGCGGCGTGGCGGAGGAGGTTGACGATGGCCATTTCCATCTCTGTGGTGTTGCTGCTGTTCATCCTGGCGGTGATCTTCGTACGCAACGGCGGGCTGAAGATCACCCATGCGCTGGTGTGTCTGCTGCTCGGCTTCTACCTGGCCAGCACGAGCATGGCGCCCACCATCAACAGCGGCCTGACGGCCACGGCGGACATCGTGAGCAGTCTCAGACCGTGACCGTCAGGGACGCCGTCAGGAAGTCGAGAAGACCCCGATGCCGTTGGGCACGGCGCGTTCCCTGCCGTCGGACGGGTGATTGCGTACGGACACCGCCGCCGCCCCCGGCTCGCGCGCGACCAGCGTCGAGGAACCGCCGCCGTCCAGGCTGAACGCGTCGTCCGAGCCCAGGTTCCGCATCACCGAGGCGACCTCCGCGATGGTCAGGCCGGTGCGGTACTCGGCGGCACCGTCCAGCGCGAGCAGCACCAGACGTCGGCCGCTGTCCGCGATGCCCACGGCGGTCCGCACCGCCGAGGCCAGGTTGTCCAGCCCGGGCAGCGGCTGCCCTTCGTCGAGCACCGGATAGCCGCCCAGCGCGAAGCTGTACGGGACTCGGGACGACGACGCCGTCAGCTGGTGCCGCACCGAGACCGCCTCGCCCGCGTAGAACTTCCGCAGCTGCTGCGCGCCCGCCTCCCGGCCGACCAGCACGGTGGTGTCCGGGGCGATCGGACCGCTCCCGGGGGTGTCGGCCGTCGACACGACCTGGCCCTGACGGAGCGTCACCTCGTAGGTGTCGGTGCTGCACGGAGCCCCCCGGTCCGTGTCCGTGCCGCAGGTGGCGCGTACCCGGGAGACACTGCCCCACTTGGAGGTGAACGCGCCGATGCCGCCCACCGGCAGCGCGTACTGGTTGAGCCCGCGCAGCGGCAGATCGCCCTCGGGGGTGCTGATCGAGCCGGACAGGCTCAGTCCGTCCAGCCGTGCCCGGCCGTCCACGCCCACGCCGAACACGTCCTCGGTGCTCGTGCCGGGCGGCAGCGCGGGACCGAAGCGCTGGCCGTTCGGCACCGCCCCCTTCAGGGCCTCGCCCTGTGCGATCACCGGTCCGACGCTCGCGCCGGTCGCCTCCACGCCGGGGTGCTGGGCCTCACTGATGTTGAAGAAGTCGCCGTTCACGCCCGCCACGGCGCCCTGTGCGGTGGCCTGCCGCGAGAGGGTGGCCCGCGCCGCGGCCGCACCCGGGTACAGCAGATCGAGCCGGACGCCCGGCTCTCGGAGGTCGACGGTGAGGACGTGGGCGTGCGCCGTGCCCTTCGCCGCCGCGATGTCGAACTCGTCGTAGGTGACGCCGGGCGCGATCGGAGTGGCCCCCTGCGCGGCGCCGGCCGGTGCCGCCCCCACGAGGGCCGCACCGGCCAGCGCGCCGAGTGCCGTGAACAGAGTGAGTGCCGCTCTCGCTGATGCGCATCGTTTCTGACGAAGCGTCACCGATTCTCCCTGAGGTCTCGTCAAATGTCGCAGGACTCAGGGGAAGTGCACCAGACGGCGATGTCCGGCCGGGGATCTAGGCGCCGACTACGCGAGAACGGGTGAGGAAACGCACCCCCTCGGGTGCCTCGAGCGAGAAGCCGCTGCCCCGCCCCTCGACCACGTCGACGATCAGCCGGGTGTGGCTCCACGCCTCGTACTGACTGCGCGACATCCAGAAGGTCACGGGCTCCACCACCCCCTCGACGTGCAGCTCCGCGAGCAGGACGTCCGAGTCGCCGGTGCGGAACTCACCCTCCGGGTAGCACATGGGCGCGCTGCCGTCGCAGCAGCCGCCCGACTGGTGGAACATCAGCGGGCCGTGCGTCGCGCGCAGACGGCGCAGCAGCTCGGCGGCCGCCGGGGTCAGTTCGACGCGCGGGGTCTCCTCATACATGGAGCCAGGGCAGCACGGGCAACGTTGCGAGAGGGTTGCACGGCTCGTGGTGAGCGGCACGCGTGGGCACGCGTAGGGGACGCTCGCCGGTTTCGGTCCCGCGTCAGCGGTCGCGCCTGGAGCGGCGGGACTCGGTCAGGACGGGGAGCATCGGCAGCAGGGAGAGGACGACGACCACGGCGACCAGCGGCAGCAGGTAGGCGTCGATGCCGGGCACCGAGGCGCCGAGTGTGTAACCGAGCAGGACCAGGGCCTGCGACCAGAGCAGGCCGCCCACGATCTGCCAGATGGTGAACGTCCGCGTGGGAACGCCGAGGGCGCCGGCCGCCGGGTGCAGGACCGTGCGTACCATCGGCACGAAACGGCCGATCACCAGGGCCTTTCCATAGCCGTAGCGGGCCAGGAGCTTTTCCGCTCGGGCGGCCGCATCCCGTACGCGTCGTTTCGAGGTGCGGGCCAGCAGTGCCCGTCCGCCGTGCCGGCCCAGCAGGAAGCCGACCTGGCCGCCCACCACGGCGCCGACGGCCGCGCACAGCAGCACCTGCCACAGCACCAGCCGTGGCGCCTGGTCGGCGGTCGCCGCGCACAGCACGCCCGCCGGGAAGAGCAGGGTGTCACCGGGCAGGAAGAACCCGACCACGAGCAGGCCCGACTCCGCGAAGATCACCACGAGGACCCCGAGGGCGCCGAAGGTCGCCAGCACCGAGTCGCTGTCCATCGGGTTGACGGCGATCACCGCCCTCACCTCCCGGCCGTCCTCGTCCCGCGCCCTCACCTCCAGCATCCCGTGCGGGCGGCAGGGCCGCCCGCCGTCGCTCGGGCCCGTCCGTCGCTCAGGCCCGTCCGTGCGCCTCCTGGGAGCGTCTCGACAGGGCGTCGATGACCACCGCGGCGAACAGCACCCCGCCGGTGATCATGAACTGGACGGCGGCGGGTGTGTCCGTGAGGGCCATGCCCGAGGCGATCGACTGGATCACCAGCATGCCGAGCACCGCCGACCACGTCGAACCGCGCCCGCCGAACAGGCTGGTGCCGCCGATGACGGCCGCCGCGATGGCGTTGAGCAGCAGCACGCCCGAGCCCGAACTCTGACTCACCGAGGTGATGCGCGAGGCCAGGAACAGGCCGCCGATCGCGGCCATGGTGCCGGAGACCGCGAGTACGGCGGTCTGCACCCGCGTCACATGGAGGCTGGCGCGCCGGGCCGCCTCGACGCCGCCGCCGAGGGCGTACACCTGCCGTCCGTAGTGCGTGCGGCGCAGCACGATGTCGAGGCCGGCCACCACCACCAGGAAGATCAGGAGGGCCAGCGGCAGTCCCTGGAAGCGGTTGAGGAGATAGGCGGCGACGAACGCGATCACCGCGAGCCCGCCGGCGCGCACACCGATGAGCTGGAGCGAGCGGTGCGGCATGCCGGCGGCCATCCGGCGCCGCCGGTCCAGATACGACACCAGGAAGACGAGGCCGGTGGCGAGCGCGGCGAGGCCGTAGGCGACGGCGTCGTCGGTGAAGTAGTAGCTGGTCAGCTTGGCGACGAGCCCGTTCTCATCGAGGTTGATGGTGCCGCTGCTGCCCAGGATGTAGAGCATCAGGCCGTTCCAGGTGAGCAGCCCGGCGAGCGTGACGACGAACGCCGGCACCCGGGTTCTCGCGAAGGAATAGCCCTGCACGGTGCCCGCGGCCGCGCCGGCGAGCACCCCGATGATCAGGGCGAGCCACTCGGGCACGCCGTTCTGCACGTTCAGCACGGCGAACACGGCCCCCGCCAGTCCGCTGATCGAGCCGACCGAGAGATCGAGTTCACCGAGCAGCAGCACGAACACGATCCCGACGGCGATCAGCCCCGTGCCGACGATGTCCACGCTGAGATTGGACAGGTTGCGCGGCGAGAGGAAGTTGGAGTTCAGGGACTGGAAGGTGATCCAGACGACGGCGAGGACGACGACGACCGGGAGCGAGCCCACTTCCCCGGACCGCAGCTTGCGCCGGGCGAAGGCGGCCCAGCTCTGCACGGCCCGCCCGGCGGCGGACCCGGAGGGCGCCTTGCGGGCTCCGGCGCCGGGCGCGTCGGACGGGGCGGACTCGCCGGCCTCGGCCTGCGGGGTGTCCGTGATGTCGTGCGTCCCTTTCACCACGCCGCCTCCTCATGGGCCGGTCGGCGGGGCGTGCTCTCCGTCGCCCCGGTGATGGAGGAGATGATCTGTTCCTGCGAGGCGGTGTTCACGTCGAAGAAGCCGTTGTTGCGGCCGAGCCGCAGCACCGCGGCACGGTCCGCGAGCGCCTTGACGTCGCCCATGTTGTGGCTGATCAGCAGGACGCCCACGCCCCGGTCCCGTAGCTCGTCGACCAGGTCGAGGACCTCGGTGGTCTGCTGGAGCCCCAGCGCGGCGGTCGGCTCGTCCAGCAGCAGGAGCCGTGGCTCGCCGAGCAGGGAGCGGGCGATGGCGACCGTCTGCCGCTGACCGCTGGAGAGCGACACGACGGGGGCGCGCAGCTCCGGGACACCCCTGGTCAGGCGCTCCAGCAGATGGGCGGTGCGGCGCTCCATCTCCATCTCGTCGAGGAAGCCGTATCTGCGGATCTCCTGGCCGAGGAACAGGTTGCCGACGACGTCGAGGTTCCCGCACAGCGCGAGGTCCTGGTAGACGGTGGCGATGCCGAGGTCCCGGGCGTCGTTGGGGCGCCTGATGTGGACGGGACGGCCGTCCCAGGCGATGTCGCCCCGGTCCGCGGGCGCGACGCCGGAGATCACCTTGATCAGGGTGGACTTGCCGGCTCCGTTGTCACCCAGCAGCGCCAGGACCTGGCCCGCGTGGATCTCCAGCTCGATGTCCACGAGGACCTCGACGGCGCCGTAGCGCTTGCACACGCCGTGCAGCGCCAGCAGGGGGGCGGCAGGCACGGAACACCATCTCCTTCCCGTGGCCCGGCCGGTCCGGGCCGAGGTCAGGTCAGCCCGGCCGTTTCGCAGGCGTCGACGAGATCGGGGACGCAGATCTGACGGACCGTGTACACGTGGTCCTTCACCAAGGTGTCCTTGATGTCGCCGACGGTCACCGAGATCGGGGTGAGCATGACCGCCGGAACCGTCTGCCCCTCGCTCGTGCGCACCGTGTCCTTGGCCACCCGGTCCAGGTTCTCCCCGCGGGCCGCTGCCACGGCCATGGCGGCGCCGGCCGCGGCCTCGGGCGGGAAGGGCTTGTAGACGGTCATGTACTGGTCGCCGCGGACGATGCGCCGTACGGCGGCGAGTTCGGCGTCCTGCCCGGTGACCGGGGGCAGCGGGTCCACCTTGTTCGACTTCAGGGCGGAGATGCTGCCGGCGGCGAGGCTGTCGTTGGCGGCGTAGACCCCCTGGATGTTGCCGACGCCCAGGGCGGCGATGGCGCCGGACATGTTCAGGTTGGCGGTCTCGGTCCGCCACTGGAGGGTGTCGTACGCCTTGCCGATCTTCACCTGTCCCGACAGCACCGACAGGGCGCCCTGCTTGAACAGCACCGCGTTGGGGTCGCTGGGGTCGCCGTTCATCATCACGATCTCGGCCCCGGGCACCTCGTCGCCCATGGCCTTCAGCAGTGCCCGGCCCTGGAGCCTGCCGACCTCCTGGCCGTCGAAGGAGACATAGCCCGCGATGGGGCCCTCGGAGAGCCGGTCGTAGGCGATGACCGGGATGTCGGCGTCCTCGGCCTTCCTGACGGAGGCGGCCAGCGCCCGGGAGTCCACCGCCACCAGCAGGATGGCGTCGACTCCCTCGGAGATCATGGAGTCCATCTGCTGCTGTTGCATCGCGACGTCGCCCTTGGCGTTGCCGTGCTTGATCGTGCACGTGCGGCACAGTTCCCGGATGTTCTTCTCCAGGAGCTGACGGTCCTGGGTCTCCCAGCGGGCCGTGATCGAGTCCGGCAGCAGCATTCCGATCTCGGGCCCGTTCTCCGTGCCGGAGGTGCTCTTGCCGTCCGTCCCACAGGCGCCGAGTCCGACGGCCGTGAGGACCGCGATCATGGAGAGGGCCGCGTTGCGTATGGAGGCCTTCATACGAGGGATCTCTCTGCCGAGCATGGCGACACCTGGCCTTCTCACATGCCGACCACCTGGTCAGTGTGACACCGGGCGGGGCGATCTGCGAGCGCAGCCGGGGGCACCCGCCGGCGGCGGGCAGGGTGCTCCGCCGGCCGGGCGCGCGACGCGTCCAGAAGCGGCGAGCGGGCAGATATGTCCAGCTCATCCATATATGCGATTCTGGTGTTCGGGCGCCTGAACAGCGCTGGGAGCCGGGGTTGCCCCGAGCCCCCTCGACACCTCCGGCAGGGACGGGAGGAAGGTTGCGGACATGCCTCATGACGGTCGTGCCCGGACCGGATTTCCGGCGCCTGAGGCATCCGAGGCCGGCACCGCAGACACCGGTTCACCGCCTACGGGGCCGCGGACCGCCACGAGTGACCGTGCCCTGATCTTCGCCGGAGCGGCACTGACGGCGCTCTACACGACCGTCGCGGGCGGCGAGGAGATCCAGCTGCTGGAATCGGCCGGTGGCCTGACCCACGAGTACCGGCTGCCACAGCGGTTCTCCCTGTCGGGCGGCTCGGCCGCCGCGCAGGCCTTCCGCACCGACCGCCCCCTGTGGCTCAACGCCGCGGCCCTCGCCTCCTACCCCGAGGGCGCGCCCGCACCACCGCGGGCGAGGACGGCGTCACTCGGTGCGCTGCCCCTGGGCGCCGACGGCACCCGGCTGGGCTGCCTCGTCGTCGTGGGGGCCTCGGCGGACGGCTTCGACGCCGGACAGCAGCGCTTCCTGGAGCGGTACGCCGACGCCGTCGCCGAGGTGCTGCGCACCGAGGAGGGCCGGCCGTCGGGCGGGTCCCCGCTGAGCCGGGCCCTGAGCGGGCTGCGCGTCGGCTCGTTCGTCCTGGTGCCCGACACCGGTCTCATCGAGGCGGACGAGGCGCTCCTGGAACTGGTCGGCATCACCCCGGACGACTTCGACGGCAAGACCGACACCCTCCTCGCGCACGCCCTGCCGGAGGACATGTCCGCGCTGATGTCCGTCCTGGAGCCGACCCTGCACGCGCTGGGCCGACGGGAGCTGGAGTTCCGCGTCCGCCGCCCCACCGGCGAGGTGCGCTGGCTGAGCCTGAGCTGCCGGGTGCTCCCGGGCACCGCCGACGAGCCCGGTCAGCTGCTCGGCGTGGTGACGGCGACCCAGGTCAGGAGCCGCAGCGCCGACGACGTGTCCAGGATCCAGTGGCTGACCGCGGCCCTCGACGACGCGGTGACGGTCGGGGACGTCGGGCGGGTCGCGCTCACCGCGCTGCGCGAGCCCCTCGGCGCCGACCGGGTGGCACTCGCCGACATCCGGGACGAACGGCTGATGGTCACCCTGCTCGACCCGCCGGAGCCCGACGCCTGGCCGGAGCTGTGGCGCGCCCAGTGGCGTTCGGAGTGGCCCGACGCACCGGTCAGCGCCCTGCCCACCCTTCAACTGGCCCTGCGGGACGGCCGGATGGACCTGTGGCCCGCCGGCACCGCCCTCGAACCGGGCCTCGCGGGCGTCGGCCCCGGCGGCCTCGCCGTCCTGCCGCTGCCGGCCAAGGGCAGCGTCGCCGGGGTGTGCGTGGTCGGCTGGGACCGGCCGCACGAGTTCATCCCCGAGGAACGCTCCCTGCTGACCGCGACCGCGGCGCTGGTCGGACAGGCCCTCAAACGCGCGCACGCCCACGACGCCGAGGAGGAACTCGCGACGATGCTCCAGCGCAGCCTGCTGCCGCGGCGGCTGCCCGACCTGCCCGGTGGCATCGCCGTCGCCCGCTATCTGCCCGCCCGCCGCGGACTCCAGGTGGGCGGCGACTGGTACGACGTCATCGCGCTCTCCGAGGACCGGGTCGCGCTCGTCATCGGTGACGTGCAGGGGCACAGCGCCGGAGCCGCGACGATCATGGGCCAGATGCGCACCGCGGTCAGGGCCTACGCGGTGGAGGGCCACCCGCCCGACGTCGTCGTCTCGCACGCCAACCGCCTCCTCGTCGGCATGGAGACCGACCTCTTCGCCACCTGCTGCTACGTCGAACTGGACATGGAGGAGGGCACCACCCTCCTCGTCCGCGCCGGACACCTCTCGCCGCTGCTGCGCCATCCCGACGGACGCACCGAGGAGGTGCAGGTCGAGGGCGGACCGCCGCTGGGCATCCTCGCCGACGCGGAGTTTCCGCTGACCGCCGTCGCACTGACCCCCGGCACGGTGCTGGCCCTGGTCACCGACGGCCTGGTCGAGGCCGCGGACCTGCCCCTGGACGCCGGCATGGAACGCACCCGCGCCGCGCTCGCCGCCGCCGATCCGGTGGAACCGGCGCGGATGGCCGACGCCCTGCTCGGCGACATCGGCCGGCGCGAGGACGACGTGGCGCTGCTGCTGCTGCGCTACGACGGCATGAAGACCAAGCCGATCCGGGCCGGCTGGGTGGTGTGGCGGCTGCCCGACGCGGTCATGCACGCCCGCCGCTTCACCGCGCGCACCCTGCGCCGCTGGCACGTCCAGGAAGCCGCCGACGCGGTGCTCCTCGTCGTGTCCGAACTCGTCACCAACGC
Organism: Streptomyces coerulescens; assembly: GCF_042657965.1. Taxonomy (NCBI): domain Bacteria; kingdom Bacillati; phylum Actinomycetota; class Actinomycetes; order Kitasatosporales; family Streptomycetaceae; genus Streptomyces; species Streptomyces coerulescens. The sequence continues at coordinate 211,171 of NZ_JBHSKM010000024.1, forward strand.
CTTGGTCCACACACAGGGCTCGGTACGCCTCGACTTGGTGCTGCGCGGCAACCGGGTCCGGGTCAGCGTGAGCGACTCCTCGCCGCGCGCGCCCGCCAAGCCCGTGATCGTGGACTGGGAGTCGACCGGCGGCCGGGGCCTGCTGCTGGTCGAAGCGGTGTCGGACGCCAGCGGCACGGTCCCGGTGGCCGGCGGGAAGCAGGTGTGGAGCGAGATCACGGTGCCGGCGAGCGATCCCGTCACCGCGGACGCGAGGTTGTGAACGGAGGGGAGCTGCGATGCGGACACATGCCCCGCGTGCCGTCGCGGCACTCGTCGCCGGACTGCTGGCGGTGGCCCTGGCGGGCTGCGGCGGGGACGGCGAGGCGGACACGGAGGGCTTCTCGGTGGGCCTGCTGCTGCCGAACCGGGTGACACCCCGCTGGGAGCACTCCGACAAGCCACTGATCGAGGAGCGGCTCAAGGAACTGTGCGACGACTGCACGATGGTGTACGCCAACGCCGAGAACGACGTGGCGAGACAGCGGCAACAGATGATCTCCATGATCACCAACGGGGCGAAGGTCCTGATCCTCGACCCCGCCGACAGCAAGGCGCTGCGTTCCTCGATCCTGGAGGCGGAGCGCTCGGGCGTCCCGGTCATCGCCTACGACCGGCTCGCCGAAGGACCGATCTCCGGCTTCGTCAGCTTCGACGGCTCGAAGGTCGGCAAGATGCAGGGCGAGGCGCTCATGAGGGCCATGGAGCGCCGGGGCGACGGCACGACCGTCGTGATGATGAACGGCGACCCGAGCAGCGCCAACGCGGCATGGTTCCGCGACGGCGCGATGTCCGTCCTGTCCGGCCGGGCCACCATCGCCAGGTCGTACGAGACCCTGGGCTGGAGCCCGGAGAACGCCCACGCCAATATGTCCGCCGCGATCTCCGCGCTCGGAGCGGAAAGCATCAGCGGTGTCCTGGCCGCCAACGACGCCATAGCCGCGGGCGTCATCTCCGCCTTCAAGAAGGCCGGTGTCGAGGACCTTCCCCCGATCACCGGCCAGGACGCCGACCTGGAGGCCGTGCGGCGCGTCGTCGAGGGCGAGCAGTACATGACGGTGTACAAGCCGTTCGAGAAGGAAGCCGCCGCGGCCGCCGCCATGGCCGTCGCCCTGGGGCGGGGCGAGGACGTCCGCGAGGTCTCGACGACGCAGATCGACAGCCCCACCCACCAGGACATCCCGTCCATCCTGCTCACGCCCGTCCCGGTGACGGCCGCCGACCTGGAGCGGACCGTCGTCCACGACGGCGTGTTCACCGTGCAGCAGATCTGCGTCCCCAGACTGCGCCCCGCCTGTGATCGGGTCGGACTCACCGGATGAGCCCGGCCCCACCGGGACGGCTGGTCGCCGCGCCGCGCCGGGCGCAGCATGGGAGGTGAACGAGCAAGGGAGGTCGGCCATGAAGACCGGAGCCTCGGACTACGACCGCTGGCTGTACTCGCACACCCCCTCGCAGGCCGAGGGCGAACGCGAGGAGCCGGCCGAGCGCACTGCGGTACAGCAGCACCCGGACGTCCCCAGGACCGAGCCGTCCCAGGCGGAGGGCGAGCGGACGGACGACATCAGGCCCGCATGACGGACTCCACGGCTCAGCGCAGGGTCCGCACGAACACGTCCCCGATCAGGTTCGTGTCCTCGGGCACCAGGCCGGGATGGTACGAGTCGAAGACGGCCGTCGACTCGTCCGCGCTCAGCGCCGCCCCGCCCACGGTGACGGGCGCGCCGTCCTGCCCGGGGGAGAGCAGCTCCTCCCGCCCGGTGCCCGGCTCGCGCAGGATCAGCCCCAGCGTCCGGTGGTTCGCGTCCGCCGTGTTCAGCAGCACCCTGGCGCCGTTCACCGACAGATCGGACACCAGCGTGAGGTCGGTGGGGGAGTGGCCGTCGTACCGCTGGAGCCTGCCGGTGCGCAGGTCGCGGACGAAGCCGTTCCAGCCGTCGTTCGGATCGGTGCCGGGCACCAGGTTTCCGGCGGTGGAGTCGAATCCCACCTTGGAGCCGTCGGCGCTCAGCACCGGAGCGACGGCCGACCGGTCGGCGGGCGCGCCGTCGTGGGTGGCGTCCGCCTGCACGGTCCGGCCGGTCACCCGGTCGTACACCAGGATGTCGCCCTGGTCGTCGTCGGCCGGTCCCGAATAGCCCTCCAGATAGGCGACCTTGCGGCCGTCGGCGCTCATCGAGATCTGCCGGCACTGATGGAAGTTCTTCGACCCGTCCGAGGGCCGGCTGACCCGCCGGACGTGCCCCGTCCGCCGGTCCAGGAGCATGACCCGGCAGGCGAACGCCCCGTGCTCGTCCACGCCGGGCCGGGCGACGAAGGCGACGTACCGCCCGTCGGCGCTGATCGGGGCGACGCCGTACGACACGTGGTAGTCCTCGTCGAGCGCGGGCGCGAGGCGCTCGGTCCGCCCGGTGCGCAGGTCCATGACGTGCACGGAGGACGTGGAGGTCGCGGAGGAGTACGAGGTGAAGGTCAGATGGCGCCCGGACTCGGACAGCTGCGGAGTCGACGTCGTCTCGCCCGGGACCACCACGCGCGTCAGCGGCGCGCCGGGTGCCGTCCGGTAGTAGACGCTGTACGACACGTCCGTGCCGGGGACCAGGTTCGTCGCCCCCGAGGCGAAGGCCACGACCTGACCGTCCGCGCTGACCACCGGCTCCACCGAGTGGCCGTTGCCGCCGACGCCGTCGGGAGTCACGCTGATCCGTTCGGTACGGGGGACCAGGTCATAGTCCGTCGCCGCCCCCACGGGCGTGGACAGCGAGGCGAGCGCTGCCGTCACGGCGGTGGTCAGGGCGATCCGTAAGCGAGGTCTCATCAGAGGTTTCCCTTCGGAGTCGGGCGACGTCAGACCGGGATGAAAGCGCGGAGACCGCGAAGGGTCAATGTTCTTTCCGCTCACGTGCCGCGCCGGGCCCAGAGCGGTGTCCAGATCTCGCCGTCCGGGGGATCGTGGTGCATCGAGGCGAGGTGCTCGCGCAGCGCGGCGAGTGCCGGGTGCGGGTTGTCGGCGTGCCAGAGCAGCGAGTGCGGGTAGACCGGCGTCGGGTCGCGCAGCGGGATGAGGCACATCTCGTGGCCGGCGGGCCGGACCAGCGGTGTCTGGGCGCCGAGGAAGGTCGCCAGTGTCGAGGAGGCCGCGATCGTGTCGATGAGCGCCTCGACGCCGAAGTTGGGGCCGGTCGCCTCGATGGTCAGCCCGAACTCGGCGGCCAGCGCCTCGTAGTAGGCGGTCCACTCCGTGCCGGGGATGTTGCCGGGCATCCAGATCCGATGCCCGGCCAACTGCGCGGGGGAGACGGTGGCCGCACCGGCGAACGCGTGGGCCGGGCCGGTGAACAGGTGCAGCGGCTCGTCGTGGACCGGGCTGATCTCGATGTTGTAGGGGATCCGCTGCCCCGGCATGGTGACGGCCCGGAAGGTGGCGTCGATGGTGCCGTCCCGTACGGCCGCGACGGCCTCCTCCGCGCCGGGCAGGGTCACGACGTCCAGGGCGATCTCGGGACGGGCGCGGTGGAATTCGCGCAGCAGGCCGGCCAGCGACGCCCGGCGGCCGATCACGTCGACGCGCAGGGCACGGCTGCCGGGGCGCACGGAGGCCCTCGCCCGCTCCTCGGCCTGGAGAAGGGACCGGGCATGCGCCAGGAACGCCTGCCCGTCGATGGTGAGTTCGGCACCGCGCGGCGTGCGGGTCAGCAACCGCACCCCGAGCTCCCGCTCCAGGGACGCGACGCGCTTGGACACGGCCTGCTGGGTCAGGGACAGATCGATGGCGGCTTTCTGGAACTGACCGGCGTCCGCGACGGCGACGAAGGTGCGTACGGCGTTGAGGTCCACGTCTGTCTCCCTGAGCTCGGCCGACCAGGTGCCGGTGGCCTAGTAGCCGTCGACACCGATCTCGGTGATCCCCGCGTACAGCCAGCTCCACAGGATGCCGCTGGGTGCCTCGGGGGCGAACAGGCCAGGGGCCAGTTCCGCCATCTCCTCCAGGAAGACCCGCGCCACCGCGTCCTGGTCCCCCTCCACCGGGTAGGGGTGCCAACAGGCGTTGCCGTAGCGGTAGACGGCTTCCAGGACCCGGGTGAAGACGTCGAGGTCCGGGGCCAGGGCGACGAGCGTTCCCTCCGTCGGGCCCTCCAGTCCGCTCCAGATGTGGACGCTCCCGTCGTGGCGGTGCAGATACAGCTCGCCGTACTCGCACGTGCCCAGGGCGATCAGGTCCCCGGCGGCCGTGCCGTCGGGCAGGCCGTCCTCGGGCAGGTCGTCCGAGGGGAGCATGGCGTCGGCCGGAAGGGTCTCGTATTCGGCCATGCCGCAGATCCACCACGAGGGCAGACCGATCTCCCGCAAGTGCCGTCTGCTGTCCTCGTGTTGGAGCCCTGCGGGCAGGTCGTCCTCGGTCAGGCGCACCACATGCCGCTCCCCGAAGGCGTCGTCGACCCGGGCCGCCGTGAGCGGTCCCGTCGGCCGTCGCGGCTCGGGTGCGGGGCCCGGTGGCGGTTCCTCGCAGGACGTGGAGTCGATGCCCGTCCCGCGCGGCCAGTCCCGCAGCACGTCGGCGTCCGTCTCGATGACCGCGATCCCGTGCGGGCTCTGGATCAGGTGCCGGGTCCTGCTGCCGTCGACGGCGAACGCGGCCGCCCCCTCCCAGTCCTCCGGTGCGGTCAGTGCCCACTCGTGCAGCGCGGGCGCGTCGAGTGCCGCGCGCGGCAGGTCCGCGTCCGACAGGGCCTTCTCGTCCTCGACCGGCACCCTCCGCCCCGTCTCCGCGTCCAGCAGGAGCGGACCGCGCCAGTCGACCACCTCGATGAGCTCCCTGCCCTCGTGCAGACGGCGGCGCACCTGGTAGTAGTCCCCGTTCAGGCTCGGGTGGGCCGTGAACCAGTTGGCCGGACGCCACCACGCCCACACCGTCCGCCAAGGCATGCCGGGTTCGGCCTTCACCACGGCCTCGGCGTACTCCTCGTGCCCCGTCGCGACGGCCGCGAAGTGCAGCCAGGAGGCGAACTCCGCCGACGGCACGTCCGCGCCGCCGAAGATCGCCTCGGCCTGGAGGAACACCTCGCGCCCCACGCCCACCGCGTCGGCGATGCGGTCGCGCACCTCGGTGCGGTCGGCGGTCGACAGCCGGGCGGGATCGGCCAGTACGTCGTCAAGATCCATGGACATGCGGTCATCGTGTCACCCACCACTGACAACACGACCTGGGCAGTCTTCCCACTCTTTCAATACATCGGATGGGTCAGGAAGATGGACGGTGTTCACCGACGTAGGCGCCATGGTCAGCCCTGGTAATCGGCCGAATTCCCTCTACTCTTGGTGCGGTTGAGGTCGTTGACAGGTTCCCGGGGCCTGCTAGGTTCCGCGATACACCCGATGTATCGGTGATCCGTCAGGTTTGGAGGACTGGGATGACCTCACAGCCGGAGCAACGTTCGAAGGTGGCCCGAAGAGCCGTGCTCGGCAGCGCCCTCGGCGGCGCGGCAGCCGCGGCCCTGCCCGGGACGGCCCACGCCGGGGAGGCCTTACAGGCGGATCCGTCCGCCGCCGACGCCCCTTCGGCCCGGGCCGGCGGACGCCCGTGGAAGCTCCGTAACACGATGAACGGCGACGGCGCCTGGGCCGGCTTCCTGCGTGGCCAGGACCTGCTGTGGTCCAGATTGCCCACCCGCTGGTACGAGGGCCCGTTCCTCGGGGACGGGCTGCTCGGCAGCATGGTCTACCAGGAGCCGGGCGCCAACCGCATCCGCTTCACCGTCCAGCACGGCCGGGTCCAGGACCACCGGCCCCAGTTCGGCAGCGGCTGGGGCACCTGCCGGCTGCCGGTCGGACACCTCACGCTCGATCCCGTCGGCACCGTCACCGCCGTGAACTGGCGGCTGAGCCTGTGGAACGCCGAACTCACGGGCACCGTCACCACCACCGCAGGCACCCTCACCCTCGCCGCCCTCGTCCACGACGAGGTCCTGGCCGTCCGTGCGACGGCCGACGGCGGCGAGCGGGTCACCTGGACCTTCCACCCCGAGGAGGCCGTCAGCCCGCGCAAGATCAGCGAGGCCCCGCCCGCCGGCTACACCGCCAACCCGCCCTGGACCACGCGGACCGCACCCGACGGCACCGAGCAGGTCCTGCAGCCCCTCACCGGCGGCGGCCGGACCGCCACCGCGTACCGCAGGGGCGACGACGAACTACTGCTCTCCGTCGGCCACAGCTTCCCCTCCACCACCGCCGCCGAGGCCGACTCCCTGCGCAACCTGCGCCGCGCGGCGTCGTACGACGCCGCGCGGCGACGGCACACCCGCTGGTGGCGCGCCTTCTACCGGAAGAGCTTCATCTCGTTCCCCGACCAACGACTCCAGAGCTTCCACTGGATCCAGCTCTACAAGGTCGCCTCCGCGAGCCGCGCCGGCGGCCCGGTGATGGCCACGTCCGGCCCCTGGCTGGAGCCCACGCCCTGGCCCGCGGTCTGGTGGAACCTCAACGTCCAGTTGGAGTACTGGCTCATCCACGGCTCCAACCACCTGGAACTGGACGCGCTCGCCACCACCGTGCGCCAGAACCAGGAACAGCTCATCGCCAATGTGCCCGCCGCCTATCGCACGGACAGCTCCGGAGTCGGCCGCAGTTCCGACATGTTCGCCAACCGTGGTGTGGGACAGCCGGGCACGGGCGCCGAGACCGGCGACCTCACCTGGGCGCTGCACAACGTGTGGCTGTCGTACCGCCACTCCATGGACAAGGCGCTGCTGCGCGACACGATCTTCCCGGTGCTGCGCCGGGCGATCAACTACTACCTGCACTTCCTCACCCCGGGCAGCGACGGCAGGCTGCATCTGCCGAGCACCCTCTCGCCCGAGTACCCCGTCGTACCGCCGCAGGACACCAACTACGACCTCGCCCTGATCCGCTGGGGCTGCCGGACGCTGATCGAGTCCGCCGAACTGCTCGGCGTGGACGACGAGTTGAGGCCGCGCTGGCAGGAGGTGCTCGCCAAGCTCACGCCCTACCCCGTCGACGACAACGGCTTCATGATCGGTGGCGACACCCCGTACGCCCAGTCCCACCGCCACTACTCGCACCTGCTGATGGTGTACCCGCTCCACCTCGTCAACTGGGACCAGCCGGAGAGCCGTGAGCTGATCACGAAGTCGGTCGAGCACTGGCACGCGCTCACCGGGGCCCACCGCGGGTACAGCTACACCGGGGCCGCCTCCCTCTACGCGATGACGGGGGACGGTGACACCGCGATCGGCTATCTGCGGAAGTTCTTCGACCCCGCCACCCGCTTCCCCTGCCAGGCCAACACCCACTACACCGAGGCCGGTCCGGTCATCGAGACACCGTTGTCCGCCTCGCAGTCCCTGCACGACATGTTCTGCCAGAGCTGGGGCGGGGTGATCCGCGTCTTCCCGGCCGTCCCCACCGACTGGGCGGATGTCACCCTGCACGACTTCCGCACCCAGGGCGCCTTCCTGATCAGCGCGGTCCGCAAGGCAGGGGTCACCCGGTTCATCCGGATCAGAAGCCTGGCGGGCGAGCCGCTCCACCTGCGCCACGGCCTCACCGGCAGGCTCACCGTGCTCCTCGACGACGGCACCCCGGCCCGCACCCGCGACCTCGGCGACGGCACCCTCGCCATCGACCTGCCCAAGGGCCGGGAGGTCCTCGTCCACGCCGGTGCCCGCCCAGACCTGGTCATCGCACCCGTCGCCGTCGCGGAACCGGGCCCGGCCTGGGGACTTCCGTAACCACCGCCCGATCGCACGCACCACGAGGAGGGTTCACATGGGGGTTCCCCTCAGGACCGCGGTCGCCGCGCTCTGCGCCGGGCTGGTGGCCACTTTTCTCACGACCGAGCCCGCACGGGCCGACCCGCGCGAGCACACCTGGACGGTATCCGGCCCCGGCGCGCATCAACCGGCGGCGCGGATCCGGCTGGACGACACGACCGGCGCCGTCAGTCTCTCGGTCACCCGCGGCGGCCGTACGGTCATCGAGCCGTCGCCCGTCGGCATCGTCACCGAACAGGCCGACCTCTCCAAGGACCTGCGCTTCCTGGACCGGAAGGACCGGAGGATCGACGAGCGGTATCGGACGAGGTCCGGCAAGCGACTGGACCGCCGGGTCCGTATGAACGAGACCCGGCTGTCGTTCGCCACCTCGACCGGCGCCCGGCTGGACCTCGTCGTCCGCGCCTCCGCCGACGGCGTCGCCTACCGCTACGTCCTGCCCGGCGGCCACGGCGACGTACTCGGGGAGACCTCCGCGTTCCACCTGCCGGCGGACGCCCCCGCCTGGCTCGGCACCTACCGGGTCGACAACGAGGGCCAGTTCGTGCGGTACACCGCCGCCGGGGCACCCACCGGCGAGTACTCCGACCAGGCACTGTTCGAGACGAACGGCGGTTACACCCTGCTCGCCGAGTCCGACCTCAGCGGCGCCTACTCCGGCGCCCGACTCGCCCACACCCAGGGCACCGGCACCTACCGCATCGAACTCGCCGACGACCGCATCGACACCGACGGGCCCCTCGCCACCCCCTGGCGGGCGATGATCACCGGCGACCTCGCCACCGTCACCCGCTCCACCCTCACCGACGACCTCGCCCCCGAATCCAAGGTCCCCGACACCTCCTGGATCAGGCCCGGCACCGTCCTGTGGACCTGGCTCGCGGGCGGCAGGGAGGCGGGCCAGAGCCTCGCCGCGCAGAAGGCGTACGTCGACTACGCCGCCGAGCGGAACTGGCCGTACGAGGCCGTCGACGCGGGCTGGTACTACAAGCCCGGCGCGTGGGAGACCGTCGATCCCGACTGGCAGACGAACAGTTGGATGCCGGAGCTCGTGCGCTACGCGCGGGCCAAGGGCGTGGGCATCGTCGTCTGGATCCACCAGCGAGAACTCGACACCCCCGAGGAGCGCGACCGGTGGCTGCCCACCCTGGAACGGTGGGGAGTCGAGGGAGTCAAGATCGACTTCATGAACTCCGAGGCACAGCCCATGCTCCGCTGGTACGACACCGTTCTCGCGGAGACGGCGGCCCACCACCTCATGGTGGACTTCCACGGCTCCACGATCCCCAAGGGCATCCAGCGCACCTGGCCCCACGTCATGACCCTGGAGGGCGTCGCCGGAGAGGAGAAACGCACCAACACCGCCGCCCATCTGACCACCCTGCCCTTCACCCGCAATGTCATCGGGTCCATGGACTTCACCCCGGGCGCCTTCCACCGCGTCGGGCTGCGCCCCAACTCCGATGCCGCCGAGGTCGGGCTGACCGTGGCCTATGAGTCGGGCCTCCAGATGTTCGCCGGCACCCCGCAGTCGTACGACCAACGGCCACTGGCCCGCGCCTACTTCGACCAGGTTCCGGCGGCCTGGGACGACACCCGTCTGCTCGCCGGACGGCCGGGCGAGGAGGCCGTGCTCGCCCGGCGCGGCGGTGACCGCTGGTTCATCGGCGGCGTGTACGCCGGTGCCGCCCGCACCGCCGAGGTGCCGCTCGACATCGGAGCGGGGCGCTGGCTGGTCGAGACGATCGAGGACGGCGCCGACGGACTCGTGCGGCGCCGGCAGGTCCTGCGCGGCGGCGACACGTTCGCCGTGGATGTCGTCGCGGGCGGCGGCTTCGCCTCGCTCGCCTGCCGTTGGCGTCCGGGCATCACGACCTGTCACCGCTGAGTACGGCGGTCCCGGCGGGCCGCACGCACTGTGGCCCGCCGGGACACGCACTCGACTGGGTTCACGTGGATGAACATCACTCATGTGGGTGTACAGGCAAGTGTCCGTCGTGCAAGGCTCGGTCAACTCCGTTCTCCTGTTGACCAGTTGGAGGGACCGCCATGACTGTTTCCCGGCGAACTGTGCTGGCCACGGCGGCCGGTGCCGCAGCGATAGGGGCGTCCTCGACGCCGGCAGTGGCCGCGGACGTGACCGCCGGCCGTGCACCGGTACCGACCCTGCGCAAGCTGCGCTCCGCGGCCGACTACGCCGTCGACAAACTCCACACCGTGGCACCGACGGTGACCGCCTTCCCCGTCGGCACGAAGTTCGAGAAGTGGACCTACTCGCAGAACGGCGACTGGGTCGGCGGGTTCTGGCCCGGCACGCTGTGGATGGCCTGGCTGTACAGCGGGGACGACGCCTTCCGCACCCGGGCGCTCGCCTCGGCCGAGAAGCTGGCCCCCCGTCAGAACGACACCGGCACGCACGACCTCGGATTCCTCTTCTACCCGTCCTGGGTCACCGCCTGGCGGCTGACGGGCGACGACAAGTGGCGCACCGGCGCACTGCGGGCGGCCGACTCGCTGATCCAGCGGTACAACCCGCGCGGCCGCTTCATCAGAGCCTGGGGCGCCCTGAACGACAGCGGAAACGCGGGCCGGGTCATCATCGACACGATGATGAACCTCGACCTGCTGGCCTTCGCGAGCGGTCAGACCGGCGACGCCAAGTACCTGGACATCGCCGTGGCGCACGCGAAGACCGCGCAGCGGGTCTTCCCGCGCGCGGACGGATCGACCCCGCACGTCTACGACTTCGACCCGGCGAGCGGCGCCCCGATCGGCCCGAACACCGTGCAGGGCTACAGCCCCACGTCGTGCTGGTCGCGCGGCCAGGCGTGGGGCTTGTACGGCTTCATGACCATGTACCGGCGCACCGGGAACGCCGAGTTCCTCGCCACGGCCCGCAAGCTCGCGGACTACGCCATCGGGGTCCTCACGCCGGACCACGTCCCCGTCTGGGACTACCTGGCCCCGCAACAGCCGTACGACATCAAGGACGCCTCCGCCGGCGCGATCATGGCATGCGGTCTGCTCGACCTGGCCGCGGCCACCGGCCGGCAGTCCTACCGTGAGGTGGCGCTGCGGCTGCTGACCGCGCTGGCGGAGACCTGTCTGACGCGTAACTCGGCCCGCGCGGACGCCGTCGTCGCCCGGTGCACGCGCAACCGGCCGAGCGAGGACGGCGTCGAGATCTCCCTCCCTTATGCCGACTACTACCTGCTGGAAGGCGTCCTGCGGGTGCTCCGCCCGCAGGACGTCGACCGGGCGATCGACCTGTCCACGGTCTGAACGGCCCTCGCGGGCGGACCGGCCGGCGCCGGTCAGCCCGCGATCGAGTCCAGCTGTTCCGCCGCCGGGCGCAGGGCCCACAGGTCACCGCCCGGCGGCTCCTGAAGCAGCGGTACGGCCCGCTGCGCCTGCCGGTCCCCGGCGTCGGCGGCGGCATGGACGACGTCGGTCGCCGCGAACCTGTGGAATTCCAGCTCGGGATGGGGCCATGCGGCGGCGCCCGTAGCTGCGGGCAGCAGATAGTCCACCGCCTTGAACAGGCTCTGTCCCTCAGGCCCTCGGTAGGCCCACAGGTTCACGCCGACGTGCCGGCCGATGGCCGCGAGCCGGGTGTAGGCGACCAGGTCGAAGGTCGAGTAGTGCCAGCTCCTGGTGCGGGTCAGCTCCTGGGGCTGGCTGCCGTCGGCGGCGATCTGCGGCGCGATGCGCCTGGTCCGGGAGTCCAGGACCGTCCGGCGGGCCAGGTCCTTGTCGCCGGTCGCGTAGGCGAGGGTGGCGAGCTGCATGTCGTAGAAGGTGCCGTGGTTGTTGGTGGCGGCGGCCTCCTGCTTGCCGAAGTCGCTGTTCTTGAGCCAGTCACGGAAGTCGGTGTTCCACTTGGCCATGGCGGTGCGGTCCCTCGCACTCCAGCCAGGGGCGCCGGTCTCCAGGAGGGCGATGGCGTCGCTGACGCTCGTGTACGACTGCGAGAAGTCGATGATGCCGATGGCCCGGCCGTCGTACTTGCACGGGATGAACTGCGCGTGGTTCAGGTGGGGGTTCATGCGGGTGGCCGGATCGAGGAACCAGGTGCGCAGCACCTGCCCCGCCTTCTCGGCGTACCGCTCGTCGCCGGTGTAGTACCAGGCGAGGGACAGGTCGTAGGCGGAGTCGAAGGTCTTCTCGACGTCCTGGCGGTCGGTGCCGGAGTCCACCTCCGGGTTGCGTTCGCCGTCGCGTTGCACATAGGGGCAGCCCCAGGGGTTGTCCTGGGTCGGCGCCTTGGAGGGCCACCAGTAGGGGGCCTGGCTGAGGTAGTCGTGGACGTCGCCGCCGGGCGCGGGCCGGGGTTTGTCGACGACGGTCCACGGTCCCTGGTTCAGCCATTTGTCCGCGCGGGCCGTCAATGCCCCCACCACACGCTGGAGTTGGGGGTCGCCCCGATCGAGGCGGATCTTGGTCTGCTGGAGCCGGGCGCCGTCCAGGACGGCGGTGTGCGGGACGCGAGGCGTGTGCCGTGACGCCGCGTCGGCCGTGGCGGCGGGGACGGCTCCCGCCGTGAACGCGGCCAGGGCCACCAGCAGGACGCCCGGTCGGGGTTGTGCTCTCATGTCCGCCCTCCATGCCGTTGTTCATGCCATGCCGTTCCGCATGATTGTCAGATATATGAACAGCATTCATATGTGCGAGCGTGCTGCGCGTGAGCATGACATGGCGGTCCGGGGAGGGGAAAGGGGTGTGCCGGATCCGGTCAATCGCGCGAACACAACGGTTAACTGATCCTCACCTTCTGGTGACCACGGGGTGAGGGGTGAATGATGGGCGCATGACGTTGGCCGCGCGAGCCTTCGCGCAATTGGCGACCTGGCCCGACCTCACCGAGGTGGAACCGAGCTGCGGAACCGGCCGGGCACTGGCCGCAGCTCACGGCGACATCGCACACTTCCATTCCGACCGGGACCTCGACCTCTGCCTCACGGCACGGGTCATCCGACGGTTCGAGGAACACCTCCGGGCCGCGACCGCGGTCCGGCTGGTGCCCGGCTCGCACTGGGTGACGGTGCGCATGGAGGTCGTGGCGGACTTCGACCTGCTGATGACCTTGGTGAGCCTCGCGCTCCGGGCCCAACAGACCTGGCCGCTTCCCGATCACGAGCCACACGCCGGATGCAATGACCTGCGCAGCGCGGTTGTAGCGCGCCAAAGTCTCGGCGCAGACTGAGATTCGGGGCTTCCCGGCAGGTCGTACAGGCTTTGGGCACGGTGCACTGTGGCTGACAACGCACGCGAAGAGGACGCCATACGCGCAGTGGTGGAACGCCTGAAGAGCGCTTTCGGCGCCACGCACAGCCCGGCCGAGGTCGAGGAGGTCGTCTCGAAGGCGCATGCGACCTTCGCGGGCCGACCGGTGCGCGAGTTCGTTCCCGTACTGGTCGAACGCAGGGCCCGGATCATCCTCAGCGAATCGGCGGGCTGACGGGGCCGGACAGGCCCGCGGCCTTCGCTACCGTTCCCAGCCGTCCGGCCCACTGCCGCGCCACTCGATCAGCGCGGACCGGCGGACCCAGTCGTCGTCGACATCCTCCAGGCCCGCCAGGCGCAGGAATTCGACGACGTCGAGCAGGCCGTACGCCATGCCCACGAACCGGTCGTCGACCCGGACGCGTCGCCCGCCGTCCGCGGCGAGTGGGTAGACGACGATCGGTTGCGCGGCGGCCATGGCACCAGGGTGCGGCCGACACCGGGCGGGCGCATGCGGAGCGCGCGCGTCACCCGGGGCGGACGGTGATCGTGCACAGCCGCTTCGTGGCCCTGGTGAGGCTCACATAGAGGTCGCGTTCCCCGCTGCCACGTGCCGCGACGATCTCGTCCGGGTCGATGACGACGACGCCGTCGAACTCCAGGCCGCGCGCCTGGGACGCCGGTATCAATTGCGCCCATCGTGTGATCCCCGCCGAGCGCAGCCCGTCGGTCCGGGCGTCGGCGCAGATCACTCCGAGCAGCTCACCGGGGTGCTCCGCCGTCTGGGTCCGGAGTTCCTCGGCCAGGGTGGCGGTGAGGCTGTCCGGGCGGGCGGTGAGGACACGAGGAGCCTCGCCGTGCCGGATCGAACGGCTGGGCGTCTGACCCGGAGCGATCCGGGCGAGAAGATCGCCGGTGGTCTCCAGGATCTCCTGCGTGGTGCGGTAGCCGACGGTCAGGGTGTGCAGGTCGAACCGCGGGCCGAGGGCCGGACCGAGCGCCTCGGACCAGGTCCGTGCGGTCGAGGCGGGGCCCGCCTGGGCGAAGTCCCCCACCAGCGTCATCGACCTGGCCGGGCACCGGCGGACGACCATCCGCCACTGCATACCGGTCAGCTCCTGCGCCTCGTCCACGACGACATGCCCGTACGTCCGCCGGGGTGGCCCCTCGACCAGGCTCGCCGCCTCGTCGAGCAGCGGCACGTCCGCGTCGGACCAGGGCGCGTCCGGTGCGCGCAGCAGCAGCGCCCGCTCCTCGCCGGTGAGGTGCGCGAGGTGCTCGGCCGGCGCCGCGGGGTCCGTCAGCAGCGCCCGTACGACGTCCTCGGGCGCGAGCCGCGGCCACAGCGCCTCCACGGCGAGGTCCACATGGGCATCGTCCAGGAGGCCGGCCCGCACGGCGTCCGCGTCGAACGCGTCCGCCGGTGCGGCGGCCGGCCCGTCGTCGAAGCCGAGGTTGCGCAGGTCCTCCGCCGCGGCCCGGTCCAGGTCGAGGCCGGTCGCCGCCGCCACTTCGGCGTCGATGCGCTCCAGGGCCTCCACGGCCCCGCGCTCCACGAGGTCGGTGACCGCGTCGATCAGGAGCCCCTTGAAGATCTGCCGGGCGCGATTGTGTCCCAGGCCCGAGGCCACGGCGCCGTCCCGGGCCCTGACGACGTCCCGCTCCGGCAGCCGCACCCATTCCTGCCCCAGCCGGACGGTGAAATCGCCGGCCGCCGCCTGCCGGCCGCGCACCAGCCGGGCCAGCGCCTCCGCCAGCACCGAACTCCCCTTGAGTCGTGCCACTTCCCCGTGCTCGACCGCCTGCGGCTCGGTCCCGGCCAGCTCCTCACAGGTCGCCAGGACGACATCGTTCTCGCCGAGCGAGGGCAGCACCTGGGAGACGTAGTCCAGGAAACGCGCGTTCGGCCCCAGCACCAGGACACCGCGCTCGGCCATGCGCGGAAAGGCGTACAGCACATACGCCGCCCGGTGCAGGGCGACCACCGTCTTGCCCGTGCCCGGTCCGCCCTGCACCACCGTCACTCCGCGGTGCGGCGACCGGACGATCGCGTGCTGTTCCGTCTGGAGCGTCGCGACCGCCGCGCCCATCCGCCCCGTCCGCCGCGCCTGGAGGACCTCCGCCAACGGGTTGTCGTCCAGGACGTCGTCGGCGGTGGCGGGGGAGGTGTCGAGCAGTTCGTCGCTCACCGCGCGGACCGTGCGGCCGTCCACCCGCAAGTGACGGCGCCGGCGCAGTCCCATGGGATGGAGCGTCGTCGCCTCGTAGAACGGCCGCGCCGCCTCCGCCCGCCAGTCGACGAGCAGCGGCAGGTCGAGGCCGTCCGTGTGCAGTCCGAGCCGGCCGATGTGCAGGGAGCTCCCCTCCGCACCGTCGATCCGGCCGAAGACCAGCCCCGTCTCGGCCGCCTCCAGCCGGCGGACCTCCGCCGTCCAACGCTCGGCGGCGAGATCACGCTCGTACACCTCCCGCCCGCTGCCGGCGCTGTCGACCGGTGACCTGAGCACAGCCGCAAGCTGTCGCCGCGCCTCGCCCACGCGTTCGTCGAGCAGGTCGTACACGGTGGTCACATGGTCCTGCTCCGCCTTCACCTGGCGCGCGGCACCGTCGCCGAACTGCGACAACAGGGGGCCTCCTCTCGGTGCGGCTCACCACTATGCGGTCGGACCGCCGCAAAGGTAAGTCTTGACTTACCTGCGGGCGTCAGCCGCCCGGAGCCGCCGGCTCCCCTCCCTCTCCAGGGTTCGGATCGTCTCCACTGTGCGGATCGGGGGCTTCCTCACCGCTCATAGGCGGCGAGGAAGCGGAGCACCTTGTCGACGTGCGGCTGCACGCGCTCGGGGACACCGCGCTCCTCGATGACGGTGCGGTCGCTGGTGCGGTAGCCGGCCGCGATCAGCGCGGGGAGGTCCTCGGCAGGCAGATGGGCCTTCTTGAACTGCTGGTCGAGCCAGCACACGTACAGGCTCATCGTGGAGATCGCGTCCGCAGGCGACCGGTAGTCCTTGTCCCCGTCGCCGTCACCGTCCACCGCCCAGGCCCGGAACACCGACGGCGTCCACATGGCGATGCCGTACTCCTCGGCCTCCGGACGGGCCGCGTTCACGTCGAACCCGCTCTCCGCCTTGACCAGGGCGGCCAGCAGCGCGGGTGTGACCTCCTCGTCGGTGCAGCGCCGGGCGGCGTCGACGAGGACGGGGCGCAGCGCCTCGGGCACGTCGGAGTCCTCCGGGATCTCCCCGGCGGCGGCGATCGGCGCGCCGGTGACGGTGGCCGGCGCCTCCCGCCTCGGGGCGTCACCGCCGTCGCCGCCGCCGAGCAGCGCGAACCCGGCCACGGCGGCGGCCGCCACCCCGACGACCGACAGCGCCGCGATCGGCAGCAGCCGGCGTCGGCCACGTGTCCCGGAGAGCTGTCCGATCCGGGTCACGAGGCTCGCGGCGGTGTGGGGGAGGCGGGTGGTGTGGTCCGGCGCCAGACAGTCCCCGATGAGCCGGCGCCAGTTCTCGTCGAGTCCGGCGTCCAGGCGCAGCGGTGCGGTGCCGCGGGCGTACGCCTGGGCGGCGAGGGAGCGGGCGCGGGCGGTGGCGCCGGGGAACGGGTGAAGGCCGCCGGTGAGCACCTGGTGGGCGAGGACGCCGAAGGCCCAGATGTCGGCGGTCGGCCGTACCACCGTGCCGTCGGCTCCGGTGCGCTGGGACCACCACTCGGGCGGCAGGTGGTCGAGCGTGCCGAGCGGGGGCAAGTGGGCGTGGGTGCCGTCGAGTTCGGTGGCGAGGCCGAAGTCGGCGAGCCAGACCTCGCCGTCCGCGCCCTGCAGCACATTGGCGGGCTTGAGATCGCCGTGCACCCACCCGGCGCCGTGCATATGGGCCAGCCCGGCGGCGACGCCGCGCAGGATCCGCACCGCCTCCGGTACCGGGCGGCCGGTCACGGCGGAGTCCAGCACCTGGCGCAGACTGGCCTCGGCACGGTCCATGACGAGCGCGAGCGCCCCGTCCAGCGCGGGCAGGTCCGGCGCCTCGACGGTGCATACGGCCCGGGTCCGTACGAGGTGCGGATGGTCCGCCTCGGCGCTGAACCGCACCTCACGCGCGACCAGTTCACCGAGCGCGGCCCGCTGACCGGGGGCCAGGGCGCCGGTCGGCAGCACCTTCACCGCGGCCGTCGTGCCGTCGGTGACCGAGCGGGCCTCGTACACGGTGCCCCAGCCGCCCGAGCCGATGACCGCGCCCAGTTCCCAGCCGTCGACCCGGAATCCCGCCGGCAGCCGCGGCGCGGTCAGGGCGCTGTCCTCGGCGCCCGGGAAGGTCATGCGCCGGTCCCCTGCGGCACGGCCCGCTTGCGGGACGGCAGCAGCGCGAGATGTTCCTCCCGCACCAGGCCGAAGCGCAGGGCGAGGGAGGCCAGCCTTGCGCGCTTGGCGCCGGTACGGCCGTTGCCCTCGGCTCCGGGGTCGTCGCCGACGTCCAGGCGCAGCTTCGCGAAGGCCAGATAGTCGATGTGGTAGTTCACGGCGGAGCGGGTCAGACCACGGCAGCTCTCCAGCGGACGCAGCCGCTCCGCGATGTCCCCGGCACCCGGCAGCGCGGCGTCCGACACCTCGCGCAGCCGCGGCTCGCACAGCGCGACCAGCACCAGGAAGTACTTGGCCGTCACGTCGAGGGCGTAGGGGTGCACGGTCTGCTCGCCTGCACCGGGCGCCGACCGCTCGTCCAGATAGGCGTGCTGCGGGGCGAACACCTTGAAGTCGACGGTCCCGTTCAGCGCGGGCAGGACGACCCGGGAGAACTCGAAGGGGACCGGCGCGCCGAGCCGCCCGGGCGCGACGGTGAGGTATTCGCCGGCGCCCTCCAGATTCTCCACCACATACGCGGTGTCACGGCTGAAGTTCGAAATCCGCCAGTAGTCCTCGGCCGCCTCCAGCCGACCCGCCCGCCGCGAGATCCCGGGATCGGGCAGGACGATGGCGACACCCCTGCCGCCCGGCAGCCCCCGCCCGAAATCGGCCATGTCGCCCGGGCCCATGTGCAGCAGTTCGGACTTGCCCGCCCCGGGGGCCGCCGGCCCCGAAGGGCCGGGCGGCTGCACAATGATCGTTTCCATGCCGGCTCTCCCCCGAAATGGTCGTCAGGTCTCCACGGGCGGCTCCGGTGGCCGCCGTCCCGGCGAATGGCGCGTGTACGGCTGCCGCGCTCCCGCCGACGGCGGATGGTCGGTCCGCCCAGGTCGCAGCAACACCGAGAGCATCACCGCTCCCGGCGGCCACCGCAACCACCTGCGCCGGTGCCGCCGCCCTGTGTCCATCTTTCCCGACGCCGATCATGTCTGTGCAGTTCCCGGCCCGCGTGCGCAGACGACCTTGCGGGCGTAGTCGGCCAGTTGGGTCCGCAGGAGCTCGCGTGGGACACCCTCCTCGCCGGCCAGGCGCTCGACGAGGTCGGCTCGGACGGCGGCGAGCAGGGCGTGGGCCGTGAAACCGGGGTCGGTGACGTCGGGGATGTGCTCCAGCGCGGACCGGAGCAGATGGTGCCATCGTTCGTAGTGCCCGGCCCGGTACGGGCTGCTGCTCCCGTGCTCCTCCAACGCCAGCACGAGACGCCGGTTGTCGAGCTTGAAGCACAGCACGGCGTCGAGCAGCGCGGGCACCCGCTCCTGCGGCGGGGTGTCGGGCCCGAGAGGCGGCGGGCCCGATTCCACGGCCTCGCGGACCGGTTCGAGCCGGGCCTCGTACAGCGCGCGCAGCAGACCGGCGCGGTCGCCGAAGGCGCGGAACACGGTCCCCTTGCCGACCCCGGCCGCCGCCGCGATGTCGGCCATCGTGAGGTCCTCCGGGCTCTCGGCGCCGGCGAAGAGAGCGTCGGCGGCCTCCAGAACGGCCTGCTGGTTGCGGGCAGCGTCCTTGCGGGCTCTGCGCTCGGGCTCGGGCACGTGCCTCCTCCAACTCCTCCGATTGAAAAACGGACCCGTAGTCCGTATCGTCGATCGAAGCGGACCCGTGGTCCGTATTGTATGAGACGGAGGATACCCATGTCCGTACCCGTAGCGATCTCTCCGGCGGAGCTGTACCGGCACAGCCTGCGGCTCCTGCTCGACAAGGACATTCCCGGCTGGACCGGCCTGTGGGCCGAGGACGGCGTCATGGAGTTCCCGTTCGCACCCCCGGGCCGGCCCGCGCAGCTGGAGGGGAGGGAGGCCATCGCCGAGTACATGCGGCCCTACCCGGACCACATCGACCTGCACGACTTCCCGGAGGCCGATCTGCGGATCCACGAGACCGTCGACCCGCGCACCGTCGTGGTCGAGATGCGCGGCGTCGGCCGGCTCGTGGCGACCGACGGTCCCTTCGACATGAAGTACATCGCCGTCGTCACCGTCGAGGGCGGGCGCTTCACCTCCTACCGCGACTACTGGAACCCGCTCGCCGTCCTCGAACCCGGCGTCGACTTCTCCGGGAGCACCCGATGACCGGGCCCGACGCCGTTCCTGCCCTCGGCATCACCCTCGTCATCGGTGCCACCGGGACCACCGGCAGCCGCACCGCGGCCCGGCTGACGGCCGCCGGCCACGCGGTCAGGGCTGCCAGCCGCAAGGCGGCACCCGTGCCCGGAGCCGAGCCGGTCCGCTTCGACTGGTACGACCCCGGCAGTCATCCCGCCGGCCTCGACGGAGTCGACCGCGTCTACGTGATCCCGCCCGTCGGCGACCCCGACCCCGCGGCGGTGGTCCTGCCCTTCCTGCGCCGGGCCCGTGCGGCCGGCGTGCGGCGCGCGGTCCTGCTCAGCGCCTCGTCCATCCCGGAAGGCGGGCCGGCCGTGGGGCAGGTGCACGCGGCGCTGCCGGGCATCTTCGACGAGTGGGCGGTGCTGCGGCCGTCCTGGTTCATGCAGAACTTCACCGGCGACCACCCGCACGCCACCGGCATCCGCACCGAGGGCCTCATCCGCACGGCCGCCGGCACCGGCCGCGTCGGCTTCGTCGACGCCGAGGACATCGCGGCCGTCGCCTTCCACGCCCTCACCGACGACCGCGCCCCCGACACCGACCTCGTCCTCACCGGACCCGAGCCGCTCGGCTACGACGACATCGCCACGGTCATCACCGAGGTCACCGGCCGGCCCGTGGCCCACCGGCCGCTGTCCTACGAGGAGTTGCGCGACCGGCTCGCCGCTCAGATGCCGGAGGAGTTCGCCGCGATGCTCGCGGACATGGACCGGGCCATCGCCGGGGGAGCGGAGGACCGAGTCACCGACTCCGTCCAACGACTCACCGGCCGCCCTGCGGGAAGCTTCCGGGCCCTCGTGGAACGGGAGTTGCGTCCCCTCGTATGACGGGGCGCCCCGGAGTCAGATCGTCCGGCACAGACGCGCGGCGTCCAGCATCGCCGCATGGACGTTCCGGCTCGTCACCGCGTCCCCGATCCGGAACAGACGGAAAGCACCCTCAGGGTTGCGCACCACCCCCTGGGGTTCGCCGGCCAGGAGGTGGGTCAGGTCGACGGCTCCCAAGTTGGTGGAGGAGCCGAGCAGTTCGTCGTAGAGCTCACGGACGGGGTCGGTGCCCATCTCGGCCACGACGGCGTCGAAGGTGCGGCGCTCCCGGAACGGGAAGCCGTCCATGCCGAGTTCGGCCTCCAGGCCGCCCCGCGCACTCCTGGTGACCCCGTGCAGTCGGCGCAGGAGCGTGACCGTGACACCGCTCTCCGCCAGCGAGTGGAAGTAACCGGACGCCGTGAGTGACCCCACATCGGGCGAGAGGGGCGCTCGGGCGTGACGATCTCGACCTTCGTGCCCTCCCGGACCAGGGCCTCCACCGCGTCGAGGGCCTGGTTGCCGCCGTGGTCGTCGTAGACCAGCACACGGCCACGCGGCCGCCGGGCCCCGGCGAGCACGTCCCAGGTGTCGTGGACCAGGTCCGCCCCGGGGATGCGAGGGGCCGCGGGCGTGCCGCCGGTCGCCACGATCACGTCGTCCCACCGCTCGTCGAGAAGCGTGTCGGCGTCGACGTAGGTGTTCAGCGTGATCGGCACGCCCAGCCGGGCGAGTTCGTCTGTCCTCCAGTCGACGATGCCCCGCAGGTCGCGGCGCCGAGGCGCCTTCGACGCCAGCAGCAACTGGCCGCCCACCTTGTCGGCGGCCTCGAAGAGGCGCACGTCGTGGCCGCGTTCGGCCAGCACACGGGAGGCCTCCAGGCCGGCCGGCCCGGCTCCGACCACCGCGATCCGCCGAGCCGTCCCGGCGGGGATGATCCGCTGCGGCACATCGAGCTCGCGTCCGGTGGACGGGTTGTGCATACAGAACGCCGCGCCGGACGCGTAGATGCCGTCGATGCACATGTTGGCGCCGACGCACGGCCGGATCCGGTCCGCGCGGCCGTCGCGGACCTTGTTCGGCAGTTCGGGGTCGGCCATCAACGCCCTGGTCATACCGACCAGATCGAGGAGCCCCTCCGCGACGGCGTACCGCGCCGTGGCCACGTCGCTGATACGGGCCGCGTGCATCACGGGAACCGACAGCTTCTGCTTGATCCGCCCCGCGAACTCCAGGTGCGGGGAGGCGGGCGTGGACATGGGTGGGATCGTGCGCGCCAGGTCCGCGTCGGTGCCGATGGAGCCCTTGATCAGGCTGATGAAGTCGACACCGGCGGCGGTGATGTCGTCGGCGATGCGCAACGCCTCACCCGTCTCCAGACCGCCCTCCCGCTCCTCGTCGAAGGTCATGCGCGCACCGATCAGGAAGTCCGGACCGACCGCTTCGCGTACGGCACGGATGACCTGGAGCGGGTAGCGCATCCGGTTCTCGTACGAGCCGCCGTACTCGTCGTCGCGGTGGTTCCAGAACGGCGTCCAGAACGAGTCGAGGAGATGGCCCCACGCCATGAGCTCGATGCCGTCGAGCCCCGCCGACCGACAGCGCTGGGCGACCTCGACGAAGTCCCGCAGCACTCGGTCGAGGTCCCACTGCTCGGCCGCCTTGGCGTACGCGCGATGTGCGGGCTCGCGGACGTCGCTCGCCGAGATCGCCGGCAGCCAGGTGTCGGTGTAGTTGCTGGTGCGATGGCCGAGGTGGGTCAGCTGGGTCATCACCGCCGCGCCCTGCTCGTGGACCTCGTCGGCGAGGCGGCGCAGCCAGGTCTCCGACTCGTCCTTCCACAGCTGGAGGTTTCCGAAAGCGGGCGCGCTGTCCCGGCTGACCAGCGCACTCCCGCCGATCATGGTCAGCGCGACCCCGCCGCGGGCCTTCTCGACGTGGTAGGCGCGATAGCGGTCCTTGGGCAGGCCGTCCTCGCTGTAGGCCGGCTCGTGGGACGTGCTGACGATGCGGTTGCGCAGCGTCAGGTGCTTCAGGACGAACGGGCTCATCAGAGGGTCGTCGGCGCTCACGGCACACCTCCTTTGGTCGGACGGGATCATCGCCCGTGGTTGTGCATGACGTGCTTGGTCCGCGAGTAGTCGTCCAGGGCGTACAGCGACAGGTCCCGGCCGTAGCCGGACCCCTTGAAGCCGCCCCAGGGCACTTCGCTCGCCAGCACCAGATGGGAGTTGACCCAGACGGTCCCGAAGTCCAGGCGCGCCGCGATGTCGTGGCTGCGGCGCGCGTTCTCGGTCCACACCGAGGCCGAAAGGCCGAGCGGTACGTCGTTGGCCCGCCGTACCGCCTCCGCCTCGTCGGTGAAGGTCTCGACCGTGACGACCGGGCCGAAGATCTCCTCGCGGGCGGCCTCGGCGCCCTCGGGGACGTCGACCAGCACGGTCGGGGCCACGAAGTAGCCGGGCCCTTCGAGGGGCCCGCCGCCCGTCGCCACGCGTAGGCCGTCCTCCTTCGCGCGCTCCAAGTAGCCCGTGACCCGGTCGAAATGGGCCTTCGAGACCATAGGGCCGACCTCGACGTCCTCACCGGCGGTCGGTTCGCCGACCACCAGGGCCCGCACCTCGCCGACGAGCCGCTCGACGAACTCCTCCGCGACCGACTCGTGCACGAGGATCCGGCAGGCGGCCCCGCACTCCTGCCCCGAGTTCCAGAAACCGGCGACGCGCAACGCCGACGCGGCGGCCGGGAGATCGGCGTCCGGGAAGATCACGACCGGGGCCTTGCCGCCGAGTTCGAGGTGCACCCGCTTGAGGCTGTCCGCCGCGGCCCGCGCCACGGCCCGACCGCTGTCGACCGAGCCGGTCAGGGCGATCATGTCGACGTCCGGGTGCTCCGTCAGCCGGGCGCCCGCGACCGGGCCGTACCCGGTCACCACGTTCAGCACGCCCGGCGGCAGGAGATCGCCGACCAGCTCCGCGAGCTTCAGGGTGGTCAGCGGGGTCTGCTCGGAGGGCTTGACGACCACGGTGTTGCCCGCGGCGAGGATCGGCGCGATCTTCCAGGCCGCCATGAGCAGGGGGTAGTTCCACGGGGTGATCACGCCGATCACTCCGAGGGGCTCCCGCAGGATGACCGAGAGATGGTTCTCGGCGTAGTCGCCGGCGGCCATCGAACCGGTCGCGCGCACCGCACCGGCCATGAAGCGGAACGTGTCGACGGTCATGGCGACGTCGTCCCGGGACACCGCGAGCGGCTTGCCGGTGTTCGCCGACTCCAGCCGGCTCAGCAGGTCGTCGTGCTCGGCCAGCCGGTCGGCGAGGGCGTGCAGCACCTCCGAGCGCTCCTTCGGCACCAGCCGTGCCCAGCTGTCCCTGGCCGCCAGGGCGGCCGCGACGGCTCGGTCGACGTCCGCAGCGGTGCCCTCGGGAATCCGGGCGAGGAGGGTTTCCGTGCTCGGGTCGACGACGTCGGTGAAACGGTCGCTCGACGCGTCGGGGGCAGCGCAGGTGCCCACGAACCGCCCGTCGACGAAGTGCCGGGCCGGCGGCAGGTCCGCCGGGGTGATCAGGGGCGGTGCGTCCGGCGTGCGGCGGACCGTGGCTGTCGTGAGGTCGGCGGAGGCGGTCATGAGGGTGACTCCCTGGATGTGGTCGGGTGGAACACCGGGAGCGGGCCCGGTGAGTTCGGGCGGCGGTCGACGACGTGCGCGTCGGCACGCCGCCGCGTGCGCGCGGCACACGCTCCGGAACGTGCCTCGGCGTCAGGCCGAAAGCCGCGGCAGCGCCCGCACCAGGGCGGCGATCCTGGCCGTCGTCTCCGCATCGAGGCCGAGCAGCGGCTCGCGCGGGCCGCCGACGGGGAACCCGGCCGCGTCCAGGGCGGCCTTGACCGCCGGGATGAACGGCGCGGACATGATCGCGTCCATCAGCGGATGGATCCGCGCCCATTCGGCCTGGGCACGGGCGAGTTCGCCGGCGCGCAACGCGCGGTCGATGGAGACGAGTTCGGCCGGCATCACGTTCGCGGTCCCCGCCATGACCCCGGCGGCGCCCTCGCAGATCGCGGTGAGCAGAAGGCTGTCCCAGCCGATGAAGGTGGAGATGACGTCGCCGTGACGGTGGATCAGCTGACCCGCCTGGGCCATGTCGGCACTGGTGTCCTTGATGTACCGGATGTTCTCGACCTCGCGGGCGAGCTCACCCACGGTGTCCGGTGAGAGGTTGACGCCGGTGGCCCCCGGCAGGTTGTAGAGCATGACCGGGATGTCCACGGCGTCGGCGACCGTACGCAGATAGCGCAGCGTCTCGTCGAGCGTGAGCGGTTCGTAGTACGGCGTGACCACCATCAGCACCGAGGCGCCGGCGGCCTGCGCGTGCCGGGACAGTTCGACGGCCTCCCTGGTGCTGAGCGCACCGGTCTGCGCGATCACCGGCACGCGCCCCGCGGTCTGGTCGATGACGGTCTCGACGAGATGCCGCCGCTCCGCGCCGGTCATCGCCGCGAACTCACCGGTGGAGCCACAGGCGACGACGCCGTCGACCCCGCCGTCGATGCTGCGGTCCACCAGGCGGCGCAGTGTCTTCTCGTCGATCTCCCCGTCCGGCGCGAACGGGGTGGCCAGGGCGGTCAGGACACCGCTCAGCTGTGACGACATTTCTTGCAACTCCTCGGATGAAGCGGGGATATGGGGTGCTCACGACGCGGCGTGCGCCGGCGTCAGACCGTGTCGCGCGCTCTGCCGGCCGGTCGCCAGCAGACTCCGCGCCTCCTGCGCGGCGGACAGACCGGTCTGGATCGCGGTCTCGGTGTAGAGGGTGCCGAGATAGTCGCCGGCCAGGAGGACGCGGCCGCTGCGGCGGGTCAGCGTCTGCTGGAGCCTGCCGCGGCCCGGGAAGCAGTACGGCGCACCCGTGGGCCAGCGCTGCACCTCGGCCTCGACGACATGGGCGGCGAAGCCGGGCAGCACCTGGTCCAGGTCGTCCAGGTAGATCCGGCGGATCGTGTCGTCGTCGTGCTCCAGCAGTTCGCGCGCCAGGCTCCCCGGCGAGAACGTCATGATGCTGCTGCCGGGCCGGCGCTCCCGCTCGTAACCGTGCACGACGTTCGACATGTTCAGCGCGACGTTGAAGGACCGCTTCGGCGTGGCGATGCCGTAGGCGTCGTCCCAGACCCGGCGCCCGGTCTCGTCGCTGAGGAACGCCGCGCTCACATAGGGTCCGTAGACGATCTTCGACAGGGCCTCGCGGACGTCGCGGTCGAGGTCGACGGCGATCCGGTGGCTGACGGTGGCCGGCGTCGCCAGGACGACGCAGCGTGCCTCGGCCTCCCGCTCCACTCCGTCCTGCCGGTAGCGGACGACGACGAAGTCCTTCTTCTGGACCACCTCGTCGACGGTCGCGTTGAGCCGCACCCGGTCCGACAGGGCCGCGGCGATGCTCTCGGTCAGGGTGGACGGACCGCCGAGGATGCTCTGCGAGAGACCGGCGCCGATGTTCCACACCAGGCTGAAGTAGCCGACGCCCGCACCGGCGGCGAGCTGGTCGATGTCCGCGGCCGAGCGGGTCACCGTGGGCTTGAACAGGGCTTCGGCGTCCTCGGGCAGATCTCCGATGAGGTCCTTGAAGGAGCGGTCGTTCATGAAGTCGTAGATCCGCTGCTGGCGCTGGGCCTCCGTCTCGCCCCGCCGCCGCTGCACGATCCGGGCGTAACGGGCCACGTGCAGGGCCACTTTGGCGCCGGCCCTGACCATGCCGACGCGTGCCGACATCGGCATCGGGATTCGGAACGGGTAGCTCTCCACCCGGCCCTTGAGCAGCAGCTTGCCGTTCATCGACAGGCCGGCCAGCGAGCCCGGCACCGCCACCGAGTCCACGCCGGTGTTGTCGAGCAGCCAGGACGTCGCCGAGTTCCCGCCGGCGTAGACGTGCCCGCCCCAGTTGAGCCAGTACGGTCCGCGGCGTTCCGAACGGATACGGCCGCCGACCCGTCCCTCGGACTCCAGCAGGAGCGTGTCCCAGTGCCGCAGTCGCCAGCCCGCGGACAGTCCCGCGATGCCGCCTCCCACGATCACTACGTCTTTCATCGGTGCCCTCCTGCGGGTTCACGGGTGAGGAACTCGGCGGCGCGCGGCGGCCGTTGTTCCCTGGACCTTCGGATGGATCGCGTCCGCCCGGGCCCCCACCGTGCGGTGAGGGCCGAGCAGGTCGTTCAGACGCTCGCGGGGCGGCCCGTCGGCTCGCTCCGAGCGGGCCTGGGGTCGAGTGCGGCGGCCTCGTGCAGGGCCATGCCGCGGGTCTCGGGCGCCCACAGGACGGAGACGACGGCACCGACGAGGCTGATGGCGGCCGCCGCGAGCATGGTGCCGCCGACACCCCAGCCGGTCAGGGCCATGGGGACGAGATAGGTACCGACGGCGGCGCCGATCCGGCTGGCCGAGGAGGCGAGACCGACGGCGGAGCCGCGTACCTCGGTCGGGAACAGCTCGTTGGGGTAGATCCACTGGAGGATCTGGGTGCCGCCGATGATGACCGCGTACAGGGCGAACAGGGTCATGATCACGCCCCAGGGGGCCTCGGGGAAGATACCGAGCAGCAGCAGGGCCAGGCCCGACCAGATGAAGCTGTGGATGACCAGCG
This sequence comes from Streptomyces coerulescens, assembly GCF_042657965.1. Taxonomy (NCBI): domain Bacteria; kingdom Bacillati; phylum Actinomycetota; class Actinomycetes; order Kitasatosporales; family Streptomycetaceae; genus Streptomyces; species Streptomyces coerulescens. The sequence continues at coordinate 238,168 of NZ_JBHSKM010000024.1, forward strand.
GACGCCGGCCCACCCGGTTGACGAAGAACAGGGCGACCACACAGCCGACGAGGAACATCACGGTGATCATGGCCTCGCCGATGTTGGCCAGGCCGCCCTCCAACCGGAGCGCGTCCAGGATCTTCGGGCCGAAGGCGTAGATGGCGAAGAGCGGGACGATGGAACAGGTCCAGAAGACGGAGATGTAGAGCATCCGCCCGCCGTAGCCGGAGCGCACGATCGCCTTGATGTCGACGTTCTCGCGCTGCTCCGCCTCGTCCGGCAGGTCGGCGATCGTCACATCGGGGCCGTAGACCTGCTTGAGGACCTTCTCCGCCTCCTCGGTACGGCCCTTGTTGGCCAGCCAGCGCGGGGACTCCGGTGTGCCGTGGCGCAGCAGCACGATGATCGTGGCGGGCAGTGTGGCGCTGGCGAGCATCCACCGCCAGGCGTCGTCGCCGGTCTGGAGCAGGATCTCGCCGACGATGTACGCCACCGCGGCGCCGACGAACCACATGACGACCAGGCCGCCCAGCAGCGGTCCCCGGTACCGGCGCGGGGTGAACTCCGCCAGCAGCGAGGTGGCGATGGGATAGTCCGCGCCGACCGCCATGCCGATCAGCAGCCGCAGCACGAACAGCCACACCGGGTCGTCGGCCCAGAACTGGGCGAGAGAGCAGACGATGATGGCGATCAGGTCGATGGTGTAGAGCAGTTGCCGGCCGAACTTGTCCGTCAGCCAGCCGCCCACGAACGCGCCGAGGAAGATGCCGATGAGCGCGGACGCACCGATGAGGCCCTCGGCGGAGTCGGACAGATTCAGCTGTGGCGAGATCTGCACCATGGCGACGCCGATGATGCTCAGCACGTAGCCGTCGAGGAACGGGCCCCCGGAGGAGTACAGCGCCAGTTTCTTGTGGAAGCGCGACAGGGGCGCGTCATCCAGTCTGTTTCCTGCGTTCAGGGTCATCACAGCCTCCGGGAGCGGATCTCGGAACCGCCCTTGGAGGGCAGGCCCGGGCCGGTCGGGGTCGGGGTGCGGATTCGATGGCGCGAGTGCTGCCCGGGTGGGGGGCGGGCCGGGCTCGCCGATCGAGGCGAACTCGCGGTTTCTGGGGGACGCCGGCCACGTGGCCGCCGGATGGCAACGAAGTATGTGAAGGCGGCAGGCGGCCAACAATGCCTCCGAGTCCCGACCCGTCGCCGGGGTGTCTCCGAGTCAGAAGTTCGGCTACGGTTCCCGCCATGGCCGGCCGACCCCGCGACGCCGTCGTCCTCACCGCGGACGAACGGACCACGCTGCGAACGTGGACCCGCAGCCGCACCTGCTCCCAGGCCCGGGCCCTGCGGGCGCGGATCGTGCTGGCCTGTGAGAGCGAGCCCACCAACACGGGCGTGGCCAGGAACCTCGGCATATCCCGTGACATGGTCGCCAAGTGGCGTGCCCGCTTCCTCGCCGAACGCCTCGACGGCCTGGACGAGCAGCCCCGCCCCGGGCGGCCTCCCACGGCCGACGACGACACCGTCGCGCACGTCCTCGTCCGCACCCTCACCCCGCCGCCGACCGGTGCCAGGCAGGGCTGGTCGAGCCGTTCCATGGCCGCGGAGACCGGTCTGAGCCAGAGCACGGTGAGCCGGATCTGGCGCACCTACCGGGTCCGGCCGGCGGAGCGCGCCGTGGCGGGGCCGCGCCGGGCGTGGTCCCTGCCGGACCGGCTCGGGGAGGTCGTCGGTCTGTTCCTCGCCCCGCCGTTGTGCGTCCTCGCGGTGACGGCCCGGCCGGTGCGGGGCGCGTCCGTCCCCACCGCCGCCGTCGCCGACCGGCTCTTCGGCCAGGACCACGAGGCGGCTCATGTCCTCGCCGTGGCCTGCGCGTTCGCCGCGCTCCGGGGCGAACGACTCGGCGCGGACGCGCCCCGGACGGATCAGCCCGCCCTCCGCGCGTTCCTCGATCAGGTCAGGGCGGCGGCGGGCCCGGGGGAGACCGTGCACCTGCTCACGCACGGCGTGCCCACGGCCGCGTACGACGCCCTCGACGGGTCGGACCCGGCTGTACCCCCGCGGCTGCGCCGGTACCACGCACCCGATCCGGCGGCGTGGGCCGACGAGACCCGGCGCCTCCTCGCCGCCGACGGCCGGACCGGTCCGGACGCGGATCCCGACCCGCACCGCCTGCGTGACGCGCTGCTGACCTGGTCCACCACATGGACCCCCGTGACCACCCCGTTCACTCGGGTCGTCCCACCGCGCCCCTCCTACGACACCCCGGCCATCTGCGGGTCCGGCAACGACTCGGACGCCCGGGACGCGCGCGCACTCGGCACCTCCGCCGCTCCCGGAGCGCCGCGCATCACCCCTTCCGACGGTCCGCCGGGCGCCCCCGTCACCACCGATCCGGTCGTGGGTCTGCTGCGCGAGGCTCTCCTCGCCGGTGGCCACCGGCCGGGCGACCGCGTCCGTGAGGCGCCGCTCGCGGGCCGCCTCGGTCTCTCACGCCGGGCCGCACGCGCGGGCCTGCACGCGCTCGCGGAAGAAGGGATGCTCGACCTGCTCCCGGGAGGCGCCACCGCGATCCCCGCCGTCACGGCGAAGGACGTCCTCGACCTCTACGCCCTGCGGGCCAGCCTCGGCGCGCTGCTCATGCGCCGGATCGCCATGCTCGGCCGCGACAACCTCGCACCGGCCTCGGCGGCGCTCGCGGAGGTCCGCGCCGCCGCCCGGGACAACGACCATCTGCGCATACGGGAGGACGACCTGAGGTTCCAGGACGCGCTCGCGCGGATCGCGGACCTGCCGCAGGCCGCCCACACCTTCGAACGCCTCACGGCCCGGCTGCGCATGTTCGTCGCGGTCCTGGACATGAACTACAGCCAGGCCTGCGACACCATCGCCCATGAGGACGCCGCGGTGCACGACGCGCTGTGCGAGGCGGACGGCAACGAGGCGGCCCGGCTGTGGCGGGTGAAGATCGAACGTTGCGTCCGCTACATGATCGCCCAGCTTCCCGAGGACGACGTCGCCCCGTATCTGTGGACCACGTTGGCGGGCCGGCCCAGGATGCGCCCCGGTGAGTCGCGGGGCGTCGCGCACTGACGCGTCGCGTCAGATGGCCTCGCGGACGGCGCGCTCGAAGCCCACGACATGACGGCGGGCGAGTTCGGACGCCCGCTCGGGCTCACCGGCGACGATCGCCTCGATCAGCGGCCCGTGCTCCTCGACATGGCCGGCCATGTCGGCCAGCCGCTCGATGAACAGGCACCAGATGCGGGTGGCCAGGTTGTCGTAGCGGACGAGGGTGTCCTCCAGATACGGGTTGCGCGTGGCGGCGTAGATGGCGCGGTGGACCTGAAGGTCCAGGTGCAGCAGATCGACCGCTTCGTGCCGTGGTGAGCCCGCGCTCGTCAGCTTGTGGCGCAGCGCCGTCAGGGCCGCCCGGTCCGCCGCCGTGGCCCGCCGCGCGGCCTGGGCGGCGGCCAGCGGTTCCAGCTCCAGGCGCACCTCGGAGATATGGGCGAGGTCGGTGATGTTGACGTCCGTCGCGAAGGTGCCGCGCCGCGGATAGGTCGTGATCAGGCGCTCGTACTGCAGCCGCTTGAGCGCCTCGCGCACCGGAGTGCGGCCCACGCCCAGGGACTGCGCCAGCTGTTCCTCGTTGATCGGCGCGCCCGGACGGATCTCCAGCAGGACGAGCCGGTCACGGACGGCGCGGTAGGCGCGCTCGGCGAGGGTCGGCTCCTCGGTGCCGGGCTCGGTCGCCGTCTGCTCCATGGATGCCCCCTTGACCTGGTCGGCGAGCTCCCATACCGTACCGCAGCAGACTGATATATCAGTTGCTCTTCAGTTGGCTCCCAGGATGGTGCAGACATGGCAACCAACCCGTCGACCAGCACACTCGCCTCCCCCCTCGCACTCCCGCTCGGCGAACTCGACCCGGACGTCGCCGCAGCGGTCAACGCCGAGCTGCTGCGTCAGCAGTCGACGCTGGAGATGATCGCCTCGGAGAACTTCGCCCCGGCCGCCGTCATGGAAGCCCAGGGCTCCGTCCTGACGAACAAGTACGCCGAGGGCTACCCCGGCCGCCGCTACTACGGCGGCTGCGAACACGTCGACGTCGTCGAGCAGTTGGCCATTTCCCGGGTGAAGGAGCTCTTCGGCGCCGAGGCCGCGAACGTGCAGCCGCACTCGGGCGCCCAGGCCAACGCCGCCGCCATGTTCGCGCTGCTGGAGCCCGGCGACACGATCCTCGGCCTCGACCTGGCCCACGGCGGCCATCTGACCCACGGCATGCGCATCAACTACTCCGGCAAGCTCTACGACGTCGTGCCGTACCACGTGCGCGAGTCCGACCTGCGCATCGACATGGACGAGGTCGAGCAGCTCGCGCTCGCGCACCGGCCCAGGATGATCGTCGCGGGCTGGTCGGCGTATCCCCGGCGGCTGGACTTCGCCGCGTTCCGGCGGATCGCCGACGGGGTGGGCGCGTATCTGATGGTGGACATGGCGCACTTCGCCGGGCTGGTGGCCGCGGGGCTCCACCCGAACCCGGTGCCCTATGCCGACGTCGTCACGACCACCACCCACAAGACCCTCGGCGGCCCGCGCGGCGGGGTGATCCTCAGCCGCGCCGACCTGGCGAAGAAGATCAACTCCGCGGTCTTCCCGGGCCAGCAGGGCGGGCCGCTGGAGCATGTCGTCGCCGCCAAGGCGGTGGCGTTCAAGGTGGCGGCGGGGGAGGAGTTCAGGGAGCGCCAGCAGCGCACCCTGCACGGTGCCCGGATCCTCGCGGGCCGGCTGCTCGCCGACGACGTGGCCGAGGCAGGCATCACCGTCCTGACCGGCGGCACCGAGGTGCACCTGGTCCTGGTCGACCTGCGTGACTCCGTGCTCGACGGCAAGCAGGCCGAAGACCGGCTGCACCGCGTCGGCATCACCGTCAACCGCAACGCGGTGCCCTTCGACCCGCGCCCGCCGATGATCTCCTCCGGGCTGCGGATCGGCACCCCGGCCCTGGCCACACGGGGCTTCGGCGACGTCGAGTTCAGGGAGGTCGCCGACATCGTCGCCGAGACGCTCAAGGGCGAGCGGCCCGACGACGAACTGCGCGCCCGGGTCGGGAAACTCGCTGCCGCCTTCCCCCTCTACCCCCACCTGAACGGAGACGCGGCATGACCGGCGAGCCGCTGCCGGAGCACCCGGACTTCCTCTGGCGCAACCCCGAACCGCGCTCCTCCTACGACGTCGTCATCGTCGGCGCGGGCGGCCACGGACTCGCCACCGCCTACTACCTCGCCGAGAACCACGGCATCACGAACGTCGCCGTCCTGGAGAAGGGCTGGCTGGCCGGCGGCAACATGGCCCGTAACACCACGATCATCCGCTCCAACTACCTGTGGGACGAGAGCGCGGCGATCTACGAGCACGCCCTCAAGCTGTGGGAGGGGCTCCCCGAGGAGCTGGACTACGACTTCCTGTTCAGCCAGCGCGGGGTCCTCAACCTCGCGCACACCCTCCAGGACGTCCGCGAGGGCGTGCGCCGTGTCAACGCCAACCGGCTCAACGGAGTCGACGCGGAATGGCTGGAGCCGGACGAGGTCGCCGAGGTCTGCCCCATCCTCAATGTCTCTCCCCGCACCCGCTATCCGGTGCTAGGCGGCACCTTCCAGCCGCGGGCCGGCATCGCCAAGCACGACCACGTCGCCTGGGCGCTGGCCCGCCGGGCCGACGAACTGGGCGTCGACCTGATCCAGGGCTGCGAGGTCACCGGCTTCCTCAAGGACGGCGACCGGGTCGTGGGCGTCGAGACCAACCGGGGCCGCATCCTCGCCGGGCGGATCGGCCTCGCCGCCGCCGGGCACAGCAGCGTGCTGGCCGAAAGGGCGGGCGTACGGCTGCCGGTGCAGTCGCACCCCCTGCAGGCCCTCGTCTCCGAACTGCACGAACCGGTGCATCCGACGGTCGTCATGTCGAACCACGTGCACGTCTATGTGTCTCAGGCACACAAGGGCGAACTGGTAATGGGAGCCGGCGTCGACTCCTACAACGGCTACGGGCAGCGCGGCTCCTTCCACGTCATCGAGCAGCAGATGGCCGCCGCAGTCGAACTGTTCCCGGTCTTCGCGCGGGCCCATGTGCTGCGGACCTGGGGCGGCATCGTCGACGTCACGCCGGACGCCTCCCCGATCATCGGCACCACGCCGGTCGAGAACCTGTACGTCAACTGCGGCTGGGGAACCGGGGGTTTCAAGGCCACCCCCGCCGCCGGCTGGACCTTCGCGCACACCATCGCCACCGGCGAGCCGCATCCGCTGAACGCCCCCTTCGCCCTGGAACGCTTCCGGACGGGCGCGCTGATCGACGAACACGGCGCCGCGGCCGTGGCCCACTGAGGAGGACCCGTGCTGCTGATCGACTGCCCCTACTGCGGCCCGAGGGACGAGACCGAGTACCACTACGGCGGACAGGCCCACGTCCCCTACCCAGAGAACCCGGCGGACCTCACCGACGAACAGTGGGCCGAGTACGTCTTCTACCGCGACAACCCCAAGGGCCCGTTCGCCGAGCGGTGGGTGCACAGCACCGGCTGCCGCCGCTGGTTCAACGTCCTGCGCGACACCGCCACCCACGAGGTGCTGACCTCGTACCGGCTCGACGAGCCCCGCCCGGGAGGGACCCGATGACCGACCAGCACCACCGGCTGCCCAGCGGCGGGCGCATCGACCGTGACACGGTCGTGCGGTTCACCGTCGACGGGCGGGAGCTGACCGGCCACCCCGGCGACACCCTCGCCTCCGCGATGCTCGCGAACGGCGTCGTCCAGGTCGCCCCGTCCCTCTACCGCGGCCGGCCGCGCGGCATCGTCGCCGCGGGAGCCGAGGAGCCCAACGCCCTGGTACAGCTGGACGGTCCGTGCTCGGAGGGCATGCTGCCCGCCACGACCGTGGAACTGTACGACGGCCTGTCCGCCACCACGCTCTCCGGGATGGGCCGCCTCGACCCGACCCCCGACCCGGCCGTCTACGACAAGAAGTACGTCCACACAGACGTCCTCGTCATCGGCGCCGGGCCCGCCGGACTCGCCGCCGCCACCACGGCCGCCGGCTCCGGCGCCCGCGTGATCGTCGTCGACGACCAGCCCGAGCCCGGCGGTTCACTGCTCTCCGGCCGCCCCGCCGACTCGGAGCGCGTCGCCGAGGCCGTGGCCGCCCTCGACACCGCCCCCGAAGCCGTCGTCCTGCGTCGCACCACCGCCTTCGGTTCCTACGACGACAACTACGTCCTCGCCCTCCAGCGGCGCACCGACCACCTCGGGGCCGACGCCCCCGAGGGTGTCTCGCGGCAGCGGCTGTGGCACATCCGGGCCCGCCGCGTGGTGCTGGCGACGGGAGCACACGAGCGCCCGCTGGTCTTCGCCGGGAACGACCGGCCGGGCGTGCTGCTCGCCGGAGCCGTGCGCACCTACCTCAACCGGTATGCCGTGGCGCCCGGTTCGCGTGCCGTGGTCGCCACGACCAACGACAGCGCCTACGACACCGTGGCCGCCCTCCATACGGCCGGCGTCGACATCGCCGCCGTCGTGGACGCGCGCCCCGACCTGTCCCACCGGGCGGCCGAGGTCGCGGGGGCGACCGGGGTGCGGGTGCTGACCGGCAGCGCCGTGGTCGGCACCGAGGGGGGCGGCCGGCTCACCGGCGTCGTCGTCCGGTCCCTCGACGAGGCCGGTGCCCCGCAGTCGTACGACTGCGACCTGCTCGCCGTCTCGGGCGGCTGGAGTCCCGTCGTCCACCTGCACAGCCAGCGGCAGGGGCGGCTGCGCTGGGACACGGACCTGGTCGCCTTCGTCCCCGACGGTGACGTACGCGACCAGCAGATCGTGGGCGCGGCACGCGGGACATACGACCTCGAGGGCTGCCTGGCCGAGGGGGAGCGGGCCGGTGCGCGGGCCGCCACGGAGGCCGGTTTCCCGGTTGCCGAACCCGCGCCCCGTGACACCCCGGCCACGGGAACGGTCCGCGCGCTGTGGTTGATCCCGGCCCTCGAAGGCGAACCGGCGTCCTGGGACACCCACTTCGTCGACCTCCAGCGCGACGTCACCGTCGCCGACGTCTGGCGCTCGACCGGCGCCGGCATGCGCGGCGTGGAGCACGTCAAGCGCTACACCTCCCTCGGCACGGCGAACGACCAGGGCAAGACCTCCGGCGTCAACGCGATCGGCGTGATCGCCGAGGCACTCGGCGGCTCGTTGGGAGAGATCGGCACCACGGCCTACCGGGCCCCCTACACGCCGATCGCCTTCGCCGCCCTCGCCGGGCGCGAGCGGGGCGACCTGTTCGACCCGGAGCGGACCACCGCCGTCCACGGCTGGCACGTCGCGCACGGCGCCGAGTTCGAGGACGTCGGCCAGTGGAAGCGACCCCGGTACTACCCGCGGGCCGGCGAGGACATGGACGCGGCCGTGGCCCGGGAGTGCCGAGCTGCCCGCGAAGGGGTGGCGTTCATGGACGCCTCCACCCTCGGCAAGATCGAGATCCGGGGCGCGGACGCGGGGGAGTTCCTCAACCGCGTCTACACGAACGCCTTCAAGAAGCTCAAGCCCGGCATGGCCCGCTACGGCGTCATGTGCAAGCCCGACGGCATGATCTTCGACGACGGCGTGACCCTGCGCCTCGCCGACGACCGCTACTTCATGACCACCACGACCGGCGGTGCCGCCGGCGTGCTGGACTGGCTGGAGGAATGGCTCCAGAGCGAGTGGCCCGAACTCGACGTGCACTGCACCTCGGTGACCGAGCAGTGGACGACCATCGCCGTCGTCGGCCCGAAGTCCCGCGAGGTCGTGACCCACCTCGCCCCCGAGGTCGACCTGTCGAACGACGCGTTCCCCTTCATGGCCTTCCGCGAGACCACCCTGGCCTCCGGCGTCCCGGCCCGCCTCTGCCGGATCTCCTTCTCCGGCGAACTCGCCTACGAGATCAACGTCCCCGCCTGGTACGGCCTCGCGGTCTGGGAGGAGGTGGACGCGATCGGCCGGCCCTACGACATCACCCCGTACGGCACCGAGACCATGCATGTCCTGCGGGCCGAGAAGGGCTACATCATCGTCGGCCAGGACACCGACGGCACCGTCACCCCGCAGGACGCGGGCATGTCCTGGGTGGTCTCCCGGCAGAAGGACTTCATCGGCAAGCGGTCCTTCGCCCGCCCCGACACCGCACGCCCCGACCGCAAGCAACTGGTGGGTCTGCTGCCCGCCGACCGTACGACCCGGCTGCCCGAGGGCACCCAACTCGTCGCATCGGACGGCTCCTTGGAGTCGGTGCCCGTGCCGATGCTCGGCCACGTCACCTCCAGCTACCACAGCCAGGCCCTCGGCCGCCCCTTCGCCCTCGCGCTCGTCGCCGGCGGCCGGGCGAGGATCGGCGAGACCCTGCTGGCTCCGGTGGGCGACGACCTGGTGCGCGTCGAGGTGACCGACTTCGTCCTCTACGACCCGGAAGGGACCAAGCGAGATGGCTGAGCCGACGATCGACGCGAGCGCGGGGCCGGTGGCACTGCGCACCAGCCCCCTGGCACATCTGGAACAGCGCATGCGCGCGGCCACCGTCACCGGCACCCGGGGCGTTGCGCTGACCGAGCGGCCGTTCGTCACGATGGTGAACCTGCGGGTCGCCTCCGGCACCGAGACGGCCGAGCGCATCGAGAAGACCCTCGGAGCGCCGCTGCCGCCGCGGTGCGGCCCGACCACCTCCTTCGGGCCCCACACGGTCCTCTGGCTCGGCCCCGACGAATGGCTCGTGGTGTCCGGGGCCGAAGGCGTCACGGCCGAGCTGCGCGAGGCACTCGGCACGGACCCCGGCTCGGCCGTCGACGTCTCGGCGAACCGCACCACCCTGGAACTGCGCGGCTCGGCCGCCCGCCAGGTCCTGGAGAAGGGCTGCCCGCACGACCTGCACCCCCGGTCCTTCGGCCCCGGCACGGCCGTGTCCACCACGGTGGGCCCCGTCGCCGTACTGCTGTGGCAGCTCGACGACACACCGACCTACCGCCTGCTCCCGCGCTCGTCCTTCGCCGACTATCTGGCGCGCTGGCTCATGGACGCGATGAGCGAGTACGACGGACCTGACCTGACCTGACCTGACCTGACCTGACCTGGCCCGCCGGACGGCGGCGGGCCTCGCCGGTGGTACGAACTGCTCAGCGCTCGGGACGCTCAGGTGCTGGACCGGCCGAGGCGGACGGGGAGTTGCTGGTGGCCGTTGCTGATGAGCGAGGCCACGGGCTTCAGCTCTGAGGCGGGCACGGCCAGACGGATGTCGGGGAAGCGCTCGAAGAGGTGCTGCAGCGCGGTGACGACTTCCAGGCGGGCCAGCGGGGCACCCAGACAGAAGTGCATGCCGTGGCCGAAGGCCAGATGGTCCTTGTTCGTACGGGTGGCGTCGAAGGTGTCGGGGTCGGCGTGCCAGCCGGGATGACGGTTCGCGGCGGCGTAGGAGGCGAGGATGGCGTCGCCGCGGGCGATGGTCCGGCCGTCGGGGAGCGGGATGTCCTCGACGGCGAAGCGCAGAGGGAGGTGCTTGACGGCGGGCTCATGGCGCAGGGTCTCTTCGACGATGTCGTTCCAGGCGACGGCTCCCGTGCGGACCAGCTGGAGTTGGTCGGGGCGCGTCAGCAACGTGAAGACGCTCTGGTCGATGACGTTGACCGTGGTCTCGTACCCGGCACTGATCATCAGCAGGAGCGTGTCGCGAAGCTCCTGATGGGCGAGGCCGCTGCCGCCGTCCTCGTCGTCCCGGGCCTGGATCAGCAGCGACGTCATGTCGTCACCCGGGGCCGCGCGCTTGGCGGCGATCAGCTCGTCCAACTGCTCATACAGACGCGCGGTGTTGGCCTGAGCCTGCGACGGGTCCAGCGTGGTGTCGAAGACGCCGTCCACCAGCTGCCGGAAGCCGGCACGCCTGCCCTGCGGTACACCCATGAGATGGCCGATCACGGCGATGGGGAGGGGGTGGGCGAGGTGCTCCCGCAGGTCCACGACCTCGTGCTCGGGTAGTGCGGCGAGGCGATCGAGCAGCTCGATCACCATGCCTTGCACAGCCGCCTTCATCGTGGCCGTGCGCCGTGCGCTGAAGGCGGGCGCGATCAGCCGCCGCAGCCTGCGGTGGTCCGGGCCGTATGCCGTGAACATGTTCTCCACCGCCACCCACAGCGCAAGTGGCCAGCGAGGGACGGTCTCTTGGAAGGCCGGCCAGTGACTGCGGCCGTCCTTCGACACATCCGGGCTGGTCAGCAGGTGCTTGAGCAGATTCGGGTCGGTCACGGCCCAGGCCGTGACACCGAGGATGTCGACCTGGGCGGCCGCTCCTTCGGCGCGCAGGGAGAGGTGTTCCGCGTGGCGGTCGGCGCCGGTGGGGTCGAGGACGATCAGAGGCTGCTCGGGCACGGGGGCTCCTTGGCGGGCGGCTGGAAAACCGGACGCGGTGTGTTGTGAGGTTCGTTGGCGACGGGCGGACCTCGACAGTCTTGCCCGGAGCACGAAGGAAGCCTCACCGGTACGGGCGTATGGGGCTGGAAAGGCTTCACCGATGCCCTGATGGCGGCGCCCCGGTAGCACGTACCGTGAGCTCCCCTCAACTCGTCACTCCGTAGGAAAGGTTGGGGAAGGATGAGTGGTGAGTCCGTGCCGGTGATGCCTCGGGGGAAAGACCATGGCAGTGGAATACCGTTTACTCGGGCCGGTCGAGGCGCTGTGGGAAGGCCGTCCGCTGCGGGTGGGCGGGCCCAAGCCTCGTGCCCTGTTGGCCGCGCTGCTGCTGCGCGCCGGGCATGTCGTGCCTGCCGACGCGCTGGTGGACGTCATATGGGGCGAGGAGCCGCCGGAGACGGCCCGGGCGCTGGTCCAGACCTACGTCTCGGCCCTGCGGCGGGTCCTGCCGGAGGCGCGACCGGCGGCGATCGAGACGCGGGCACCGGGGTATCTGATCCGGCCCGACACCGGGGCCGTGGACCTCGGGCGGTTCGAGGAGATGGCCGCGGCCGGGCGGCAGGCCGCCGCGCAGGGGGACCACTTGGGTGCCGCCCGGTTGCTGCGTGACGCGCTCATGCTGTGGCGCGGTCCCGCGCTCGGCGGAGTCGGCGAGGCGCTGCGGAGCGAGGCGGTACGGCTCGAGGAGGCCCGGCAGGCCGTACTCGAAGAGCGCATCGCCGCCGAACTCGCCTGCGGAGGGCGGGAGAGTGAGCTGATCACCGAACTCAGGGGACTCGTCGGCGCCCACGCCACCAACGAGCGGCTGCGCGGGCAGCTCATGCTCGCCCTCTACCGGATGGGGCGGCAGGCCGATGCCCTCGCGGTGTTCGAAGAGGGGCGCTCCGTACTCGCCGAGGAACTCGGCATCGATCCCGGGCCGGAGCTCCGTCGACTGCATGGCGCCATCCTGCGCGCGGACCCCGCGCTGCTGCCTGCCGAAGGCGGTGCGGCGAACACCGACGTATGGACGCCGCAGGCGCCCGCCACGCCCTGGCCCGTGTGCCTGCTGCCTCCGGCCATCCAGGACTTCACCGGCCGGAAGGCCGAGATCTCCGAGGTCGTCGACGGGCTCACCGCACCCCGGGACGCGACCTCCGTCGTGGTGGTGGCGGGGCCGGCCGGCGTCGGCAAGTCCGCCCTCGCGGTCAAGGCCGCCCACTTGGCCATGGGCGCCTTCCCCGACGGGCAGCTGTACGCCGAACTGCAGGGCACCGGTGCCCCCGTGCCGCCCGGCGACGTCCTCGGGCGACTGCTGCGCGCGCTGGGTGCGGCTCCGCCCGAGTATCCCGACGAGCGTGCCGACCTCTTCCGCAGCCTCGTCGCGGGGCGCCGCCTCCTGCTGGTCCTCGACGACGCGGGCAGCGAGTCTCAGGTACGGCCGCTGCTGCCGGGCAGCGCGGGGTGCGGCGTGCTCGTCACCTCGCGAGCCCGGCTCGGCGGCCTCGACGGGGCCCGGCATACCGATCTCGCCGTCCTGGACGAGGTACGCAGTCTTGAGCTGTTGGCCCGGGTCACCGACCCCCGGGGCGCGACGGACGATCCCGCAGAGGACGCCGCGGCACGGCGCATCGTCACCCTGTGCGGGGGGCTGCCCCTGGCCCTGCGCATCGCCGGGGCGCGGCTGACCACGCGCCGGCACTGGACTCCCCGCGTCCTCGCCGACCGCCTCGAGGACGAGCGGCGGCGTCTCGACGAACTGGCTGTGGGCGATCTGGAGGTGCGGGCCAGTCTGGGGCTGGGCTACGAGTCGCTCGATCACGACGCCCGCACGGTGCTGCGCCGCCTGGCCGTGCTGGGACCGTGCGACACGGCTCCCTGGATGGCGGCGCTGCTCGTCGACGGGGCCGAGGACGATGTGGAGGAGGTGCTCGAGAGGCTCGTCGACGCGCAGCTGCTGGACTGGACCGGGACCGACTCCGCGGGGCAGTCGCGCTATCGAGCCCACGATCTGGTGCGCGTGTACGCCGCGGAGCGGGCGGAGGCCGAGGACTCGGTCGAGGTACGCGCGGCCGCGGTGGGGCGGGCGCTCGCCGCCGGACTGGGCCTGGTGGAGCGGGTCGCGGAGGAGGCTCCTTCGGGGGTGGTCGTGCTGCGGCCCTATCTCGGAGGATCGGCGAGCGTCAATCGCTCCGCCGGCGGGGCCAAGGCGGACCGGGGCGGGGCCGGTCCGCGAGACGGCGCACCGGCCGCCGAGGTGGGGGCGGCGACCACACGGCGCGCGCTCGCCGACCCGTTCGCCTGGTTCGAGGCCGAGGCGGACGCGCTCGCCACGGCCGTCGAGCGCGCGGCGGCCTTCGGGTTGCACACCCTCGCCTGCGCGGCGGCGACCGTGCTGTGCTCCTCGTCGTTCGCCGTCGGCAACCGCTTCGACGCCTGGTGGCGCAGCCACGACGCCGCCCTCGCCGCCGCCCGGCGCGCCGAGGACCGCGCCGGCGAGGCGCTGCTGCTCATCGGCCTGGGGCAACTGCGGTTCGAACAGGACCGGTACGCCGAAGCCCAGGAGTACTTCCGGCAGGCCGAGCCCTTGTGCGCCGCCATAGGGGACCTGCACGGTCAGGCCGCCGCCCTTGCGGGGCTCGGTGGCAACCTGCGTGAACTGGGCCGACTGGACGCCGCCGACGAGGCGTTGGACCGCGCCGTCGATGCCTTCCAGCGCCTGGGCGACGACGCGGGTATCGGTCTTGCCTGCCGGCTCCATGGCTCCGTACGCCTCGAACTCGGCGACCACGACGGTGCGTCAGCGCTCCTGGAAGTATCGCTACGGGCCTACCGGAGCCTGGGCAGCCGACGAGGTGAGGCACTCACGCTGCGCACACTGAGCCTGGTGCACCGGTCACTCGGAGCGTACGAGGAGGCCGAACGGCACGCCGGACTGGCGCTGGAGATCCTCGCCGGTCTCGGTGATCCGCTGATGGCGGCGTACGCCGAACGGGCCCGTGCCAAAGCGCGTTTGAGGCTGGGACGTACGCGGGAGGCGGAGGCGGAACTGCTCGGTGCGCTGGATGTCTGCCGGGCCTACCGGGACCGTTTCGGCGAGGCGTTGAGCCTGCGCACGCTCGGCGAGTGCGCCCTGGCCGACGGGCGGCACCACGAGGCGGAGAAACGGCTCGCCGCCGCCGTACGCCTGTGGGACGCACTGGAGTTGCGGCTGCCGCGGGCCCGCACGCTGCGCGGTCTTGCCACGGCCCGCGAGGCCCTGGGCGACAGGCGCGGGGCGGCGTCACTGCGTGCCGAGGCGATGTCCGTGTTCACGGAGTGCGGCGCGCTGGAGCGGAATGAACGGTAAGACGAGGAACGAACGGTAAGACGCGGACTGGACTGTAAGACGCGGTGAACCATGTTGCGGCGGACTTGCAGAAGAATTGCAGAAGCCTCGGCGAACCTCGGTGACGTCGGAGGGAAACAGCCTCCGACGCCAACGGGGAATCAACGGGGAAGGACCACATGTCCAGCACGACGAACAGCACCACGGCCGATTCGGCGCCCGCTTCGGCATCCGCCGCGGCATCCGATTCGGCATCCGAATCGACCTCTCGCTCGACGAAGACGCCGGTCTTCCGCCGCCCGGCCGTCATGCTTCTGGTCACTGCTCTCACCGGCGGCGCCGTCGTCGCGGGGTCGCTGACCACGACCGCGTCGGCAGCACCGACCCGCCTGCGCGCAGAGATCGTCAAGAACGCCACGGTCGAGAAGGACAACCCGAAGCACAACCGCGAGAAGAGGAACAACTGCAATTTCTACAGCGGGTACTGGAAGACCAGCGGCGACGACATCTGCAGCACCTCCACCGGCGGCGTGAAGTGGCGCTCCAACAACTGGTGCGCCGACTTCGCCCGCCATGCCTGGAAGAAGTCGGGTGCCAAGACCAAGAAGATCGATCCCTGGGCGGGCTCCTTCTACCGGGCCGCCAAGGCCGGCACCGGCAAGTGGCACAAGCGCGGCTCCTACGTCCCCAAGCCGGGTGACGCGGTGCTCTACGACTGGGACGGCAGCAAGCCGAGCCTCGGCAACAACGGCTGGGACATCGACCACGTCGGCATCGTCGTCAAGTACCGCAAGAGCGGGAAGAAGCTGACGACCATCGAGGGCAACACCACGAAGACGTCGAGCGGCAGCGGCAAGGAAGGCGTGTTCAAGCGCGCCCGGTCCAACACCCGGCGCGGCGACGTCGTCGGCTACGTCTCGCCCGAAAGGCGATAACGCCCACCGCCTGCCGACAGGACCACCGCCCGACGGGGGTACCCCGGGGGGAGAGCCGCACCGGCCTCCCCCCGGGGCCCGGGCGCGCACGCGCCGCTCACTCTCCCTGCACGCAGGACGACGAAAGACGTGACATGGCCCCGATCATCCTCATGGGCGCAGTCGAAGTGGCCCGCATCCCCGTCCTCGAGTGCGGTGACCCACTCGTCGACCTGCGGGAGTCCTCGCTCCTCGAAGTGGACCCGCGACAGGCGGATCCGGACGGGGCGTACGCCATGGTCCGCGAGGGTGTTGCCGTGCGCCTCGAGAGGGCGGCACGCCTGTTGCCCGACGGACTGCGACTGCTGGTCACCGAGGGGTACCGACCGCTCGCCCTGCAGACCCGGTACTTCGACGAGTACAGGGCCGAATTACGCCGGACCCACCCCGACTGGCCGGACGGCCACTTGCGCTCCCAGACCAGCCGTTCGGTGGCCCCGCCCGAGACCGCGCCGCACGTCGCCGGTGCCGCCGTCGACCTCACCCTGTGCACCACCGGCGGCGACGAACTCGACCTCGGCACACCGGTCGACGCCAGCCCGGAGGCAAGTGGCGGAGCCTGCTACACCGACGCCCCGGACATCTCCGACCAGGCGCGCCACAACCGGCGCGCGCTGTGCGCGGCGCTCACCACGGCGGGGCTGATCAACTACCCCACGGAGTGGTGGCACTGGTCGTACGGCGACCGTTACTGGGCGCTGCTGACCGGAGCCCCTGCCGCCCGGTACGGGCCCATGTGAACAGCTGTGATCGGGGGACACATGCTGCGCATACACTTCACCGCCTCGGACCTCGCCCGGACACGGGTGTCGACCGCTCCGGCTCTGATGTGGGAAACCGTGCTGAGCACTCACTGGCTCCGGGACGGCTACGCCGGCCTCCTGGGCATGTGGTGGCGCGGGCGGGTGCGGCCGAACCTGCCATGGCCGGCCCGAGCTCTGGCCGAACTGATCCCGAAGCAGGGCTACTTCCCGGACTTCCTCACACCGCACACCGCCACGCTGTGTCCGGCCGAGGCGGTGGAGCCGGTCCTCCTGACGCCCAGGAACGAGCTGCGGCAGGACATCGAACTCCTCGCCACCGGCCGGTCCCTGTCGCCGTGGGCCCGCGACCTGCATCGCGGCCTGGCCCCGGCGCTCACCCGCCTCGACCAGTCCCTCCGGGACTACCAGCGAGTCGCGATCACACCGTTCGGCAGAAGCATCGCGATGCACACCGCGCGCGAACGAGCACGGGCCGGCCGACTGCTTGCCTCCGGCGGGGTGGAGGGGTTGCTCGGCAGTCTCTCCCCGGCTGCGCGGTGGCGCGCGCCGATCCTCGACGTCGACTATCCGGTGGACCGCGACCTGCATCTGGACGGACGAGGTGTGCTGCTCGTGCCCTCCTACTTCTGCCGTGCCCACCCGGTCACCCTGGTGCGGCAGGGGGAGAACCCGGTCCTGGTGTACCCCCTCGGCCACGAACCATGGGATTCCGAGCCGGCGGACGACGCCGACGACACCCTCGCCGACCTCGTGGGCTGCAGCCGTGCCGCGGTGCTGGAGGCCGCCGGCGAATGCCGCCAGAGCAATACGACCCAACTCGCCCGCCGCACCGGACTGCTGCTGTCATCGGCCAGCCAGCACCTCACCGTGCTGCGTCGCGCCGGGCTGATCGTCAGCTCCCGCGAGGGCAACAGCGTGGTGCACGAGGTCACCCCACTGGGCGCCTGCCTGCTCCACCGGCACCTGTGACCACACGGGAATGGGCGCAACACCGGTGTGCCGTCATGCTTTTGCCCATGACGGCACACCGGGGAATTACGGATGGTCAGCCGTAAATGCTGCTGACCCTGTTGTTGAGGTTGCCCAGAGAGCCGAACTTGTAGCCCTCGGGGATCTTCTTCTGCGTTCCCTTGCCGTCACGGCCCGTCGCCACATACGCGTGGTCATTCGGCCAGCTGTTCTGGTGGTTCCGGGCCGATTCCGCCCGGTTGCTGAATCCCCAGTCGGCGAGGTTGTGCCAGTACTCGTCGTTGAACTTGAGCATGCGCCCCTTGAAGTTCTTCTTGTCCCAGAGGCACACCCAGTCCTTCTTGCAGTCGCTCGCCGCGCGGGCGTCGCGCGCGGACATCGCGTCGGTGTCGACGCAGGTGGTACGGCCGGAGGTTCCGACCGCACACACGTCGGCGCCTTGCCAGCCCTCGCTGAGGTCGATGGCCCTGCCGTCGAGGGTGGCCTTCGTGCCGGGAGAGGACTCCTGGGCCTGGGCGGCGGTGCCGCTCAGGGTCCCGACAGCCACGGTGGCCAGGGCGACGGCAAGGGTGCCGGTGGCCAGTTTCGAGGTGAGACGCATTCCGTTGTTCCCCCTACTGGATTCGAGGTCGACCGCATCAGCGATCAGGGACACCAAGGAATCTAGGTAGGGAGTGCGGGCCGCCCCAGGCATTTCAACGGAGCGTGAAACACCGCGAGTTCGCCCTCCGGGCAACCGATGTCAGGCTCTAGAAGAAACCGAGTTTCTTCGGGCTGTAGGAACAAAGAAGGTTCTTGGTCTGCTGGTAGTGCTCCAGCATCATCTTGTGCGTCTCACGCCCGATGCCCGACCCCTTGTAGCCGCCGAACGCCGCGTGCGCCGGGTACGCGTGATAGCAGTTCGTCCACACACGGCCCGCCTGGATCGCTCGGCCCGCGCGGTACGCGGTGTTGATGTCCCGAGTCCAGACACCCGCCCCGAGCCCGTACAGCGTGTCGTTGGCGATCTTGATGGCGTCGTCGAAGTCGTCGAAGGACGTCACCGAGACGACCGGGCCGAAGATCTCCTCCTGGAAGATCCGCATACGGTTGTCGCCCTCGAAGATCGTCGGCTGGACGTAGTAGCCGCCCTTCAACTCGCCGTCGTGATCGATGCGTTCGCCGCCCGTGAGGACCCTGGCGCCCTCCTGCCGGCCGATGTCGAGGTAGGAGAGGATCTTCTCCAACTGGTCGTTGGACGCCTGCGCGCCGATCATGGTGTCCGTGTCGAGCGGGTGACCGGTCTTGATCTGCTCGGTACGGGCGACCGCCGCTTCCATGAACTCGGCGTAGCTGCCCCGCTGGACCAGCGCCCGGGACGGGCACGTACACACTTCGCCCTGGTTGAGCGCGAACATCGTGAAGCCTTCGAGCGCCTTGTCCCGGAAGTCGTCGTTCGCCGCCCAGACGTCGTCGAAGAAGATGTTCGGGGACTTGCCACCGAGTTCGAGGGTGACCGGAGTGATGTTCTCCGAGGCGTACTGCATGATCAGCCGGCCGGTCGTGGTCTCCCCGGTGAACGCCACTTTGGCCACCCGGGGGCTGGACGCCAGCGGCTTGCCCGCCTCCACGCCGAAGCCGTTGACGATGTTGAGAACGCCCGGCGGCAGCAGGTCGGAGACCAGGCTCAGCCAGTAGTGGATGGACGCCGGCGTCTGCTCGGCCGGCTTGAGGACGACCGCGTTGCCCGCGGCCAGCGCCGGCGCGAGCTTCCACGTCGCCATGAGGATCGGGAAGTTCCACGGGATGATCTGCGCCACCACGCCCAACGGCTCGTGGAAGTGATACGCCACCGTGTCGTCGTCGACCTCGCCGAGCGAACCCTCCTGCGCCCTGATCGCGCCCGCGAAGTAGCGGAAGTGGTCGATGGCCAGCGGGATGTCCGCCGCCAGCGTCTCCCGCACCGGCTTGCCGTTCTCCCAGCTCTCGGCGACCGCCAGCTTGTCCAGGTTCGCCTCCATCCGGTCGGCGATCTTCAGCAGGATGTCGGCCCGCGCGGTCACCGACGTCCGGCCCCACGCGGGGGCGGCCGCGTGCGCCGCGTCCAACGCACGCTCCACGTCCTCCGCCGTGCCCCGCGCGATCTCGGTGAACGGCTGCCCGTTCACCGGCGTCGGGTTCTCGAAGTACTGCCCCCGGATCGGCGGCACGTACTCACCGCCGATGAAGTGGTCGTAGCGCGCCTGGTAGGAGACGATCGCGCCCTCGGTGCCGGGCGCCGCGTAACGGGTCATGCTGCTCTGCCTCCCGAAGAAGCGCTGCCCGCCGTTGGGCAGCTCTCCGCGCGAGGCTAGGGACCGCGAGGTTGCAAGTACGTTGCGCGCGGGCCGGGGGTCATAAAGGCAACACGAGGATATACAGGAGCATATGGGAACACTCGAGGACGCACGAGGACGCACGAGGACGCACGAGGACACGCGAGGACGCACGAGGACACGCGAGGACACGCGAGGACACGCGAGGACACGCGAGGACACGCGAGGACACGCGAGGACACGCGAGGACGCACGAGGGCGACACGGGGACAAGTGGTCTCCGGGGTCAGCGTGCCGTGCGGCGCTCCCGGGCGGGCTGTGCCGTGAGCTCGCACTCCAGCGCGGCCAGCCTCGACCGCACCGCCGACGTCGGACGCACCGCGGCGAGCGCCCGCCATACGTCCAGGTCGTCCTCGCCCCATGGCGCGTGCGCCCAGTCCGCCAGCAGATCGGGATCCCGGCGGGCGATCAACGCCGTACGCAGACCGTCGGCCAAGAGCCGTCTGAGCCGCACCACCGCCGGCGCCTGGGAGCCGGGCAGCAGCGGACCCGCGTACGCGGCGGCCGCGGCCGTGATCGCACCCGTCTCCAGACGGCGCTCCACGACCGACACGTCCGACTCGACCGGCACCGTCAGCCGGTACGGCCTCGACCCGAGCAGTCCGGGGCCGAGCGTCCGGCGCAGACGCGCCAGTTCGGCTCGCAGGGTCACCGGTGTCACCGACTCGTCCTCGTACAACGCGCACAGCAACTCGTCACCGGTCAGCCCCTCAGGATGACGGGCCAGCAGCACGAGGATCTCGCTGTGCCGACGACTGAGCCTGACCCTACGGCCACCGATGAGCAGCATCGCCTCGTCACGGCCCAGCGCGGACAGCTCGGGCGTGTCCGCGGCGGGCAACTGCGGGGCGAGCAGAGCCAGATGGGACTCCGCCGCACGTGCCACCGCCTGCACGAACCCCAGGCTGTGCGGATGCGCGAGCCCGTCACCACCGGTGATGTCCACCGCCCCGAGCACCCGCCCGGTCCGCGGATCGTGCACCGGCGCAGCCGCACAGGTCCAGGGCTGCACCCGGCGGATGAAGTGCTCGGCCGCGAACACCTGCACCGGCCGGTCCACGGCGACCGCCGTCCCCGGCGCGTTCGTCCCGACCGCGCTCTCCGCCCACCTGGCACCGGGCACGAAGTTCATCCGCCCCGCGCTGCGCCGCGTCATCGGATGGCCTTCGACCCAGAGCAGTCTGCCGTGCTCGTCGCACACCGCGAGCAGATGCTCCCCGTCGGCGGCGAACGTGCCCATCAGTTCCCGGAACAGCGGCATCACCCGCGCCAACGGATGCTCCGCGCGATACGCGCCGAGGTCGCCGTCCGCCAGCTCCACGGACGCCGTCCCGTCCGGACCGACACCGGCTCGCGCGGAACGCCGCCACGAGTCGGCCACCACGGCACGCACCGGCTGCGGCACGGTGCCCACCTCGGTGAACGTCTCATGCGCACGGCGCAACGCCCGTACGCGCTCGGCGGGGTCGGCCCCCGGTTCGAGAGCCACCCACGGATCGGTCAAGTCGGCCTCCCCGGAAAGCAATGCGGCTGGGGACATCGTCACTCCGGGTACGCGAACGGACAACCTTTTCGACCGGGGTCACCCGAACGATGGGTCCATCCCTCCGGCACGACGTGGTTCCTCCGAGGCCCGCCGGGCCGCACAGGTCCGAGCCTGCCCGCGTCGGGCCGCATAAGGCCGGAGCCTGCCCGCCGTCAGGCCGCACCAGGCTGAGTCAGCCGCGTGACGCCGCGACGAGGCCAGGGAGTGGCCGGGGGGCAGGCGGTGTAGGGGATCGGTGGCCCGGATGCCGTCTCAGGCCGAGTTGACCATGCGTATGTAGCGCGACCAGTCCCAGTGCGGCCCGGGATCGGTGTGGTCCGTGCCCGGCACCTCGTAGTGCCCGATGATGTGCCGACGGTCCATCGGAATCCCGTACTTGGCGCAGATCGCCGCCGTGAGCCCGGCCGACTCCTCGTACAGGGCGTCGGTGAAGTATTCGGGCCGGTCCACCCAGCCCTCGTGCTCGATGCCGACGCTGCGCGTGTTGTGCTCCCAGCCGCCCGCATGCCAGGCGATGTCGGCTTCACGCACGCACTGCGCGATGTGCCCGTCGGCCGACCGCACGACGTAGTGGGCGGACACCTGCTTGGCCGGGTTCTGGAAGACGGACAGGGTCTTCGTGAACGCGGTCTGTGTCACGTGGATGATCACCTGCTCGACGGAGTGGGTCGTGGGGCGGTTCGCCACCGTGTAGTTGGCGGTGCTCGCCGGCTGCCACTCGGCACCGTGATGGTCGGGTGCCGGCACCTGCGTACCGGATCGCGGGCGTGGGAGCAGGGCGTACGGGACGGCGGCGAGGGCGGTGCCCTGGAGGAGCCGGCGTCGGCTGGGGCGGGGCCGTGCGAGTTCCAAGGAGAGAGGTGCCTTTCAGAGGTGAGGTCGGCCGGGAGGTCAGCGCAGAGCCGCCGCCGTCTCCCGCAGTTGCGCATGCACGCCGCGGTGCGTCTCGCGCCCGGGCAGCCACTCCTTGCGGATCTTGGCCACGCACGTGTAGTTGGTGTCGCACACGTTGGCCAGCGGTGACTCGACGGCCTGGGTCGCGAACTGGTACGCGTCCAGATCACTGAACCCGTAGTCGCGCACCAGCCACTGCACCAGGTCGAGCTGGGATATCCGGAACGCGTCCTCCAGCGGCCGCGCCGAACCCGTCGAGATGATGTGGGTGTCCGACTCGATACGAGGCCATGGTGTGGCGAGCCCCTTGAGCAGCTCGACGATCACCACGGTGTTCATCGCGCACTCGACCGCGACCCCGCAGGTCTCGCCCTCTCCCTGCCGGGCGTGCCCGTCGCCGAGGCTGAGCAGCGCGCCCTCGACGTTCACCCCGAGGTAGCAGGTGACGCCCGCCCGCATCTCCGGGGTGTCCATGTTTCCGCCGTGTGCGTCGGGCACCAGCGCCGAACGCACCTCCAGATTGGCGGGCGCGACTCCGACGGTGCCGTGCATCGGGTCCATGGGCAGCTCGACCTCGATGTCGTTGTCGTGCGCCCGGAACTGCGCCGTACGCCGGGTCCGGTCGAGCTGCCAGATCCAGACGGTCTCCGGCAGGGGAGGCTGGAGCGTGGCCGTGGTGTGCGTCGAGGTGAGCGCGCCGAACAGAGGGACCGTGGTCGACGCGGCCCAGTCCCGGGCCGGTTCGATCGACACGAAGTGCACGGCGACCGTGTCACCCGGCTCCGCGCCCTCGATGTGGAAGGGCCCCGTCTGCGGGTTGAGGTAGGGGAATTCGCATACCTCCGACACCAAGTCCTTCTCCGAGCGCACTCGCCCGGCGAAGCAGTCCTCCGTGTACAGGTCGAGGACCGTACCGGGCACGATGTGCGCCACCGGCGGTGCGCCACCGAACGTCCAGGCGTACTCGCCGGGCTCGGGTCGCACGGTCAGGATCCGCGGGGTGCTCATCGCTGCGTTGCTCCGTTCTGGGGAAGGGCGGTGGGGAAGGGGTAGCGGTGACCGACGTCATGTGCTGGTCGTGCTGATGCGGCGGCACCCCAGGCGAATGGCCGAGACCACCTGTGCGTATCTCGACGCCTCCTCGATCCCCTCATTCACGCTGATGCGCCCCGCGTCGTCGTGACACGATGCTGCGCCTCGCGTGAATCACGGTACGGCGCCGCCGGGTTGGGCAGAAGAGCGCGCCGGGAACCCGTGGACAACCGCGGGATTGTGGATAACTCGCTCCCTCACATGAGTGAACTCGCCCTGGAATCAGTCCCGTTCGATGGTGGAAACGGGAACCGAAACGGGAACCTGCCGCGGCCACACGTCCGGCCCCCTGGGCTCAGCCCGCACCCCTATGGGGCGCACCCGGCTTCCGCGGGATCAGGCCCGCTCCGCCACCACCACCGGATCGTCCAGCACCCCTCGCACCACGGAATGCGCCGCCCCCAGCAACGGCCCCTCGGGACCCAGCCGGGACACGGACACCGGACACGCCGGCCCCGCCGTGCGCCGGTCCAACTCGGCCTCCAGAGACGGCAGCAACCAGGGCGCGAGCCCGGCCAGCGCTCCGCCCAGCACCACGCTCTCGGGGTCCAGCAGATTGACCGCGCCGGTCAGCGCGATTCCGAGCGCCGTTCCCGCGTCCCGCAGCGCGCGCCGTACGTCCTC
Source organism: Streptomyces coerulescens (assembly GCF_042657965.1). NCBI lineage: Bacteria > Bacillati > Actinomycetota > Actinomycetes > Kitasatosporales > Streptomycetaceae > Streptomyces > Streptomyces coerulescens. The sequence goes on from NZ_JBHSKM010000024.1 coordinate 262,150, forward strand.
GTCGCCCTCCGCGGCACGCCCGGCCAGCAGCCCGACGCGGTCCTCACCGGGTTCCAGCCCGGCCGCGCGCAGCACCGCCTCCTCACCGGCGTACTGCTCCAGACAACCGCGTCCTCCGCACGGGCACTCGGGGCCGTACGGCTCGACCGGCACATGGCCCAGCTCGCCCGCGAAACCACGCGTTCCACGCAGCAGGCCTCCGTCCACCACGACCGCCGCACCGATGCCGATCTCCGCCGACACATGCAGGAAGTCACGCGGGGTGCCGTCGCCGAGCCAGAGCTCGGCGAGCGCGCCGAAGTCGGCCTCGTTGCCCACGGTCAGCGGAAAGTCCGCCGGGAGCAGATCGGCCAGGTCCGTGTCGCGCCAGTCGAGGTTGGGGGCGCGGACGACCGTGCGGGTGTCGCGCGCCACCAGACCCGGCACGGCGACCGCCAGTCCGGCGGGCCACAGCCCTTCGCGTTCGGCCTCGGCGACGACCTTGCGCACGAGCGCGGCGAGTTCTTCCGTCACGGGTTCGGGCGCACGGCCCCGGTTCGCGCCGTGCCGTATCGCCCTGGCCCGCACCTCGCCCCGCAGATCGACCGCGCACACGGCGAGATGGTCGACGCCGATCTCCGCGCCTATCCCCGCCGGGCCGTGCCCGCTGACGGCGAGCGCCGACCCGGGACGGCCCACCCGGCCGGGCCGCTCGGGACCGAGCTCCTCCAGCAGCCCCGAGCGGATCAGTTCGTCGACGAGGGTGGACACCGCAGCACGCGTCAGCCCGATGCGGGAGGCGACGGCGGCGCGGGACAGCGGCCCCTCGGCGCTGACGGTGTGCATCACCCGGGCGAGATTGCGGCGGCGCATGCCCTGCTGCGTGTTGGGCAGTGCGCGCCCGGCACCGGTCGGGTGGGCCTCGTGCAGCGGTGCGGTCATGCCTCCGTCAGTCCTCAATGAGCCTCGGCACCCCGCTCCAGCAACGGGGCCGCGTCGGAGAGTACCCCGCTGATCCTGGCCAGCGTGTCCTCGTCCCGCTCCACCGCGTCGAGCACCGGCCCGCGCGTGGTGTTCCAGCGCCGGGCCACCGAGGCCGGATCCTCACCGGTCAGCAGGCCGGCCGCCTGGGCGGCGGCACCGAGCGCGACCAGTTCCTTCGCCTCGGGAACCTGTACCGGGCGCCCCGACAACCGTCGTACGGTCTGCTGCCAGGCCGTGCCGCGGGCGCCGCCGCCGATCAGCAGCAGCGGGGCCGAGCGGTCCGCGTCCTCGTCCAGGACCAGGTCGAGCGCGCCGAGCAGGGCGTGCACGGCACCGTCGTAGGCGGCCTGGAGGAGCTGACCCGCGGTCGTGTCGTGACGCAGGCCGTGCAGGATGCCGGTGGCGTTCGGCAGGTTCGGTGTGCGCTCGCCGTCCAGGTAAGGCAGGAGTGTGAGGCCGGTGGTGGGTTCCACGGCCTCGCGGTCGAGGCCCAGCAGGGTCGCCAGGCGATCGACGGCGAGCGTGCAGTTCAGGGTGCAGGCCAGCGGCAGCCAGTCGCCGTGCGCGTCGGCGAAGCCCGCCACGGTGCCGGTCGGGTCGGCCGGGCGCCGCCGGGACACCGCGTAAACCGTGCCCGACGTGCCCAGACTCAGCACGGGCGTGCCGGGACGCAGCCCGAGGCCGAGCGCGGCGGCCGCGTTGTCCCCGGTGCCGGGTGCGACGAGGGTGCCCTTGGAGAACGGCAGGTCATGGCTGTCGCGCACCGTGCCCGCGACTTCACCGGGCCGGACCACCCGGGGCAGGATCGCCGGGTCGAGCCCCACATGGGCGAGGATCTCCTCGTCGTACGCCTCCGTCCCGGACGCCCACCAGCCCGTACCGGAGGCGTCGCCGCGGTCGGTGGTGCCCTGCCCGGTGAGGCGTTCGGTGAGGTAGTCGTGGGGGAGACGTACGGCCTTGGTGGCGAGGACCGCGTCCGGCTCGTTCTCCGCCAGCCAGGCCCACTTCGTGACGGTGAAGGAGGCGGCAGGAACCGAGCCCGTGCGCTCGGCCCAGAACTTCGCGCCGCCCAGTTCCTCCGTCAGCCGACGGGCCTGCGGCGCCGAGCGCACGTCGTTCCAGAGCAGCGCGGGGCGCACCGGCTCGCCCCGGTCGTCCAATGTGACCAGGCCGTGCTGCTGACCGCCGATCGACACCGCGGCGGCCTCGCGCGCGGCGTCGCCGCACTGGCGCAGTGCCTCGCACAGGGCGTCCCACCACTGACGCGGATCGCTCTCCCGGCCGGCCCCGGAGGACACCGTGTGCGCTGCCTGGCCGCCGGCGACGACCTGACCGGTCGATGCGTCGACGACCAGCGCCTTTGTGGACTGGGTGGACGTGTCCACGCCGACGACGAGCGGACCCTCGGCTGCTGACATCGGGTTCTCCCTTTTCCGCGGGCTCTGCGGGACGTAGCGATCATGCGACAGGGCGTGAGTGACGAAGACATCGAGTGACAAGGACATCTTGTCTCTTCCCAGAGATGCGACCGCATACTAATTTGTAAACGGCCATGACGAAATAGTCGGATGCAGCAAGGAGCCGCGGCATGAGCTACCAGCCCACCCCCGAGGACAGGTTCACCTTCGGCCTGTGGACCGTCGGCTGGCAGGGACGGGACCCCTTCGGCGACGCCACCCGCCGTGCCCTCGACCCGGTCGAGACGGTGCAGCGCCTGGCGGAGCTCGGCGCCCACGGCGTCACGTTCCACGACGACGATCTGATCCCCTTCGGGTCCTCCGACACCGAGCGCGAGGCGCACATCAAGCGCTTCCGTGAGGCGCTCGACGCGACCGGCATGACCGTGCCGATGGCCACCACCAACCTCTTCACGCACCCCGTCTTCAAGGACGGCGCGTTCACCGCCAACGACCGCGACGTGCGCCGCTACGCCCTGCGCAAGACCATCCGCAACATCGACCTGGCGGCCGAGCTGGGGGCCAGGACATACGTCGCCTGGGGCGGCCGCGAGGGCGCGGAGTCAGGCGCCGCCAAGGACGTGCGCTCGGCTCTCGACCGCATGAAGGAGGCCTTCGACCTCCTCGGCGAGTACGTCGTCTCCCAGGGCTACGACCTGCGCTTCGCCATCGAGCCCAAGCCGAACGAGCCGCGCGGCGACATCCTGCTGCCCACGGTCGGCCACGCGCTGGCGTTCATCGAGCGCCTGGAGCGCCCCGAGCTGTACGGCGTCAACCCGGAGGTCGGTCACGAGCAGATGGCGGGACTCAACTTCCCGCACGGCATCGCACAGGCGCTGTGGGCGGGCAAGCTCTTCCACATCGACCTCAATGGCCAGTCCGGCATCAAGTACGACCAGGACCTGCGCTTCGGCGCCGGCGACCTGCGTGCCGCCTTCTGGCTGGTCGACCTGCTGGAGAGCGCCGGATACGCCGGCCCGCGTCACTTCGACTTCAAGCCGCCGCGGACCGAGGACCTCGACGGCGTGTGGGCCTCGGCCGCGGGCTGCATGCGCAACTACCTTATCCTGAAGGAGCGCGCGGCCGCGTTCCGTGCGGACCGTGAGGTCCAGGAGGCCCTGCTGGCGTCGCGGCTGAGCGAGCTGGTGCAGCCGACCGCGGCCGACGGCCTCAAGGCGCTGCTCGCGGACCGCACGGCCTTCGAGGAGTTCGACGTCGAGGCCGCCGCCGCGCGCGGGATGGCCTTCGAGCGCCTCGACCAGCTGGCGATGGACCACCTGCTGGGCGCCCGCGGCTGAGCGGACGTAGGCGTGACCACCCGCGGCTGAGTCGACGTACGAGTGCCCGGCCGCGGCTGAGCCGATGTACGCGTGCCCCGGCTGCGGCTGCGGCTGCCCACGCACGCGTGCTCGCCAGCGGCCGGGATGACGTGGTTGCCCGACCGTGTGTGACCGGAGGTCGTCAGACCCGGTCACACACGGAACGGCACGAAGATCGGCCTCCGTGTGGAATGTTTCGGAATCATGCCGTCCATGGCATGGACCGGTATTAACTCCCGCGTGGGGGTCGCGTCCTGACCCCTGCGACGGGACGCTGGTCGTTATGGCCATGCCGCCCGTACCCCCTCAGCCGCCAGGACCGCCGGGTGACACGCCGCCTCAGGGCGGCGGCTACGGACCACCGTCCGCCGGCTACGGACCACCCCCTCCCGGCGGCTACGGCCCCCCTCCCGGAAACGGTGGCCCGCCTTCATACGACGGCTGGCCGCCTCCCGAACCACCTTACGGGGGCGGCGGACCGGGGCGGCGGCGCAATCCCCTCTTCATCCTGATCGCCGCGATCGTGGCTGTAGGAGTCGTCGTGGCCGTGGTCCTGGTGGCCTCGGGCAGCGACGACTCGCCCGACGGCAATCCGCCTGCCGGGAGCAGCACGAGCGGCTCGCCCAAGCCCTCCTTCAGCATCCCGACCGAACTGCCCACCAAGCTGCCGAGCGAACTGCCGACGTCACTGCCGTCGGGCTTCCCCACCGACCTCCCGAGCGATTTCCCGAGCGACCTTCCGAGTGGTCTGGAGTCGCTGCTTCCATCGCTGGCGGACGGCCTGACGTAGGGCATGGAAAGGGGAGCGGCACGCGTGCGTACCGCTCCCCGACGGCCACGCACGCGTGCCGCTTCCCACCAGGTGCCCCTGAGCCGGCCGTCAGATGCCGGCCGTCAGCTGCCGGCCTTCAATTGCGGACCCTTCAGATGCCGTGCGGCAGGCGCACGTAGATCACGGACGTCTCGATGCCGCTGTCGACCAGCCGGCCCTGAGCGTCGAACGCACCCGTGCCGTCCGTCATCCCGAAGTCGTTGTCGTTGATCAGGGCGAGCGTGTCGCGGTCCACGCGCGCGATGCCCTCGATCTTCCCGGGCACACCGGAGACCTTGCCCAGGTCGACGACCAGCCGCTTGGACAGGACCGGCACGCCCGAGGCCGCCGGGTCGTCGAGCTGCTCGAGGGACGGTGACGTCGTGTCGTCGTCCCAGCGGCCGCCGAGGATGTCTGCCGCACGGTCCAGACGCACCAGCTGGAGCCGCGCGGCCTTGTCGGTGCGCTCTTCGACCAGCAGCCGGTTCCCGCCGACGGCCACGACCGACGAGATCTTCAGCTCGGAGGTGTCGTCCTCGCTCGGGTCCACCACGTTCACCGGGTCGAAGCGGTACACGTACTCCGCGGTGACGGCCTGCTTCTTCGGCGAGAAACGCAGCAGCCGCGTGGTGCGGGACGTCTCACCGGCATCCGTGTCCGGCAGCGAGAGGGGGCTCTGCACGGCCATCACCAGGTCGCCGCACGGCAGTTGGGCGAGCCCCTCGAAGCCGCGGTTGCTCTTCCGGTGCAGCAGCACGGAGGGCAACGCCTCCACGACCCGGTAGCCCGCGCCGGTGAGGCCGAGCCCCTTCGGCACATACCGCGTGAGGACCTTCCCACGCGCGGACACGTGCACGAGGGAGGGCCCGTACTCGTCGACGAGCCAGAAACTCCCGTCGGCGGCCCGGACGATGCCTTCGGTGTCCAGACCGCTCGGGTTGTACGTCAGAGGATTCCTCGCGTCATAGGTGTACGGCGCCTCGTCGCGCCCCTCCTGGTTCGACAGCCCGGTGACGGGCTTCCCGGAAGCCGTCGTGATCGGTATCGCGCCCAGCACCTTCACGGTGTCGCCCGTCACCCGGATCTTCACGATCGCCGGGTCGAAGCCCGGCACGGGGAAGGTACGACGCTTGGTGCCGTCCACCTTGATCTGGCCGTTCGGGCCGCGGTCGGTGACCGTCCAGAACTCACCCTTGCGGCCTGCCGGGTAGATGTCACTGCCTATGCCACCCAGGTTCACGCCCCGGTCGTTGTCCACGCTGCCGGGCAGCAGAGCGTTGCTGAACGTGCCGAGCGGGATGCCGCCGAGCGTCGCCGTACGCACGACATGCGCGTCGCCGTGCCTGTCCCCGGCACCGACGGCGGGTCCGGCGGCCACGAGCGCCGCGATCACGGCCAGAGGTACGCCTCCGGCGACGAAACGGTGGGCGCGGCTCCGGACTGTGGCGTGCGGGGACATTCGGGCCTCCTGAGGACCAAGTTCGCTGACAGCGGCCAGATTTGGAGCCCGCGCGGAACGCCGTACGACCAAAGGGTGAACGCGGAACGACGGGCACTCGTCGAGCCGATGCCGCCACCCGTCAGGCGAACTTGGCCCCATACAGGCCCGTTCGCCCGACGCGACGGCGCAGGCAGGGTGCGGGCGATGGTCGCGGCTGCCCCGCCCCGGGGATTGCCCGCTCTGTGTCCCTCCGCAGGCCCGCAGCCGGCCAGGTCGGCGGGTTGTGGCGCCCGCCTGCCAAGGGCGACGGCGACGCGCTGCTGCCCTACGCCTGCTCCTCGTCCGCGAGCCGCACCGAGGCCAGCGCCGTGGCCGGATCCTGCGCCGGACCTCCTGCGGGCGCCCAGCGGCCCCGTTCCTTGCGGTACGGCCACCAGCGTCCGTCCCGGGCGAGGCGCAGTTGCCCGGGAGCACCCACGACCGTCCACCGGTTGCCCTTCGCTCGCAGGGGCGGCCGTTCTTCCTCGTCCCAGGCCGATTCCAGGGCGGCACGCGCGCGTGCCAGCGTTTCGCCCTCCACGGCCCACTCCTCGTCGAGCACGGACAGTGCGGCGACACCTCCGAGCCGCCAGGCTCGGACGGCGATCGCCAGCCCCTCCCGGCTGCGTCCCGAACCGTCGGCCAGCCGCTCTGCCACGCTCGCCATGGGAGCTCCGGAAACGAGGCGCACCACGTCCTCGCTATGCCTCAACTCGGCTTCGGCGAGGTGCGGTTCAGTATCCGTCCGCACGGCCTCCGCGAGCAGACGGTGTGCTTCTACGGCCGTGCAGGCAGCCAGGAATTCCAGCGCGCCCGGGTCGACGCCGGGTTCGGCGGGCGTCTCGGTGTCCAGGGACGGCGGCGTTCCCGGCCCGGCGGGCAGCTCGGGGAGTGCGGGCAACGGCGGCAGGATGTCGCCCATCGCATACGCCTCCGCGGCATCCACGCCGTCCGGGTCGGACCGTACGGATCGATCGGCCGGCTCGGGTCGGCCGGTGACGGTCGCGGCGCTGCGTGCCTGGAGGCCGTCCAGGAGGTCGCGTTCACCTCGTCCGCGCATCAGCAGCAGGACGAAGGGGTCCTGGTCCAACAGCCGTGCCACCTGGTAGCAGAGGGCCGCTGTGTGCCCGCAGTGGTCCCAGGCATCGCAACCGCACTCCGGCTCCAGATCGCCCAGCCCGGGCAGCAGTTCGATGCCGGTGGCCGCCGCGTCCTCCACCAGGTGCGTCGGCATTTCGCGGTCCAGCAGGGCGGCGACGTGCCCGGCCCGCTCCACGGCCATGCTCAGGAAGCGGTCCCACTGGTCCGCGGTCAACTCCTCCAGCAGCACGTCGGCCCGGTGCGCCGTACGGTCACGACCCTGCACCACGGCCGTGATGCGTCCCGGGCGCACGGACACCGCCCCGACCGCTCCGGCGCGCGCGAGACCGCGGCCGGCCTTGAGCTGGCCGGAGTCCAGCGCGGTGTCCTCCAGTGCCTTCAGCCAGGCCTGTCCCCACCACGTCTGCGCGAAACCCCTCCCGCGCGCGGGCGGCAACGCGGCGAACGTCCGCTCCGAGTCACCGTCGTACCGAGTCATCGAGTGCCCCCTCGCAGTTCCACCAGATCGGCCAGTTCCGCGTCCGTCAGCTCCGTGAGCGCGGCCTCGCCCGCGCCGAGCACCGCGTCGGCCAGTTCCCGCTTGCGGTTCAGCATGTCGGCGATGCGGTCCTCGATCGTTCCCTCCGCGATCAGCCGGTGCACCTGCACGGGCCGGGTCTGGCCGATGCGGTACGCGCGGTCGGTGGCCTGCGCCTCCACGGCGGGGTTCCACCAGCGGTCGTAGTGCACGACGTGTTCCGCGCGGGTGAGGTTGAGACCCGTGCCCGCCGCCTTCAACGACAGCAGGAAGACGGGCACTTCACCGTCCTGAAAACGCCGCACGAGGGCCTCGCGTTCGGCCACGGGTGTGCCTCCGTGCAAGAACTGCGAGGGTACGCCCCGGGCCGCCAGGTGCTGTTCGATGAGGCGTCCCATCTGCACGTACTGCGTGAAGACCAACACGCTCGCCTCCTCGGCGAGGATGGTGTCGAGCAGTTCGTCCAGCAGTTCCAGCTTCCCCGAGCGGTCGGCGATTCTCGGCCGCTCCTCCTTGAGGTACTGCGCCGGGTGGTTGCAGATCTGCTTCAGGCCCGTCAGGAGCTTCACGATCAGACCGCGCCGGGCCATGCTGTCCGCTTCGGCGATCTCGGCGAGCGTCTCGCGGACCACCGCCTCGTACAGACCCGCCTGTTCCACGGTGAGGGACACGGCGCGGTCGGTCTCCGTCTTCGGCGGCAGCTCCGGCGCGATGCCCGGGTCCGACTTGCGCCGTCGCAGCAGGAACGGGCGTACGAGCCGGGCGAGCCGCTCGCCGGCGGCCGGGTCCTGCCCGCCCTCGACCGCCTGGGCGTAGCGCGTTCGGAAGGTGCCGAGGCGGCCCAGCAGACCCGGGGTCGTCCAGTCGAGGATCGCCCACAGTTCGGACAGGTTGTTCTCGACCGGAGTGCCGGTGAGCGCCACGCGTGCGCGTGCGCCGATCGAACGCAGCTCCCGGGCAGTCGAGGAGTAGGGGTTCTTCACATGCTGGGCCTCGTCCGCCACCACCATGCCCCACGGCACTTCCGCCAGCCGGGGCGCGTCCAGGCGCATCGTGCCGTACGTCGTGAGCACGAACTCCCCGTCAGCCACGGAGTCCAGGTCGCGCCGAGATCCGTGGAAGCGGCGCACGCGCGTGCCGGGCGCGAACTTCTCGATCTCGCGCTGCCAGTTGCCCATCAGGGACGTCGGACACACCACCAGCGTGGGACCGGCGGACGAGGCGTCGGACTGCCGGTGGAGGTGCAGGGCGATCAACGTGATCGTCTTGCCGAGGCCCATGTCGTCGGCCAGACAGCAGCCCAGGCCCAGGGACGTCATCCGGGCCAGCCAGCTCAGACCCCGTCGCTGGTAGTCGCGCAACGTGGCCGCGAGCGCGGCCGGCTGGTCCACCGGCTCCTGCCCCTCGGGGTCGTCCAGGCGCTCGCGCAGAGCCGCCAGCCAGCCCGTGGGCCGGACCTCGACCTGATGGCCGTCCACCTCGGTGGAGCCCGTCAGCGCGGCGCCTAGCGCGTCGATGGGCGTCACCTTCTGGTCCTGCTGCGCGCGGGCCCGACGCACCTCCTGTGGGTCGACGACGACCCACTGATCCCGCAGCCGCACGACGGGCCGGTTCGCTTCCGCCAGCCGGTCCAGCTCGTCGCGGGTGAGTCGCTGGTCACCCAGCGCGAACCACCAGTCGAAGGCGAGGAGCGCGTCGGCGGACAGGAAGGACGGCGTGTCCGAGGAAAGCTTGCCCGGCGCCGACTCCTCGTCCGGCGGACCGATCACCGCGCGGGCGGTCAGATTGCGTGCCAGCTGCTTCGGCCAGTGCACGTCCACGCCTGCCGCGGTGAGAGCTCGGGCGCCCGCACCCAAGAGGTCGGTCACCTCCTCATCGGCGAGTTCCACGGAATCCGGCACGGCCGCCGAGAGCAGTGGCGTCAGCGGAACCCAGGCGCGTGCCGCGCGGCGCAGCGCCAGCAAGGCGTCCATCTGTGCCCGTGGGCCGAAGGCGTCGGATTCCGCCCACACGTCGGCGGCGTCCGCGACCAGCGTCGGGTCACTCACGCTGTGCACCTGGAGCACCGCCCGGAACGACAGAGCGGTGTCCTCATGTGTCGCCTCGGCGAGCCCGGGGACCTCGAGCCGCAGGGAGAGCCGTACGCCCGCGTCGTGGCCGGCGGCGACGTCGGCGGCCCACGCGCGCAGCGCGGGCGCGTGCTGCGGCTCCTGTGCCGCGTAGGCGGGCCCACCCGTCACGAGCTCGGCCGCGGGGGAGCGGGGGAGTGCGTCGGCGACCGCGTCCAGGAAGGCCCGCAGCAGCCGCTCCGGATCAGGCAGCCTCAAGGGCTCCGCGCCCTCCAGCGGCACCGCGTGCGCTTCGGGCGGCATGGCGGCGGCGAGAGCGCGGACGCGTTCCACGTCCTCCGGCCGCAAGGGACCGGCCCGCCAGGCGTCGAGGTCACCCGGCGAGAGGCCCGGCAACAGCAGCCCACGCGCCACGAATTGCAGGGCCAGCACAGTGGCGGAGCCCCAGAAGAGCCCCGCCCGGGGCGCCTGCGCCGCGGTACGCGCACGCGTGAGGACCGGCAGCGCGGCACGCACCGGCAGCAGAACGGCCGGCACGCTCACCAGCTCCACGCCGTCCTCACGGGGCAGGACGACGTCCAGCTCCTCGACGGATCCCGACGCGACGAGTGGAACAGCGCCGCCGTCGGCCCGCCAGAAGGCGACCCGGCCGGTGCGCGCCGGATCGCCGGGTACGAAGACTGCACAACAACAGGCCAGTTCGGAGAGCTCGGACGATGTCGCCTCGGGAAGCCTGGGCACAGTTCTGCTGTACTCCTCAAATTTGACTACTCGGATTGGAGTGGTCGAGGGTACAGCACTCGACGCTCCACACGGAGCGCAGATCGTGTGACCTGGGTCATGCTTGTTCGGCTGGGTATTTCTCCTGTGCGGAGTCCGAGGTGCCGGCCGAGCGTGGTCCTGGGCGTCGGCCGTGTGCAGCACGGCTCGTCGACCGTGTGCCGACCGCATCTCGGCCGTCCCGGGACCTCGGCGACCAGTAGGGGCCACACCTCAGGGTCGTCTCAGGGTCGCGGCTCGGAACTGCCGGGAGCGCGGACCCGTTTTCAGGACAGAGAGCGGCAGTGGCCGCGAAGGAGGCGACGCTATGTCGAAGAACGCGAAGATCGCCGCGGGAGGTGTGGCGGCCGGCCTGATCCTGCTGATCTGGCTGCCGTGGTGGGCCGCGCTCCTGATAGTCCTGGGAGTCCCGGCCGCCGCTTACCTCACGCTCGACCCGTCACAGCGGCGCAGGCTGCGCCGAGTCTCGCGCAAGGAGCTGGGCCGCTGACGATCACCCGGCCGCCGGCGTGACAGGGGCGGACAGTGTGCATGAGTTGAGTACATCGCCGCTCGCGGGCCTGCCTACGGTGTGGTCCGCGGGCGGTCGCGTACCTCGCTCCACCCAGGAGACCAGCGTGTCGAACGCCGACCGGTAGCAGGGCAGGATCGGCCGGAGCCGGTCCGGGTAGGTCTCGTACAGCCCGTCGATGTGCGTGCCGCCCGCGATCGTGTAGTACCGGTGCAGCGGGCCCCGCGCGCTCGCGTCGATCATGCGCGCGTACACGTCCGAGTCACCCGCTTTCGGCAGCAGTGTGTCCAGATCGCCGTGCAGCGTGATGAGCGGTCGGCCGATACGCCCGGTCAGCGCGACACGGTCCACGGCACGGTGGACGGACGCGGGGCGCGACGTGTAGTCGTACGCGGCGTCGGTTGCGCACGGCGCCAGGATCTGGGCCGGGGTGGTTCCGGCAGTCGGGCCGGGGCAGCCGGGGTCGTACGAGGGGTCGAATTCGGCGCGGTAGATCTTCTGCGTGACTCCCCAGTAGGCCTGCTCGTGGTACGGCCACAGGAACTCGGAGCCACGCGCGAAGCCGACCGCATACAGGTCCTCGTCCCGAGCGGAGCCGAGCATGCGAGCCACTGCCGTCGGCAGGGAGGTGAGCAGGCTGGGGCCGTCCGCTGTCCACAGGGCGCCCTCCCAGTCCACCCCGCCGTCGTACAGCTCGGGATGGTTCTCGAGCTGCCAGCGCGTCAGGTACCCGCCGTTGGAGATGCCGGTCATGTAGGTGCGACGGGGGGCGTGCCCGTAGCGCTGGGCCACCGCCTTGCGAGCGGCACGGGTGAGCTGGGTGGTCCTCGCGTTCCACTCGGCGACCGCGTCACCGGGCAGTTTGCCGTCCCGGTAGAAGTCGGCGCCGCTGTTGCCCTTGTCCGTCGCGGCGTAGGCGTAGCCCAGGGCGAGCACCTGGTCGGAGATCGCCGAGTCCGTGGAGTACTGCTTGCGGGTGCCGGGGGCCCCGGTGACGACCAGCCCGCCGTTCCACCGGTCCGGCAGCCGGATCACGAACTGCGCGTCGTGCCGCCAGCCGTGGGTGGCGTTGAACCGAGAGGAGTCGGGGAAGTAGCCGTCGATCTGGATCCCGGGAACCCCCGTCGGGGTTTGGGTGCCCCGCGCCGTCAGCCCGGCCTGGTCGGTCATATCGGTGTAGGAGGTGCCGGCCAGTGCGGTTGTCGTCAGATCCGGGAGACAGGCGCTCTGCTGGAGGGCCGCGCCGGGCACCCGCACCCGGTCCTGATGCGTGCAGTGCTGCCCGCCAACTGCCTTGGCCAATGCGGGAGTCGGCCCGCTGACGGCGGCGGCGAGCAGCGTGGCGGCGACGAACGGAACAGCCCGGGACAGGCGCATGGGGCCTCCTGGCAGAAGGGAGACGGACATCGGAGACAGCGAAACCGCGAAAGCTGCCTCATGGTGCGTGTCCGTCTCCGCGTCAGCCATGGGTTGGGCCCACATGGAACACGGCCTTCAGGTGGGGTCTCGGGACAGGGGGCCGAGAACGCTCGCTGGGCGCTCTGATGCTCGCCGGGCGCCGAGGTTGCCGCGGTCGTCGCCGGATGTCGCCGGGACCGCCGGGTCGTCGGCGACGCCCGCGTCGCTGCTGTTCCTCAAGGGCCTTCAAGCCGAGGGGCACGCACCCGCCCCTGGGTGCGTGCCCCATGCACGGGTTGAGTGCGGGCTCAGAGCGGGCGTACGGCCATCTTGTCGAGAGCTTCCAAGAGGCCGGGCAGCTCCGGTCCGCGGCCGACAGGGAGGACCTCGCCGGGTTCGTCGTCCAGGAGCACGAACGCGATGTCGTCGGTCCTGGCGACGAGCGACCAGCCGGGGCCGTCCGCACGCAGTGTCCGCGCATCGCCCGGGGCGAAGGAGGACCGGACACGGCCGAGGGGCGGCGGGGACTCGACGTAGGCGCGTGCCTCTGCGAGGACCCGCAGGATGCCGCTGTGGCCGCCTTGCCTCTCGGCCTGCCCGCTCCCGGTGCGTTCGTCCGGTTCGCCTGCTTCGGCGCCGGCGGGATGCTCGCCCGCGCTGACGCTGTCGCTGTCGCCCGGGCCCGTGCCGGCGTCCTTGCTCGTGCTCTCGCTCTCGTCCTTGGCCCCGGCGGCACCGGATGCACCGTCCGCCGCTGGCGAACCACCCGCCTCCGACGAATCACCTGCCGCCGACACATCACCGGCCGTCGCCGCACCGCCCGGCGTGGCGAACTCGGTGTCGTCGATCTGCTCGCGCCAGGTCGCCCATTGCAGCGCGATCTCGTCGGCGCCCAGGCGTCGCTGTGCCGGCCCCCACACGCTCGTGTCCGGCGGGGTGAGCGGCGGACCCTCCGCGATCTCGGGGTCGGGGTCGTGCGGCGGCGGCACATTGGGCGCGGCGACGGCCACGGCGAGGGGCCAGCCGGGCAGGGCGGCGACGACCGTACGTTCGTCGGGTGACAGGTCGTATTCCATGCCGCAGTCCCAGGACGCGATGGCGACGGCAACCAGGGAGACGTCGTCGATGACGACGGTCCACCGGGCACCGTCGCCGTCCTGACCGAGGACCAGGCCGTAGCCGTCGGCGAGCGGCGCGAGGTCGAGCGCCGCGCAGGCCTCCGGATAGTCGTCGCCCAGCACGCTCGGGAACTTCGCCGGCGTCAGCAGCACCGCCGTGAGCACGTAGAGCGCATCGTCCGCGGCGGCGACGGCCTCCTCATCCGTCCCGGCCATCCCAGCCTCCCCATCGGTTCGTCCATCGGCGCGCACCCTAGTGCGACCGGAAGCCCCTTGTCACGACTCCCAGGCACACCCGGAGCTGCAGTTTTCCGTCCGGACGGGGCGAAACGACCGTGATTTTGCCAACGCTGTCAGGCCGCCGGGAGCCCGAGAAGGGACCGGGCCACGGTCTGCGGTGACTCGTCGCGCTCCCGGGCGAGCGCGATGACGGCCCGGCACGCCAGCTCGTTCACCCCGAACGACAGTGCCTCCGGGGACACCCAGCCGGCCGCCTCGTCGATCTGATCCTGGTCGTCCTCCGCGCAGGCCGACACGTAGACGGCGGCGGCCTCGAACAGGTTGTGCGGTTGCCTGCGAGGTTGCCTGCGCGGTTCCCTGTCCTGGCCCGTGTCCGGCTCCGCGCGAAAGGCGTGAAGGAATCTCACCCATGACTTGCGCACCCTGCCCCACATATTGACCACCTTCCCCCTCTTCGTGGTGCCATCGTTGATCGTTCATCTCATGCTATTCAACGTAGAGTTGGAGTCTCGACGGCAGAAGGGGGACGACGCGGTTAAGGGCTCGCAGCGGCTCGAATGCCGCGCGCGGGTGTCCGCCCCGATGGCCCTTCCGCGCTCGTGCGCCCCCGCGCGCCGCTGCGGTCCATCTCGCGCTCAGCCGTCGAGTGAGGCGATCGTTTCGCGCAGCCAAGTGAGCTCGGCCTGGGAAGTGGCCCGGGCGATGGTCAGAATGCCGCGCCGGAAGGGGTCGTCCAGCTCCTCGGCGCCCAGCGGTCGGTCGCCGTCGTAGAAGAAGCTCGCGGGCTCTTCCAGGAATGCCAGCCGGCGCCGCAGTACCGCGGACTGGGCGCCCGGGTCCTCCAGGTGCCGCAGGAAGGCGAGCACGGTGAACCAGCGGTTCTCGTCGCTGATGTCGCGAGGGCCGGGCTCGGCGAGCCTGCGGCGCAGTTCCCGTCGGCCGTCCTCCGTCGGCGTCAGCACATGACGCGGGGCGGCCACTGATCCGGGCTCCGTGGTCCGTGCCAGCAGGTCCGCCTTCTCCAGCCGCTTGATCGCGGGGTACAGCGTGCTCTCGGCGACCGGCTTCACGTGCCCGGTCAGCGCTGCGATGCGTTTGCGCAGCTCGTAGCCGTGCAGTGGGGTGTCGTAGAGGAAGCCGAGGATGGCGAGTTCAAGCATGCCCACATTGTGTCCCGGATCCGCTGTACATCTGGGGCCCGAGTACATCGAATCACTGATACATCGAGTACTTAATGCATCGCACTCTTGATACCTCGGACTCTTCATGCCTCGGACCCTTGATACCTCGATACCGATGTATATAGTCGTGTCTCGACAACGACTCCGAGGGGGCGCCATGAGGCAGGCCGATTTCGACGGCAAGGGCAGCTGTGTCCGGTGGACGGAGACGGAGGCGCCGGAGGAGGGGCCCGCGCGTGTCTACGTGCACGGACTGGGCTCGGTTTCCTCCGTGTACCACGCCCACATCGCGGCAAGGCCCGAACTGGCGCTCCGCCGGAGCCTGTTCGTCGACCTGCCTGGGCACGGCATCAGTGACCGGCCGCAGGACTTCGGTTACACCCTGGAGGACCACGCCGCTGCCCTGGCGGTGGCCCTGGACGCGGCGGGGGTGACGGATGCCGAGCTGATCGCGCACAGCATGGGCGGTTCCGTGGCCATCGTGCTCGCCGACCGCCGGCCCGACCTCGTCTCCCGGCTGGTCCTGACCGAGGCCAATCTCGACGCCTCGCCCCTGCCCGCCCCGGGAAGCGCATGGATCACTGCCTACGGCGAGGACGACTTCGTCGGCGGGGCCTACGCGCGCGTGCTGGAAGCGGTCGGGCCCCTGTGGGCGGCGACCATGCGGCTCACCGACCCGCGCGCCCTGTACCGCAGCGCCGTCGGGCTGAGGCTCGGTTCCGAGCCGATCATGCGCGACATCCTCGAAGGACTGTCGATCGACCGCCTCTACCTCCAGGGCGAGCTCAGCGGTGAACTCCCGGGCAGGGAGGCCCTGCAAACGGCAGGCGTGCGCGTGGTGACCGTGCCCGGCGCCGGCCACAACGTCATGTTCGACAACCCCGCCGCCTTCACTGCAGCCGTCGCCGGATGATCCCGAGCCGTCACGCCTCCCGGACGGCCAGTGCCAGGAAGCGGTCGTCCTCGTCGACGTACGACGTCATGCGCCACCCCGAACCGGCGAGCAGCGGCCGGAGATTGGGCTCCGCGCGCAGGTCCTCGGGCGTGATCTGCCGGCCCTGGCGTGCCGCGAGCGCTGCCCTGCCGATCGGGTGGAAGAGCGCGAGCGTGCCGCCGGGGCGCACCACGCGGGCCAGCTCCCGCAAGTTCTCGGCAGGGCAGGGCAGGTGCGCGATGAGGCCGGCGGCGAACACGGCGTCGAGTGACTCCGACCGCACCGGCAGGGCGGCCACGTCGGCGAGCACCAACTGTCCGTCCGTGCCTCGTCCGGCCCGTACCGCGGCTTGCAGCATGGCCGGGGTCAGATCGGCCCCCAGGACCACTCCCGTGGCCCCCACGGCGTCACGCAGCGGTGGCAGGGCGCGCCCGGTGCCGCAGCCCGCGTCGAGCACGCGAGCCCCCTCGCGCAAACCGAGCTCGGCGACCGCGGCCGCGTAGGCGGGCCCGTCGTCGGGGAACCGGCTGTCCCAGTCGGCGGCGCGGGCGGTGAAGAACTCCTGCACGTGTGTGTGGTCGTCGCTCATGCTCCGCATGATCCCTCACCGGCACGGATGACGCCGCTGTGCACACGTTCGAGCGTGACGCGGTCGTTCCGTTGCATCTCCACGTCATATTCCAACAGCTTTCGAAATGCGCCCCCTTCGTGCGCCCTTGCTCCGACTAGCGTCCCGGGGACATGGGACACCTGGACCATGCCGCCCTCGGCTGGCTGACCCCCGTGCTGTCGTATGTGATGGCCTGCACCGGCGCCGCACTCGGCCTGCGCTGCACCGTCCGCGCGCTGGGCGCCACCGGCCGCTCGCGCCGCAACTGGCTCGTCACCGCCGCCTCGGCGATCGGCACCGGCATCTGGACCATGCACTTCGTGGCCATGCTGGGCTTCAGCGTCAGCGGCACCGACATCCGCTACGACGTGCCGCTCACCATCCTGAGCCTGCTCGTCGCCATGCTCGTCGTCTGTGCCGGCGTCTTCGCCGTCGGCTACAGCCGTGACCGCGCCCGCGCGCTCTTCCTGGGCGGACTCACCACCGGGCTCGGCGTCGCGAGCATGCACTACCTGGGCATGGCGGCCGTACGACTCCACGGCGACGTCACTTACGACCCACTGCTCGTGGGGCTCTCCGTACTGATCGCTGTGGTCGCGGCGACGGCCGCGCTGTGGGCTGCGCTCAACATTAAGTCGCCCGTCGCCGTCACCATCGCCTCGTTGATCATGGGTGCCGCGGTCAGCAGCATGCACTACACCGGCATGTTCGCGGTCGGCGTCGACGTCACACCGTCCGACGAGGTCCTGCCCGGGGCCACGGCGATGCAGTTCATCTTCCCCCTCGCCGTAGGCCTCGGGTCCTACCTCTTCCTGACGTCCGCCTTTGTCGCGCTGTCACCCACCGCGGGTGAGCGCGAGGCATCCGCGTCGGCCCAGCGGTCGGCCGAGAGCGTCGTCGGCTAGCGCCGGATCCGGAACCGGCGAGGGCCCGGGATGCACGCCCCCGAACCACTTCAGAGCGAGGAGGCCATGCGCATACCCCGCAGGACCACCGCAGCCGGCGCCGAGCCGCCGTCCACACCGCCGGCCCGCGGCCGCCGAGCCCATGCCGGACCGCCGGCCGACGAGGGGTCCGAACCCCCGGGCGTACCGCAGGACGAACCGCCCAGGCCCTCCACGCGCGTGCAGGGCTGGCGCATACGCCCACGCACCGTCCGCGCCAAGATCATCTGTCTGCTGATGGTGCCCGTGGTCTCGTTGCTGGCCCTGTGGGCCTACGCCACCGTCACCACCGCACAGGACGTCGCCAGGCTGCGCCAGTTGCAGCTGGTCGACTCCGAGATCAGGGCGCCCGTCGCCGATGCCGTGACCGCCCTTCAGGCCGAACGCGCGGCCGCCGTGCGCTACGCGACCGATCCGTCCGCCGGGCGCAGCGACGAGCTGAGGAAGCGCGCGCAGGCCACGGACAGGGCGGTTGCACGGCTGCGGCTCGGCGACCGCGACACCGTCGCCGACAGCGGGCAGTACCCCGCCGGAGTGGCCGGGCGGCTCGAGGCCTTCGTCAGCGACGCGGAGCAGCTGAATGCCCTACGCAGTGCCGTGCTCGACACCCGATCGGGCTGGGACGAGGTCTACGGGCGGTACACCACGACCATTGCGACCGCCTTCTCGGTGGACGGCGCGCTCACCGGCATCCAGGACGCAGACCTCGGCTCGGACGCGCGCGTGCTGCTCGAATTCGCCCGCGCGGGTGAGGCGTTGGCCCGCGAGGACGCCGTGCTGGACAGCGCACGCCTCGCCGGACGCCTCGACGGAGAGCGGCTGCGGCTGTTCACCGGCGCCGTCGACACCCGTCGTACGCTGACCGAGTCCGCCGTCGCGGACCTGCGCGGCCCGGAACGCGCGGCCTGGCAGAGTCTCGCCGCCGGCGGGGACTACGCGACCCTGACGTCCGTCGAGGACGAGGTCCTCGCCGCGGCACCGGGCACAAGGGCGATCGACGCGGCGACGGATGCCGCATGGAACAAGGCACACGCACGCGTGCAGGGCGAGATGCGGGCCATCGAGCAGGACGCCGGACGCGATGTCGCCGAGCGTGCCGACCCGTTCGCCCGCGGCCTGCTCACCCCGGCGGGCGCCGCCGTCCTCCTCGGGCTGATCGCCGTAGCCGCCTCTCTCGTGATCTCCGTACGCATCGGCCGCGGCCTCGTCGTCGAGCTGGTGAGCCTGCGCAACAGCGCCCTGGAGATCGCCCGGCGCAAACTGCCCGAGGCCATGCGCAAGCTGCGCGCCGGTGAGGAGATCGACATCCGTGCCGAGGCACCGCCCGGGCCGCCCGCCGAGGACGAGGCAGGCCAGGTCGGCGAGGCGCTCGGCACCGTCCACCGAGCCGCCCTCAGGGCCGCCGTGGAGCGCGCCGAACTCGCCAGCGGCATCTCCGGCGTCTTCGTCAACCTCGCCCGCCGCAGCCAGGTGCTCGTGCACCGTCAACTCAGCCTGCTGGACAGCATGGAACGGCGCTCCGACGACCCGAACGAACTCAGCGACCTGTTCCGGCTCGACCACCTCACCACCCGCATGCGACGGCACGCCGAGAGCCTGATCATCCTCTCCGGGGCGGCACCCGGACGGGCCTGGCGGATGCCGGTCTCCCTGACCGACGTGGTGCGCGCGGCCGTCTCCGAAGTCGAGGACTACGCGCGCGTGGAGGTACGTCAGCTCCCCGAGACGTCCGTCGTCGGCGTGGCCGTCGCGGACGTCACCCACCTGCTGGCCGAGCTCGTCGAGAACGCCGCCCAGTTCTCACCTCCCCACACACGCGTGCGCGTTGTGGGCGAGCCCGTCGGCAACGGATACGCCGTCGAGGTCGAGGACCGCGGACTCGGCATGGGCAAGGAGACGCTCGCGGAGGCCAACCGGCGCATCGAACAGTCCGAGGCCCTCGACCTGTTCGACAGCGACCGCCTCGGTCTCTTCGTCGTGAGCAGGCTCGCGGCCCGGCACGGCATCAAGGTGCACCTGCGCACCTCGCCCTACGGAGGCACCACCGCCGTCGTCCTGCTGCCCACCGCTCTGCTGCACGTCGACTCGGCGGAACGTTCCACCGACGCGGCGGCGGAGGCACAGCGGCCGGCCGAAGCCGAGCACGCGCGTGTGCCCGCTGCCGAGTTGCACCAGGAACCCGCCCGAGCGATCGCCGACCGGCCGGCGCTGGCTTCCGCGACGGCAGGGACAGCCGCGTCGGCCACGCCGGCCGTGACGGAGACCAGGAACCACGGCACACCCCCCGGAGTCATCACCTTGAGACTGCACCGGCCACCCCACGACTCCGAAGCCGCCGACGACCTCCCGCGCCGCGTACGCCAGGCCAACCTCGCCCCCCAACTGCGCGAGGGACACTCGGCCGCACAGTCGGGAGCAGCGGCCGAGGACGACGACCGGCGCACCCCCGAACTCGTCAGGGACCGCATGGTGGCCTACCGCGACGGCTGGACGCGCGGCGGTGGCAGGCAGCCCGGTCGCGGCGGTGACCCCGAATCCGCACCGCGCGGCGACAGCAGCAGTGAAGGAGACCTTGCATGATCCAGGATCCGAGTATGAGAGCCGCCCAGACGTCCCGTGAACTCGACTGGCTGCTGGACGACTTGGTGCACCGTGTGCGCGAGGTGCGGCATGCCGTGGTGCTGTCCAACGACGGACTCGCCGTCGGCGCGTCCACCGACCTGCGCCGCGAGGACGCCGAGCATCTCGCCGCGGTCGCCTCCGGCTTCCACAGCCTGGCCAAGGGCGCGGGACGGCACTTCGGCGCCGGCGGGGTCCGCCAGACCATGGTGGAGATGGACGACGCCTTCCTGTTCGTCGCCGCCGCCGGCGACGGATCCTGCATCGCCGTGCTCAGCGCCGTGACCGCCGACATCGGACTGGTGGCGTACGAGATGGCGCGCCTGGTCAAGCGGGTCGGCGAGCACCTCTACACGCCCCCGCGAGCCGCCGCGCGACCGCCCGCCGCGCGGTGAGCCGGAAGGGTGGCCCGGCGCAGATGACCGACGACACAAAGGGCGCCCGGCACGAGCAGGGCAGCCAGTGGTACGACGGCGAGGCCGGGCCTCTGGTCCGCCCCTACGCCATGACGGGCGGCCGCACCAAACCCGGCCCCACCGGGGTGCGGTTCGACCTGATCGCCCTCGTCACGCTGGCCGCCACAGCGCGCGGCACCGACGACGACGCCTCGCTCGGGCCGGAACACCGCGCTCTCATCGAGCTGTGCCGACCCGAGACGCAGTCGGTCGCCGAACTCGCGGCGGGCGCGGATCTCCCCGTGGGCGTCGTCAGGGTGCTTCTCGGCGACCTCGTGGAGCGCGGCCGCGTCACCGTCAGCCGCCCGGTGCCGCCCGCGCAGCTTCCTGACGAACGGATCCTGCGCGAGGTGATCGAAGGATTGCGAGCGCTGTAGATGAGATCGCGGGGCCCGGTTACGGAGATTTGCGAACGAGCCCTTCCCGCGCGAGGCCATTCGTGCGCCAGTACGGCCATCGAACGGGAACGAGGCGGTCACATCGGGGAAAAAGCGGTCCAATCCCGCGAGAGGCGAACTCAGTTGTCATGATGCTGACTTCGTACAGCGACGGATCACCTTCGCACACCGACGGATCAGCTTTGCGCAGCCACGACGACCGATGCCGGTACTCCCGAGAGAAGTGATCGATGGTCACCGAGCACTACGTGCAGTCAGACGCCTCCGACGGCGACACGGCCGAGCTGGCGCTGAAGATACTTGTCGCCGGCGGATTCGGCGTGGGCAAAACCACCCTGGTGGGCGCGGTCAGTGAGATCAGGCCGCTGCGCACTGAGGAGATGCTCAGCGAGGCCGGCCAACTGGTGGACGACACCGGCGGCGTGGACCGGAAGGTCACCACGACCGTCGCCATGGACTTCGGGCGCATCACCATCCGCTCAGGCCTGTCGCTGTACCTCTTCGGCACCCCTGGGCAGGACCGCTTCTGGTTCCTGTGGGACGAGCTGGCGCAGGGAGCCCTGGGCGCGGTGGTCCTCGCGGACACCCGACGTCTGGAGGACTGCTTTCCCGCCGTGGACTTCTTCGAGCACCGGCACATCCCGTTCGTCGTGGCCGTGAACTGCTTCGCGGGCGCGCGCACGTACGGCGCCCACGATGTCTCACGCGCCCTCGACCTGGACCGGGGCACTCCGGTCGTGCTCTGTGACGCCCGGGACCGTGACTCGGGGAAGGAGGTGCTCATCCGACTCGTCGAGTACGCCGGGCGGATGCACACCGCCCGGCTGCTCAACTCCGTCAGCTGACCGTGCCGGGGCCGACGGGCCCGCGGACCGCAGTCAGTCGGCCACGTCCCGATCCGCCAGCACCTTGTCGATCGTGACGCGGACGAGGAGTTCCCCCGGGACACCGTTGCGGGCGCCGAACTCCTCGGCGCGCTCCTCGCCCATGTAGCGCGCCCCGATGCGACCGGCCCAGTGCCTCAGCTCCTCAAGGTCCTCCGAGACCTGGGCGCGGCCCTGGATCACCACGAAGGCGTACGGTGGCCGGTCGTCGTCCACACACAGCGCCACCCGGCCGTCCCGGACCAGATTGCGCCCCTTCACGCTGGAACTGCCGGTGTTGAACACCAGCTCGTCGCCGTCGAGCACGAACCAGATCGGCGCCACATGCGGACTGCCGTCGGCTCGCACGGTCGACAGTTTCGCGGTGCGTGTGCCGTGTGAGACGAACGCCCGCCATTCCTCATCGGTCATCTTCTTCGCCATGCCCTCATCCTCCTTGCCCGAGGGACGGATCGTCGGGAAGGGTGGCGAAGAGATTCCTCCGGTGCAGGGGGAGACATCTACACGGGGAGACCGGACCATGGCGCAGAACCAGAGCCTCGACTGGCTGCTGGACGATCTGACGAAACGTGTCGACCACGTGCGACACGCGCTGGTGCTGTCGAACGACGGCCTGGTGACCGGCGCGAGTACGGGCCTGCGACGAGAGGACGCCGAGCACCTTGCCGCCGTCTCGTCCGGGTTGCACAGCCTGGCCAAGGGATCGGGACGGCACTTCGGCGCGGGCAGAGTGCGTCAGACGATGGTCGAGTTCGACGACGCCGTGCTGTTCGTCACCGCTGCGGGCACCGGCAGCTGTCTGTGCGTGCTCAGCGGCGCGGAAGCCGACATCGGCCAGATCGCCTACGAGATGACCCTGCTCGTCAATCGGGTCGGCGAGCACCTCGACGTCGAGTCCCGACAGCCCGAACGGTCGCCGCTGACAGACCTCTGACCTGCTGATTCAGCATCCCTCGTGGAGTTATCCACAGGCCGGCCACGCGATCTGGCGAACCGACTACGGTTTTGTCACGGCGAACGCACGGAGCGTGAGCCACTGACTCCACGGGGGAGATCGACCATGTCGGGCAACACTGTCACGCACACGCACCGCATCACGAACCAGCAGCGTCCGGCCTGCACTCCAAGTCGCGCGGCCCGCGAACTGGGCCTGAAGCGAGGGGAGTTGGAGCTCGCCGTCCATCTCGGGCTCATCCGGACCGTGCCCGACGAGGGAGGCGGAGGCCGACGTGTCCCAGGGGCCGAGATCGACCGGGTGAGTTCGGGGGAGGGCTTTCCGGACTCCCTGCTGGACCGTGTGAAGGTCGTCGGTACGACGGAGGGCGCGGACATCATGGACGTGCCGACCGGCAGGTTCACGCGTCTCGCCCGCCTGGGCCTGGTGGTGCCGGTGAAGTTTTACCTCAACCGGTATCGGGCCGTGGTCTGGCTCTATCTGGCCGAAGAGTTGAGGCGGTTCGCAGCGGACGAGAACCACGCCTCAGTGCTGAACGACCGCCGGATGCCCGAAGCGCTGCGGGGCATGCTGGACGCTGGCGTGGACCTGCGTCCACGCAACTGGCGAGGACGTCACCGCGGCTTCCTGCTGCGCCAGGCGGGGGACCCTTGGGAGAGCGCCGGTGCGCAGGCCGCCTTCCTCGATCCCGTCCAGATCGCTGAGATCGTCCCCGACCCCTATGAACGCTCCCATGTGAACCGCTTCCGACCGGGCCCACCCGTATCCGGCGCCACCGGTTCGCCGTCCTCTCTCATCGCCGAGAGGATCATGACGGCCGACGACCCCGACGAGATCGGACTGCTACGGGCCGACCTGACGGAAGTTCTGGCGCATGCGAGGGCACTGCGGCCCGCGCCTCGTCCTACGGCCGAGAGGGCTCCCGGGCCGACACATCCTCCGCTCCTCGGGGCGCCGCGTCGGCCCGAGGAGCCGGAACCGCCACGCGGTCTGCTGAGCCGGCTCCGGCGCAGAAGGCCTTGGACTACAGCGCCCTGAACAGTCCCTCCTGGACGACGGACACCAACAGGCGCCCCTCCAGGTCGTAGATCCGCCCGCGGGCGAGGCCCCGTCCGCCCGTCGCGATCGGGGACTCCTGGTCGTAGAGGAACCACTCGTCCGCACGGAACGGCCGGTGGAACCACATGGCGTGGTCCAGTGACGCGATGTCGAAGCTCCGTGGGCCCCACAGGGGTTCGACGGGGATCCGGACGGCGTCCAGGAGGGTCATGTCGCTGGCGTAGGTCAGCGCACAGGTGTGCACGACCGGGTCGTCGCCCAGCGGCCCGACCGCGCGCATCCACACCGCACTGCGCGGCTCGGCGTCCTTGACCTCTTCTGCGGTCCAGCGCAGCCGGTCTACATAGCGGATGTCGAAGGGCTGGCGCCGGGCCATCCGCTCCAACTGCTCCGGCAGCGTGCCCAGATGCTGCCGGATCTCGTCGGTGACCGTCGGCAGCGACTCCGGGTCCGGAACCTTCCGGGCCGGCGGCAGCTGGTGCTCGAAGCTCCCCTGTTCAGGTTTGTGAAAGGAGGCGGTGAGATTGAAGATCGTGCGGCCCTGCTGCACGGCGGTGACCCGGCGGGTCGTGAACGACCTGCCGTCCCGCACCCGTTCGACCTGGTACACGATCGGCACGCCCGGCCGCCCCGGCCGCAGGAAGTACGCGTGCAGCGAGTGCACGGGTCGGTCGCCCTCCGTGGTGCGGGCGGCGGCGACCAGCGCCTGGCCGGCCACCTGGCCGCCGAAGACCCGTTGCAGGGACTCGTGCGGGCTGCGGCCGCGGAAGATGTTGACCTCGATCTGCTCCAGGTCGAGCAGGTCGACGAGCCTCTCGGCCGGGTTGGTCGTCATGCGTGGGAGTCTCCTGTGCTCACAGCTGGCCTACGTCGGTGACGCGGACCACGGCACGGCCCTCCGCGTCGGAGGCGGTGAGGTCGATCTCCGCGCTGATGCCCCAGTCGTGGTCGCCGTTCGGGTCGTCGAAGATCTGGCGGACCCGCCACAGGCGGTTCGCCGGCTCCTCCTCGATCACCAGGAGCTTGGGACCGCGGGCGTCAGGACCGGTGCCGAGGTCCTCGTACTCGTCCCAGTACTTGTCCATCGCCTCGCCCCAGGCATCGGCGTCCCAGCCGGCGTCGGCGTCCATCTCGCCCAGCTCCTCGACCTGGTCGAGGGCGGCGAGCTCGACGCGACGGAACAAGGCGTTGCGGACGAGGACGCGGAAGGCGCGCGCGTTGGTCGTGACCGGCTTGACCTCGTCGGCCTTCTCCTGGGCCTCCTCGGCGGTCATCTCCTCCGGGTTGGCGAGCTGCTCCCACTCGTCCAGCAGGCTGGAGTCGACCTGGCGCACCATCTCGCCGAGCCACTCGATCAGGTCCTGGAGGTCCTCGGACTTGAGGTCGTCCGGGATGTTGTGGTCGAGGGCCTTGTAGGCACTGGCGAGGTAGCGCAGCACGATGCCCTCGGTGCGGGCCAGCTCGTAGACGGACACCAACTCCGTGAAGGACAGCGCCCGTTCGTACATGTCCCGGATGACCGACTTCGGCGACAACGGGTGGTCGCCGACCCAGGGGTGGCTCTTGCGGTACGTGTTGTACGCGTGGAAGAGCAGCTCCTCCAGAGGCTTCGGGTAGGTGATGTCCTGGAGGCGCTCCATGCGCTCCTCGTACTCGACGCCGTCCGCCTTCATCGCGGCGACGGCCTCGCCCTTCGCCTTGTTCATCTGGGCCGCGAGGATCTGCCGCGGGTCGTCCAGCGTGGACTCGACCACGGACACCATGTCCAGGGCGTACGACGGCGACTCCGGGTCCAGCAGCTCGAAGGCGGCCAGCGCGAAGGTCGACAGCGGCTGGTTGAGCGCGAAGTCCTGCTGAAGGTCGACGGTCAGGCGGGCGATGCGACCGGTGGCGTCGGGTTCGTCGAGTTTCTCGACGATGCCGCCGTCCAGCAGCGAGCGGTAGATCGCGATCGCGCGCCGGATGTGCCGCAGTTGCTGTTTGCGCGGCTCGTGGTTGTCCTCCAGCAGATGCCGCATCGCCTCGAAGGCGTTGCCCGGCCGGGCGATGACCGACAGCAGCATGGTGTGCGTCACCCGGAAACGGGACGTCAGCGGCTCGGGCTCGGAGGCGATCAGCTTCTCGAAGGTGTTCTCCGTCCAGGCGACGAAACCCTCGGGCGCCTTTTTGCGGACGACCTTGCGACGCTTCTTCGGGTCGTCGCCCGCCTTGGCGAGCGCCTTCTCGTTCTCGATGACGTGCTCGGGCGCCTGCGCCACCACGAAGCCCGCCGTATCGAAACCGGCCCGCCCGGCACGGCCGGCGATCTGGTGGAACTCACGGGCGCGCAGAGTGCGCACGCGGTTGCCGTCGTACTTGGTCAGGGCCGTGAACAGCACCGTGCGGATGGGGACGTTGACACCTACGCCGAGCGTGTCGGTACCGCAGATCACCTTCAGCAGACCGGCCTGCGCGAGCTTCTCCACCAGACGCCGGTACTTCGGCAGCATGCCGGCGTGATGGACACCGATGCCATGCCGGACGTAACGGGAGAGATTACGGCCGAACTTGGTGGTGAAGCGGAAGTTGCCGATCAGCTCGGCGATCTGCTCCTTCTCCTCGCGCGAGCACATGTTGATGCTCATCAGCGCCTGCGCCCGCTCCACGGCCTGCGCCTGCGTGAAGTGCACGATGTAGACCGGCGCCTGCTTGGTGTCCAGCAACTCCGTCAGCGTCTCGGTGAGCGGCGTGAACCGGTACTCGTAGGAGAGCGGGACGGGGCGGGTCGCCGAGCGGACCACCGACGTCGGGCGGGCGGTCCGGCGGGTGAGGTCCTTCTCGAACATCGAGACGTCGCCGAGCGTGGCCGACATCAGGATGAACTGAGCCTGCGGCAGCTCCAGGATCGGGATCTGCCAGGCCCAGCCCCGGTCGCCCTCCGCGTAGAAGTGGAACTCGTCCATGACGACCTGGCCGACGTCCGCCTGCTTGCCGTCGCGCAGCGCGATCGACGCGAGTACCTCGGCCGTGCAGCAGATGACGGGGGCGTCGGCGTTGACGGAAGCGTCGCCGGTGAGCATGCCGACGTTCTCGGTGCCGAAGATCTTGCACAGCTCGAAGAACTTCTCCGACACCAGCGCCTTGATCGGAGCGGTGTAGAAGGTGACCTCGTCCCGGGCCAGCGCGGCGAAGTGGGCGCCCGCCGCGATCATGCTCTTGCCGGAGCCGGTGGGCGTCGACACGATCACGTTCGCACCGGAGACCACCTCGATCAGCGCCTCCTCCTGGTGGGGATAGAGGGTGAGCCCGCGCTCCTCGGCCCACGACTCGAAGGCTTCGTAGAGGGCGTCGGGGTCGGCGGTCGGCGGCAGCTGATCGATGAGGGTCACCCACCCATCTTGCCTGCCCTCCTGCCTCATCGGGGAATCGGCTGCGAGGTCGAAGATCGCGAACGCTACGCTGTGTCGCCGACGACAAGTCAGCGATCCCGGTCAACTGGACAGCGGCACACGAGGAATGGGGCGGGCAACGGCCATGATGGGACCAGCACACTCACTGTCGGGCGCCGCCGCCTGGCTCGGGGTCGGAGCAGCCGCCGCCGCGGCCGGGCACGGAATGCCCTGGCCCGTGCTGCTCTGCGGCGCGCTGATCTGCGCCGGAGCCGCACTGGCCCCGGATCTCGACCACAAGGCCGCCACGATCTCGCGGTCCTTCGGTCCGGTGTCGCGCTGGCTGTGCGAGATCGTCGACAAGCTGTCCTACGCCGTCTACAAGGCGACGAAGAAGCAGGGCGATCCGCGTCGCTCCGGTGGACATCGCACGCTCACCCACACCTGGCTGTGGGCGGTCATGATCGGAGGGGGCACCTCGGTCCTGGCGATCACCGGCGGCCGCTGGGCGGTGCTGGCGATCCTCTTCGTGCACATGGTGCTGGCCATCGAGGGGCTGCTGTGGCGGGCGGCCCGGGGTTCCAGCAGCGACGTCCTGGTCTGGCTGCTGGCGGCGACCAGCGCGTGGATCCTCGCGGGTGTGCTGGACAAGCCGGGCAACGGCGCCGACTGGCTGTTCACGGCCCCGGGCCAGGAGTATCTGTGGCTGGGGCTGCCGATCGTGCTGGGTGCGCTGGTGCACGACATCGGGGACGCGCTGACGGTGTCCGGCTGCCCGATCCTGTGGCCGATCCCGGTGGGCCGCAAGCGCTGGTACCCGCTGGGCCCGCCCAAGGCCATGCGGTTCCGGGCCGGCAGCTGGGTCGAGCTCAAGGTGCTGATGCCGGTGTTCATGGTGCTCGGCGGGGTGGGCTGCGCGGCGGCGCTCAACGTGATCTGAGCGGGTGCGGGCGCGGACGGCACCATCCGGCTGACCCGTCCGCGCAACCGGTCAGCCGCACGTCGGGGACCTCCGGTGCGCTCACCGGCTCGGAAGCCGGATCAGCCGACTTCTCCCGTTCCACCGCCGTAGCGCCGTTCGAAGGCGGCGACGCGGCCCTCGGAGTCCACCGTTCTGGCCTTGCCGGTGTAGAAGGGGTGACTCTCCGAGGAGATCTCGACATCCACGACCGGGTAGGTCTCGCCGTCGTCCCAGTCGATGGTCTGGTCGCTGGTCGCGGTGGACCGGGTCAGAAAGGCGTAGCCCGCGGCACGGTCACGGAAGACGACCGCGTGGTAGTCGGGGTGCTTGTCCTGCTGCATGCGAGCTCCTCAGGTGGCGGCGTCGGCGGGGCCGACGGCTCGGGGGCGGCGGATGAAGCCGGTGGCGCGGCCACTGCGATCGCGGGGACCGCGGGACGCAGCGGGCGGGCGTCGGAGGCACGGCTACGGCGGGTGCCTCGGCCGTCAGCCGGACAGGGAATCCTCGTCGACGATGTGCATGGCGGCCTCCTCGGCGGACGCCGCCGCGCCGTCGATGCCCACGTCCGTCGCGACGAGCGCGCTCTCCTCGTCCTCGTGGGCGCCTTCGTCGGGTGCCACGAGGCGGCCGGAGCGCAGGGCGCCGACCTCGTTGTCGAGAAGTTCCCCGTCGGTGCCCTCGGCGTCGCCCATGCCGTCGCCGTCGGGCGTGGCGAGGTCGGGCATCTCCTCGGCCAGACGTTGGTCGAGGGTCTCGCCCTGGTGGCGCTCGGCGGCCGTGACACCGGAGTGCTCCACGGCCCATGGTCGGTCCGGAGGGGACCAGCCCCGGTCCAGGGGGTCGTCGACGCCGTCGTTCTCCAGGGTGTCCTCCGCGTCCAGCAGCCCCGTGTCCTCACGCTGATCGGAAGCGTCGGGCTGGTAGACGTCGTCACCCCATCCCTCGGCGCTGTTCACGGGTACCTCCAGGTGGTGCGGACGGGCCTGAACCCACCGCGGGAAGCGACGGGCCGTCGCGGCGTGGGGCACAGGCCGCACCCGGCGCGAACCGCGAGGTTCCCGGGTGCTCCCCGAACCGGTGCCGCTATCCAGCCTTCCACCCCTTTTCGCCCCGGCGCAACGGCACGGGCGGGAGCGAGCACTCCGGATGCACCCGGGCCGGTTCCGTGCGGAGACGCCGAGGGAAACCGGCGGGGTCAGGTCCGGTATGCCGGAGACGGATACCCCGGCCGGGCCATGGCGGGTGCCGGCCTTACTACGCCAGTCGCTACCCCGGTCGCGATGGGTCCCGTCCCGGCCACCGCGGGCCCGGCCCTGACCGCAGGCACGCTGGGCTCCTCAAACGGTCACAGCGAGTTACCCCACCGATCACGACGAGCGGCGGCCTCAGCCACGTCGGCAGCGAATCCGCACTCCACAGAGCCGGCCCCAGCAACGATGGCGGCGGACCCGCACTCCACAGCGCCTGACCCCGCAACGACGAGGGCGTACCGGCACCCGTACGCCCACCCGTACCGGCACCCGTGGGCCGACCCGTACCGGCACCCGTACGCCCACCCGCACCGGCACCCGCACCCGCGTCGGCACCCGCACCCGCGTCGGCACCCGAGCCCGCGCCAGCACCCGCACCCAACCCCCGAGTCGGCCGAATGTCCCAGCCCCGGCCCAGCCCGCCCCCGCCCTTCGGGTCGGCCACAGTCCTCCACTCCCCGGCAGGACCACCTACCCATGGCCGTCGGCTCCGGCACCCCCGGTACCAACTCCCGCACTCACTCCCGCTCAGCCATGCCAGGACCGCCACAGCGCCGCGTAGGCCCCGTTCGCCCCGACCAGTTCCTCGTGGCTGCCGAGTTCGCTGATCCGGCCGTTCTCCACGACGGCGATGACGTCCGCGTCGTGGGCGGTGTGGAGGCGGTGGGCGATGGCGACGACCGTGCGGCCGTCGAGGACTCGGGCCAGGGAGCGTTCCAGGTGGCGGGCGGCCCGGGGGTCGAGAAGGGACGTCGCCTCGTCCAGGACCAGCGTGTGCGGGTCGGCCAGCACGAGGCGGGCCAGCGCGATCTGCTGGGCCTGGGCAGGGGTGAGGGCGAAGCCGCCCGAGCCGACCTCGGTGTCGAGGCCGTCGTCGAGCGCACGCGCCCACGCGTCGGCGTCGACCGCGCCCAGCGCCGCCCACAGCTCGGCGTCGGCCGCGTCGGTGCGGGCCAGCAGCAGGTTGTCGCGCAGGGAGCCCACGAACACGTGGTGCTCCTGGTTGACCAGGGCGACATGGGAGCGGACGCGCTCGGCTGTCATCCGGGACAGTTCGGCCCCGCCGAGGGTGATCCGGCCGTCCCGGGGCGCGTAGATGCCGGCGAGCAGCCTGCCCAGCGTGGACTTGCCCGCGCCCGAGGGGCCGACCAGGGCCAGTCGGGTGCCGGGCGCGACCTCCAGGGAGACCTTGCGCAGCACGTCCACGCCCTCCAGGTAGCCGAAGTGCACCCGGTCGGCGTGCACGTCACGGCCTGCGGGCGCGAGCTCGGTGTCCCCGGCGTCCGGCTCGATGTCCCGGACCCCGACCAGTCGGGCCAGCGAGACCTGGGCGACCTGGAGCTCGTCGTACCAGCGCAGGATCAGGCCCACCGGGTCGACCAGCATCTGCGCGATCAGCGCACCAGTCGTGAGCTGACCGACCCCGATCCAGCCCTGGAGGACGAAGACGCCGCCGATCATCAGGACGGAGGCGAGGACGGTCACATGGGTGACGTTGATGATGGGGAAGAGCACCGACCGCAGCCAGAGCGTGTACCGCTCCCACGCGGTCCACTGCTTGACCCGCAGGTCCGACAGCTCGACCCGGCGGGCGCCGAGGCGGTGGGCCTCGACGGTGTGCCCGGCGTCCACGGTCTCGGCGAGCGCGGCGGCAACGGCGGCGTACCCGGCGGCCTCCGAGCGGTAGGCGGCCGGCGCCCGCTTGAAGTACCAGCGGCAGCCGATCACCAGCAGCGGCACGGCGACCAGCACGGCGGCCGCGAGCGGCGGCGCGGTGATGATCAGTCCGCCCAGCAGCAGGGCCGCCCACACCACCCCGATGGAGAGCTGCGGCACGGCCTCGCGCATCGCGTTGGCCAGCCGGTCGATGTCCGTCGTGATCCGGGACAGCAGGTCGCCCGTCCCGGCGCGCTCCAGGACGCCGGGCGGCAGCCCGACCGACCGTACGAGGAAGTCCTCGCGCAGATCGGCCAGCATCCGCTCGCCGAGCATCGCCCCGCGCAGCCGTACCTGCCGTACGAACACGGCCTGCACGATGAGCGCGACCACGAACAGGCCGACGGTGAGCTCCAGATGGAGTTCGTGCTCGGCGGCCCCGTCCGCGACCCGCTCGACCAGACCGCCGAGCAGCCAGGGGCCCGCCATCGACGCCAGCACGGCGACCGTGTTGACGGCGACGAGCAGCAGGAAGGCACGGCGGTGCCGTTGGAACAGCTCCACCACGT
Organism: Streptomyces coerulescens; assembly: GCF_042657965.1. Lineage (NCBI taxonomy): Bacteria > Bacillati > Actinomycetota > Actinomycetes > Kitasatosporales > Streptomycetaceae > Streptomyces > Streptomyces coerulescens. The sequence continues at coordinate 293,757 of NZ_JBHSKM010000024.1, forward strand.
AGCTGCGTACGGTCGTGGGGGCGCCGACCGGCAGGGTGTTCGCCGTCGTCGGGGCCGCCGGGTCGTACTCCGGTGGCGCAACGCCGATCATGCCGACTCCTCGATCTCTTCCAGTTCCTTGAGTACTTCTTCGAGCGAGGACGCCTTGACCGGTTGGTCCCCGGCCGGTCCGTCGCTGCGAGCGGTCTTCGTCTCCGCCGCCTCTTCCTCCGTCTCCCGGGTCACCACCGCCCGGTACCGGGGCTCGGAGTGCACCAGCTCGCGGTGTACGCCGACCGCCGCGACCTCGCCCTCGTGGACGAGGACGACCCGGTCGGCGCGGTCCAGGAGCAGTGGAGAGGAGGTGAACACCACCGTTGTGCGCCCGGCCCGCAGGTTCCGCACGCCCTGCGCGATGCGGGCCTCCGTGTGCGAGTCGACGGCCGAGGTCGGCTCGTCCAGCACGAGGACGCCCGGATCGGTGATCAGCGACCGTGCGAGCGCGAGGCGTTGGCGCTGGCCGCCGGAGAGCGACCGGCCGCGCTCGGTGATCCTGGCGTCCATCGGGTCCTCGGCGTCCAGCGAGCCCTGGACCAGTGCGGCCAGGACGTCCTCGCACTGCGCGGCCGCCAGCGCGTCCTCGGGGCGGACGTGGCCCGACCTGGGCACGTCGAGGAGTTCGCGCAGTGTGCCGGAGAGCAGCACCGGATCCTTGTCCTGCACGAGGACGGCCGTACGGGCACTGTCGAGCGGCAACTCGTCGAGCGGGACGCCGCCGAGCAGCACCGGGGTGCTCTCCTCGGAAGGGTGCCCGCCCAGCCGTTCGGCGAGGCGTCCCGCCGCGTCCGGATCGCCGCACACCACGGCGGTGAGCCGGCCGGCGGGCGCGAGCAGTCCTGTGGCCGGGTCGTACAGATCGCCGGACGGCACTTCCGCCCCGTCGCGCGACCCGCCGGTGTCGGTGGCGCGCTCCAGCGACAGCACGCGTGCGGCGCGCCGGGCCGAGGGCCGCGAGAAGGAGTACGCCATGGCGATCTCCTCGAAGTGCCGCAGCGGATAGGTGAGGATCATGATCGAGCTGTAGACGGTGACCAGTTCGCCGATGCCGACCTGGCCCTGGCGGGCGAGGTGGACGCCGTACCAGACCACCGCGATCAGCAGCAGGCCCGGCATCAGCACCTGGATCGCGGAGATCAGGGACCACATCCGGGCGCTGCGCACGGCCGCGTGGCGTACCTCCTGGGAGGCACTGCGGTAGCGGTCGAGGAAGAGTTCCTCGCCGCCGATGCCACGCAGGACGCGCAGGCCGGCGACGGTGTCGGAGGCGAGTTCGGTGGCACGGCCCGCCTTCTCGCGCTGGAGGTCGGCGCGGCGGGTCGCGCGGGGCAGCAAGGGCAGTACGGCGACCGCCAGTACGGGCAGGCCCACGGCCACGACCGTGCCGAGCGCGGGCTGGTAGACGACGAGTCCGACGCAGACGACCACGATCGTGACGGCCGCGGCGGTGAAGCGTGACCAGGCCTCGACGAACCAGCCGATCTTCTCGACGTCGCCCGTGGAGACCGCCACCACCTCACCGGCCGCGACACGCCGGGTCAGGGCCGAGCCGAGTTGTGCGGTCTTGCGGGCCAGAACCTGCTGGACACGGGCGGCGGCCGTGATCCAGTTGGTGACCGCGGTGCGGTGCAGGAAGGTCTCGCCGATCGCGTTGCCGGCGCAGCACAGGGCCAGGAGTCCGCCGGCGAGGGCGAGCTGTGCGCCCGAACGGTCGACGACGGCCTGCACGGCGAGGCCGACACAGAACGGCAGCGCGGAGACGGAAAGGAAGTGCAGCAGTCCCCAGGCCAGGGCCTTGAGCTGGCCGTCCAGCTGGTTCCTGAAGAGCCACCACAGGAATCGGGGACCTGAGCGGGCGTCCGGCACACCCGGGTCGGGGTACGGAAGGTCTTGAATCTGCATGACGTCCCAGTGGCTCGTGTCAGTGAGGGAAGGGATGGTGGGTCGATCGACGGCCGAGGCGCGGTACGGGCAGCGCTCGGCGGCAGCAAACCGTGACAGGTTCGCGTCGCAGCGTGGCCGGACGCAAACGGTTTTCCAACGGGCCGCTCAGTTCCGGCCCTCGGGCCGGAGGTGGTGCGACCATGGATCGATGCGGAACGGCGGAGCATGGCGCGCGACGGTCGTGACGGCGGCCCTCGGATCCCTGTTGGCGACCGCGACCCTCACGGCGTGCGGCGGGGCGCGGGACGCAGCGCGTGACGGAGCGCGGGACGGCGCCGGTGCGGATGTCGGCAGGTCGGCGCCCGGACGCTCGGCCGCCACCGCCGATCCGACGCGCATCCCGGGCGTCGGCGACCGCTGGCAGCGACGCATCCCCGCCGACTCACGCCAGGTCGTTGCGGTGTACGGCGACGGCAGGGACTCCGCGGACTCCACGGTCGTGCTCTACACGAAGCGCGGCACCACCTGGGACCGCGTCCGCGCGTGGCCCGCGCACAACGGCAAGAAGGGCTGGACCACCGACCACCGCGAGGGCGACAAACGCAGCCCCGTCGGCGTGTTCACGCTCAGCGACGCGGGCGGCGTACGGAAGGATCCCGGGGCCAGACTGCCGTACACCAGGTCGGCCGCCTTCGCGGCGCCGCGCTGGTGGGCGACGTCGTACTGGCACGACTTCGACTACGTCATCGCCATCGACTACAACCGCGTCAAGGGAACCCCGCCCAACGACCCGACCCGTCCACGGGGTTACGAGCGGGGCGGAAGCATCTGGCTGCACATGGACCACGGCAGTGGTACGTCGGCCTGCGTGAGCCTGTCCGCATCGGGGATGGAGCAGCTGCTGCGCACGCTCGATCCGGAGCTGCACCCCGTGGTGGTGATGGGGGACAGGGCTCACCTGAAGGCCGCGCGCTGACGGAGAAGGCGTCGTTGCGGCCGGTGGCCGACTCACCGTAGAACACCGCCCATGAAGAGACGGATCGTCATGTCCATGCTCGCAGGGGTCACCCTCCTGGCGAGCACCCTCCTCGGAGCGCCCCCGGCCCCGGCGGCCCAACCCGTCGACGTCCCCGCCGAGTTCGGCACCGACTGGCACGACCCCATCACCGCCGTCCCGCCCGTGACCAAGCCCTCCGGCAAGACGTGTCAAGTCACCGTCGCCGAGGCGCAGTTCCGTGACTTCACCCCCTACAAGGGCGCCTACTCACCCCCCGACGGCTGCGGTGACCGCTGGAGCAAGGTCGTGCTGCGGATGGACGGCAAGGTCAAGGGCCGGCAGTACGACCGGCTCGGCCATCTGCGCATCGGCGGAGTCGAGATCTTCCGTACGTCGACTCCGGAGCCGTCGCCCGACGGCATCGAGTGGTCCGTGGAGAAGGACGTCACGCGCTACAGCGACACGTTCCGCGCCGACCACGACGTCGAGATGCTCATCGGGAACGTCGTCGACGACACATACACCGGTGTCATCGACGTCAAGGTCACGCTGACGTTCTACGCCGGCCGCCCGGCCGCGAACCCGGACCGCGTTCTCACCCTCCACGACGGCACGCTGACCACCCCGCGCAACAGCGAGCGCATCGTCGCCGAGGTGTACGCCACCGGCTCCGGCGGCGGCTGCGAGGAGTTCTGGTACCTGGCGGCGCCCGACCCGGCGCCCTACTCCTGCAAGGCGGCCGGCGGACCGTACCGCGAGGTGCAGATCAAGGTGGACGGCCAACTGGCGGGAATCGCCGCGCCGTTCCCGCACGTCTGGACCGGCGGCTGGTCCAACCCCTTCCTCTGGTACGTCGTCCCGGGCCCGCGCGCCTTCGACGTCAAGCCGATCGAGTACGACCTCACCCCCTTCGCCGGCCTGCTCAACGACGGCCGCCCGCACCGCGTAGAGGTCTCCGTCGTGGGCGTACCCGAGGGGCAGAGCGGCTGGAGCGCACCCGTGAACGTCCTAGTCCGGCAGGACGCCGAGCGCGCGCACGTCACCGGCAAGCTCACCGTGCACAAGACCGGTGACCTCGCCAACTCCTCGACGTACACGCCCGGTTCGGAGCACCGTGTGGACGCCGAGGGTGGGCACCGGCTGACCGTGGCCGGGTACGTCGACACCTCGCACGGCCGGGTGACGACCACCGTGCGGCGCTCGCTCGCCCATGACTCCGCACACCGCTGGACCGACGGCGAGAACCTGGACGCCCTCGACGCCACCTGGACGGACGAGCAGTCGGTCACTGTGGGCGGACGCGGGCCGGCCCGCACGACCCGTACCCAGCGGACGTACACGATGGACGGCTCGATCGTCATCGGCGCGGACGACCGGCTGCGCACCGTGCTGACCCTCGGTGACCGGGCCTCCGTCGTGACCACCCGGGACGGCCGGCGAACGCGGTGGTCGTGGGTCGACGACACCTACACCGGCGACGCCGCCTGGACGTTGAACGTGCCGCGCGACCAGCGGCACGCGGTCGGTACGACGAGCGAGCGCTATCGGTCGTACGGCTCGGACGGGTGTCACGACCGTTCCCTGACGAGCGTTCAAGGCGTCCTCACCGAGGACCGAAGCCGCTGCTGAGGCGGGATGCACGCGACACGTCACGCAGGGCGTGATTTACCCGGATGCAACACGGCGGTCTTGTGCGGGACCAACATCACCCGCACAGTGATCCGAACGGAACGCGCTTTCCGTATGGCAGAAGTCCCCGCCGTTCCAGGGAACTTCCGTGTGCCGTCGTCCCCCCAAGGAGTGCCCGTGCCACCGTCCGTACCGTCCCTGCCGCGACGCGTCGCACGCATACTGCGTACCTCTCTCTTCGCGCAGGTCGCCTGCGCGCTCGTGCTCGGGATCGTCGTCGGGAAGCTGTGGCCGGGGTTCGGCGCGGATCTCCAGCCGCTCGGCGACGGTTTCATCCGGCTCATCAAGACGATCATCTCGCCGTTGGTGTTCTGCGTGGTCGTCGTCGGCATCGCCAAGGCCGGTGACCTGAAGGCGTTCGGCCGGATCGGGCTCAAGGCCCTGATCTGGTTCGAGGTCGCGAGCACGCTCGCGCTGGTGATCGGGCTCCTCGCCGCCAACGTGGTCCAGCCGGGTTCGGGGATGAACGTCGACCCCTCCACGCTGGACGCCTCGGCGGTCGACGCGAAGACGGGCGGCGGCCATCTGCCCTCGACGACCGAGTTCGTGCTGGAGGCCATTCCCACCTCCTTCCTCGGCGCCTTCGCCGAGAACTCCCTGCTCCAAGTCCTGGTGCTGGCCTGTCTGGTGGGCGCCGCGCTGCTGCATCTCGGCCACACCAAGGTGCCGCAGGTGCTGCCCGCCATCGAGCAGGCTCAGGAGATCATCTTCGCGATCGTCGGCTTCGTGATGCGACTCGCCCCGATCGCGGTGTTCGGCGCGATGGCCGTCCTGATCGGCAACTACGGTCTCGGTGTCATCGAGACCTACGGCAAGCTGATCGTGCTGTGCTACGTGGCCGCCGCCCTGTTCATCGCGCTGCTCGCCCTCGCCCTGAAGCTGGTCACCGGGCTCAGCCTGTGGAAGTTCCTGCGCTACATCCGCGAGGAGATGCTGCTCGCCCTCGGCACCGCGTCCACGGAGTCGGTCCTGCCCCGGGTGATGCAGAAGCTGCGCAGGGCCGGCGCCCGCGACGACGCCGTGGGTCTGGTGCTGCCGACGGGCTACTCCTTCAACCTCGACGGCGCCTCGCTCTACCTGTCCATCGGCACGTTGTTCATCGCCCAGGCCGTGGGCGTGGACCTGAGCCTGGGTCAGCAGATCACCGTCGTGCTGGTGCTGATGCTGACCAGCAAGGGCATGGCCGGCATTCCCGGCTCGGCGTTCCTCGCCCTGTCCGCGACCGCGTCCTCGCTGGGCGCGATCCCGGCCGGCGCCGTCGCCCTGCTGCTCGGCGTCGACCGCATCATGGACTCGATGCGCGTCGTCACCAACCTGCTCGGCAACTGCGTCGCCGTCTTCGCGGTCGCCCGCTGGGAGGGCGCGCTGGACAGGGAGCGGGCGAAGAAGGTCCTCGACGGCGAGATCGTGGTCGGCCTGGAGGACGCGGAGCCGACCGAGCAGCCACAGGAGCTCAAGAAGGAACCGGCCGCCGAGACCGGCTGAGGTTCAGCACCCAGGCGCGGGCTCCGCGAAGGGCCGTGGCCGCCGCTCCCGCAGTACGGGAGCGGCGGCCACGGCCCTTCCCCGCTCACGCGGCGCTCAGCACCCGCGCCCCCCACCCCCGTCGATCAACGTATCCAGAAGCTCCCCCAACACCGACCGCTGTTCGTCCGTCAGCGGCGCCAGGATCTCCTGCGCCGCCGACCGTCGCGCGCCGTGCAGCTCCCGCAGGGCCTTGCGGCCGTCCTCGGTGAGTTCGATGCGGATCACCCGCCGGTTCGTCGGATCCGGCGCCCGCCGTACCTTCCCGCTCGCCTCCAGCCCGTCGACCAGCGTCGTCACCGCCCGCGGGACCACTTCCAGGCGCTCGGCGAGGTCGGCCATCCGGGGCGGCGAGTCGTAGTGTGCGAGGGTCCGCAGCAGGCGTGACTGAGCCGGCGTGACGCCCAGGCCGCACTCCTGGAGGTGCCGTTTCTGGATCCGGTGCACCCGGCGGGTGAAGCGCAGCAGCTGCTCGGCGAGCGGGCCGTCGGGATCGGAGGTGGTCATGCGGGAACAATATCAGGACCAGGTTCATTGTGAGTATAGGTAACAATGAGCTACGCTCCGACGGGCGGCCCCGGGGCCGTCCTCCCGCATCGTCACACCTCCGTAGGAGCCCATGCATCCCGACCACGAACCCGCCTGGACGCCATCCGCCGCGCAGCAGGAACAGCCGCGGCAGGTGCGTCGCATCCTGAGACTCTTCCGTCCGTACCGAGGCCGCCTCGCGGTCGTCGGTCTCCTCGTCGGCGCCTCGTCGCTCGTCGGCGTCGCCACACCGTTCCTGCTCAAGGCGATCCTCGACGTCGCGATCCCCGAGGGCCGCACCGGCCTGCTCAGCCTGCTCGCGCTCGGCATGATCCTCAGCGCCGTCCTGACCAGCGTCTTCGGCGTGCTCCAGACCCTGATCTCCACGACGGTCGGCCAGCGCGTCATGCACGACCTGCGCACCGCCGTCTACGGCCGCCTCCAGCGCATGTCGCTCGCCTTCTTCACCCGCACGCGCACGGGCGAGGTCCAGTCCCGTATCGCCAACGACATCGGCGGCATGCAGGCGACCGTCACCTCCACCGCGACGTCCCTGGTCTCCAACCTGACCAGCGTGGTCGCCACGATCGTCGCGATGATCGCCCTCGACTGGCGGCTGACCGTCGTCTCGCTGCTCCTGCTGCCGGTCTTCGTCTGGATCAGCCGCCGCGTCGGCAACGAACGCAAGAAGATCACCACCCAGCGCCAGAAGCAGATGGCCGCGATGGCCGCCACCGTCACCGAGTCGCTCTCGGTCAGCGGCATCCTGCTCGGCCGCACCATGGGCCGCTCCGACTCGCTGACCGAGGCCTTCGCCGACGAGTCCGATCGGCTGGTGGACCTGGAGGTGCGGTCGAACATGGCCGGGCGCTGGCGCATGGCCGTCATCGCCATGGTCATGGCCGCCATGCCCGCCTTCATCTACTGGACCGCCGGCGTGGTCCTCCAGGTCGGTGGCCCGCAGGTCTCCATCGGCACGATCGTCGCCTTCGTCTCGCTCCAGCAGGGCCTGTTCCGCCCGGCGGTCAGCCTGCTGTCCACCGGCGTCCAGATCCAGACCTCGCTCGCGCTCTTCCAGCGCATCTTCGAGTACCTCGACCTGCCCATCGACATCTCCGAGCGCGAGGACCCCGTCCACCTCGACCGCGTCAAGGGCGAGGTCCGCTTCGAGCACGTCGAGTTCCGGTACGACGGCAACGACGGAGAACGGGGCGCCATCCTCGACGGCATCGACGTCACCGTCCCTGCGGGCGGCAGTCTCGCGGTCGTCGGCCCGACCGGCGCCGGGAAGTCGACGCTCGGTCATCTCGTGCCGCGCCTGTACGACGTGACCGGCGGCCGGGTCACCCTCGACGGAGTCGATGTGCGCGACCTCGACTTCGACACCCTGGCCCGAGCGGTCGGCGTCGTCTCGCAGGAGACGTACCTCTTCCACGCCACGGTCGCCGACAACCTGCGCTTCGCCAAGCCGGACGCCGACGACGAGGAGTTGTACGCGGCGGCGAGGGCGGCCCAGATCCACGACCACATCGCGTCCCTGCCCGACGGCTACGACACGGTCGTCGGCGAGCGCGGCCACCGCTTCTCGGGCGGTGAGAAGCAGCGCCTGGCCATCGCCCGCACCATCCTGCGCGACCCTCCGGTGCTCATCCTCGACGAGGCGACCAGCGCCCTGGACACCCGTACCGAGCGGGCCGTGCAGGACGCCATCGACGCCCTGTCCGCCAACCGCACCACGATCACCATCGCGCACCGGCTGTCCACCGTCCGGGGCGCCGACCAGATCGTGGTCCTCGACGAGGGGCAGGTCGCGGAACGGGGCACGCACGAGGAGTTGCTGGAGCGGGACGGGCGCTATGCGGCGCTGGTCAGGCGGGACGCCCAACTGGAGCCCACAGGGTGACGTTATGTCGGGTTTGTAAGCATGTGCGGGATACCGTGCCCGCATGTACTTGAACACTCCGCCACGGAGCACGATTCGACTGACGCGCCGGGGACGTATGGCTCTCATCGCCGCCGGCGCCGTCGTGGCCGGTACCGCCGTGGCGGTGCCGCTGTTGGTCATGGGCGAGGAGGAGCCTGCCCGGCCCACCTCGCTGGTGATCCCGGAGGGCTGGCGGGCGAGCCAGGTCTACGAGGCCGTCGACAAGGCCCTCACGCTGCCGGCCGGCACCACGAAGAAGTCCCTCGACAAGCTCGACCTGAAGCTCCCGAACGACGCGGACGGCAACCCCGAGGGCTACCTCTTCCCGGCGACGTATCCGCTGGAGGAGAACGGCAGGAAGGCGACACCGGATTCGCTGCTGTCGGCCATGGTCGACACCGCCAACCGGAAGTTCAGCGGTGCCCCCATCGCCGCCGGGGCGCAGCGCAACGCCATGAACGTCTATCAGGCGGTCACGATCGCGAGCATCGTCCAGGCCGAGGCCGCCACCAGGACCGACATGGCGAAGGTGGCGCGGGTCGTGTTCAACCGGCTCGAACGCGGTATGCCGCTCCAGATGGACTCCACCATCAATTACGCCCTGAAGCGCTCCACGCTCCGGACGACCGAGGCCGACACCCGGATCGAGAGCCCCTACAACACGTACCAGCGCATGGGCCTGCCGCCCACGCCCATCGACAACCCGGGCGACGACGCGATGCGCGCCGCGATCAACCCGGCCGCCGGTGACTGGCTGTACTTCGTCACGGTCAAGGCGGGCGACACCCGCTTCACGGCCGACTACGACGAACACCTGCGCAACGTCGCCGAGTTCAACGCCCACCAGAAGCAACAGAGGCAGCAGAAGCAGCAGGAGGCGAGCCCGAAGCCGACCGGGTGAGCCGGCGGGACGTCATGCGGATACTGGTTCGGCCGGCCGGCCCGCGCGTCACGCGGCCACCGGCTCCTCGGCCAGCAGCCGCCTGATGTCCCGTACGGCCGCACGGCCGGCCCGGTTGGCCCCGATCGTGCTGGCGGAGGGGCCGTATCCGACCAGGTGGACACGAGGGTCGGCGACCGCGCGCGTTCCCTCCACCCGGATGCCGCCGCCCGGCTCGCGCAGGTGCAGCGGGGCGAGATGGTCGATGGCGGCCCGGAAGCCGGTCGCCCACAGGATGACGTCGGCCGCCACGTGCTGCCCGTCGTTCCACTCCACCCCGTCCGGGGTGATCCGGTCGAACATGGGACGGCGGTCCAGGACGCCGTCCGCCAGGCCCTGCCGGATGGCGTCGTTCAGCGGCAGTCCCGTGACCGAGACCACGCTCTTCGGCGGCAGGCCCCGCCGGACCCGTTCCTCCACCAGCGCGACCGCGGCCCGGCCCACGTCCTCGGTGAAGGGGCCCTCGCGGAACACGGGCGGACGCCGTGTGACCCATGTCGTGGCCGCCGCGTAGGGTGCGATCTCCAGCAGATGCTGGGTGCCGGAGGCGCCGCCACCCACGACCACCACCCGCTGCCCCGCGAACTCCCGCGGTCCTGGGTACTGCGCGGTGTGCAACTGCCGGCCCCGGAAGGTCTCCTGGCCCGGGTAACGCGGCAGGAACGGCCGGTCCCAGGTGCCGGTCGCGTTGATCAGGGCCCGTGTCGCCCAGGTTCCCGCCGAGGTCTCGACCAGCAGCCGCCCGTCCGGGCCCTCGCGCACGGCACGCACGTCGACGGGTCGTCGCACCCGCAGGCCGAAGGTCCGCTCGTAGGTGTCGAAGTACTCCGCGATGACCTGGGAGGACGTCCGCTCGGGGTCGGCGCCGGTCAGTTCCATACCCGGGAGCGAGTGCATCCCGTGCACCTTGCCGTACGTCAGGGACGGCCACCGGAACTGCCAGGCGCCGCCCGGACCGGGGGAGTGGTCGAGGACCACGAAGTCACGGCCGGGCTCGAAACCGGTGCGCCGCAGGTGGTAGGCGCTGGACAGACCTGCCTGACCAGCGCCGATGACGACCACGTCGACCGCTTCGACCACCTCAGTGTTGTTCACGCTTCTACCAACCGCCGCGAGGGCGCGGATCTTCCCCCAGCAGGTGGTCAACGGCGCCTCGCGCAGTGGACCTTGCGTATGACGCCCCGAACGTCACATGACGTGTGGAGTCCGCCGCATGGGCGAGGATGGAGGGCATGTCCGACGCCTTCACCACACGAGTCCTGAACGTCGCCTCCGGCTCCTCGGAGCGGGTCGTGGATCTCACCCACGACTGCGAGGCCTTCCTGCGCGAGGCGGCGGCGGGCCGGGACGGCCTGCTGAACGTCTTCGTGCCGCATGCGACGGCCGGCATCGCGATCATCGAGACGGGCGCCGGCAGCGACGACGACCTCCTGGCCGCCCTGCACACCGTGCTGCCCGCCGACGACCGCTGGCAGCACCGCCACGGCAGCCCCGGCCACGGCCGCGACCACGTCCTCCCGGCCATCGTCCCACCGCACGCGACCCTGCCCGTGGTCGGCGGCCGACTGGAACTCGGCACCTGGCAGTCGGTGTGCCTCGTGGACACCAACAAGGACAACCCTCGTCGGCAGGTGCGGTTGTCGTTCCTTGCGTGACGAGGGTGCCGACTGTAGGTCTGAAGTCCGGCCGTACCCCACGAGTCCGGCCGAATCCGTCACTCGCTTCGACTCCGTGCCGTCAGCGGTAGTCCGAACCGCTCTGACCTGTGCAGATGTGGTAGTCCGGCGTTGGGTAGGTCTCCGCGGGTGCGTGTACGAGGCTTTGGACGCCGGATTCGTGACGCTGGCAGGACACGAGGTCAGGGAGCAGGCCCGCGATCGCCATGGCGATGGTGGACTTGCTCGAGCCCGACTCCCCGACGAGGCCGCCGATCTGGCCGGCCCCGATGGTGAACGACACGTCGTCGACGAGTTTCCGGTCCCCGGCCCGCACGGTCAGCCCCGCGACGGTCAGCAGGCCGTCCTGCTCCGTGCCGGCCGCTGTCCTGGCACCGGCCGGCGCTGAAGACGCCTGCGCCGCGAGCCTGTGCCGGGTCGGCCGGTCCCGCCGCGTCCGCTGTCCCGGTCGGTGTGGGCGAAGCGCCGCGGGTTCGCGCCTCGACGAGTGAGGCGACGCCATCTCGGAGGAGCTCGGCGCCCACACCGGTGACGAAGCCGGCGGAACACCGCCCCACCACGGCCCCGGCCGGCGGCCCGGCCGTCCTGGCCTGCGGCGGCGTCCAGCGAGCAGAGCACCAGGCGGCCACCGTGCCCGAGCTGCTGTCCCCGCAGCGCTGACAGACCATCGACGAGTTCAACCGAGCCTTCTCCGGCCGTCGGCCAGCGGATATGTGGCCCCCTTCCACATCACTACGGCCGCCGACAGGGACAGTGCCAGGACCTGGGACCCGTCGAGTTACCAGGGGGCGTATCGGAAGATCTGGGCAGGGGACAGCGGGGTTCGGAGAGCCTGCTGCCTCACGGCGGCGGGCCGGAGCCGGCGTGTGCGGACGTCGGCTCTGTCGCCGTCTGCGGTGGCGCGGCGAGCTCGGTGAGCAGGAGGGCGATGTCGTCCGCCCTGTCGGCGGAACGGCGGGCGTTCCGCAGCAGTGCGTCCGCCAGATCCTCCAGGCGGCCCCCGCCCATGCGGGCCAGTGACTCCCGCAGCCGGTCGATGTCGGAATCGATGTCCGAGTCACGCCTCTCGATCAGTCCGTCCGTGTACAGCGCCAGGACCGACCCGGGTACGAGGTGCAGCTCCGACTCCGGAAAGTGTGCCGCTGTGTCGATGCCGAGCAGAGGGCCGCCGGGCACATCCAGGACTTCGGCCCGGCCGTCGGGCAGGCGCAGCAAGGGCAGGGGGTGGCCGGCACGGACGATGCGCACGACCCCCGAGCGAGGACGGAGGCGGGCGTAGCAGCAGCTTGCGAGGAGCGCCGGGTCGAGGTCCATGTGGAGCCGGTTGGTGTTGGCGACGACGTCGCTCGGCCGGTGGCCGGCGGTGGCGAAGGCCCGCACCGCGCTTCGCAGCTGGCCCATGGCGGCCGCGGCGGCGACGTTGTGCCCCTCGACGTCCCCGACGATCAGTGCGACCTCGTCGCCGGTGGGGATGACGTCGTACCAGTCGCCGCCGATGTCCATCCCTCGGGTGCCCGGAAGATAGCGCCCGGTGACATCAAGGCCCGGCAGTGTGGGCAGCCGGTGCGGCAGCAGCGCGTTCTGCAGGCCGCGGGCGAGGGCGAATTCGGCGTCGTAGAGCCTGGCGCGTTCCAGGGCTTGGGCGATCAGGCCGCCCAGTGCGGTGAGGACGCCGCGCTCCTCGTCGGGAAATCGGTGGACGTCGTTGAAGCCGAGCAGGCAGACGCCGACCGGGCGATTCGAGGCGATCAAGGGCAGGAACGCCCAGGAGTTGGACTGACTGACCATGATCCCGGGGTACGTCTCCAGAAGCTCCTCACGGGACTCGACGAACAGCGGGGCCCCGGAGGTCAGCGCGTCCGTCACGGGCAGCCGGGCATGCAGCGGAGTGCCTTCGAACCGGGCGAGAAAGCGCTTCGAGTAGCCGCGCTGATCGAGCAGGCGCAGGCGCCGCTCCTCCACCACGGCGATCGCCAGCTTCTGACCGCCGAAAGCGGGCAGCAGCTGCTCGGCGACGGCCTCGAACACCTCGTGCGCGGTGACCGCCTCGGTGAGCGCGCTGCCCAGCGTGAGCACCCGGTAGAGGGAACCCACGCGCGGGGCCGCGGGCGGAGACGACCAGGAGGCGGGCGGCCCCCCTTCCGCGAGGGTTGCCCCGGGTCCGGTGTCGGCCGGTACCGGCTGTCGCACGGGTGCCGCCCAGCCCGTCATGCCCTGAGCGCCCGGGTGGAGGGAGAAGACCAGCCATGTGGCCGGTGGGCGGCGGACCAGGAAGGAGACCGGTTGCTGGGAGATCAGGGCGGCCCGGTAGCGGTCCTCGTACACGGGATCGGCCAGCCAGGGCAGGACGTCCCAGGGGCGTCGGCCGAGCAGTTCGTCCTGGCGGACCCGGAGCAGATCCTCCAGGCTGTGGTTGGCGTAGGCGACGCGACCGTCGGGCGAGAGCGCGAAGAAGCCGTCCGCGAGCCGCTCGATCGCCGCCACGGCGGCCATGCGGCTCCCGGAGTCGAGTACGGCGCCGACCAGATGGGCCGAGGCCTGAAGGTCGTCAGGGCTCTCGGGCACCCTGCCCCACAGCTCGACGGTGTGGTGGCCTCCGCGGCCGTCCCGGATGCGCAGGCAGTGTGCCAGTACGTGGCGTTCCTGGACCGCGGCACGGGCGGCGGACCGGAAGCCGGGCAGATCCGCGGGTTCGATCATGGCCGCCAGGGTGGCCGCCCGTCCGTCGAACTCGTGGGGCGGTATTCCGAAGATCGCGCACAGCTCGTCGTCGGCCGTGAGGGCTCCGGTGCCGAGATTCCAGTCGAACAGACCCACCCGGATCACCGGAGCGGATGGTAGCGGGACCACTACCGGAGCCGTCCGTTCGTCGTACTTACCGAGCGCGCCGCGGGCCCGCAGTCCGTCGAGGGTGGTGCCCAGCCGGTCGGCGGCGGAGCGCAGCTTCCGGCGCTGCGCCCTCGACAGCCCTGTCCCGTCCGGCCTGGCCGTCCACACCACGGCCATGGTGCCGAACGTCCGCTCGCCCGCCCGTACGGGGACCGATGCAGAACCGAACGGGTAGGGCAGGGCGACCGAGAGCTGCGGGAAGCGCCGCATCGTCTCCTCCGCGCCGGCCAGATGGACCATGCGCCCGGAGCGGTACGCCTCCGCCACTGGCAGACCGCTGTTCACCGGGATCCGACGCCACCCGCTGAGCAGGGAGGGCGGCGACCCGCACGACGCGGCCACTACGAGCGAGCGGTGGTCGCCGGAGAGCAGAAACACGCTTCCGGTATGCGCTCCGGCCAGCTCCACGGCACCGACGATGGCACTGACCAGCGCGTCGTCGCGCTCGGGCGCCTCGCCGACACTTGCGGCGCCGAACGGGTACAAGTTCGATGCCACACCGTTGGCCGACACGTTGCCCTCGATCGTCGATGGATAATTTGTTCCATTTTAGGACGGTCTATAGCTCCCCGTGGGCAGGTGCCGGGCCGCAGACGTGGCGATCAGCGCGGCAACGCAGGAGATCTTGCGTTCGTGCACGCCACGACTGTCGGTCCTTGCGTGACGAGGGTGCCGACCGTCACCCAACACTGGGAAGAGAAGTGCCGCTTCTGGGACCCCTTGTGCCCCGGCTCACCCGTCGACGGTGTAGCGGCCCACATCCCCCAGCGCCAGTGCCAGCAGCCCGTGGTCGAGCCCGACGATCAGCCGCTGTGTCGGCCATGTGACGGCAAGCTCCGGATGATGTACCGGAATCTCCTTGACCAGCGCCCGGTCCGCCACGTCCCACAGACGCACGGTCCGGTCGCTGCCGGCGGTGGCGAGGAGGTGACCTCCGTCACCGACCACGCTCACTGCGTTGACCGCTCCCGTGTGGCCCGAGAGGTCTCCGACGAGTTGGCCCCGTTCGGCGTCCCACAGGCACACCCCTCCATGCGTGCGCGGTGGCGAGCGCGGTCCGCCCAGTCACGGGCAGCGCGCACATCGCAAGGGTCTCGGTTGCGGCAATCAATTTGTGGCGTCGACCAGAGACCGCATCCCACATCCAGACCGCGCCGTCCTGCCCGTCCGTGGCCCAGTCGCGGTTGCCCTTCAACGTGCCGACGACGGCGCCGGAGTCGGGATCGCGCAGCTCGGTGCCGCCGTCGTCGCCGTTGGCGGCGACGAGCGGACTACCGCTGTTGTACGCGGGAGAGAGGGCGCGGATCGCGCTCACACGACTGGGCGCGCGGTGCGGCCGGGTCCCACAGCCGCACGGTGTGGTCGGCGCCACCACTGGCGAGCAGGTCTCGGCCGTTGACGCGCAGGACACAGAGGGAGTCCACGGAGTCGGAGTGGCCTTGGAGGGTGATGGCGATCCGGCCGGTCTCCGGGTCCAGCAGCCGGACCAGGTCGCTGCTGGTGCCGGCAAGTAGTGAGTGTCCCTCGACCGTGACGGCGTGCAGCGTGAAGGCCAGATCCTCACCAGGGAGCGTACCTACGCACCAGCCGCTGGCCGGTTCCCACAGCCGAACGGTCTTGTCCTCGCCCAGACTTGCCAACAGGACGCGCTCTGTCACCTCCACGGCGCACAGGGCGACGACGGAACTCTCGTGTCCATCGAGGGCACGGTCGCGTTCGCCGGTGTCGGAACGCCAGAAAACAAGAGCCAAGCCGTCGCTCCAGATGGATAGTTGGGTGGCCACCGCGCCAACCCCGCCTCGCCCCCGGTGCATGCCGCAGGCTGCCCTCTTGGCGGAGGGCGGCGCTGCGGTATGTAGTGCTCCTACCGCAGCACAGCGCCCCTCTACCGGCGTGGGGCACGCCTGTACTGCCCTCCCAAAGCAGCCAGCCCATGGGCATCACTCTGTTGTTGTGCACTGTCGCGGTCTGCACGACGGCCACGGCCGCCATGTACGAAGTCGCTCAGAGTCGAAGCCGCTGGGGCGAGGCCTCTGGGACCGTCAGGTTCGACTGAGCTTCCTGGGCTGGGCAAGCACGTCCTGAGTGTGGCCGCTCGGCGTGCGACGGCCGTCGCGGATGAAGCGCACCACGTCGTCGCCCTAGCGGCAACGGTCCTCCAGAGCGCCTCGGACAGTTGTCCGGCAGCAGGCCCCGCTGCCCGAAGGTGCACGCTTTGTGCGCGCTCGTTGAGACCTCCGGAAGCCCTCCCTAGCATGCGTGCATTCCTCTGGCCGATATCCGAGCCTTCGCATGCCTCGGCACCATCACCTCACCCGGTGAGAGCGCCGCTGCGCCGTCCCGAGAAGGACATCAACAACAATGCGTCGACAAGACACCCCGCTCGCCTGCTGTATCGCACTCCTTTTGGTTTCCAGCGTCGCATGCTCCGGACTCTCCGAGAAAGACGGTGGGGACAAGGAGCTGAGCGGTACGCGTATCACCGTGGCCGGCGCCTGGACCGGAAGTGAGCAGAAGAACTTCCAGAAGGTACTCGACGCCTTCAGCGACAAGACCGGGGCGAACGTGACCTTCGTGTCCACGGGAAACAACGTGTCCACTGCCGTAGGCGGCATGATCGAAGACGGGGACGCACCGGACGTGGCCTTGCTCCCGCAGCTGGGCGTGCTCGGGCAGTTCGAACGCAACGGATGGCTGGAGCCGCTTTCGGTCTCAGCGCGGGAGGCAGTGGACGCAAACTACGCCGACGTGTGGAGAGAGTACGGCAGCGTGAACGGCAGCCTGTACGGCGTGTACTACAAGGTGGCCAATAAATCGGCCGTCTGGTACAGCCCCAGCGTTTTCGCCGAGGCGAATGTCGGGCGGCCCACGACATTTGCGGAAATGCTGTCCGCCGGCCAGGCCATCTCCGACTCGGGACTCGCCGCGTTCGCCATTGCCGGGCGGGACGGTTGGACCCTCACGGACTGGTTCGAAAACGTCTACCTGTCGCAAGCAGGACCCGAGAAATACGATGCCCTGGCTGCCCACGAGCTGAAATGGACCGACGCATCGGTCGTCGAGGCACTCACTTCCCTCGGTAAGCTCTTCAAGGAAGACCATCTCATCGCGGGAGGTCGGGAAGGTGCCCTGAATACCGACTTTCCCGGCTCGGTGGAGAAGGTCTTCGGGACGGAGCCGGAAGCCGGCATGGTCTTCGAGGGTGATTTCGTCGCCGGTGTCGCCAAGGACCGGTTCGGCAAGGCGATCGGCCAGGACGTCAGCTTCTTCTCCTTCCCCGCCGCCAAGGGCGGCATTTTCCCCATCATCAGTGGTGGTGACGCCGCGGTCGTCCTGAAAGACGGCAAGAACTCGGCTGCCGGGATGAAGCTGGTCGAATATCTTGCCACCGCGGAGGCGGCGGCTGTGTGGGCGAAGCTGGGTGGATTTCTTTCACCCAACAAACGGCTCGACATCCACACCTATGACAGCCTCACCACTCGCGCCATGGCCGACTCGTTGATCGCTGCTGAGGACCAGGTGCGCTTCGACATGTCCGACCAGGCCCCGGCATCCTTCGGCGGTACCAGCGGCGCCAGCCAGTGGCGGATCCTGCAGAACTTTCTGCGTGACCCCTCCGACCCCGAGAGCGCGGCCGCGGAGCTCGAGGAAGCGGCAGCCGAGGCGTACCAGGACTGAGTTCAGTCCCGTACGGCCCCTGCGTGATCGGCGGCGGGCGGCCCTACTTACATGTTGACCTCGCCTCGTGGTGATCCTTCCGCGCATTCACGCAGGTTACCTGTGAGTTTTCCTGCGTAGACGCATTGACCGTGTCAGCGCGTGATACATAACATGTATGCATGAAGCTCCCGCAGGAGATTGAGACCGCCGGCCCCTCAGGGCCCGGCGGGGGGAGCCCTTCCAGCAACCTGTGCCCGGTATCGCCGAGCAGCGCGCGCTGTCACAGGCGCATGGCATACCCGTCCGGTGGCTGAAGAAGTCAGCGAGGCATGACATGAATCCCACACAAGCCGGTGTCGCCACACCACACAGGTTCCGTCCCTTGCCGAGCCGCACCGCGGCACCATCCCTTGCGGTTGCCGATGTGCACGAGCCGGACACCTGCCGGCGGGCGATGATGGCCCTGCCGGCGGAGGCGTGCCGAGTACGCACCGTCCGGCATTTCGTCCTCGCCCTCCTGGCGAGCTGGGGAGTCGTAGAGCCGGACCGGGATGCCGCAGGGCTGATCGTCAGCGAGCTGGCGGGTAACGCGGCTCAGCATGGCGGCGCCGAGATGACGGTGAATGTGAGTCTGTCGGACGAGCAGCTGTGCATCGATGTGGCCGATACCGGTCCCGCCACACGGGTGTCCCGCCCTCGCTGCGATGACCTTGACGAAGAGCGAGGCCGCGGACTCGACATCGTCGACCATCTGTCGGAGTGGATGGACATAAGTGCCGAGCCGGACAGCTGGCGAAGCCGCGTCGGCCTCCGAGTCGGCAGGGCAGCCGCGACGCAGAGCATCCCTCCGGCTGCGTAGTGCCGAGAAGTCGGTCCCAGTGCGGGACGGAGCGTTACGAGTGGCCGAGCTCTGATGAAAAACAAGAGAAGCAGGTGCGTCTGTGACCACGCGGATACCGGTGTTCGTCCATGCCGAAGACCCCCTCACGGCAGCGGGTCTGGAAGCGGCACTCAAAAGCCGGCCGGAGGTGACTCTCGTCGGCAGGGACGGCATCACCGCACGCACGGTGGCCGTGGCCGCGGTCGAAGCTTTCTCGGACGCCACGGTGCGTGCTCTGCGGGCGGTGAGCAGCCGCAGGTGCTCCCGCATGGTGCTGGTCACCGACGAACCGGCCGAGGAACGGCTGTGGGAGGTGTCGGCAGTGGGGGTGTGCGCGGTCCTCCCGCGCGCCGAGGCCAACGCGTGCCGGCTGGTTCAGCTCATCGTCGGTGCGACAGCAGGGCAAGGCTCCCTCCTCCCCGCGGCTGCGGTCCAGGAACAGCCGACAGGTCTGTCGGAACGGGAAATGCGCGTGCTGCAACTGGTCGCCGAGGGCTACGACACACGCGAAATCGCACGCGAGCTCAGCTACTCCGAGCGCACCGTCAAGAGCGCGCTGCACGACATCACAAGCCGCTACCAGCTGAAGAACCGCTCCCAGGCCGTGGCCTATGCACTGCGCGAGGGCCTGATATGACCTGGGACAGACGGGTCACATGGTCTCACTGAGGGTGTCCGCGAGTCGGTGGCGCACAGCGCGCACCGCGGGCAGGACCGATACGGCGACCGCACCGATCACCGCGGCCGCTGCCAGGACGACCAGCGTGATGACCGGCGGTGGCTGAGCGATGCCCGAGCCGATGCCGCTGGAAGCCCCCTGCAGATTGATGAGCCACTGGGAAGCCAGCACTCCCAGGCATGTGCCGACCACCGCGGCAGCCAAGGCGATAAAGCCGGTACCGGCCACGATGACCGCCACGATCTGCCGCGGCGTCAGCCCGATGGCCTTGAGCGCCAGGAGGTCACGGCGACGGTCCCGCACCCCGGCGGCGATGGTCGTCGAAAGTTCCGCAAGGCCGATCAGCGCCAGCACCGCGACCAGGCCGGCGATCACCGGCTGTACGGAAGTGAGCTCGCCGACCGGGTTCGCGCTCTCACGGATGTCCAGCCGTCCGCCCGCATCCTCATTGATCCGGTCCCTGACGGCCGAGGGGTCGGCGCCCGGTTCGAGGACGAGGGCGTAGAAGTCCGGCCGGAGTGCGGGATCGTTTTCCTGCAATGTGTTCAGGGAGGTGGAGATGACCCGTCCACTGTCCTCGGGCTCGATGCCGCGACCGACGATGTGCAGGACCTGAGGGCTGCCCCCGACCGTCATGCGGACCCAGTCCCCGACCTTCACACCGAGCAGGTCGAGCAGCCCCTGCCCGGCGATGGCCTCGTCCGGGCCCTCGGGCGCCCGGCCCTCGGCCACGGCGAACGGGTACGGAGCACCCGTGGTGCCCAGACCCCGGAGTGTGATCGTGCCGGTCTGCCCCGGTACCAGCGCCGCGACGTTGGCACCCGCATAGACGCCTGCCACCGCCGGATCCGAGGTGAGCAGACGCCGTAGCGAGGTGTCGTCGATACCGTCGCCGCGGGCCGTCAGCGCGGCAACGATCCCGACGTCCTGGGGGTCGTTCTCGAACCGGTCGAGCGTCGTCCAGGTGCCGAGCGCGATCGTGATGAGCAGGAGAGGGACAGCCAGACGTCCCACCGCCGCACCTGCGCGAAGGGGGAACTGGAAGGCGCCGCGCCAGCCCAGAACAAGGGCGGGCGGCAGGTGAAGGCCGAGCGCGCGCCGTACGGTTCCGGACATCCGCCGACCGGAGGGGACGGCTGCCCGGGCCCCCGGTACCGGCGGTACGCGGCCCGCCCGCCAGGCCACTGACGCGATCGTCGCGGTGATCAGGACGATGGCCCCGGCGACCACACCGGTGGGCACCCAGACATGCCCGGGGAGCGCCTGCCACAGCTGCACGGCCTCCCCGGCACGGCCGGGCAGACGGGCTCCCAGCAACTCGGTCAGCAGCGCACCGGCGACGATGCCCAGCACGGCCAGAGCCAGGTACTCGACCAGAAACATCCGGATCAGCTGCGCCGGAGTGAAACCGATCGCCTTCAGCACGGAGATGTCCCGGAGCGAGCTGAGGATTCTGGTGCCGACCGCACCCGCCCCGGCAAGCGCTGCCGCCAGCAGCGCGCCCACGCCGAAAACGCCCAGCAGCAGTCCGAGGAGCCGGTCGCCCCCCTGCGCCTTGGCCCGTGCGTCCTGCCAGGTGGAGATGCCGTCGATCTGGTCGGCGCCGAGCTCTGTGACGGCGCGCTGGATCACATAGTCGGTGTCCTGGGGATCGGTGAGCCGTAGCCCGATGACCTGCTCGTGCGGCTCGTTCGGTGCCATCAGGAGGAACGTGGTCGTGGACACCCACACCACTCCGGGCACCTCGCCCGGCTCGTACTGCGGCTCAGCGATGTCGGCGATACCGGCGATACGCAGGGAGTGTGCGGCTTCGTCCTTGACGCGCACGCTCACCTCGTCCCCGGGCTCGGCCCACAGCGCGCGAGCCAACGAACTCTCCAGTACGGCCTCGTCCGCAGCGCCGGGAGGCAGCCAGCGGCCGGCTGTGACCAGCGGCCGGGCCACCCCCGGCGGCTCGGCGCCGACGGCTCGCACCTGTACCGCTGCCGTGCTCCCGGCCACACCGGCGGTCGCGGGTGCGGTGCGGAACGGCCCTGACACGGCCTCCACCCCGTCGAGCCGGCCGAAGGCTCCGGGGTCGGCGCCGGCCTTGGTCTGAATCCATACGTGAGCGCCGGAGGACTGGGTGAAGATCCGCTGCCACGGGTTGGCCGCGTAACTGAGAAGGGCCCCGGCGAGCAGCAGGGAGACGATGATCCCGGCGGTCGCCAGCAGCAGGAAGAAGGCCTCTCCGCGGTGCCCGCGGAGATCGGCCCGTACCCAGCGCACCATGGCACGCATCGGTCAGCCCCCGAGGTCCAGCGTGCCGGAGACTCCACCGGGCCGCGGCCCCTCACGGCTCAGCGTGGCGTCGTCGGTGATCCGGCCGTCGAAGAGGCTGATGACTCGGTCGGCAGCGCTCGCCATCCGGGCGTCGTGGGAGACGAGCACGATGGTCTGACCCCGCCCGTGGAAGCGGGAGAGGAGTCGCAGCACCTCCCGGGTGCCCTTGCTGTCCAGGCTGCCGGCCGGTTCGTCGGCGAGCAGCAGAGCCGGATGGTTGACCAGGGCGCGAGCGAGGGCGACGCGTTGTTGTTCCCCGCCGGACAGCTCACCAGGAGTGCTGTTCTCCTTGCCCTCGAGGCCGAGGTCGGACAGCAGCTCCGCGCGTGCCTTTCGAGCCTGCACAGGGCTGTACCCGGCCAGCAGCGCCGGCAGCTCGACGTTGTCGGCCACGGTCAACTGGGAGACGAGGTTGAAGAACTGGAAAACGATCCCGATGCTACGGCGGCGCAGCAGGGCCCAGCGGGCCTCGCTGTAGGCGTCGGTCCGCCGCCCCTCGATCCAGATCCGGCCGGCGTCGGGACGGTCGAGACCGCCGAGGAGATGGAGCAGCGTGGATTTACCGGCACCGGAAGGGCCGGTGATGGCCACGAACTCACCGCGCCCGACACTCAGGTCCACCCCGCGCACAGCCTTGACGGCGGCCCCCACAGCCTGGTGGGTCTTGACCAGGTTCTCGGCGCGCAGGAGCGGCTCGGTCTCCGTGGCTTGCTTCCCGTCGGCGGCAGAGTCGGTCCCGCCGGACCCGGAAGGCGCCTGGCGCTTCATTCCAGCTCCTCCTGACAACGCTCCAACCAGTCGAGGTCCGCCTGAAGGTGCAGCACGGCGCCTTCGATCAGCAGCTGTGCCACCCGATTTTCCTGGTCCTCGGCCGCAGCCAGCTTCGACAGATCACGCATGACGTTCAGATAGTGGCGGCGCTGCTTGTTGATCAACGAGATCTGGTCGGCCACCCCTGATTCCGGGGCCAAGGCAATCTTCATGAAGAAATCACCCCGGACCCGAGGTTCGTCGGTGGGCTCCTCGAACCACGCGACCACCGCCTCACGCCCTGCCGGAGTCAGTTGGTAGGTCCGTTTGTTCGGACGGGTCTCCTGAGCGACATCCTCACCCTCGATGAGACCTGACTTCTCCAGCCTGCCCAAGGTCACATAGATCTGCCCGATATTCGGCTGGGGATATGCCGCGCCGAGCAGGTCCTCGAGCGCCCGCTTGAGCTGGTAGCCGTGGGCCGGTCCATTGGCCAGGAGGGCCAGCAGAGCCAGACGCAATCTCGCCCGCCTCCCTTCCCCGACGTAAGGTCATATTGGGTAGCCCGCCCCATTGGGACGCTGAAATTTTCCGGACGCCTGCGTGACGTCCAGTATCCCCTAAATACATAACCGTTAGACAGATCGAGTAGGGTGCAATTGCTGTTCATTGCATCAGGAGGAGTCATGCGGTGGACCCGTGCCGCGGGCAGGGGGCTACTGGTGGCTGCCCTGATCGGCGCCGGTTACGCCGGCTGCACGGCCACCGGGGCGGAATCCCGGCAGACCGCTGGCAGAGGTCCGATGACGCTGGTCACGGGCGGGGACCTCACCGGATACCTGGACGGGGTCCTGAAGGACTGGAACCGGGCCCACCCCCAGGAGAAGGTCACCCTCGTCGAACTGCCCGAAGCCGCCGACGAGGTCCGGGCGCAGATGTCCACCAGCCTCCGCTCCGGCAGCGACCGCTACGACGTCCTCAATATCGACGTGGCATGGACCTCGGAATTCGCCGCCGCGGGCTGGATCTCTCCCCTCAATGCCGACCGCTTCCCCATCAAGACCTTCCTCCCTCCCGTCGTGGACACCGCGACCTTCGACGGGCGTCTGTACGCACTGCCGTACGTGACCAACGCCGGTCTGTTCTATTACCGCAAGGACATCCTGGATAAAGAGGGGGAGAAGCCACCGAGCACCTGGGCCGAGCTGGAACGCCTGGCCAAGACACTGGCACCGAAATATGGGCTGGACGGATATGCAGGGCAATTCCTGCCCTACGAAGGCCTGACGGTGAACGCCGCCGAAGCAGTACAGGCCCAAGGCGGTTCCATCCTGGTCGACGAAGGAAATCGGGTGACGGTGGACTCGCCCGCTGCCCGCCGGGCCCTGGAGTTCCTCGCCGACGGAGTGCGAGAGGGCTGGATCCCCAAGGAGGCACTCACCTATAAGGAAGAGGAATCCCGCACAGCCTTCCAAGAAGGCCGACTTCTTTTCCTTCGCAACTGGCCCTACGTATACGCACTGGCCAATGGCGCGGACTCCGAAGTCGCCGGCAAGTTCGGTGTGGTGCCACTGCCGGGTACGCGGGACCACGCAGCCGGGATCCTGGGCGGCTCCAATCTCGCGATCAACGCGAACTCCCGTCACCGTGCCTCGGCGAATGATCTCCTGGCGTACCTGACCAGTGACCGGGTCCAACGGCAGGTCCTGGCCGACGGCGGCCTGCCTCCCGTGCGGGCCGACCTCTACAGCGACCCGGCGCTCATTCGGCAGTACCCCTATCTGCCCACCCTGCGCAAGGCAGTGCTGGCCGCGAAGCCGCGGCCCAAGTCCCCGCGTTACGACCAGGTGAATCTCGCGGTTCAGGCCATCGTC
Organism: Streptomyces coerulescens; assembly: GCF_042657965.1. NCBI lineage: Bacteria > Bacillati > Actinomycetota > Actinomycetes > Kitasatosporales > Streptomycetaceae > Streptomyces > Streptomyces coerulescens. Next base: position 318,009 of record NZ_JBHSKM010000024.1, read on the forward strand.
CAGGACGTCATGGCCCAGCGAGAGACACCGGAAAGCGCCATCGCCCGGCTGAAACGGGAACTCGAGGCCATTGCCCGACCTTGATCAGGCGGGGCCTCGCTGGTGCTCCAGCCGCTGTGGTCCTCCCGGAAGGGGATGACCACGGCATCGGGCTGGTGCCCGTCGCAATCCGGATGGGCTGAGGCGCATTCGGAGTCGGCCTCGGTGAACGCGTCGACGCCGCGGGTGTCCTGGGCCGTGCCGTCACGGCCGTACGTGTTCCACCGCCACGCACTGACGTACCAACTGCCCATCCTCGACCGGCCGCTCGGCCGGAGTCGTATGGCCGTGGGCGGCGGGCGCGCAGTGCCCTTGGAGGCGGGAGAGTTCGCTCGCGCAGCGTTGCAGGGCCACCTCCAGGACCTCCGGCATGTTGAGGGTGCCGGTGCCGTCCGGCGGGACCAGCCAGCGCAGGGCGCCCCATCGGCAGTGCGGGGCGGGTGCCGCGATCCACGTCCCGGCGCCCAGCAGGCGCACGCCGGTGCCGATCCACACGGTCTGTGGCTCCGGGGGCAGCAGGAAGCCCACATGGCGGCGCCGGGCGTCCAGCAGGCAGGGGCCGGGTTCGAGCAAGGGCAGTTCTTCGAGCAGGTCGGCAACCCGCAGCCCAAGTTGCTCCGGCACGACCAGCACGTCCCAGAACCGCCCGGCCTCCAGCAGCGCCACCCCGGTGCTGCCGTTCTGCCACTCCTGCTTGCACGCGCCCGGGTCCTCCGACGCCGCCGCCAGCCATTCCATCGAATTCGTCCACTGCGTGAGTGCCATGAGGAGCCTCCCTGTGGTGCGCTGACGTCCGGTTGATGCCCTAGTGCACCGGGTGGTCGGTGTCGCGGCCATACGGCGGGAGCTCAATTCCCCGTATGGGGCGAGCGCCCGCGCGTCAAACAGGCAGGTAGCAGGGCGTGCGCCCCCGTGCCGTCGGAGCACGCCGGAGCCGGTCGAGCGCGCCGGGCCCGCCCGGCGCCGCCCGTCCCCATCGGTCACCGCCCGTACGCTGTCCGTGCTCGCGTCCCATGCGGCGACCTCGCGGGACATGTGCCGGGGGCCGGGCGGTCTGTGCGTTACCTGTGAATATTTGTCACCGTTTTAGGGTGTTTGTGTGGTGCGCTGGTTCCAGTCGTTTCATAGACCGCCGAGGCCGGGGCGCGCCGAGTCCGGCGGCGCACCCGAGCAGGACCTCGTCGCGCCGTCCCGGCTCGCCGCGCTGCGCACCGCACTGGCCGGGATCGGCACCACCCTCGACGAAGGTGTGACCTGCGCTGAGCTGACTCGGGAGGCGGTCCGTCAGGTCGGCGGCGCGGCGGCCGTGCTGCGGGTCGACGGCGAGGGTGCGGCGCGGTACGAGGCGGTCAGAGGCGATCCGGCGCTGCTGCCCGGCGTCCCGTGGGCCCTGGCCGCGGCGCGGGAGACGAGCGGCCCGGAGAAGGCGAGGTCCCTCATCCCGTACTCCTCGGCCGGCCGTGCCCGACCGGCTCTCTGCGTTTCTCTGACCACCGGCGAACACCCCTACGGCGGGCTGGTCTGCGCCCGCGAGCGGGAAGCGTTCACCGAGGAGGAGGCCGTGTTCCTCAGCCTGCTCGCCGAACGTGCGGCCTCCCACATCCGGCACGCCCGCGAGCACGAGCGGGTCAGTGGCATGGTCGGAAACCTCCAGCGCGCCCTGCTCGCCGAGCCCGGCCGTCCGCACCCGAACCTCGACGTCGCCATCCGCTACCTGCCCGTCGGGCAGAGCGCCCTGGTCGGCGGCGACTGGTGCGAGACCGTCCGGCTGCACTTCGGGCGGACCCTGCTCGTGGTCGGCGACGTCATGGGGCACGGCCTGGAGGCAGCCGTGGACATGACGGCGTACCGCTCCTCACTGCGCTACATCGCCTCCGCCGACCTGCCCCCGCACCGGGTGCTGCGCCGGCTCGACGACAGTGCCTCCGCGGAGCCGGACCGTCGTCCCGCCACCTGTCTGATCGCCCGCGTCGACCCCAACCGGGGCCAGGTCACCCTGGCCAGCGCCGGTCATCTGCCCCCGGCCGTGATCGACGGGCAGGGCCGCATCTCACTGCTGCCGGTGCCGGTCGGCCCGCCCCTGGGCACGGGCCTCGGCGGCTACGAGCCCGCCACCTACCAGCTGGACCCGACACAGACGCTGGTGCTCTTCACCGACGGTCTCGTCGAGCACCGGGACGAGGACATCGACCACTCCCTGGACCGGCTGGCGGGCGTCGCCGTCGCGGCCACCGCGGGCGTCGAGGACGTCATCGACACCGTGCTCGCCCGCCTCGACGCCCGGCACGCCGAGGACGACGTCGCCGTACTCGCCGCCCAGCTGCACGACCGCGTGCCGGGCGGCGACGGCGAGCACGCATGAGAGTCGCCGGCTCCGTGGCTCACCAGTCGTCGTGCTCGTACTGCGCGCCCGAGACGTACGGGTCGTGCCGCCGGGCCGGCGCCTTGGACGGCAGTTCCGTCGGCGGCAGGCTCGCCTCCCGCAAGGCGTCGCACCACGGGCAGTCGGCGGTGTCCTCGCTGTCGTTCCGCTCCAAGCCGGTCGCTCCTGTCGTGTTCGATGGCGGGCGCTGGTCTTCGGGCACGGATGACTCCATACGGGTCATGTCCTCACTCGACTGGGTGGTGGCGGAGGCGTCCGGCGTACCACCGGCGCACGCCGCGGCGTTGCTCCGGCATGGACAGCACTGATTCGGCGCGGCGCGTCCTCGGCGGCGACGGCGCACCCATGTCGTACGTCGTGCCGGTCACCGGCGTCCGGGGCCAGCCGTCGATCTACGCGGCCCTGGTCGCGGAGTGGCGTGCCAAGGGGCGCACCGTTCCCGGGCGCCGTGACGTGGCGTGGGACCTTCTGGTGGCCGCCGCCGGCCGAGGGCAGACCGGCACCTTCTGGGCCGTCGGCCCGTACGCCGGGCTGCCCCCGGCCGTCGTCGCGCCCCCGGCGGACGACGCACCGGCGCGGACGGGCGAGGGTCTGGCACGGCCGGACGACCGCAGCCTCGGGACGGTGAGGCGGGACGCCACCGAGGCCGAACCGGTCACCGCCAAGGGCGAGCTGGGCGCCCATGAGGATGAGCGGCGGCACCGGCCGCACGAGCCGGTGCCTGCGATCCTCGTCCCCCGGGGCCTTCCCGGGCCGTTGTTCGTGTGGGAGAGCACCGGTGGTGGCGGACGCGTCGGCGTGGCCGATCCGCTCACGACCGACTGACGCCCACCGGGACGGCGAGCGTGCGGCCGGCCTCGCGCAGCGCCAGCCGCACGACGTCCGGGTCGTACAGGGCGCCGGTCCCGTCCGGCGGCAGCACCCACTCCATCCGCCAGCCCCCGCAGTGGTAGGGCGGCGGTACGGCGACCCACGACCCCCGCCCGGCGAGGCGGACCCCGGCGCCCGCCCATCCGGTGGCGCCGGCGGGCGGGATGAAGAAGCCGACCCTGCGCGCCCCGCAGTTCATCAGGACCGGCCCGGACACCCGCGGTCTCATGCGTCTGAGGAGATCCAGGGTGCTCAGGCCGAGGCGTTCGGGAACGCTGAGCACGTCCCAGAGGCGGCCGGCCTCCAGCAGCACCGCGTCCGCGCCCTGGTCCCACTGCCGTTGGCACGACCGAGGATCCGTCGCGGCCGCCGCGAGCCACTCGACGGCCTGCTCTCCCATGGCGCGTTGCATGTCCCACTCCCCGCACTCTCGGCTCCGCCGTCCCGTTCAGGGCCCCTCATGCTGGTGGATATTTCTATGTGCCGGAAGGGGTGGCGTGGCCTGGCGTTTGCAGGTGGTTCGTGCGGCTTTCGGAGAGGCGTTCGACTCCGGACGTCGCGCCGACGCCCTGGTGCGCACGGCGACCTGACGGCCTGTCGCCCGCGGCGCTCGTCGTCTGCGTGTAGCTGACGGGGCAACGGATTCGTGCGTTTTACGGTGTCTTGATGCGACTTGTGCCTAGATGGGCGCTGCTTTCGTCAGGATGCGCGCCTGTCGTACTGATCGGTGGGTGGATGATCGCGGCACGGCTGGAAGGCCCCGCCTACGACCCCGTCACGCAGACGATCAGCGTCCTGGCGGCCTACGGCGCCGCGGGATTCTGGGTCATGACCACAGCGCTCGCCGCCCTGGGCATCTGCCATCTGATCACCGCACTGGGGCTGCGGGCGGCCGCGCTCCCGGGACGGGTGGCCTTGGGCGCCGGGGGAGTGGCGGCGTTCGTGGTGGCCGCGCTCCCGCCGCCGAGCAGCGGGGGATCCCTGCGGCACGGCGCGGTCGCCGGGGTCGGCTTCGCCTTCCTCGCCATGTGGCCCGTCCTGGCCGCCGACCGCCGGGGCGCCGGACCCTGGGGGCTCAGGCTCCTGCCCTCGCTCGCGGCGACCCTGCTGATGCTCGTCAGCGCGGTCTGGTTCCTGGTCGAGATGCACACCGACGGCGCCGCCGGCGTCGCCGAACGCCTGGTGACCTCCCTCCAGTCGCTGTGGCCCTTCGTGGTCGTCGCCTCCTGCCTCCGGCACCGTTACGGCGACACTCGCCCACGGGGCGAGAGCGACGCCTGCGGGCGGCGCGCGCGGTGATCGACATGGCGGACAAGGTCCGGGAACTCCCCGTCCCCCGGCCCCGACTCCTGTAGCGGTACGCACCTCAGGAGGCCGGTGATGGAACAACCCCAGCAGTCCGCTCGCGGGACGGGCGTGGTGCTGCGCGCACTCGCGCCGCCACCCGCCCTCTGCGGGTTTCTGCTGCTGCTCGCCCTGATCTTCACGGCGTCGTACGCCGTCGGAGCCGCCTCCGGGCCCGTCGCGCCCGGTATGCACGGACCGGGGACGAGCGGCAGCGGCGACGGCCGGAACCCCGACGACACCGGCGACATGGGAGACATGGGGAACATGGGCGACACGGACATGCGGCACGGGAGCGGCGGCTGATGGCGACCGAACCGGCGCCCCCGATGACCACCACGGACCTGGCCGTCGGCGGGATGACCTGCGCGGCCTGTGTGCGGCGGGTGGAGAAGAAGCTCGCCAAGCTGGAAGGCGTCACGGCGACGGTCAATCTGGCCACCGGGCGGGCCCGGGTGAGCCATCCCCCGCACGTCCGCCCCGAGGAACTGGTGGCGACCGTAGAGCAGGCCGGTTACACGGCCGCCCTGCCCGAGCCGCCCAAGCCCCGTCACCGCCCGGACGGAGCAAGTCCCAGGGAGGAAGCGGGGGGTGAGCGTGCGTCCGACGACGCCCGGTCGGAACGGGACCGGCTGCTGGTCACCGCGCTGCTCGCGGTGCCGGTGCTCGTGCTGTCGATGGTGCCCGCCTGGCAGTTCCGCAACTGGCAGTGGCTGTGCTTCGTACTGGCCGCCCCGGTCGCCCTGTGGAGCGCCTGGCCCTTTCACATGCGGGCCCTGCGCGGCCTGCGCCACTCGACGGCGACGATGGACACACTCGTCTCCCTGGGCGTGGTGGCGGCCTTCTCCTGGTCGGCGTACGCCCTGTTCCTCGGCGGCGCGGGCGAGCCGGGGATGCGGATGCCGTTCAGCCTGCTGCCCTCCGCATCGGACGCCCCCGGCGGAGCCGCTGATGCAGGCAGTGCGCACGTCTACCTCGAAGCGGCGGTCGGCGTCCCCCTGTTCGTGCTGGCCGGCCGCTTCCTGGAGGCTCGGGCCCGCCGCGGAACCGGGGCGGCGCTGCGGTCGCTCGCCCGCCTCGCCGCCAAGGAGGTGTCGGTCCGGGAGGGCGGCACCGAACGCCTCGTCCCCATCGAGGAGTTGACGGTCGGGCAGATCTTCGTCGTACGGCCCGGGGAGCGGGTCGCGACGGACGGTGAGGTGACCGAGGGCAACTCCGCCGTCGACCTGTCGCTCGTCACCGGGGAGAGCGACCCCGTCGAGGTAGGGTCCGGCTCGCCGGTGGTGGGCGGCGCCGTCAACGCGGGCGGGATGCTGCTGGTGCGGGCCACGGCCGTGGGCGCGGACACCCAACTGGCGCGGATCACCCGCCTGGTGACGGACGCCCAGGCCGGCAAGGCGCGGGCGCAGCGGGTGGCCGACGCCGTCGCCGGGGTGTTCGTGCCCGCGGTGCTGGCGCTGGCCGTCACCGTGCTCGGGTTCTGGCTCGGAGCGGGGGCCGACCCGCAGGCGGCGATCACCGCGTGCGTCGCCGTCCTGGTCGTGGCGTGCCCCTGCGCGCTGGGCCTGGCCACCCCGACCGCGCTGATGGCGGCCACCGGACGCGGCGCGCAGCTCGGCGTCCTGATCCGCGGCCCGCAGGCCCTGGAGGGGCTCCAGCACATCGACACCGTCGTCCTCGACAAGACGGGCACCCTCACCTCCGGGCACATGACCGTCGCCCGTGTCACGGCCGTGCCGGGCGGGCTCGGCAAGGACGCCGTGCTGCGGCTGGCCGGTGCGGTGGAGCAGGGCTCGGAACATCCGCTGGGCCGTGCCGTCGTGGCGTACGCCCGCCGGGCTCTGTCCGAAGCGGAGGAGTTGCCCGAGGTGCGGGACTTCCGCGCCGAGGCCGGCCGGGGCGTGCGCGGCCTGGTCGAGGGGCGCATGGTCGAAGTGCTCGCGCCGGACGAGGAGTTGCCCACGGCGCTGGCGGAGGCCCTGCCGGTGGCGGAGGCCGCCGCGCGCACACCCGTCGTCGTCCTCGTCGACGGGGCCGCCGAAGCACTGATCGAGATCGGGGACGTCGTACGGCCCGGCAGCTACCGTGCGGTGGACCGGCTGCGTCGCCTCGGGGTGCATCCGGTGCTCGCCACCGGCGACCGCGAGGCACCGGCCCGCGCCGTCGCCTCCACCCTCGGCATCGAAGAGGTGCACGCGCGCCGGACGCCCGAGGACAAGGCCGACCTGGTGCGGGAACTGCGAGGCGAGGGCCGCCGGGTCGCGGTTGTCGGCGACGGCGTCAACGACGCGGCGGCGCTGGCCGGCGCCGACCTCGGCATCGCCATGGGCACCGGTACGGACGTGGCGATCGGGGCCGCCGACGTGACCCTGGTGCGCGGTGACATCGAAGCCCTGGGGGACGCCGTCCGGCTCGCCCGGCGCACCCTGGGCACGATTCGCGCCAATCTGCTGTGGGCCTTCGGCTACAACCTCGTGACCGTGCCGCTCGCCATGGTCGGCCTGCTCAACCCCATGGTCGCCGCCGTGGCCATGTCGGCGAGCTCCCTGCTCGTGGTGGGCAACAGCCTGCGGCTGCGGGCCTGGCAGCCGACAGCGGGCCGCCGCCGTGAGCAAGCCGGAGTGCGGGGCCGCACCCCCGTCGTCGCCGGAGGACGTACCCGATGACCCTGTCCACCGCCGAACGGCCGGCCGCACCCCGGGCCTGGCGCCCGACCCGTCGCCGGATCACCGACGGCCTGCTCGCCGCCCTTGCCCCGATCGCCGCATGCGGTGTCGCCCTGGGCGGACTGACCACCTGGGTCGGCTCCGGCAACGCGGGCGGCCCGGCGCGGATCACAGTGACCGACGGGCGGGTCTTCCTGCCCTACGGCGAGGTCCGGGACACCGCCGCCTTCTTCCGGATCTCCAACTCCGGCGGCTCGGACGACCGGCTGCTGAAGGTGACGTCGTCCGCGGTCCGCGGCGAGGCGACGCTCAGCCGTCACCGGATGGCCGCCGGCAACGCCGCGTCCGCGGAGACCGTGGACTCGGCCGGCATCCCGGCCGGCGGCAGCCTCGCGATGTCCCCGTTCGGACTGGACGTCACACTGCGGGCCGATCCGAAGTGGGTGGCGGGCACATATGTGCCGTTCACACTGCACTTCCAGCACGGTGGGCGGATCGAAGTGCAGGCCAGGGTGGTCCGCCCCGGCGAGGGCGGGTGAGACGGCCCCACACCTTCACCTGTCGGCCGGTGTGCGTGCCCAGTTCCCTCTCACCGACGTGTCCTGTATCACTCTTCTGGGCTTGAGTGCGGGACGGGGGTGTTGTGCGTACCCACCCGTGACGAGTGGGCCCAGGATGCGAGGATGAGGGCCGTCATGACTGCTGGGTGGGGTGTGCGCACGATACGGGCCGCGGTGTTCGCGTCCGTCTGTGTGCTGCTCGCCGCCCTCGGCCACGTCCTCATGTCGGGCCGAACCGTCCCCTGGTGGACGCTGGCCGCCGGTGCCGTCCTGACGGGCGGCGCGGGCTGGTGCCTGGCGGGCCGCGAGCGCGGGCTCCCGCTGGTCGTGTCCGTCGTGGTCGCGGCCCAGGGCGGGCTGCACACGGCCTTCGAGTTCGCACAGTCCTCGACTGCCACCGCCACCGCGCACGACATGGGTTCCATGTCCATGCACGGGGGTTCCATGTCCGGGAGCTCCCTGCACGGGGGTTCCATGGAGCCCCTGTCCATGGACGCCATGAGTTCCCTCGGGTCCATGGGTTCCGCCGGTTCCATGTCCCTGGGGCACATGGGGATGCAGCACATGGACATGGGCCACGACATGGGTGTCACATCCTCCTTCGGCATGTTCGCCGCCCACACCCTCGCCGCGCTGCTGTGCGGCCTGTGGCTCGGCCACGGTGAACGCGCCGCGTTCCGCATCCTGCGGGCCGTCGCCGGATGGCTGGCCGCCCCGCTGCGGCTGTCGCTCGCTCTGCCCGCACCACCGCACCGCCCCCGTCTGCGTCCGCGCCGCGGTCGTTCCGACCGGGCGCCGCGCCTGCTTCCGCTCGCCCACACGATCACCTCTCGGGGTCCGCCTGCGGGGATCGCTGTCAGCTGAGACAGCCGGTTCCCCGAGGCACGCGACCGGGCCTCGGGCCTTCGGCCGTACCTGCCGTACGGCCGTGTCCCTTGCTTCCCCGGACCCGTCCGGCGCGGTGTACCCGTACGTCTCCCGCCGCCGTGCCCAGGTGCCGGCGGTGACGCCGTCGTACCCGCCTCCGCGCCGGAGTCCGGACTACCGAGAAGGAACCAGGTGATCACTCCTGCCCTGCCCACCGCGCGCCCGACCCGCGTGCGGCACACGAAGGCGGACAGCACCTCCACGACGGTCTCCCGCGACGAGTCGACGACCGCGTGGGCGCTGGCCGCAGGCGGCGGCGACGCGGACGCGACCGACCGTTTCGTCCGCTCGCTGCACCGCGACGTCGTGCGCTACGTGGCGCATCTGTCCGCCGATCCGCAAGCCGCCGACGACCTGGCCCAGGACACGTTCCTGCGGGCGCTCGGCAGCCTGCACCGGTTCGAGGGCCGTTCCTCGGCACGGGCCTGGCTGCTGTCCATCGCGCGGCGCGCGGTGATCGACAGCCACCGGTACGCGGCCGCCCGGCCCCGGCTGTGCGACACCGACGACTGGACGCTCGTCGCCGAACGCGCCCAGCCGACCGGTCTGCCCGGCTTCGACGACGGCATCGCGCTGCTCGACCTGCTGGACGCGCTGCCCGACGAGCGCCGCGAGGCGTTCGTCCTGACCCAGATGGTGGGCCTGCCGTACGCGGAGGCGGCCGAGATGAGCGACTGCCCCGTCGGCACGGTCCGCTCGCGCGTGGCCCGCGCCCGGGCGACCCTCGTCGAGCTGCTGGCGGAGGCCGAGGCCGAGGCCACGGTCGCGGACGACGCCGCGCCGCTCGCCGAACCGGCCGTCTCAGCCCTGGCCGAACCGGCCGCCGTGGCGGCCTGACCCGGAATCCGGTGTCGGTTCCCTTTGCCGGGAACCGACACCGGGTTCGCCCCGACTACTGGATCGGGCGGCGGACCTCCGCCCGTGCGACCAGTGGATACAGGGGAGTTCTCGATGCGTTCTCGTGTGGGGCGGGCCATGACGGCCGCGGTGCTCGGCGGCCTGCTGGCGACAGGCTGCGGCGGCGGGAACGACGGGGCGGCGAACCCCGCCGCCGGCAAGGGCGACTCCGCGGACCACCCGGTCACCGTCACCGACTGCGCGGGCGCGGAGACCACCTTCGCCTCGGCCCCGCAGCGCATCGTCACCAGCAACGCCTCCAGCCTCGAACTGCTGCTCCGGCTGGGCGCCGGGGACAAGGTCGTCGGCACCGGCTTCCCGCCCGGCAAGGGCACCCTGCCGGACGAACTCGACGCGCGGGCACAGCAGGTGAAGGTGCTCAGCGACACCGTCATCCCCAAGGAGAAGCTCCTCGGCTCCGGCGCCGATCTGTACATCGACACCTTCGCCTCGATGAACATGGGCGGCGGCATGGGGGACGCGCCGACCGAGGCGGAGTTCAAGGCCGCCGGCATCAAACACATCTTCCTCAAGTCCACCGCGTGCGCCGCGATGAGCAAGAGCCCGGTCACCGACCTGTCCGCCGTCGAGGACGACATCACCTCCCTCGGCGCGGTCACCGGCACCAGCGCCAGGGCCGGGGAACTCGTCTCCGGCATGAAGAAGAAGGTGGACGCCGTCCGCGAGGCCGTCGCCGCCACGCCCGAGCGGAAGCGGCCCACGTACTTCTTCTTCGACTACGACGCCGGCACCAAGCAGCCCATGGCCGTCTGCAACCGCCAGGTCGCCAACGCCGTCATCACGCTGGCCGGGGCCCGCAACGTCTTCGCCGACTGCGACGGTGACTACAAGCAGGTCGGCTGGGAGGACGTGATCGCGAAGAACCCGGACTGGATCCAGCTCGGGGTGCGCGACCGGGGCAGCGAGGCAGCGAACGACAAGGCCTACGACGAGGCCCGCAAGTGGCTGGAGACGAACTCGGCGACCAAGGGCCTGAAGGCCGTCGAGGAGGGCCGCTTCCTGCGCATCGGCTCCGAGCGGACCACCATCGCCGGGGTCGCCAACGCCGACACCGTCGAGGAGATCGCGAAGACGCTGTACCCCGGCAAGGTCGGCTGACCGTGCTCGACACCCTGGTGCGCCGAAAGGACGCGGCGGATACGCGGGAGAGCCCCCGGACACGCTCCGTGCCCGCCGTGCCGCTGGCACTCGGCCTCGCCCTGGCCCTGCTCGCCGCCCTCACCGCGGCCGTGTCCTGGGGCTCGACGTCCATCCCGGCCGGTGAGGTGTGGAGCGTCGTCGGGCAGCGCCTGTCCGGCGAGGCACCGCGCCCCGGCACCGACGACCTCATCGTCTGGCAACTCCGGGTGCCCCGCGCCCTGTTGGCGGCTCTCGTCGGCGCGGGGCTCGGTCTCGTCGGTACCGCGATGCAGGCCCTTGTACGCAACCCGCTGGCCGACCCGTATTTCCTGGGCATCTCCAACGGGGCCTCCCTCGGCGCCGTCGCCGCGATCGTGCTCGGCCTCGGCGTGGGCGGCACGTTCGGGCTCGGACTGTCGGGCGCGGCGTTCGCCGGAGCCCTCGGCACGTTCGCGCTGGTGTGGGCGGTGGCGCGGCGCCGGGGCGGATTCGCGCCGCTGCGGCTGGTGCTGGCGGGCGTGGCGATCGGGCAGTTCCTGTCCGGGTTCACCAGCTATCTGGTGCTCCAGGCGGGCGACGAGCAGCAGACCCACAGCGTGCTGTTCTGGCTCATGGGCAGCCTGAGCGGCGCGAGTTGGCCGCTGCTCGCCGCGCCCGCCGTCGCCGTGCCCGTCACACTGGTCTGGCTCCAGGCACGCGCCCGCGGCCTCAACGCCCTCATCATGGGCGACGAGACCGCGGCCGGACTCGGCGTCGACGCCACCCGGCTGCGCCGGGAACTGTTCACCCTCACCAGCCTGCTGACCGGCGTACTCGTCGCCGTCTCCGGCGCCATCGCCTTCGTCGCGCTCATGGTGCCGCACGCCTGCCGCCTGATCGTCGGCGGTGACCACCGGCGGCTGCTGCCGGTCTCGGCACTGTTCGGCGCGCTGCTCCTGGTCGTCGTCGACATCGTGTGCCGCACCGCCATGGACACCCAGGAGCTGCCGGTCGGCGTGGTCACGTCCCTCATCGGGGCACCGGCGCTGCTGTATCTGCTGGACCGACGGCTGGGGAGCGGCAGTTGAGGATCTCGGGGAGCACGACGTGAGGATCGACATCCAGGACCTGCACGTCGCGTACGCGGGCCGTACGGTCGTCGCGGGCGCCCAACTGATCGCGACCGAGGGGGAGATCACCGGCCTCGTCGGCCCGAACGGCAGCGGCAAGTCCACCCTTCTGCGTACCGTGTACCGGCATCTGAAGCCGGTCGCCGGACGGGTCCTGCTGTCCGGCACCGACCTGCGCCGGCTGAGCCCCGCCGAGGCGGCCCGCCATGTCGCGGCGCTTCCGCAGGAGCGGGGCGGCGACTTCGAGTTGACCGTCCGCGAGGTCGTCGCCATGGGCCGTACGCCCTACAAGCGGGCCTTCGCCGGGGAGGACACCACCGACCGGGACGTCGTCGCCCGTGCCCTCGCCGACGTAGGCATGGAGCGGCACACCGGGCGCCGGTTCACGGAACTGTCCGGCGGGGAGCGTCAACGCGTCCTGCTGGCCCGAGCCTTCGCCCAGCAGCCGGACGTTCTCGTCCTGGACGAGCCCACCAACCACCTCGACATCCGCCACCAGGTCGAACTGCTCGCCCTGCTCCGGGCGGACCGCCGGACGACCCTGGTGTCGCTGCACGACCTCAACGCCGCCGCCTCCGTCTGCGACCGGCTGCACGTCCTGCACGACGGCCAGGTGGTCGCCTCCGGTCCGCCCCGCGAGGTGCTGCGGCCCGCCCTGCTGGCCGAGGTGTTCGGCGTACGGGCGACCGTCGTGGACCATCCGCTGACCGGCGACCCGCTGATCGCCTTCGATCACCGGTCCCCCGCGGCCGGCCCGGACGACGAGGCGGTCCCCGTCTCGGCCCGAGCGGTGTCCCGGGAGCCGGTCCCGGGCGGTCGCACCCGTGAGCGCCCACGATCGCGAAAGGCAGCGAACCATGAGCGTCATCAAGGGCATTGAGGGCCCTTTCACGCTGGTCGCGGAGGCCAGGTCCGGCAAGCTCGACGGTATCGGCGCGCCCTGATGCCGTAGTGCGCGGACGGCCCCCGCACGGTCGTGGGGACGGAACCCCGCATTCTTCATATTTACGGCCATGTCCGGGAACTGAGCCCGCAGCGCCTCCGACCTCTGGAAGTGAGGCTGCCGCACGGCAGCCGGCCAGGAGAGGGAGGGGGCGCGAGGGTGACGAACCGGTGGGTTCTCGTGGCCGTCGCGGGCGCGCTGTCGTTCGTGGCCATGCTCGACATGAACATCGTCAATGTGGCGCTGGCCGACATCTCCACGGGACTGCACGTCTCGGCCGCGACGGCGCAATGGGCGGCGCTGGGCTACCAACTCCCGGTCGTCGCACTGCTGTTGCCGGTCGGCCGCTGGCTGGACGGCGCCGGCACGCGCCCCGCGCTGCTGGCGGCGACCACCGGCTTCGCGACCTGCGGAGCGCTTGCCGCCCTGGCGCCCTGGGCGGCCTGGCTGACGGCGGCCCGGATCGGGCAGGGCGTGTGCGCGGCGGTGCTGTTCGTGCTGATGCCGGTGCTGGTGATCCGTGCCGTACCGCCCGAGGCACGCGGCCGGGCGATGAGCGTGCCCGCGACACTCGGCCCGCTCGGCGCCATGACAGGACCGGCGGTGGGCGGGCTGCTCCTGGACCACCTGGGCTGGCGCTGGGTCTTCCTGGTCAAGCTCCCCTTCTGTCTGCTGGCTCTTGTCCTGGCCCGGAAGGCGATGCCCGACGACGGCCCGTTGCGTGCGCCGGACCGGCGGTTCCTGTCCGACACGCTGCTCGTGGGCGGCGGACTGGCCGTGCTGCTGCTCGCCCTGACGCTGGGAGCCGGCCGTCCGCCGTGGGCTCTGCTCGCGCTCGCCGCGCCGGTGCCGCTGTGGTGGTGGCTGCGCGGGCCCGGTGGCCGTCCGGTGACCGGCGTCCTGCGGGCGGCGGGGTTGTTCCGGGCGCACGGTGCGGTCTTCGCGCTGGCGGCCGCCTTCGCCGCCATGCACTACGTCGTCGCCCTGCACCTCCAGCGGGACGAGGGGGTCAGCGCCACCGCGACCGGGCTGACCGTGCTCGCCTTCCCGCTCGGCATGGGGCTGGCCGGACCGCTCGGCGGCCGGCTCGCGGACCGGTACGGGCTCCGGCCCCTCGCGGTCACCGGTGCCGCCCTCACCGCCGTCGGACTCCTGCTGCTGATCCCGCTCGGCGACGGCTGGTCCCCGCCCGACGTGGCCTGGCGGCTCGCGCTGGCCGGTCTCGGCATGGGGCTGAACGGCGGCCCGACGCAGGCCCTCGTCATGGCCGCGGCCCCACCGGAGCGCACCGCCACCGTCGGCTCGACGGTGCAGGTCGCGCGCAGCCTCGGCTTCACGCTCGGCCCCGCCCTCGCCACCGCGGCCTGGACCCTGACCTGGTCCGGCGCCGGTGCGCGGGCCGGACTGATCCTCGCGGCCGCGGCCGCCTGTCTCGCCGTACCTCTGCTCGCGCTGCCCGGCCGGCCGGGCGCGGCCGTGTCCGAGCGGACCACCGACTCCGTCCCGACCTGATCCAGGAGTTCCCATGTGCGGAATCACCGGCTGGGTGTCCTTCCACCACGACGCCCGCGACCGGGCCCCCGTCATCGAGGCCATGACCGCCGAGCTCTCCCCGCGCGGCCCCGACGCCTCAGGCGTGTGGCTGGGGGAGCGGGCCGCGATCGGCCACCGCCGGCTGGCCGTGATCGACCTCGAAGGCGGGACACAGCCGATGACCGACCGGCCGCACACGCCGACGGCAGTCCTCAGCTACAGCGGCGAGGTCTACAACCACCATGCCCTGCGGGCGGAACTGCGTGGCCGTGGGCACCGGTTCAGCACCCGCAGCGACACCGAGGTCGTGCTGCGTGCCTACGAGGAGTGGGGCGACGGGCTCGCCGACCACCTGGACGGCATGTTCGCCTTCGCCGTCTGGGACGAGCGCGCCCAGCGGCTGCTTCTCGTCCGTGACCGGCTCGGCGTCAAACCGCTGTTCTGGGCGGCCGTCGACGGCGGCCTGGCCTTCGCCTCCGAGCCGAAGGCCCTCTTCCGACACCCCGAGATACGGCCCCGGGTCGACGCGGACGGGCTCCGGGAGGCGTACAGCCTGCTGTTCAACACCGGGCCGACCGTGTGGTCCGGCGTCCGGGAGGTGGAGCCGGGCGGTCTGCTCGTCCTGGACCGCGACGGCATCCACGAACGCCGCTACTGGCGACTGGAGGCGGGCACGCACGACGACGACCGGGACGCCACCGTCGAGCGGATCGGCGACCTGCTCTCGTCGGCCGCCCGCGGTCAGCTGGAGGCCGACGTCCCGCTGTGCAGCCTGCTGTCCGGCGGCATCGACTCCACCGTCCTGACCGCCCTGCTCGCCGACGAACTCCGCCTGCGCGAAGGCCCGGAGGCCCGGATCCGCTCCTACGCCGTCGACTACAGCGACCAGGCCGAGCGATTCACCGGCGACGTCCTGCGCACCGGCCACGACACCCCGTACGCCATCGAGGCGGGCGCGTTCATCGGCACCGACCACAGCACGGTCGTACTGGATCCGCGCGCCCTGCTCGACCCCGAGCACCGCAGGGCCGTCGTCGTGGCCCGTGACTCGCCGATCGGCGTGGGCGACATGGACACCTCCCTGTACCTGCTGTTCGGGGAGATACGGCGGCACTCCACCGTCGCCCTGTCCGGCGAGGCCGCCGACGAGGTCTTCGGCGGCTACCCCTGGTTCCACAACCCCGAGGCGCTGGCCGCCGACACTTTCCCCTGGCTGCTGGTCACCGGCGACGAGGCCGCCATGCCGCTCAACCCCGAACTCGACCTGCGCATCGGCGAGTTCCGCGACGACACCTACCGCACCGCCCTTGCCGCCGTGCCCCACCGAGACGGCGAGAGCCCCGCCGAACACCGGCAGCGCGAGATGCAGCACCTGTCCCTGACCCGCTGGCTGCGCCAACTCCTGCACCGCAAGGACCGGTTGAGCATGGCCCGGGGGCTGGAGGTACGCGTCCCGTACTGCGACCACCGGCTCGTCCAGTACGCCTTCGACGTGCCCTGGGCGCTGAAGAGCTTCGACGGGAGGGAGAAGAGCCTGCTGCGTGGCGCCGGGGCCGGGCTGGCGCCCGACTCGGTCCTGCACCGCCCCAAGAACCACTACCCGGCCACCCACCACCCCGACTACAACCGCGGACTTCAGGACCTGGCCAGGGACGCCCTGTGCGTCGAACAGGTCCGGGCCCTGGCCGACGAGGCGCGCGTCAAGCCCTGCCTCGACACCCCGCCCGAACACCTTCAGTGGGGCCACCGCCTCCGCCTGGAACGCGTCGTCGACCTCGCCCTCTGGCTGGACCACCACCGGCCCGAACTCGCCCTCTGAGGAGTGCCACCACCCATGACCACCCAGGAGCCGCAGCCGCTCACCGACCCGGTGCCGCTGATGGGCTGCCCGTACAAGGCCGACCCCTATCCGCTGTACGAGCGGATGCGCGACGCCGGTCCGGTCCACCGGGTCCTCTTCCCCAGCGGGGTCCGGGCCTGGCTCGTCACCGGATACGACGCCGCCCACGCCGCGCTCAACGACGACCGGCTCGGCAAGGACCACGACCGCGGCAACGACCGCTGGCGCGAGCGCGCCTCGATCATGCCCGAGCCGCAGCACTCCCGGCTCCAGGTCCACCTCCTGCACCAGGACCCGCCGAAGCACACGCACATGCGGCGCTTCGTCACGGATGCGTTCACGCCGCGTCGCGTCGAGGCGCTGACTCCCCGCTTCCAGGAGCTGGCCGACACACTCGTCGACGCCCTCCCGGAGCGCGGGCCCGCCGACCTCGTCGCCGGCTTCGCCGCCCACTTCCCCTTCCAGGTCCTCGCCGAAGTCATCGGCCTGCCGGGCGAGTTGGCGTCGCGCTTCGACCGCGACTGGGGCAAGGTCGTCCAGCCGGTCGGGCCGACGGACCCGGGGCGGCCTCGGTACGAAGCCCGGCTGCACGGCCTGGAGAGCTATATCGCCGAGGTCGTCGCCCACAAGCGGGAGCACGGCGACGACGATCTGCTCGGCCGCCTCGTCGCGGCCCGCGACCAGGGCGCACTGTCCCGGGAAGAGCTCGACTCGATGATCTTCCAGCTGCTGGTCGCGGGCCAGGAGCCGGTCACCAACCAGATCACGACGGCTCTGATCGCCCTGCTCCGCCACCCCGACCAGCTCGCCCGGCTGCGCGACGACCCCGCCCTGATGCCCCGCGCGGTCGAGGAACTCCTGCGCCACGACAGCGCCTTCGAGCTCACCACCTGGCGCTTCTTCGACCAGGACAGCGACCTGTACGGCACCGAGGTCCCGGCCGGGGACTCCGTGATCGTCTCCCTGTGCGCGGCCAACCGCGACCCGCGCCGCTTCCCCGACCCCGACACCCTCGACCTCGACCGCAGCCCCAACCCCCACCTCGCCTTCGGCCACGGCATCCACTTCTGCCCCGGCGCCGCCCTCGCCCGCGCCGAACTCCGTATCGCCCTGGGCACGTTGCTGACCCGCCTGCCCGGTCTCCACCTCGCCATCAGGGACGAGGACATCCAGTGGATCCCAGCGGTCCTCGGCCGCGGCACGCACCACCTGCCCGTCCACTACGACCGACGGCTGTGAGACCGGCACCACCCCGCCGGCCTCACCCCGCCGACCCGACCGCGCCCGGGCCCGCCGAGGCGCCATCCCGCCCTGCCCGCACCCCGTGGAGGAACCACATGCCGCTGACAACCGCACCGGACACCCTCCCCCGAACCACCGGCGCGAGGATCCTGGACCTGCTCCTCGCCCACCACCGCACGACGGACCCGACCCACCCGACGGCCGAGGCGTTCCCCTACCAACTGCGCCGCATCACCGACTTCGTACGCCAGGGAGCCCCCGTCGTCCTCACCCTGCCCGGCTTCCCCTGCAAGTCGCCCAACCCGGCCAAGACCCTGGGCCACCTCCCGGACACGGGTGAACGTCTCTCCCTCGCCTTCCTCGACACCCTGTGCGCCCGGATCGAGGCGATCCATCCACCCGGAGCGCGGGTCGTCATCTGCTCCGACGGCCATGTCTTCGGCGATCTGATCCGCGTCCCCGACGAGCACATCGACGCCTACGCGGACGAACTGCGCGCCCTGATCAGGGAGTCGGACCTGCGCCGCCTCTCCGTCTTCGACCTGCGCGACGTCCTCGGCGACCTCCCGCACGAGGCCAAACGCGCCCACGTCCACGACCGGTACGCCCCCACCCCGGACGCCCTGCGCGCCGAGGTCCGCAGCGACGCGCAGACCCTCGCCCTGTACCGCGGCATCACCCGCTTCCTGGTCGAGGACACCACCGGGTTCACCGGCAGCCGCTCCGCCCTGCAACGCGAGTGCCGCAAGCGGGCGTACGGCGTCATCCAGCGCAGCCGGGCGTGGGGCCGGCTCATCGCCGATCACCATCCGCGGGCCGTACGGCTGTCGATCCATCCGCAGCCGGTGGGCGCCGCGAAGTTCGGGATCCGGCTGCTCGACGCGCCCGACGTGTGGACGACGCCCTGGCACTCCGTCGCCCTGCGCGAGGCCGACGGCGGCTGGACCCTCATGCCCCACGCCAGGGCGCGACGCCTCGGCCGGCTGGTCCACCGCGACGGCAGACCCAGCCATTTCGAGCGGCTGTGACGGCTCAGCGCCGCCCGGCAACCGTCCGCAGATAGGTGCCGAGCCGGGCGATGGCCGACGGATTGCGGGGGCTCTCCACCAGGTCGACGTAGTCCAGGACGAAGATCCGCTTGTGCTTGACTGCGGAGACGTTCCGCAGCGGCCCGTAGGAGAGCAGGAACTTCCGCTTCTGCTCGGCGCTCACCTCGCCGTAGTCGCAGATCACGATGACGTCCGGGTCCCGCTCCACGACCGTCTCCCAGCCCACCGTGGTCCACGAGTCCGCGACGTCGTGCATGACGTTCGTGCCGCCGGCCTCGCTGATGATCTGCTCCGGGGCGGCGAAGCGGCCCGAGGTGAAGGGCTGGTCCTGCCCGCTGTCGTACAGGAACACCTTCGGCCGCCCCGCTCCCGTCGGCGCCTTCGCCCGCACCTGGGCGACCTGCCTCTTGAAGTCGGCGATCAGCGCGGCCGCCCGCTCCTCGACGCCGAACAGCTTCCCGAGGTTGGTGAGGTCGGCGTACAGGGCGTCCAGCGGCGGCATGATGCCGCGCGAGCTGTCCGTACGGCCGTTGCGGCAGGACTCGGTGAGGATGTACGAGGGGATGCCGAGCTTCTTCAGCGCCTCGGGCGTGAAGCCGCCCTCCTCCCGGAAGCCGTAGTTCCAGCCGGCGAAGACGAGATCGGCGCGGGCGTCGAGGACGTTCTCCTTGGTGAGCTGGTCCTTCGACAGCCACTTCACCTTCTCGTAGCCGCCCTTCCACGGCACGCCCGCCAGATCGCCCTTGTCGTCGGGCATCGCGAAGCCGGCCATGCGGTCCTCGAGACCGAGCGCGAACATCAGCTCGGTGATGCCGACGTCGTTGGTGACCACTCGCTCGGGGACCTTGTCGTACGTCACCTTCCGGCCGCAGTTGGTGAGGGAGACCGCCGATGACTCGGCGTCCGCCGGCTTCTCGACCGTGGCTCCGCATCCGGTCGCGGTGACCGTCGCGGCGAGGCAGAGGGCGGTGGCTAGGAGCTTGCGCATGTGGGTCCTTGGGGGAGGAGGTCGAACAGGAGCTGGACCGCGCCGGTCGCCGGATGCCGTACCGGATGGGCACGGACCCCGAAGACATCGGCGAGCAGGTCGGGTCGCAGGACGTCGTGCGGCGGTCCCGACGCGACGATCCGGCCGCCTGCGACGACGTACAGCACGTCGCAGTGCGCGGCGGCGAGGTTGAGGTCGTGCAGCGCGGCCAGCACGGTCAGGCCGCTGGAGCGCACCAGGGACAGCACGTCCAACTGATGCGCGATGTCGAGGTGGTTGGTGGGCTCGTCCAGGACGAGCACCTTCGGCCGCTGCGCGAGCGCCCGCGCGATGAGCACGCGCTGCTTCTCGCCGCCGGACAGGGCGAGGAACCCGCGCCCGGCCAGGTGGTCGACGCCGGTGCGCTCCATGGCGGCGGCGCAGATCTCCCGGTCGGAGGCGGCCGTACGGCCCGGATGCGGCAGCCGCCCCATGGCCACGACCTCGGCGACGGTGAAGTCGAACTCGGCCGATGACTCCTGCGGCAGCGCGGCCAGCACCCGGGCCGTTTCCCGGGGCGCCATGGCGTGCACGTCGTCCCCGTCGAGCCGCACCACGCCCGCTGCCGGACGCAGCGCGCGGTACACACAGCGCAGCAGTGTCGATTTGCCGCTGCCGTTCGGGCCGACGAGCCCGACGAACGCCCCGCTGTCCACGGCGAGTCGGATGTCGTCGACCAGTCGGGCCCCGGCCGCCTCGACCGTGACGCCCTCGATGTCGAGCCGCATGGTCACCGGCCTCCGAACGCATAGCCGCCGCGCCGCATCAGCAGCACGAACGCGGGCACCCCGACGACGGCCGTGATCACGCCGACGGGCAGTTCGGCGGGCGCGAGGAGGAGCCGGGACAGCAGGTCCGCCCACACCAGCAGCACGGCCCCCGCGAGCGGCGCCACGGCCAGCACCCGCCGGTGATCGGCGCCCACCAGCATCCGGACGACGTGCGGCACCATCAGCCCGACGAACCCGATGGCCCCGCTGACCGCCACCACGGTTCCGGTCACGGCGGCGGTGACGAGGAACAACTCCCTGCGCAGCCGGGCGGGTTGGACGCCGAGCGCGGCGGAGGTCTCGTCCCCCATGGCGAGGGCGTTGAGCGACTCGGCCCGCAGCCGCAGCCACGCCCATCCGGCCGCCACGGTCACCGCCGCGAGCGGCACCTGCGCCCAGGTCGCGCCGCCCAGGCTCCCGAGCAGCCACATGATCGCCGACCGGGCCGCCTCACCGCGGGCCGCGCCGAACACCATGACGGTGGTGACGGCCTCGAAGCCGTACGCCAGCGCCGTCCCGGTCAGGATCAGCCGCAGCGGGGTGAGCCCGTGCGGCGACCGGGCCATCGCGTACACCAGCGCCGTCGCCGCGAGTGCCGACGCGAAGGCGGACAGGGACAGCGCCCAGACGCCCAGCCCCGCGAACACGCCCAGCAGGATCACGGCGTTGGCGCCGACCGCGGCACCCGAGGAGATGCCCAGCACGAACGGATCGGCGAGGGCGTTGCGCACCATCGCCTGCACCGCGACACCGACGGCCGCGAGCCCGGCCCCGACGACCGCGCCGAGCACGACACGCGGCAGCCGGATCTCCCAGACGATGGTGTACGCGGCGGCGTCTCCGGCGGCGACGGTCCCGCCGGTCAGCCCGGCCCCGAGCAGTCGGAGGACGTCCGCCCAGCCGATCCCGGCGGCCCCGAGCCCCACACCGCACACCAGCGACACGAGCAGCAGCAGCGTCAGCCCGAGGACGAGGGGTGCGACGGCGAGATGGGCCGTACCGGATCCCGGTGTGGATATCCGTGGCGGACTTCGGTGCACGGGCGGGCGGTCCTTCGCCTGGGGCCGCCTGAACATCGAGCAGGAGACAGCCCGGACGACCGTGCCGGTCGTGCGGTCCCCTCTCGCAGTCCGCGGCGAGCAGTCAACGGGTCGCACCAACCACGGGCGATCGGGCTCACGCGTCAACCAGGAGGGTTCACGCACACACCGTTGCGGGTCAGCGCCGGATTCTCACCGGACTTCCCCCGCGGAAGGCTTCGGGAGCGTAACAGACAGGGGCGCGCGGCCCATGGGGGAGGGCGGGGGAGGGGGGCGGTGTCAGTGCCCCGTGTTATCCAGGTGGGGAACCTGGGAGGTGGCCCGATGCTGCTCGACACGACCGCTCCACTGGCCCGTGCCGTCGTGGAGGCGATCAGGACCGGCAACGCGCCGGCGCTCACGGACCTGCTCACCGCGCAGCCGGGACTGGCCACGGCGCGGGTGGGCAACACACGCACGGCTCGGACCCTGCTGCACATCGTCACGGACTGGCCCGGTCACCTGCCCCACGGGCCCCGGACGGTCGGCGCGCTGGTCGCCGCCGGCGCGGACGTGAACGCCCGCTTCACCGGGGCGCACCGCGAGACCCCGCTGCACTGGGCCGCCAGCTGCGACGACGTGCCCGTCCTGGACGCCCTGCTCGACCTGGGCGCCGACATCGAGGCCGACGGCGGCGTCATCGGCGACGGCACGCCGATGGCGGACGCGGTGGCCTTCGGGCAGTGGAACTGCGCGCGGCGCCTGCTGGAGCGCGGCGCCCGCACCACCCTGTGGCAGGCCGCTGCCCTCGGCGAAGCCGACCGCGTCGCCGCCCGCTTCGCCTCCGACACCGACCGGCCCGGCGCCGAGGACGTCACCGCCGCGCTGTGGTGCGCCTGCCACGGCGGGCAGCAGCACATCGCCGACTACCTGCTGCGACGGGGCGGTGACGTCAACTGGATCGGCCACGACCGGCTGACCGCCCTGGACGCCGCCCACCGCGAGGGCCACCACGCACTCGTGACATGGCTGCGCGAACAGGGGGCGAAGTCCGCCGAGGAGTTGGTCTGACGCCCGACGTGCGCCCGGCCACCGAGGGGTGAAGACTGGGACTCGGCGGGGTGATTCCGCTCTGCCACGTATCGACACATCGGTACATCGGAACATCGATACATCGACACGAGGTGCGAACGGATCCGCGCACCACGCCCCCGCAGCCCGCCCGGACGTCAGGCGCCGTCATCCGTCCGCGGCTCAGCGTCCTGACACAGGGAGCCGGCCATGGGCGGCATCAACGGAACAGCACTGGAAGGTCTGCGCGAGGGGCTGCGGGGACCCGTGATCACCGCGCACGACCCCGGCTACGACGAGGCCCGCGCACTCTACAACGCCATGATCGACCGGCGTCCCGCGGCCATCGCGCAGTGCGTGGACGTCGCGGACGTGCGGACCGTGATCTCCGCCGCCAGGGAAACCGGGGTCGAGCTCGCGGTGCGCGGCGGCGGCCACAGCGGACCCGGTCTGTGCATGATCGACGACGCGCTCGTCCTCGACCTGTCGACCATGCGCGGCGTGCGCGTGGACCCCGCCGCCATGACCGCACAGGTCGCCGGCGGCGCCCAGCTCGGCGACCTCGACCACGCGGCCCACACGTTCGGCCTGGCCGTGCCCACCGGCATCATCTCGATGACGGGCGTGGGGGGCCTCACCCTCGGCGGCGGCCACGGCCATCTGACCCGCAGGTACGGCCTGACCATCGACAGCCTGCTCTGCGCCGACGTCGTCCTCGCCGACGGAACCTTCGTCACCGCGTCCGAGGACGAGCACCCCGACCTGTTCTGGGCGCTGCGGGGTGGCGGCGGGAACTTCGGCGTCGTCACGTCGTTCACCTTCCGGCTGCACCCGGTCGACACCGTCGGAGTCGCGGTCACGGTGTGGCCGGTCGATCGCACGCCCGAAGTGCTGCGCTGGTACCGGGAGTTCCTGCCCGCCACGCCGCAGGACCTCAACGGCTTCTTCACCCTGTTCACGATCCCGCCCGGACCGCCGTTCCCCGAGCCGATCCACGGGCAGAAGATGTGCGGCGTCGTCTGGTGCTACACCGGCGACCTGGCGGGCGACAGTCTGGAGCAGGCGCTCGCCCCGGTGAACGAACCGGCGCCGTCCGCCTTCCACTTCACCACGCCGATGCCCTACCCCGCCCTCCAGGGCATGTTCGACGAGCTGATCCCGAAGGGCTACCAGTGGTACTGGCGCGGCGACTTCTTCGACGCGATCTCCGACGCCTCGATCGACGTCCACCACAAGTACGGCGAGAACCTCCCCTCCGAGCTGTCCCTGATGCACCTGTATCCCGTGGACGCCGCGGCCCACCAGGTCGGCGGCGACGACACGGCCTGGGCCTACCGGGACGCCGTGTGGTCCGCGGTGATCGCCGGCGTCGACCCGGATCCCGCCAACGCCGAGGCGATAAAGCAGTGGAGCGTCGACTACTGGACCGATCTGCATCCGCACTCCATGGGCGGCTCCTACATCAACTTCATCGGCGAGGGAGAGAGCACCGACCGGGTCCGCGCGACGTACCGTGGCCACTACGACCGGCTCGCCGCGGCCAAGCACACCTACGACCCGGACAACTTCTTCCACGCCAACCAGAACATCCCGCCGGCCACCGGCTGACGCCCCCTCGCCCCGTCGTTCACCCGGCAGGCCGCCTGGGGTAGGGTCCCCACGGATGTTCGGCTACTCACTGGTAGTACGCCGGTGCGGGGAGTGTCGGAGGGCGGCAGGGCGATGGAATCGCAGTGGGGCGAGGGCGCATCCGTGGGCGTCGACGGCACACGCCTGGAGGAGTTGACCCGCGAACCACTGCTGACCCGCGACTACGAGACCCGCCCCTCCCTCGTGTACGAGCGGCTCAGGCAACAGCACGGCCCCGTCGCACCCGTCGACCTGCTGGGCGTCCCCGCATGGCTCGTCCTCGGCTACCGCGAGGCCCTCCAGGTGCTCCAGGACGACCAGGGCTGGCCGAAGGGCCTGGAGAACTGGCGGGCCCGCACCGACGGCGAAGTGCCCGCCGACTGGCCGCTCGGACCGTCCCTCGAGGTCAACCACGTACTGATCCAGGGCGGCCCCGGATATCCCTCGCTGCGCACGGCGTGGGACGCGGCGCTCAAGCCCTTCCAGGATCCCGGCCGCCCGCAGGCCAAGCGGCTCAAGGCGGCCGTGACCGCCTACGCCGACGAACTGATCACCCTCGTAGGGCAGGGCGGCGGCACGGGTGTCGCGGACCTGTCCGCGCAGTTCTCCCGGCCGCTGCCCCTGATGGTCGCCAGCCATCTGCTGGGCTTCCCCGGATCGCAGGGTGATGACGCACTGATGGACATGTGGCGGGTCCTGGACGCGGGACCCGACGCCGAGCCCGCCCTGGACCGGCTGCTGGCGACACTCGCCGAACTGGCGGCCGTGAAGCTGGAGAGACCGGGCGACGACTTCCCCTCCCACCTGCTGGCCGCGCACCCCGGGCTCGCGCTCGAGGAGCTGGCCCGTGAGCTGTTCATGCTGCTCGGGATGGTCTCCGACCACGTCGGCATCCTCATGTCCAACACCGTCGTCGAGGTCATCTCCGGCGACGGCGGCGGCGTCCGGGCGAGCCTGTCGGCCGGGATGATCCGGGAGACGATGAACCGGGTGGTCATGCGCAAGCCGCCGCTGGTGAACTTCGTCCCGCGCTTCGCCGCCGCGGACACCCCGCTCGGCAACCACACGATCCGCGCGGGCGATCCGGTGTGGGTGTCCTCCGCCGCCGCGCACGCCGACCCGCTGTTCGCCGACCATGTCGCGCCGAGCAGCACGATCAGCACCCGGGCGCACCTGTCGTGGGGCGCGGGCCCTCGCCAGTGCCCGGCCAGGGAGCTCGCCTCGACGGTCGCCGCCGTCGGCGTGGGCCGGCTCTTCGAGCGGTTCTCCCATCTGGAACTCGCGCTTCCCGCCGACCAACTGCCGTGGCGCTCCTCGCCGTTCATGCGCGGTCTGCGCTCCCTGCCCGTACGGTACGAACTCGCGCCCGGGACCGAGCGGCTCGCGGCGCCCGGACCCACCCCGGCCCTGCCGGCGGTGCCGGAGCCGGACGCCGCCGAGCCGGTGCTGCCGGACCGGTCCGCCCGGCAGCGCTCGTCGCTGTGGCGCTACCTCACGGGGCTGATCCGCGGGGGCCGCTGACCGGCCCGAGCCGTCCGCCCCGTGATCGACTGGAGGCCCGTCCGGCACCGGCGTACCGTCGAATGGTGGCGGGAGACGACCACCGAACACCCGCCCACGGCGCGATGCGATGAGCAACCCGGAGCCGACCCCCGAAGCGCGGCTCACCCCGCAGGAGACGGAGCGGAGTGATGGCCGCGGCAGCGGTATGGCGCTGCTGGTCATCGCCTCCTGTCAGCTGATGGTGGTGCTCGACATCACCATCGTGAACATCGCCCTGCCGCACATCCAGCGCTCGCTCGACTTCTCCACGACCAGCCTGTCCTGGGTGGTGAACGCCTACACGCTCACCTTCGGCGGACTGCTGCTGCTCGGCGGCAGGATGGGCGACATCCTCGGCAGACGACGGGTGTTCATCTTCGGTGTCCTGCTGTTCGTCCTCGCCTCGCTGCTCGGCGGACTGTCCCAGAACTCCTGGGAACTCCTCGCCGCCCGCGCCCTCCAGGGAGTCGGCGGCGCCATCGCGTCCCCGACCTCTCTCGCCCTGATCAGTACGACGTTCCGCGAAGGACCCGAACGCAACCGGGCGTTCGGAGTCTTCGCAGCGGTCTCCGCGGGCGGCGGAGCGATCGGGCTGCTGGCCGGCGGGATGCTCGTCGAGTGGCTCAACTGGCGCTGGGTCCTCTTCGTCAACGTGCCCATCGGGCTGCTCATCGTGCTCGCCACCCCGCGCTACATCCGGGAGTCCGAGCGCCACGCCGGGCACTTCGACATAGCGGGCGCGCTGACCTCCACCGTCGGCATGGTGCTGCTGGTGTACGGGTTCATCCGGGCCGCGCAGGACGGCTGGCGGGACCCGCTCACCCTCGGCTCGTTCGGGGCGGCCGTGGTCTTCCTGATCCTGTTCGTCCTGGTCGAGCAGCGCTCCAGACAGCCGATCACGCCCCTGCACATGTTCGCCGACCGCAACCGAGCCGGCACGTACGGCATCATGCTGAGCCTGGCCGCCGCGATCTTCGGCATGTTCTTCTTCCTCACGCTCTTCGTGCAGGACGTGCTGGACTTCAGCCCGCTCCAGGCCGGCCTCGCCTTCCTTCCGGTGAGTGCGGTGATCGCGGTGGGCGCGGGGCTCGCTTCCCAACTCCTGCCGAAGTACGGGCCCAAGCCGTTCATGGTGACGGGCGCGCTCCTGGCCGCCGCCGGCCTGGGCTGGCTGACCCTGACCGACGTCGACTCCACCTACCTCGGCAGCATCCTCGGCCCGATGCTCGTCTTCAGCCTCGGCATGGGCATGGAGTTCGTGTCCCTGACCCTGATGGCGCTGTCCAACGTGACCGTCCAGGAGACCGGCGCCGCCTCCGGACTGCTCAACGCCACGCAGCAGGTGGGCGGTTCGCTGGGGCTGTCCATCCTGGTCACGACGTTCGGCACGGCGAGCCGTAATGAGGCTGAGAAACAGATGGCCGCCTTCCGGGCCGAGGCTACTCCCGCGGAGCGGCTGAGCTTCCAACGCACTGGGCAGCTCCCGTCCCCCTGGGGCGACGAGATCCTCACCTCGGGCGTCTCGGCCGCCTTCGTCGCGGCCGCGATCTTCACCGCCATCGCCGCGGTGATCGCCCTGGTCGTCATCCAGGTCCGCCCCTCCGACCTGGAGCGGCTCCAGGGCGGTGGGATGCCGACACCCTGAGACCGGGGCTCGACGTCTGCCGTTGGCGCGTCCGTCACCCGACGCTCTTACTGTGCGCGCCATGAGAAGACTTTCGATCATGGTCACTGCCGCGGTGCTGACCGCCGGCCTCGCGGCTCCCGCGGTGGCCCACCCCGGCGGTACCGGCTACGGCCGCGCCACGCTGACCGGCTTCGCCTCGCTGCCGGCCGAGACGTTCGTGCCGGACAGCGAGCCGTCCGGCGCCGCCATCGGCGCGGGCCCCTTCAACGGGATCGCGGCGCCCTTCGCGCACCAGCCGGTGCAGGGCTTCAGCGGTGTGGTGAACCGGCGCGACGGCACCTTCGACGTGCTATCGGACAACGGCTACGGCAACAAGGCCAACAGCGCCGACTTCCTGCTCCGCGTGCACCGCATCAAGCCGGACACGCGCACGGGCAAGGTCGAGGTGCTCGGCGGATTCAACCTGAGCGACCCCGACCGCCAGGTGCCGTTCGCGCTGACGCGGGCGGACCGGGTGCTCACCGGCGCCGACTTCGACGTCGAGTCGATCCAGCGGATGCCCGACGGCACGTACTGGATCGGCGACGAGTTCGGCCCCTGGCTGCTGCACTTCTCTGCCAAGGGCCGCCTCCTTCAGGCCCCGATCGCGCTGGACGGCGTGCGGGCCCCGGAGAACCCGTACCTGAACGGCGCCCAGCCGAACATAGCGAGCAGCAAGGGCTTCGAGGGCCTCGTCCGCTCCGTCGACGGCCGTCACCTCTACCCGCTCCTGGAGGGCACGGTCACCGGAGACACCCCCGGTGACCTGCGGTTCAGCGAGTTCGATGTGCGCCGGGGCAAGTACACCGGCAAGCGGTACGTCTACCGTCTGGAGTCGACCGCGAACGCCATCGGCGACGCCATCGCCGTCGATCGGCACCGGTTCCTGGTCATCGAGCGCGACGGCGGGCAGGGCGACACGGCCGAGTTCAAGCGGATCTACCTGGCCGACACCCGGGACCGTGACGGCGACGGCCTGATGGACAAGACCCTGGTCGCCGACCTGCTGGACATCGCCAACCCCAAGGGGCTCGGCGGCTTCGGGGAGACGTTCCGCTTCCCGTTCCAGACGATCGAGGACGTGAACCTCGTCGACGACCGCACGCTCGCGGTCCTCAACGACAACAACTTCCCGTTCTCCTCGGGCCGTACGGCCGGCAAGGCCGACGACAACGAGTTCATCACCATCCGGCTCTCGGCGCCGCTGCACGCCGACCAGCGCGCATTCCGCTGACCGAGCGGCTCCTGTGACAGTTGCGGCCTTCCCTTCGATGAATGAATCGCGGGGAAGGCGTGCAACTGGTGATGCTGATGTGACGACCTTCACCCCGTTGTGGCGGAAAGTGATGAATTCCTTACGCAAGAAGCGCGTAAGTGACGGTAATCCAAGCAACGCGACACGGAGGTTTAAAGTGCAACCGTTCACCCTCAAGTACGCCTTCCCCAGGGGCGTTTCCGCCGCGGTGACGCCGTATCACTTCGACCCGGCGCGGCAGCTGAACATGCTGCCCAACGGCCGCCCCGCCGTCAGCGACCCGGAACTCCTGCTCGCGGCCGGCACGACGACG
The DNA here is from genome assembly GCF_042657965.1 of Streptomyces coerulescens. Lineage (NCBI taxonomy): Bacteria > Bacillati > Actinomycetota > Actinomycetes > Kitasatosporales > Streptomycetaceae > Streptomyces > Streptomyces coerulescens. The sequence goes on from NZ_JBHSKM010000024.1 coordinate 346,843, forward strand.
TCCACCGCCGGGTCCGCGACCCACTTCGACGACTGACGAACCGGGCCGCGCATGACGGTTCTGATCCTGACGTCCGAGGAGGACGTGACCGCCGACATGGTGGTGTCGAAGCTGCACGGGACGGGGACGCCCGTGCTGCGCCTCGACCCCGCCGACCTGCCGGGCAAGGCCGTGCTGTCCGCCGACTACGCCCACGGCGACTTCGACGGCCACCTGTCCGTCAACGGACATGTGCTCAGCATGGGAGGTCTGCGCTCCATCTGGGTGCGCAGACCCGGCGAACCGGCCGCCCACGCGGCCGACCCCTCGCCCTGGCTGACCGCCGAGACCCGACAGGCGCTGTACGGGATGCTCCACTCCGCCGCCGCACGGTGGATGAACCATCCGCGCAGCGCCGACCAGGCCCGGCTGAAGCCCTGGCAACTGAGGGTCGCCCACCTCAGCGGCTTCGCCGTACCGCCGACGGTCTTCACCACGTCACCCCGGCTGGCCCGCGAGTTCGTCGAGGAACACCGGGACGTCGTGGTGAAGTCCGCCTCGGGGCCGCCGTCCGGCGAACCGGCGCTGGCCCTGCCGACCACCCTCATCGGCCCCGACGCGGACTTCTCCGCCGTCGCGGCCGGGCCCGCGCTGCTCCAGCGGTACATCCCCAAGCGCGCCGACATCCGCCTGACCTGCGTCGGCCCCCGGCTGTTCGCCGCACGCAAGACCGCGGAGCCGGGGCAGGTCGACGGCCGCTACGGCGACACCGGGCACGGGTGGGAGCCGGTCCCGGTCCCCGAGCGCATCGGCAAGTCGGTGCACGAGTACGTCACCCAGGCCGGACTGGCGTACGCGGCCTTCGACTTCGCCGAGGACGAGGACGGCATCTGGTGGTTCCTGGAGTGCAACCAGGGCGGCCAGTTCGGCTTCGTCGAACTCGAGACCGGCCAGCCGATCTCGGAGACCGTCGCCCTGTGGCTGGCGCAGTGGAGATCGGACCGCAACCCTGTTCGACTACGTTGAGGAGAGCAGCGGCCAAGGGGAGGAGCTTGCGATGACCACGCGGCGGACGATCGCGCCGGAAGAACTCGGCACCCTGAACCTGGCCGATCCCCGGCTGCACGCCGAGAGCGATCTGTCCGCCGTGTGGCGCCATCTGAGAGAGCGTCAGCCGGTGTACTGGAACCCGGCGACCGAAACGGCCCCCGGCTTCTGGGCGGTGACCCGGCACACCGACGTCACCGCCGTCTACCGCGACAGCGCCCGCTTCACCTCCGAGGGCGGTAACGTCCTGGAGACGCTGCTCGCCGGCGGAGACACCGCGGTCGGGCGCATGCTTCCGATCATGGACGGGGAGAAGCACGCCGGACTGCGCCGGGTGCTGATGTCGGCGTTCTCGCCACGGGCGTTGGAACCGATCGTGGAGAGCGTGCGGCGCACGGTCACCCGGCTGCTGGGGGAGGCGCTGGACAAGGGCAGCTGCGACTTCGCCGCCGACGTGGCGGCCGGCATACCCCTCGGCGCGATCTGCGACCTGCTGGGCGTGCCCGACCGCGACCGGGCCCATGTGCTGAGCCTGACCTCCTCCGCGCTGGGCTCGCACGAGGCCGACAGCACGGCGGCGGACGCCTGGATCGCCAAGAACGAGATCCTGCTCTACTTCGCCGAACTCGCCCGCGACCGGCGCGACAGCGGCCACTCCGACGTCATCGCGCTGCTGGCCGGCAGCGAGGTGAACGGGCTGCCGCTGGACGACGACGAGATCATGCTCAACTGCTACAGCCTGATCCTCGGCGGCGACGAGACGGCCCGGCTGTCCATGGTCGGCGCCGCTCTCGCACTGCTGGAACACCCCGACCAGTGGCAGGCCCTCAAGCGCGGCGACGCCCCCGTCGACACCGCCGTCGAGGAGATCCTGCGCTGGACGACCCCCGCCCTGCACGCCGGGCGCACGGCGACCACCGACACCGAGATCGGTGGCCACCCCGTGCGGGCCGGCGAGATCGTCACCGTCTGGAACGCCTCCGCCAACCACGACGAACTGGTCTTCCACGCACCGGGCGAGCTGCGCCTTGACCGCACCCCCAACAAGCACGTCACCTTCGCCTACGGCCCCCACTTCTGCCTCGGCGCCCATCTGGCCCGCGCGGAGACCGGCGCCGTACTGGCCGGACTGCGCGACCTCGTCGCGGAGATGGAGCAGACGGGTCCCGCGAGGCCCGTCTACTCCAACTTCCTCAGCGGCTACGGCGCCCTGCCGCTCACGCTGAAGGCCGCCTGAGCCGCCGTACCGCCTGGGCGGCCAGCTCCTTGCGGATGCGGTCCAGCATGAACGCCGAGGACTCCTTCGCCCGCTCCTCCCAGGCGAAGACGCAGGCCGTGGCGACACCGTCGAAGTCCAGCTCGCGCAGCGTGCCGAAGAAGGCGTCCCAGTCGACCTCGCCCTGTCCGATGTCCAGATGCTGGTGGATCCGGGCCGCGGTGCCGGGCGGGTTGAGGATGTAGCGCAGGCCGGAGGAACCCTTGTGGTTGAAGGAGTCCGCGATGTGCACATGCCGGAGCTTGTCACCGGCGTAACGCATCATCGCCGCGATGTCGGCGCCGGCCTCCGAGGCTCCGGACAGGTGGAAGGAGTGCGGGGCGCAGTACAGGTAGTTCACCCAGGGCCTGTTGATCGCGCGGACCAGGTCGACCGCGGGGGTGTTCTCCTCGCAGAAGTCGTCGGGGTGTGCCTCCAGGTTCAGCGCGATGCCCTCACGCTCGAACACCGGGAGCAGCTCCTCCAGGGAGCGCCAGAAAGCGGCCTCGCTCTCGGCGGCGCGCTCGGGGCGGCCGTTGAACTCGCTGTTCATGAGCGGACATCCGAGGTCGGCGGTGATCTCGATCATCCGCTTCCAGTAGCGGACGGCCGCCTGCCGCTCCGTCTCGTCCGGCGAGGACCACTTGTACAGCGGCAGTACGGAGGACAGCTGGACGCCGTGCGTGCGCAGGGCGTTCTTCAGCTCCGCGATCCGGGCGTCGTCGGCGCGCGGGTGCAGGAAGAACGGCATGAAGTCGTCACGGGGCGACAACTCGATGTAGTCGTAGCCGAGTTCGGCGACCGTGCGCACCATCTCGTCGATGGGCAGCGCACGGAGCATGTACGGGTCGAGGGCGATCTTCACGCGGCACCTCCGTAGAAGGCGGGACGGGGCTTGAGGTCGGTGGCGACGACACGGCCCGACCGGAGGGCCTCGACGGTCGCGGCGGTGATGACGGTCGCGGCGTAGCCGTCCCAGGCGGAGGGCCCGGTCGGCTCCTCCCCGGCGGCGATGCCCGCGATCCACTCCCGGAACTCGGTGTCGAAGGCCTCGCGGAAGCGACCCACCCAGTCCGTCAGGACCTCGGTGCTGTGCCGCGCGGCGGTGCGTACGCCGACGGCGGCGGGGTCGGGCAGCCGGGCGAGGCCCTCCTCGCCGACCGCCTCGCACTGGATGTCGTAGCCGTACTGGCAGTTGACGAAGACCTCCAGGTCGATCCGGACGCCCTTGGCGGTCTCGAACAGCATGATCTGCGGGTCCTTGAGATGCGCGAACCGCCTGCTCGTGGCGCGCGGGGCGATCACCTGTGTGGAGACGATCTCGTCGTCCAGCAGCCAGCGCAGCACGTCGACCTCGTGCACGGCCGTGTCGAGGGCGGCCATGTCGGAGGTGTAGGACTCCGGGACGGTCGGGTTGCGGTGGGCGCAGTGCACGATCAGCGGCTCACCGATCCGGCCGGCGTCGATGACCTGCTTCAGCTGCCGGTAGCCGGCGTCGTAGCGGCGCATGAAGCCGACCTGGACGAGGCGGCGGCCGTGCGCCTGCTCCGCCTCGATGATCTTCAAGCAGTCCTCGGCGGTCGTGGCGAGGGGCTTCTCGCAGAACACCGGCTTCCCCGCGGCGATCGCGTCGAGCACATGCTCGGCGTGGGTGGGGCCCCAGGACGTGACAAGGACGGCGTCCACGTCGTCGGCCGCGACCACGGCGGCACCGTAGGGCAGCACCCGGGCGCCGACGGGCGCGGCGGCCACCGCCGCGCGGGCCCCGTCGATGTCGGTGATCGCCGTGACCCGGGCGCCGGTGACGGTGTCCGTCAGGCGCTTGATGTGCTCCTTGCCGATCCAGCCCGCGCCGATCACGCCTATACGTACAGTCATGGTTCTCTGTCCTCACCAGGAGAAGCGCGCCCGGAGTTCGGCTTCGAGGGATTCGAGCGAGCGGCCCTTCGTCTCCGGGACGTAGAGCTTCACGAAGGTGAGCGAGCACAGGCCCGCCACCACGAACAGGAAGAAGGTGTGGGAGACCCCGATGCCGGACACCAGCGACGGGAAGACCAGCCCGATCGCGAAGTTGGTCAGCCACAGCACCACGGCCGCCACACCCATGCCGAAGCCGCGCATCCGCATCGGGAAGATCTCCGACAGCATCAGCCAGGTCACCGGCGAGATCGCGCCCTGCTGGAAGGCGAGGAAGGTGACGGTCATGGCGAGCACGGCGTAGGCACGGCTGTCACCGGCCGGCAGCAGCAGGGAGAAGACGCCGATCAGCAACAGGGCTGCGGTGGTACCGATCTGACCGATCATCAGCATGGGGCGCCGGTTGACCCGTCCGAGCAGACAGATGCCGACGAAGGTGGCCAGTACCGAGATGACACCGTTGGCGATGTTGGCGGTCAGCGCGCTGTCGGAGGCGAACCCGGCGTCGGTGAGGATCTGAGTGCCGTAGTACATGATCGTGTTGACGCCGGTGATCTGCTGCACGATCGCGATGCCGAAGCCGATGAACATCAGCCTGCGGATCCACGGGGTGGCCCTCATGTCCTGCCGGCCGCCGAGCCGCTCCTGCTCCTCCTTGACGGCGAGCGCGGACACCTCGGCGAGCTCCGCCTCGGCGCGCTGCTGCGACCTGACCTGCTTGAGCACCTCAAGGGCCGCGCCGAAGCGGGCCTGGGACGCGAGCCAGCGCGGGCTCTCCGGCATCACCAGCATGCCGAACCACAGCACGACGGCCGGAACCGTGGCGACGACCAGCATCCAACGCCATACGCCGCCGGACTCGCCGCCCACCCGCGCGATGACCGCGTTGGAGGTGAACGCCAGCAACTGACCGCTGACGATCATGAGTTCATTACGGGTGACCAGCGCGCCGCGCCGTTCGGCGGGGGAGACCTCCGCGAGGTAGACCGGCACCGTCACCGACGCACCGCCCACCGCGAGGCCGAGCACGAACCGGGCGACGACCATGACGGCGGTCGTCGGCGCCAGCGTGCAGGCGAGCGCGCCGATGAAGAACAGCACCGCGAGGACGAGGATCGTACGGCGTCGGCCGCGCGCGTCCGACAGCCGCCCGCCGACGACGGCACCGAGCGCCGCGCCCAGCAGCAGCGAGCTGGTGACCATGCCCTCGGTGACCGCGGTCAGACCGAGATCGTCCGTCATGTACGGCAGGGCGCCGTTGATGACGCCGGTGTCATAGCCGAAGAGCAGTCCGCCGAAGGTGGCGATGACGGTGATGAGCCGCAGCCGGCGGGAGACCGCGGGCGGGGCGTCCCGGGTGACGGCGGCGGGGGTGTCGGCCGTGGTGTTCCGGACATCCATGGGCCGCCTCCTCACCGGTGACCGGGTGTCTCGAGAGCGGGGCGGCGCGTCCCGGTCAGACCGCAGCCCGCCAGGTGCTCACGCGTTCCCACGGCGATGGGCAGCGGCACCTCGGGCGCGCACGGGTACAGGTCCTGCTCGACGATCACGAACAACTCGGCGTCCAGCCGTGCCAGTTCGGCCACGACATCCGCGGGACTCGGCACCCCCGCGGGCGGCGAGACACACACGCCCCGCCTGACCGCCTCGCCGAACGACAGGTCCTCCGCGGCGACCTGGGCGAGGACGTCCGGGTCCATCTGCTTGATGTGCACGTACCCGACACGCTCACCGAACCGCCGGATCAGGTCGACGTTGTCCCCGCCGCCGTAGGCGACGTGCCCGGTGTCCAGGCACAGGTTCGTCCAGCGGGAGTCCGACTCGTTCAGCAGCCGCTCGATCTCCGGCTGGGTCTGGATGTGGCTGTCGGCGTGCGGGTGGATGACGAGACGAACGTCGTAGTCGTCCAGGAGCAGCTTGCCGAGCCGGTCGGCGGCCTTGCCGAAGCCCGCCCACCGGTCGGCGGTCAGCACCGGCGACTCGGTGAACGCGCCGGTCCTCTCGTCCCGGTACATGGGCGGGATGAGGACCAGGTGGTGGGCGCCGGCGGCGGCCGTCAGCGCGGCGACCCGGCAGACATGGACGAGCATGTCGTCCCATGCCTCGGGGCGGTGCAGCGCGCCGAAGGCGGTACCGCCGGAGACCTTCAGACCGCGTGCGTCGAGCTCCTCCGCGAGTTGCCGGGGGTCGGTGGGGAGATAGCCGTACGGCCCGAGCTCCAGCCACTCGTACCCCGCCTCGGCGAGCTCGTCGAGGAAGCGGGTGTACGGGACCTGCCGGTCGTCCTCGGGGAACCACACGCCCCACGAGTCGGGGGCCGAGCCCAGGCACAGGTTGCCCGCGGTGGTGCGGAGCGAGGTTGGCGCCGTTGCCATGACAAGTCCTTCGGGGAGGGGACGTCAGGGGTGGTGTCCACGAATCTTCTGTCGCGCTCTACTAGCGCGCGCTAGTGCGAGTACGATGACCCTGGTCCAAATGTCATGTCAATAGCTTGTTGCTGGGAGACTTCGAGACCTGGCTCGGGTGAACGACGTCGAAGCTGGGGGTTCACAGGTGGATGCGGCAGGCCGGCAGCGGCCCACGATGGCGGACGTCGCCGAGAAGGCGGGCGTCTCCCGGGCACTCGTCTCGATCGTCTTCAGGGGTCTGCCCGGTGCAGGCAGCGAGACCCGGGAGCGGGTGCTGCGCGTCGCCGACGAGATCGGCTACCGGCCGGACAACGCGGCCCGGCTGCTCGCCCGGGGCCGCAGCCGCACGCTCGGCGTGATGTTCATCGTCCACCAGACCTTCCACACGGATCTCATCGCGGGCATCTACCCGGAGGCGGAGCGGCTCGGTTACGACGTGCTGCTCTCCGGGACGACGCCAGGCCGCGGCGAGGACAAGGCGATCGAGGCCCTGCTCGGCCACCGCTGCGAGGGCCTGATCCTGCTCGCCCCCGACGCCGAGCCCGGCTACCTCGACGAACTCGGACACCGCGCCGCCACCGTCTCGGTGGCCCGTCGTGCGCTCGGCGCCCATGTGGACTTCGTGCACAGCGCCGAAGGCAAGGGGGTGCGCCAGGCCATGGACCACCTCGTGGAACTGGGCCACCGCCGGATCGTGCACATCGACGGCGGGCGCGGCCCCGGCTCGGCCGAGCGGCGGCGCGCCTACCGGGCCGCGATGCGCCGGCACGGGCTGGAGGCCGAGCAGCGGGTGATTCCCGGCACCCACACCGAGGAGTCGGGCATCGAGGCGGGCCGTCTGCTGCTGACGGAACGCGACCGGGGGCTGCCGCTGCCGACAGCCGTCCTCGCGGGCAACGACCGTTGTGCGATGGGCCTGTTGATGTCCCTGACGCGCTCGGGCGTCGATGTCCCGCGCGACCTGTCCGTGGTCGGCTACGACGACAGCCATCTCTCGCACCTGATGCCGATCGGCCTGACCACCGTCCGCCAGGACGCGGTCCTGCTGGCCGAGCACGCCGTGCGCTTCGCCGTGGAACGGCTGGAGGAGCCCGAACTGAAGCCGCGCGAGGCCGTGTTGGACCCCAAGCTCGTCGTGCGCGGCACGAGCGGGCCGGCCCCGCAGGAGCCGGCCCGCTGACGAACAACGGCGGGGCCGACCGCGCCCCGTCGCGGTCACGGCCGGCCCCGCCTGCCCTGTACGCGCCTAGCGCGTGCCCTTCGCGGCGAACTCGGCGACCGCGTCGACGTTGTCCTTGGTGATGAACGCGGGCCCGGTCAGCACCGGAGCACTGCCGCCGCCGCTGAAGTTGCCGTTGGTGCGGTACAGCCACAGCGAGTCGACCGCGAGGTAGCCCTGGAGGTAGGGCTGCTGGTCGACGGCGAACTCGACCTTGCCCTCCTGGACCGCCGTGACCAGCTCCTTGTTGAGGTCGAACGTCGCGACCTCGGCCTTCGCCGCCGCGTCGGACACCGACTGCACCGCGGTCAGCGCGAAGGGCGCGCCCAGCGTGACCACCTGGTCGATGGAGGAGTCCTGCTGGAGCTTGGCGGTGATCGTCGACTTCACGGACGGCATGTCGGTGCCGTTCACATAGAGGTTGTCCGTCTTGCCCTTGAACCCCTTCTTCAGACCGGCGCAGCGGGCCTCCAGCGCGACATGGCCCTGCTCCTGGATGACACACAGCGCGTGCTTGGCGCCGGTCCGGTTGAGCCGCTCGCCGAAGGCCGCGCCCGCGATGTTCTCGTCCTGGCCGAAGTACTCGAGCATGCCGAGCTCCTTCCAGTCGTCCAGGCCGGCGTTGAAGCCGACGACCGGGATGCCGGCCGCCGTCGCCTTGGCGATCACTGCCTTCATCGCGCTCGGCTTGGCCGCGGTCAGGGCGATGCCGTCGACCTTCTGGTCGATCGCGTTCTGCACCAGGTTGGCCTGATTGCCGGCGGCCGGGTCGCTGGAGTAGACGAGCTTGACGTTGTCCTTGGCGGCGGCGGCCTCTGCGCCCTTGCGGATCAGGTCCCAGAAGGTGTCACCGGGAGCCGCGTGAGTGATCATGGCCACCGTCATCCGGGGGGTCGTGGCCTTGCCCGCCGAGGCGTCCGCGGTGCCTTCCTCGGACTTCTTCCCGCCGGAGCCGCTGGAGCATCCCGCGGCGAACAGGGTGGCCGCCAGGGCGGCGGCCGTCAGGCCCGCGGCTCTGTGGTGTCTGCGCATGTCCCATGCACCTCGCTGTGCTGATCGGAGCGACTGGAGCGCTCCACTAGCGCGCTCTAGTGGCAGGAACTATGGAGCCGCCCGCAGATGATGTCAATGGTTTTGTCAGGACGTATCGACAAAGCCGAGGTGGAAGGGCGTGTCAACCGGTGAGGCGGGTGCCGGAACCGGGAGCCATGGAAAAGCCCGGGTCCGCACGACACCACCCCGCCTCCGAGGAGACGGGGTGGATCGATGGGGTCGGCCGAGGCTCAGGCGGGCCGTATCGCGCTGTGGATCGCCGACTCTCCGGCGTAGTGGATCGACTCCTCGCGTACGAGCGCTCCGGGTCCCGGGGCGTGGATCATCATGCCGTTCCCGGAGTAGATCCCGACGTGACCCACGTGGAAGAGGACCAGGTCACCGGGTTCGAGACCGGTGAGGGCGACGCCCTGACCCGCCGTCGCCTGTTCCGGCGCCGTGCGTGGGAGCGTGATGCCGGCGGCCTTCCAGGCGGCCTGGGTGAGGCCGGGGCCGTCGAACGCCTCCGGGCCGGTCGTGCCCGAGACGCAGGGTCTGCCCAGCTGTGCGCGGGCGAACTCCAGGGCCCGGATGGCTCGGGTGTCGTGCGACGCCGTCGATGTCACAGCCGTGCCGGCGGTGGCCGGCGGGGTGGCGGCCGGTGGCGTGGCCATGGTGAGGGTGCCGAGGTGCGGGTCCGTGATGGTGACGGGGCCGGGGGCCGCGGGCGTCGGTGTGGTGAGGGTGCCGAGATATGGGTCCGTGACGGTGGCCGCGGGCGTGGGCGTGGTGAGGGTGCCGAGGTAGGGGTCCGTGATGGTGGTCGTGAAGGGGTCTGCCGTCGGCGCCGGGGCTGTCACCGGCGGGGCCGTCGCCCCGGGCGGGACGGTGGTGAGGTCGGCGGCCGACTGCGCCTGCAGGGCCTGCCAATGGTCATCGGCGGAGAGCTGGGGCCGGGCCGGCGGCGTGCCCCAGGTGTCGGTCGCGGTCAGCGCGGCGATCGCCGTCGGCGGGGCGCTCTGCCGCGTGGCGTACAGGGACAGCAACTCGCGGGCCCGGTCGAGCTTGCGCCGGTTGTGCTCCTTGGTCGTCCGCAGTGAGGCCCGCGTCTGCGGGGCGGCCGCGGTGTCGACGGCCGGGACGGCGGCGGAGGGCGAGGTGGTCGACGCGGGCAGGGCGGGGAGCGTCGGGAGGACCTGGGTGGCCTGAAGGTCCGCCGACGGGGCCCCGGGCACGGCCGGCAGCGCGGCGAGGGGACCGGCGGTCAGCTCGGCGACCAAAGCCGCCCCGCTGCCCGGACCGGACGTCAACTCCCGGACCGGGGCGGCGGGCAGCTCCAGCGGGGCGCGACCGGTCGACTCACGCGCCGGGGCGAGGTCCCGCACCGCACGCGCGGGCCTGCGCCCGACGGGACGTTCCGGTGTTCTGTCGCTGGGCAGCGCGGCCGGCACGGTCGGACCCAGCTTTGCACGCGCGACGTCGAACCACTGACGGGTGACGTTGTCGAGCGCGGGGTCGCCGCGCCTGTCCTCGCCCGCCCGGGTACCGGCGGACGCGGTTCCGGCGTCAGCCGGGCGGGCGCCTCGCTTGCGCGGGCCCGTCGACGAGGCGCGGGTGGCGTTGAAGGTTCCCGAGTCGGTCTCGGCCCGGTCGTAGAGGGAGGTGATCCGGCGGCTTACTTCCTCACGGCTGGGTGCTTCGTCCGAGGACGAGGGGGCGGCGCCCGCCGTCTGGCCGAGCAGCGCCACCGAGGTGAGGGCCGCCGACGCGAGTGCGGAGTTGCGCATGCCGGGCAGGCTGAGAGCCCCCGGCCGCGCGGTGCCTTCCGGCGCCATGGGCGACGTACTCCTTCCGTACTCCGCCTACCGAGTTAGCTGACGGGTTCGGGCGGTCGGTTCCGGAAGGTGTGCCCTACGGCCGCGCCCCGAAGGGCGGTCGGCCGATTCACCCCAAGTTCGGTTGGGTCCCCGGCTCCGGTGAACCACTTTGAGCGCACCGGACTCGGCGGAGGCCGCGCGTCCCGGCGGGGTTCGCCGGAGGTCGTCGTGCGGCCTGATCCGTAACCTAGCCAACTTGTGCGTCTCCCGTGAAGGTTGAGGCGCCAAATGTCCGATACGTTTTTGTGACCTTCGACGCTCGCGGCGGTGCGGTGGCCCGTTCACTTCACGGTGCGCCGGCGCCGCCACGCTTCGTAATGATCGAGGACCGTCTGCTCGATCGGGCGGTAGGTGATGCCCAGTTCGCTCACGCTGCGGCTGTTGTCCACCCGGAACCGGATGCCGAGGTGTTTACGGATGTAATCCTGCGTCAGGCCGAAGGCGGGGCCGAGGATCCGCACCGGCCAGTGCGGGAGCGCGGTGCGCGGGAGCCGCAGGTCGCGGGGGTACCGGGTCCGCACGATGCGGGACATCTCGTGGAACGACGTCATGGTCTCGGCGGCGACGATGTAGCGTCCCTTCGCGTCCGGGTTCTCGGCGGCGGCGATGTGTGCGTCGGCCACCTCGCGTACGTCCGCCGTGGTGAAGCTGAAGTCCGGGGCGCCGTAGAAGAAGTAGCCCTTGAAGAGCTCCTGGAGCAGGAACAGGCTGCCGGACTCGGAGGCGGGCGTCAGGGACGGGCCCAGGATCAGGCCGGGGTTGACCGACACCAGGCGCCAGCGGCCCTGGGCGGCCTCCGCGTCCCGGGCGGCGCGTTCGGCGACCGTCTTGGCGTAGTGGTACGGGTTGTTCTCCACGGTGCTGGTGGTGTTGAAGTACCGCTCGGAGAGCACCTCGTCGTCCATCCTCAGGACGTCCGCGTAGTCGCCGAAGATCGTGCCCACGGTGGAGGTGAGCACGACCCGTTCCACCGTGGGTGTCCGCTCGACGGCTGCCAGCACATTGCGGGTGCCGAGCAGGGCCGGGTCCACCATGTCCCGGCGGCCGTCCTTGATCTTCTCCGGCATACGGAACGGCGACGCCACGTGGAACACCGTCCGGCAGCCGGTCATCGCCTCGTCGAAGGCGCCCTCGGTCAGCAGGTCCGCCTCGAACAGGGACAGCCGACCGGGGTGCGCGTCCTGCATCTCCCGCAGCGGCCGCACCTTGGACGTGGCGGCCGTGCTGCGCACGGTGGCGTGAACGCGATCGCCGCGCTCCAGAAGCCGATGCACCAGATGGCTGCCGACGAACCCACTGCCACCGGTCACCAGCACGGCTGCCGAACCGTCCGAGCCCACGCCCTCACCCCTCACTTCGTGCGGTCGGGGTCACCTTATGGCGCGGCGTCACCAGCACGGCAGACGAGCTGGGCCGGATCGCCGTTGCATCGACGGGACCTGTTCGACGTAAGGGTCGGCTCCAGGGGGCGAGGTTGACGGGTGGATTCACGTCACCCCGGGAAAACCGGCCAAGGAGGGTTGTGTGCGACTGGGGGAGGTCGCACGTGCGTGCGACCAGTCGAACGCCGCGAGAAGGGGCCTTCACCGTGCTCCAGGGCTTGATCGGCACCCTGCCGCACGATCCGCTGTGCAGGATCTGTGAACCACCTGGCCGGGGCGCGCAGGCATGGTGTGCGGATGCCGCGAGGGCGCCTTCACCAAACCCCCTCCCTGGGTGGCCGGAAGGCGCCTTGCTCCGTCAACTTCGCACGCAGCAAGGTGGATTGAGCACTTGAGCATCAGGAGTCACAAGCGCGTTCTGCTTGGCCCGGGCGACCGACAAGCCCGGGGTACAGACGGGGGAACTGATGCGGTGCGCGTCTTGGCGTCGCCCGTGTGGGGGGCGTCCGCGCGCTCCGGAATGGGAATGTCTCCCTCCGCCATCTCTTGGTGCATTTGTCCGGTGCCCAAGACAGGGAGTAGGAGGGGGAATGCCGATGAGCGCGGTGAGCGCCGCCAAGCCGACGTATCCCGGCGTCTACGTCGAAGAGCTTCCCAGCAGCACCCGTACGATCTCGACCCTGACCACGTCCGTGACGGCCTTCGTGGGCCACACCCGGCGTGGTCCGCTCAACGAGCCGGTACGCGTCACCAGCTTCGCGGAGTTCGAGCGCCGCTTCGGCGGCCTGAGCGCACAGAGCGCCGTCGGCTACGCGGTCCACCAGTTCTTCGGCAACGGCGGCACCGTGGCGGTGATCGTCCGAGTCGCCAAGGCAGGCAGCGGCAAGGCCGCCTGCGTCACCCTCAAGTCCACCGAGGGCCACAGCGAGGGCCCGGTCCTCGAGGTGCACGCCAAGGAGCCCGGCGTCTGGGGCAACGGCCTGCGCGTCGCCGTCGACCACGACACCCCGTGCCCCGACGAAACCTTCAACCTGCGCGTCTACGACGCCAAGGGCGACGCCCGCGAGAGCTTCACCGGCCTCTCCATGGACCCGGCGAACGGGCGTTACGCGCAGACCGTCATCAACGCCGGCTCGAAGCTGATCCGCGTCGAGGCCGTCGGCGAGGGCCGTCCCGACCCGTCCGGAACCGTCTCCAAGCCGTTCGGCGACGAACTGCCGAACCTGGAAGTCGACCTGACCGTCAAGATCGGCGAGGTCGAGCGCGAGTTCAAGCTCTACGACCCCGACTGCGACGGAGAAGCCCCGTGCAGCGTCGCCGAGTTGGCGCTGCTCCTGGAGCGCAAGCTGCGCGCCCTGCCCGACGCGCCCGGTAAGCACGCCTTCGCCGGCGCCGAGGTCACCGCCTTCGGCCGCCGTGTCCAGGTCGTCGCCGGCTCCACCGACCCCGAGGACGTCGTCCGCTTCCTCGGCGAGTGCGCCAACGACCTCGGCCTGGAGGCGTCCGTCAACCCGCCGGTCTTCCCGCTGGAGGGCGGCGAGGACGGCGAGGCGCCGGGACCGCGCGACCTCATCGGCTCCGAGGGCGACAAGTCCGGCATCCAGGCGCTGCGCGGCATCGCCGACGTCAACCTGCTGGCGCTGCCCGAGCTGGCGGCGTACGAGAAGGTCGAGGACGCCCTCACGGTCATCTCGGCCGCCCAGCGGCTGTGCGCCGAGCGCCGGATCTTCCTGCTGGTCGACGCGCCGAGCACCTGGGTCAGCGTCGACACGGCACGCGCAGGGCTCGCCGCCTTCGACGCCGTACGTGGCAACCACGCGGGCCTGTACTTCCCGCACCTCCAGCTCACCGACCCGCTCACGGGCCGGCTGCGCTCCTTCCCGCCGTCCGGCGCGGTCGCCGGCGTCATCGCGCGCACCGACTCCGAGCGCGGCGTGTGGAAGGCCCCGGCCGGCACCGAGGCACGGCTCGCGGGCGTGCACTCGCTCACCGTCAACCTGACCGACCGCGAGACCGGGCTGCTCAACCCGCTGGGCGTCAACTGCCTGCGCACCTTCCCGGTCACCGGACCGGTCGTCTGGGGCGCACGCACGCTGGAGGGCTCCGACGCGCTCGACAGCGAGTGGAAGTACGTGCCGGTGCGCCGCCTCGCGCTGCATGTGGAGGAGAGCCTCCAGCGCGGCCTGCAGTGGGTCGTGTTCGAGCCCAACGACGAGAACCTGTGGCAGCAGATCCGGCTCGCCGCCTCCTCGTACCTGCACACCCTCTTCCGCCAGGGCGCCTTCAAGGGCGGCACCCCGCGCGAGGCGTACTTCGTCAAGTGCGACAGCGACACGACGACCACCGAGGACATCGAGAACGGCATCGTCAACGTCCTCGTCGGCATCGCACCGGTCCGCCCGGCGGAGTTCGTGATCGTCAAAATCCAGCAGACGTCCGGGCAGTTCGCGCTCTAGGCGCGGGGAATCGTGGAGAACTGAAGGAATCCGATGGCTGAGTTCACGGTCAACGCGCATCGCTTCGACCCCTACAAGAACTTCAAGTTCCTGGTCCTGTGGGACGGTCGCACGGTCGCGGGCATCAGCAAGATCAGTCCCCTGAAGCGGACGACGGAGGTCGTCAAGCACCGCCACGGCGGCGACCCCTCCTCGCCCCGCAAGTCGCCGGGCCGCTCCGAGTTCGAGGGCATCACCCTGGAGCGCGGCGTCACCCACGACCCCGAGTTCGACCGCTGGGCCAACAAGGTCTGGCAGGTCGGCGCGGGCCTCGGCTCCGAGGTGTCCCTGGCGGACTTCCGCAAGGACATCGTCATCCAGGTCCTCAACGAGGCCGGCCAGGTCGCCGTCTCGCACAAGCTGTACCGGACCTGGCCGAGCGAGTACCAGGTCCTCGGCGAGATGGACGCCAACGCCAACGCGGTGGCCATCCAGTCGCTGAAGCTCGAGTGCGAGGGCTGGGAGCGGGACTACGAGGTGCCCGAGCCGGAGGAGCCCTCCTTCCTCAACCCCGCTTGAACAACGGGTAGTTAGAGGGGGGACGAGATGGCGATCACCGGGGCGGCCGAGCTGCTGGCCACCTGGGAGGCGGGCCTCGCCGAGGCGACGACGGGGCGCGCCCTGCTGCTGCACCGCACGGCACGCCCGGACGTCGACGCGACGACCCTGCCGGTGCTGCCGGTGGGGGAGCGCGAGGCCGACCTGTTCGCGCTGCGCCGCGCCCTGTTCGGGGAGCGGATGCAGGTGCGGCTGGGCTGCGCGGCGTGCGGCGAGGACATGGAGTTCGACCTGGACGCCGGGGAGTTCGCCCGGTCTCTGGGCGGACCGGGCGACTCGCTCGTGCGGGTCGAACAGGACGGCTGGGACGTGGAGTTCCGGCTGCCCGGTGTCGCCGACCTGACCGCCGCGGCCCGTACGGCGGACCCACGGGCCGCCCTGCTCGCGCGCTGCCTCGTCTCGGCGGCGCGCGACGGGTCCGCCGTGGCCGCAGGTGACCTGCCCGTCCCGGTCCAGCGCCGGATCGCCGAGGCCGTCGAGGCCGCCGACCCCGGGGCCGACGTGACGCTCAACATCGCCTGCCCCGAGTGCGGCGCGGCCACCCGGGCCGAGCTGGACATCGCCTCCTACCTGTGGACCGAACTGGACGCCTGGGCAAGGGACTTGCTGCTCGACGTCCATCTGCTCGCCACGTCGTACGGCTGGAGCGAGCCGGAGATCCTGGCGCTCAGCCCGCTGCGGCGCCGCTACTACCTGGAGCTGTGTGCGGATGTCTGACACCGAAGGGGCGCCGGTGCCCGACTTCCTCGACCGGCTGATCGCCCGGCACGCCCCGGCCGGTGCCACCGGTCCGCGTCGGGACGTGGTGCGGGTACGTCCCCGGCTGCCCGGCCCGTTCGAACGGGTGGAGGCGGTACGGGGCACCGCGCCCGACCCCGACGAGGGCTCCGACCTTTTGTGGCCCGCCACCCCACCGGCGGACGTACGCCAGATCCCGGCGCCGCGTCCGACACCTCCCGCCACCCGGCTGCACACGGACCGCGAGCGGACGGTCGTACGCACCGAACACATCCCGGCCGACCCGGCACCCCGGCCCGCGGCCCTGCCCGAGGTGCCGTTGCTGCACCCCGTGGCACCGGTCGAGCCCGGCCCCCGGCCGGCACCGGAGGCCGTGCCGCGGGTGGCGGGCCGAGGGCGCTCCGAGCGGGGCGCCACCCAGAGCGCGGCGTTCGTGCCCATCCCCCCGGGCGCGGACGCCGCCACCCCCGCCGCCGTGTCGACCCCCCTGCGGCCCAGCGCCGCTGACACGGCGGCGGCCCGGGACGCCGTACGACAGGCCGCCGCCCGGCGCCCCGGCAAGGCGCCCGAGCAAGTGGTCCAGGTGCAGATCGGACGCCTCGAGGTGACGGCCGGACCGGCACCGTCCGGCGGCGGACGGCAGCGGACGCCCGCGACGGGACGTACGGGAGCGACCTTGAGCCTGGCCGACTATCTGGCGCGCGGGCGGGAGTGACATGACAGACCGAGGAACTGACTTCATGAGCGAGGAACCGACTTCATGAGCAACGCACTCGCCATCGCCCATGTCACCCAGGCCCTCGCCCTGCTGCTGGAGAACAACGTGGGCCCGGAGTTCGGTGAGGCCGTCAAGGTCGAACCGCGCAAGCCTCCGGCGGAGGCGCCGGACCACCCCACCATCAACGTCTTCCTGTACCAGGTCACACCCAACACGGCGATGCGCAACAACGACCTGCCCACCCGGGCGTCGGACGGCACGCTGGTCAAGCGGCCGGCCGCCGCGCTGGACCTGCACTACCTGATCAGCGCCTACGGCGACGAGACGGAACTGGTCGGGCAGCGGCTGATCGGAGCCCTCGTGCGCACCCTGCACGAGATCCCGATCCTGCCGAAGGACGTCATCGAACAGGCCGGTGAGCGCCCCTATCTGACAGGTAGTGATCTCGCGGAGGCGGCACAGCGGGTGCGGTTCACGCCCACGGTGATGGACGTCGACGAGACGTCGAAGCTGTGGGGGATGCTCTACCAGACGCCGTACTCGCTGTCGGTGGTCTACCAGGCGTCCCTGATCTTCATCGACGGGCGCGAGACACCGGTGCCGGGCAAGCCGGTGGAGCGGCCGGAGGTACGCGTTCTGCCGTTCGGAGCGCCGGGTGCGCCCGTGCCGCCGGGTGCGGGCGAAGAACCGGGCTCGGCTGACGGAGTGTCAGTCAATGGTTCCGGCAGGGCGGATGACGCCGACGCACCAGGGGCCGGACAGGACCGGGCGGCCACCAAGGCCGTCGCCAGGACGCAGGCGAAGGCCCCGGCCAAGGCGCCCGCCAGGACAGCGGCGGCGACACCCGCCAAGTCCGCGGCCAAGGCACCCGCCAAAGCACCTGCCAAGTCCTCGGCACGCACCCGCAAGCAGGGGCAGACGAACCGGCCGGCGAAGCCGGGCAGTCCCGAGCACGGCGCGCGGCCGGACGGCGGGGCCGAAGGCGCCGAGAGCTGAGACGGGATGGGAACGACGGGGGCAGGTGAGGCCATGGGGACGAACGAGCCGGGTACGGCGGGTACTTCGGGGATCGCGGGCGGACCCGACGCGGGTGTGACGCTGACCGAGGAGATCCGGCGTGTCCTGTCCCGCGTCGACGCCCACGCGTCCGGAGCCGGGCGGACGGACACCGAGCCCGGCGCGTCGGACACCACCGAGGCGAGCTCCACGAGTCCGGCTCCCCTGGCCGCCCCGGGCACGGCACCCCTCGACGCCCTCGTCAGCTGCTTCGGCCTCACCCCCTTCGAACGCGACCTCGTCCTCCTCACCGCCGCCGACGAACTGGACCCCACCACGGCGGCCCGCTGCGCCGCGGCGAGCGGCGACCCACAGCGCGCGTACCCGACCTTCTCCCTCGCCCTGGCCGCCCTCGCCGAACCACACTGGAGCGCACTCACGCCCGTCGCACCGCTGCGCCGCTGGCGGATCGTCGAACTGGACGACGAGTCGAGGCTGACGACCTCCCGGCTCCGGCTCGACGAGCGGATCCTGCACTTCCTGCTGGGCTCCCCCTACCTGGACGCCCGGCTGCACGGCCGCCTGCGCCGCACGCCGGTACCGGCACAGCTGCCGCCGTCGTACGACCTGGCCGCGAGCCGTGCCGCCGAGGGCTGGACCACGGGGGCGAGTCCGGACGCGCCCCTGCTCGTCGAGGTGACCGGCGGTGACCTGCGCAGCCGGGCCGACATCGCCGCCGCGGCGGCCGCGCGGTCCGGGCTCGGCCTGTACGCCATGGGCGCGGAGGACGTGCCGACCGACCCCGCCGAACGCGACCGGCTCGCCCGGCTCTGGCAGCGCGAGGCGATCCTGCTGCCCGCGGCGCTGCTCCTGGAGGTCGGCGACCTGGACCGGGACCAGCGGGCGGCGACGGAGGCGTTCCTGGCCGGGGCCGCCGTACCGGTCGTCGTGTCCAGCGAGGACCCGCTGCGCACGGACCGGTCGCACGGCGCCCGGGTGGCGGTACCGCGGATGGACGACGAGGAGCAGGTCGAGCTGTGGGCCCAGGCCTTCCACCCCGTCGCCGACCTGGACGACGGTGAACTGCGCTCCCTGGTCGCCCAGTTCCAGCTGCCCCCGCACGTCGTCCGTGCCGCCGCCGCCACCGTACGTCGGCGCCTGCCGTACGAGGACGACCTGGACGCCGCCCAACTCGCCTGGCGCGCAGGCCTCGAGGAGGCCCGCGTCGGCATGGACCAGCTGGGCCGCCGGATCGAGCCCGAGGCCGGCTGGGACGACCTGGTACTGCACGAGCGGCAGGTGAACGTGCTGCGCGAGATCGTCGCGCATGTGCGCCAGCGGGGCACCGTCCACCAGGAGTGGGGCTTCGCGGGCACCCTGCGCCGCGGCCTCGGCGTCACCGCGATGTTCGCGGGCGGCTCCGGTACCGGCAAGACGCTGGCGGCCGAGGTCATGGCGAAGGAGCTGGGCCTCGACCTGTTCATCGTCGATCTCTCCCAGGTCGTCAGCAAGTACATCGGTGAGACCGAGAAGAACCTCCGCCGGGTCTTCGACGCCGCCGAACGCGGTGGCGCGCTGCTGCTGTTCGACGAGGCCGACGCCCTGTTCGGCAAGCGCAGCGAGGTCAAGAACAGCCACGACCGCTACGCCAACCTCGAAGTCAGCTACCTGCTGATGCGGATGGAGGCCTACCGCGGCCTCGCCATCCTCACCACCAACATGAAGAAGGCCCTCGACACCGCCTTCATGCGCCGTATCCGCTTCGTGGTCGACTTCCCCTTCCCGGGCGAGCACGAGCGCGCCGAGATCTGGCGCCGGGTGCTGCCGTCGCAGGCACCGCTGAAGGGCATCGACCCCGGACTGCTCGCACAGCTCACCGTCGCGGGCGGCTCGATCCGCAACATCGCCCTGTCCGGGGCCTTCCTCGCCGCCGAGGAGGGCGACCGGCTGCAGATGCGGCACATGCTGGCCGCCGCTCGTACCGAGTATCTGAAGCTCGAGCGCTCCTTGACGCCGACGGAGGTCCGCGGATGGGTGTGAACAGGGAACCGAGCGCGGTTCGGGTGGAGATCGGCGAACTCGCCCTGCACGGCTTCCGGGCCGACCCCGAGCGGGTCTCGGCCGCCTTCGAGCAGGAGCTGACCCGTCTGGTCCGCACCCACGGCGTCCCCCTGGCCGCCGACGGCTCCCTCGCCGTCGACGCGCTCACGGGCCTGCCGCCCCTGCCCGCCGGACTGTCCGCCCGCCGGCTCGGCCAGGAGCTGGCCCGCGTCGTGCACGAAGGGCTCAGCGGCCACGGGGAGGTGACGCGATGAGCTCCCAGACCCAGGACGGCCGTGCCGAGCAGTCCGCCGAACAGCGCCGGCGCAAACGCAAGGAGCGGGCCGCCAAGTCCCGTACGCCGGAGCCGAAGGACATCGTCAGCGGTGCCGGCCAGCCGCTGGACCCCGGCGTTCGACGGGAGTTGGAGGAGCAGCTCGGCCACGACCTGAGCCGCGTACGCCTCCACACGGGCCGCGACGCCGGACACCTCACGGACCTGCTCGGCGCGGACGCGGTCGCCGTCGGCCAGGACGTCTTCTTCCGCGACGGCGCCTTCAAACCCGGCACGGACGAGGGCCGCCGGCTGCTCGCCCACGAACTCCTGCACACGGTGCAGAACCCGCACGGCCTGGGCACCCTGCGCGCCGGACGGGACCTCGGCGCGGTCAGTCTGCCGCAGCAGGCGATCGAGCGGGAGGCGGAGTCGGCGGCACAGGACCTGGTGCGGGAACCGGAGTCCCGGCCGCAGACGGCGGACGTGGAGCAGGACCAGTCCACACCGGGCTGGCTGCGCTACGCCACGCTCGACGCCGACCGGATGCGAGCCGAAGCCGTCGACCCGGCCACGCTCGTGGACCGTCTCGCGAACAATGTGCTGCGCTCACTGCGCGGCGACCCCAGCGACGCGTCCGGCCGGGTACGGCTCCAACTGGGCCGAATGTCCGATCAGTTGGCGGACGACGTGGTCGACCGTCTGGAACGGCGACTGCTCACGTCCGAGTACGAGCGCCTGCTCGACCTCTTCGAGGAGTCGGGGACCACCGGCCCGCTCGAACTCCGGCCCGCCGAGGTCCCGCTGCCCGAGGTGGACCTCTTCGCGGAGCTCGGCGTCGAACGCGTCCAGTGGAAGCGGAAGCAGGAGACGGCCGGCGGCACGAAGGAGAAGCGTGCCGCCGACGCCCGCGAGGAGCACAAGGACGCCAAGGACCGCGACGAGAAGGCCGGTTCGAAACGCGGCCGGGCGCAGTCCGACGCCGCCACCGAGGACCAGGAGGCGGCGCAGCGCAAGGAGCAGGAGGACGAGCGCAACGCCTCCCGGCAGCGCGCCAAGGAGGAGCAGCGGCAGGAGGACGAGCAGGCCGGGGCTGACCGCGAACGCGTCGACGAGGCAGCCGACCGGCGCACCGAAGGCCGGCAGGAGGGCGCCGAGCAGGCCAAGGAGGAACGCAAGGAACAGCGCGAACGCGAGGAGGCCGACCCGCAGCAGGCGAGCGCGCCGGGCGCCGACAAACGCAGACGGCGCGACCAGCAGACCCAGCCCGCCGCCGGGGCCAAGCGCGAGGAACTGGACCCGAAGCAGAAGGGCCAGCCCGGCCCCGTACGACCTGAGAAGGTGGACGAGCGGGCCGAGCAGCGCGACTCGGCGCTGTCCGAGCACGGGCTGCACGAGAAGGACGAGCACGAGGACGACGTCCGCGAGGAGGAGAAGCCGCTCGGCCTTGAAGCCGGCGCGGACGGGGAGATCGAGGGCAGGGAGGAGAAGGGCGACAAGGCCGCAGAGGCCAAGGCGGAACTCTCGATCAAGCCCGAGGACCATCTCCCGGACACCGACCTCGACCTCAGCGCCGTACCGACCGCCGAGCAGCTCAAGCCCGGTGACCCCGAACCATCCGTGCCGTCCTTCCCGACGCCCCCGCCCACCAAGGCCGAGAAGATCGAGCGGGAGCGCGAGCAGAACGAGCAGGAGCAGGACGAGCACGCGGCCGGTCCCGAGGCCAAGGCACCCGGGCAGGACGAGGGTCCCGTCGAGGGTGAGGCGCCGCCGCCCGAGGGCGGGCCCGTCGCCCAGGCGGAGGACCGCAGCGCCAAGGACCTTCAGGAGACCGAGAAACCGCTCGACCAGGAGGTCGGTCCCGACCCGGCGACCGAGGACAAGGAACGGCCCGAGCCCGAGGCCGAGAAGCCCGATCCCGCGCAGGAACAGGAGCAGGAGCAGGCCAAGGAACCGGACGCGGCCGAGGAGGGACGCGACCAGGACGAGCGGCCTGACGTATCGGACGAACCCCGGGTGGCGCAGGCCGGTGCGGAGCCGGGGCCCGGTACGGCTGCGGCCGCCGCGGCCGCGCCCGCGGTGACCGCTGCTTCCGCTCCGGCTCCCGTGCGCAAGCCCGCCGGTGCGCAGACCCCGAAGACAGCGGTCGAGGACCGCAACCCCTCGCCCGCCGCGCGGCGCGGCGCCGCACCGCCCAAGCCGGAGCGCGAGGCGCCCAAGGCGAAGTCGCAGGTGCCGAAGGAATCCGGGCCGATGGCGGCGCCGCGCGGACCGGTCGGCGGCGCGGAGAAGGGGCCCGGACCGACGACGGCCGCCGGGCCCGGTGCCGCGCCGTCCGCCGCCCAGGCCACGGTCGGTCCGGCGGACGGACAGCGCGCCGACGGCCCCGGCCAGCCGGCGGGTGCCGCGGCGCCCCGGCCCGAGGCGTCACTGGAGAAGGACGGCGGTGGCTGCGCACCGCCCGAGCCCGCCGCGGAGAAGGACGACGGTGGCGGGGGCAGTTGCGGGGGCGGTGGCGCAGCCGCGCCCGAGGAGAAGAAGGAGCAGGAGCCGCCGGACGTCTCCGGGCAGGACCCGAAGGCCGCCGTCCAGACCGTCGGCAAGCTCGCCCCGGACCAGGCCGCCGCCGCCATGCCCGGCGTGGACCGGGCCGCGGACAAGAAGGTCGGCGAGGAGCAGCAGCGCCTTGATGCCGCCCCGCCCACGCGGGAACGGCCTTCGGGCGCGCCGCAGACGCGTTCGGCACCGCCCGAGGCGGCACCGGTGGCCGCGAAGGTCACCGGCAAGGTCGAGAAGGTCGGCCCGGAGAACCAGGGCGACAAACAGCAGGCCAAGGGCAGCGAGAAGGCCCAGGGGGAGAAGCCGAGCGCCCCTCCGCCGCCGCCCCCGGCCGTGCCGACCGAAGGACTCAGCGAGGCCGAGGCACAGAACGTTCAGGCGGCGGCCGATGCCGTGCCCACGCGCGATCCGGCCCTGGAGAACAAGACCGTCGGGCCCGCGCCGAAGATCCGTCTCGAGGGCGCCAGTGACCCGAGTCGTACGGACGACCAGCAGAAGGCCCTGAAGGAGAAGCAGTCCGACATCCAGTCGACCGGCCGTGAGGACGCGGCCAAGCCGATGGGCGAGGACCAGATCTTCCCCGACGCGCCCCAGGAACAGCTCACCGGCAAGGCGTCAGGAGGCGGGGGCGGCAAGGGCGGTGCGCTGCGGGCCATGTCGCCGCCGAAGGCCGGCGTCGGGAAGGTCGCCCAGGAGGAGAAGGGCGGCGAGATCCGCGGTGCCGCCGGGCAGGCTCAGGGCGACCTGGCCGCCAAGGAGCAGGAGCAGCGGCAGGGCGAACAGCAGGCCAAGCAGGACAAGCAGGCCGAGATCGACCGCGAGGTCGCCCAGAACGCCGACAAACAGACCGCCGAGCGCGGCAGAGTCGCGCGCGAGACCCAGACGCAGCGCGAGCAGTGGCGGGCGGAGCAGGACAAGCACGTAGAGGACGCGGACAAGAAGTCCGACGAAGAGCACACCGCCAAGAACAAGGAGATCGTCAAGGCCCGCGACGACAAGGACAAGGAGGTCGACGACCGCAAGGGCAAGGACAACGAGTCGATCGACAAGGAGCGGGAGAACGCCGAGAAGGAGGCCGAGAAGAAAAAGGAGGAGGAAAAACCCTCCGGCGGATTCTTCGGCATGCTCGCCGACGCGGTGGGCGACTTCTTCAAGGGCCTGCTCGAAGCGGTCACCAAGGTCTTCGAGGCGGCGCGGGCCGCCGTCAACGGGATCATCGACAAGTTCAAGGAGTTCGCCAACGCGGCGATCGACTTCGTACGCGACTTGGCGATCTCGGCGATCAACGCGCTCGCCGACGCCTTGATCGCGATCGGTGATGTGTTGCTGGCGGCCTTCCCGGAACTGCGCGACAAGTTCCGCAACGCCATCGAGGGCATGCGGGACGCGGCGATCGCCAAGGTCAATGAGCTGGCGGACGGCCTGAAGAAGGCGGTCAACGCGCTGCTGGACGCACTGGCGGCGGGGCTGAACAAGTTGCTGGACGTCCTGGAGGCGGGCCTCAAGGGCGTCATCAAGGCCTTCCAGGCAGTCATCGAGGGCGCGATCAAGTTCGCCCAGGCCGCGATCGAGGCGCTGGGCAAGTTCGCGGCGCTCATCGCGGACATCGCCCCGGACCCGGGCGGCTGGATCTCCAAGGCGGGCTCCGCGGCGAAGACGGGCATCTCGGACCACCTGTGGGGCGCCATCAAGGTGGCGGTCAAGCGGTGGTTCGACACCAAGGTCGAGGGCATCCTCGGCCTCGGCAAGGCGGTCATCAACGTCCTGGTCAAGGGCTGCGTCTCGCTGAAGCAGATCGGCAAGATGGCCTGGGACGCGATCATCGCCTCCCTGCCGATGATGATCGCTTCCCTGGTCATCGAAAAGGTCGTCTCGATGATCGTGCCCGCGGCCGGCGCGATCCTGACGATCGTCCAGGGCCTGATGGCGGCCTGGCAGAGCATCAGCTCGATCCTGGCGGCGTTCTCGAAGTTCTGGGCGTACCTGAAGGCGGTCAAGGCGGGACCGGCGGCGTGCCTGTTCGCGGAGGCGGTGGCGGCGGGTGTGGTGGCCCTCCTCGACTTCATCGCCAACTTCCTGATGATCCGCCTGTCGTCGGCGACGAAGGGTGTCGGCAAGCGGCTTCAGGGGATGGCGCAGAAGATCACGGATGGTCTGAAGCGCACCGGGAAGGGCGCGAAGCAGGCGGCGGGCGACGCGGTCAACAACGCGCGAGGCGCGCTGCGGAACGCGAACCAGAAGGTGGCGGCACCGGGGGCTGCGCCGGCGAGGCCGAAGTCGGCGCCTTCACCTGGGCCGAAGGCACCGGTGAAGCCGAAGGACCACGCGACTCCGAAGTCCCCGGCGAAGCCGGATCCGGCGACTACGAAGCCGAAGGACGCGGCACCGGCCAAGCAGGAGGGGCCCGGGAAGAACCGTAAGCCTGACGCGGACCGCACTCCGGACAAGGACCGCACGCAGGAGCCGGCCAAGGACCGCACCCCCGACAAGGATCAGACGCCGGCCGGGGGCAAGACCCCCGATGCCCCGACCCCCAAGAAGAAAAAGGAGATCGAGGGCCCCAAGCCGACCAAGCCGAAGAAGCCCAAGTCCCCAGCCGGAAAGGCCCTCTCGAAGGCCAAGGGCGCGGTCAAGTCCGCCCTGAAGAAGGTCGGCAACGCGGCGAAGACACTCGGCAACAAGCTGAAGAAGTCCAAACTCGGTAAGTCGTTGAAGAACGGAGCGAAGAAACTCCGCGACCTCTTCAGGAAGAAGAAGGACCGCCTGCGCGACGACAAGAAGCGACAGCAGGAGCAGAAGAAGCAGCAGCAGGACCAGCGGCGCAAGGACGAGAAGTCGAAGGAGTCGAAGGCGGCGCGGCTGCGCAAGATCGTCGCTCGCATTCGCCCGAAGATCGTCAGTCTTCTTCAGCGAGGCCTCTACGAGCCGGTGTTCAACGCGGTCCTCCGCAGCATGCGGGTCTGGAACCGCCTGACAGGTCTGGCACCCGTAGGAGACGACGACTTCAGCCTCGTCGCCGCTCTCAACCCGCAGGAACGGGTCACCGACGCACACTTCGACCTGTTCGACATCGGGCCGGAGGACGAGGTGGCAAACGCGGTTCGCCGAGGCATTGAAGCGAGGATCGGGAACAGGCAGATCCGGAGGCTCACTGACGCCAAGGCCATCTGTGACGAAGTCGCCAAGGAAGTTCTGAATGCCGAGCAGCATGGGAAGCGGGCCAAGGCGAAGAAGGGGTCGAGGGGGGTAAAGGCAGGAAAGGGAAAGAAGGACGACAAGGCTGCTGCCGACAGCACCCAGGCCAAATTGGTGTGGGACCCCAAGGATGTGTCGGACAAGGTCGAGTCTCAGCCGGATCACGTCGTGCTGTCCCTGGAGCGCGACAGGGAGAAGAACCCCCGCTGGGCCATCGCGGAATTCCGCAAGGAAAAGCGCTACCGGGAGATATCGAAGCAGGGCGAACAGACACTCTTCATGGACAGTCGCGGCGGTGAGTACGTGCTGGACGCCAACAACACTCTTGTCCCCCGCTACGTGGACAGGAACATTTCGGCGAGGGACCTACAAGGCAGGCCAGAGCCTGGCAAGAGGGGACTCGCGGCGCGCAACCCGGACGCGGCGTTCGACATCCCTGGGCACGTGGGCGGCAAGGAAAAGACGCCATTCATTTCCACAACCAAGAAGAAGGGTGCGAAGATTACCAACTCGAACAGGTCGGAACAGCTTGGCGGACAGTACGGGCGTGTGCGCATCGACCTCCTCCAAGTCGCACCGAAGAACATCTTCGACCTGACGAAAAGGGAGAACCAGAGCCTCTGGAAGTTGAGCAACCCCAAGACGTCGAAGATGGAGCAGGCTCTGCAGGACGTGGTGCGCACTCAGGAAGTGCTCGTCAAGGGGGAGATTCCGGGCGCCGCTATCGTTGAATTCATCAAGGCTCAGTAGAGGGAAGTGTGGGATGGTCTTCAATACGTACCATTGGCGCGATTGTCCACTGGATGATCCGGAGCTCGAAAGGGCTTGCGCCGTGCTTGCTTCGGAGACCCCGGACGAGGATGCCTTCCTTGCCCTCCTTCGTAGCGGTCGCACGGCGGCTGTCGGTACGGCCCTCGATCACTTCCATCACGCTGATGCCGTAAGCCGACACGGCGGCGGCAACCCGTTTGCGCACCACCTGGCCGAAGTCCTCGAGCGAGCGAGGGAGATCCTTTCGGCCCCTCCGGCTCCGAGCAGCGAAACAGGGGCGGAGAAGGACGGAGCGGATCACGCCAGTGCTCTTCTTGCCATGCTCAACCACGCCCGACCCGAGGACTCGGGCCTCATCGCCTCGGCTCTCCGCCAGGCGACCACCGCGGACACTCTGGAAGCCGCGACCATGGCCGCCGCCACGGCTCTGGAACGCTCCACCGTCCTCGACGAGGAGCTGATTTCGGCTCTGCGTGACATCATTTTCGGCGAGTCTGTTGCTATTTGGGAACGTGTAGAGGCGCTGAAGGCCTTCAACAACGTCAAGTCTCCCCGGGCAGCCGACATTGCCGCCCAGGCCCTGGAGTCGGATGACCATGACCTCCAGGTGCATGCGGCGATCATCCTCGCCACCCACCACCTGTCCACGCACCGCACGGTGGTCGAGCAAGTGGTCGAGTCCTGGCCGGAAAACGTTCCGTACCCAGCCGCCGCCGTCCTCGACGCACTGCATGCAGACCGTCCTGATCACACGCGATGGAGCGGTAACGAATGACCCGCTACGCAGACATCCCCAAACCCATCCGCTCCGGCATAGTCGTAGTCAACCCCGACACCGGCACCCCCCAACGCATCATCATCCTCCAGTTCAACCCCGACACCCTCGAACGCTCCCTCGCCCCCCAATCCGCCGGCGGCCAGAGCGCTGAAGGCGGTGGAACCGGTGGAGGGGATCGCAATGAGGCGCTCCGTCTCAAGGGCCCCGCCGAGGAGACCTGGAAGTTCACTGCCGAGATCGATGCCACCGATCAGTTGGAGATCGCCGCCCCCGACGGCATCCATCCCCAACTCGCCGTGCTGGAAATGCTGGTGCAGCCGACGACCGCGCAGCTGCGGGAAGCGGCGCGGCAGACGCAGAAGGGGACCATCGAGATCACTCCGATCGAGATGCCGCTGACGTTGTTCACATGGGGGAGCAAGCGCGTGATGCCCGTGCGGCTCACCGAACTGTCCATCAACGAGTCCGCGTTCGACGTCAACCTCAACCCGATCCGGGCGAGCCTGAGCATCGGGCTGAAGGTGCTCAGCGTGAGCGACCTGCCGGCCGGGCACCGAGGTGCCGATCTGTACATGGCGCACCTCGCGCAGAAGGAACGGCTCGCCGCGGCCGCCCGTGGCGGCAGCCTCGGGGCGCTCGGGCTCAGCGGGCGCGACACCATGACCTTGGGAAGGGGCTGAGCTGGGTATGGCCGAGGGCGTACAGCCGTACGGGAGTGCCTTGGATTCGATCCCGGGGGCTCACCCCTACCCCCGGGACAGCCGGTACCACGACGCCGAGATCGGAGTCCATGTCGCAGCCGATGGCACCGAAGTCCGGTACACCAAGCGCAGGCTGCTCCCTCCCCTCGACGCGCAGGAGACCGACGCATACGTCGTCGGCGGCGGTGAGCGTCCCGACCTGCTCGCGCAGCGGCTGTTCGGCGACCCGGGGCAGTGGTGGCAGATCGCCGACGCCAATCCCGTACTCGATCCGGAGGAACTGACCGCCGAACCCGGGCGTGTGATCGACGTACCGCTGCCCGGAGGGTTCCCGCAGGGGGGCCGCCGTGCCTGACGAACTGCCCGTCGGGCCGGGGCCGGTTCATATGTCCCTGCAGATGGGGCCCAGGCTCACCCGGCCCGTGCCCGCCGAGGTCATGGAAGCGCTGCTGTCCGCGCAGATCACCGCGACGGCGGGGGAGCGCAGCGGGTTCCAGCTCGCGTTCGACCTCACCAAACGCGGGCTCATCCAGCGCAATCTGCTGCCCGAAGGATTCTTCGACCCCAAGACCCGGGTCATTGTCAGCGTCAGCGTGCGCGGGACCTCCCAGGTGCTCTTCGACGGGCTGATCGTGCGGCAGGAAGTCGGTGCCAGCAATCAGCCGGGGCAGACCACCCTCACCGTGACCGGCGAGGACCTGACCCTGCTCATGGATCTGGAGGAGCGCACCGCCGGGTATCCCAACCTGGCGCCCTCCAGGCGCGTGCTGTCCATCCTCGGCCGTTACCGGGACTACGGCATCCGGCCCGACGTCAAGGACGAGCAGATCCTGCAGCCTCCGCAGGAGCAGCTCCGCATCCCCTATCAGAGCAGTACCGATCTGCAGTACGTGACCGAGCTCGCCAAGGCCAACGGGTATGTCTTCTACCTCGAGCCCGGTCCCGCCCCCGGGCTGTCGTCCGCCTACTGGGGACCCGAGGTACGCCTCGGCATACGGCAGCACGCCCTCAACGTGAACATGGACGCCAACTCGACAGTCGACCAGCTGACGTTCGCCTACGACGGCACCGCCCGCGAGGAACCCCAGGCGCGGTGGCAGAACCCGGAGAACCGGCAGGCCACGCTGCTCGGCCAGCCGTCGATCAGTCCGCTGCGCCCACCGCTGGGCCGCCGCCCCACGCCCGCGCTGAAGCGCAGGACGCTGGCCGGCACCGCCAAGCAGCAGATCCAGCAGGCCCAGGCCGAACTCCTCGCCCGGGCCGCGACATCCGCCGACGTCATCACCGGGTCCGGGTCGCTCGACGTCACCCGGCACGGCTACCTGCTGCACCCGCGCAGCCTCGTCGGAGTGCGCGGCTCCGGGCCGATGTACGACGGCGACTACTACGTCAAGTCGGTCACCCACAGCCTGCGGCCGGGCTCGTTCACCCAGAACTTCACCCTCTCCCGGGAGGGACTGGTCGCGCGCGGCGACTCCGTACGGCCGTGACAGCCCCCCAACCACCAGAACAGCAGCGAAAAACAGGAGCAGTTGACGCATGGCGGCACCCAACAACCGGTACCTGGGCAAGTTCCGGGGCCGGGTGATCGACAACAACGACCCGCTGGGCATCGGGCGGATCACGGTCCAGGTCCCCGACGTGCTCGGCGACGAGCCCTCGACCTGGGCGCTGCCCTGTCTGCCCTTCACCGGCCAGGAGGCGGGGCAGGTCGTGGTGCCGCCGAAGGACGCCGGGGTGTGGGTGGAGTTCGAACAGGGTGATCCCAGCTTCCCGGTCTGGACGGGCTGCTGGTACGGGGACCGGGACGAGCTGCCGCCCGACGCACGACGGGAACTGGCGCGGCCCTCCGCGCTCAAGCCCGTCGTCGTGCAGACCCAGCTGGCGCACAAGATCGTGATGAACGACGTGACCGGCGCCGACGAGGGAATCCTGCTCCAGGCCAAGAACGGGGCGTACATCCGCATCACCGAGGCGGCGATCGTCATCGCCAGCGGCAACGCCCGCATCACCCTCCAGGACGGCCGGGTCATCGTCAACGAGGGCCAGCTGACCGTGGAACCGAAGCGTTAGGAACGGGGGAACGACGAACGTGTCCGGGATATCCGGGACTTCCGGGGGATCAGGGAAGCTGCTGGCCGCCGACACGGTGATCAGCTGCCCGCACGGGGGGCGCGCCACACCGGCGCACATGCCGTCCCCGGCGGTGCTGATCGGCGGCCGGGCGGCGGCCACCGCCGCCCATACCTACACCGTCGCCGGCTGCTTGCACACCGTGAACGGTGTGCCGCAGCCATGCGTGTCCGTGCGGTTCACGGCCGCCACGAGCGGCGTCACCGTCGCGGGCGCCTCCGTGCTGCTCGACACCTCCGCGGCCCAGTGCTTCAGCGCGGCCCTGGTCGCACAGGGACCACCCGTCGTCAACGCCGCGCAGCAGGAGGTGTCCATCCGATGACCAGGCCGGTCACCCGTTCCGACATCGCGTTCCCCTTCCGCCCCGACCGCCGGGGCCGCACCGCGCACGCCACCCGCGGCGAGCACGTCCACGACCTCATCGAGCAGCTCCTGTTCACCAGTCCCGGCGAGCGCGTGATGCGCCCCGACTTCGGCTGTGGGCTCCTCGACCTGGTCTTCGCCCCCACCAGCCCGGAACTCATGAGCACCCTCGAACTCTCCGTCCAGGCCTCGCTCCAGCGCTGGCTGGGCGACCTGATCGACGTGGAGGCACTCGACGTCATCAGCGAGGACAACGTCGTTCGCGTCCATCTGTCGTACGTCATCCGCGCCGACGGTGCCCGCCGCGACGACGTCTTCGAAGGGAGGGCCACGGCATGACCGGTACGACCGTCACCTCGCGCCGGGCCAAGGTCCGCGCCGCGCAGCTCAACGGGGTCGACTCCGTCGAGGTCAGCGACGACGGACTGCTGCTCACCGTCAGCTTCCTCGGGAAGGCCCCGCACGGCCTGGGCCCCGAGAACGTCCGCATCGACGGCGGCCGGCGCGTCACCGGCATCACCGCCGTCGACGTCAGCGTGGAGCGCGAGGAGGACCCCGAGCTCGACGACCGGCTCTACGTCACCCTCGACCAGGCCGGCGACACCTCCCGCTACCGGCTCTCCCTCGTCGAGACCGACCCGTACGGACGGCCCGGGACCGAGCCCTACCGCGGCTTCGACCAGCGCTACCACAGCGCCGGCTTCGTCTTCCGACCCGACTGCCCGACTCCCTTCGACTGCAAGGAAGTCGACCAGGAGCCCGAGGGTTTTCCCGCCGCGCCGGTCATCGACTACACCGCCCGCGACTACGACACCATCCGCAAGCTGCTCCTCGACCGGCTCGCGCTCACCACGCCCGACTGGGTCGAGCGCAACCCGGCCGACCTGGGCGTGACCCTGGTCGAACTGCTCGCGTACACCGGTGACCGGATCAGCTACCAGCAGGACGCGGTCGCCACCGAGGCCTATCTCGACACCGCCCGGCGCCGGGTCTCCGTACGACGGCATGTGCGGCTCATCGACTACGCGATGCACGACGGGTGCACGGCCCGCGCCTACGTCGCCGTCGAGACCGCCGGCGACCACACGCTCGCTCCGGGCACCTTCCGTTTCGCCTCCGTCGACGTCCGCACCCTCGATCCGCACGACCGCCCGGAGCCCGGCACCGTCGTGAGCGAGGCCGACCTCGGTGACCTCGACGAGCGCGGTTCGGTGGAGGTTTTCGAACCCGTGGTCACCGAGGACCAGTTGGAGCTGCGCGTCGCCCACAACGCCATCCGGCTGTGGACGTGGGGCGGCGAGGTCTGCACCCTGCCCAAGGGCGCCACCTCCGCCACCCTGCGCGACGAGTGGGTCGACCAGGAGACGTGCCGGGAACGTCGACTCGACCTCAGGGCAGGGGACTTGCTCGTCCTGGAGGAGGTCAAGGGGCCGCGCACCGGCACCCCCGGCGACGCCGACCCGAGCCACCGCCAGGCCGTCCGGCTGACCTCCGTCACCCCGGCCGTGGACCGTATCGAGGACCAGCCGGTCCTGGAGATCTCCTGGGCGGCCGAGGACGCCCTGCGTTTCCCGCTCTGTCTGACGACACGCGGCGGGCGCGACTGTCTGCCGGTCGGGGACGTGTCCCTCGCCCGCGGCAACGTCGTCCTGGTCGACCACGGCCGCACCCTGCACGGGCTGCCCGAGACGTTCACCGTCCCGCAGGTCCCCGCCGAGGTCGCGCTCTGCGATGCGCCCGCCTTCGGGTGCTACGACCGCGAGGAGGGCAACGCACCCGCCCGGCTCGTCAACTCCCTCACGGACAAGGCGGAGTCCGGTGACACACTGACCCCGGACGACATCCGTGAGCTGTTCCAGGTGGTCGGCGAGGCGGCGACCACAAGGGCCGGAATCGGTCTGGAACGCGCCGGCCAGCGCCATGAACGCGTCGTGCCCGGCACGGCGTACGCCCAGTCCGCCGCCCTGCGCACCCTCCTCGCGCAGTCCGTCCACCCGGGCATCCGTCCCCGCTTCCGGCCCGTCCTCGGACGCACGCCCGTCGTACAGGCGGTGCCGTTCCCGGACCTCGGCACCGTCGCCGCCGGGCAGGCCGAGCGGATCGGCGCGATTCCGGGGCGGGTGCGGCAGCGGCTCGTCGAGCTCTGGCGCAGCGCCCGCGACCGGGACGGCCTCGCCGAGCCGGAGATCACCGAACTCACGGTGATCTACGGCCTCAGGATCCTTGAGCACATCGAACTCCACCGCCACCCCGTCCGCGCCCTGCGCGAACTCCTCTTCCGCAGCGACCAGTTGCTCGACGCCAAGCTGCGCCGGATCGAGGTCCTCACGGCGCGAGCCCGCGCGGGCACCGTCCTGGACGGGCACATCGCCTGGGAGATCGCCCACAGTTGGGGCCCGTCGTACGCCGCCGGGCTGCACCCCGACGAGCTGGTGCTGCGCGGCTCCGCGACCGCCGCGCTCGACCAGGACCCGCGCCGCGCCCTGCCCGCCGTACGCCTCCGCACGGCCGAGGACGAAAACTGGCAGGCGCGTCGCGACCTTCTCGACAGCGGACCGCGCGACCGGCACTTCGTCGGTGAGCTGGAGGACGACGGCCGCCTGGCCCTGCGCTTCGGCGACGGGGGGCACGGCGCCAGGCCGACGCCGGGGTCCCGGCTCGCCGCGCACTACCGGCTCGGCGGCGGCACGGCCGGGAACGTCGGCGCGGAGGCCATCAACCACCTCGTCGTCCAGTCCGACTGCACGCCCCCGCCCGCCGCCGTGGTCCGCAACCCGCTGCCCGCCGTCGGCGGCACGGAACCCGAACCCGTCGAGCAAGTACGCCAGTTGGCCCCGCTCGACCTGCGCCGCACCCGGCTGCGCGCGGTCACAGCCGAGGACTACGCGGCCCTCGCCTCCGCCCTGCCCGGCGTCCAGCGGGCGGCGGCCGACCTGCGCTGGACCGGCAGCGTCCAGGAGGCGCACGTCGCGGTCGACGCGTACGGCGCCGGCGCCCCGACCGCCGAGCTGATCACCTCCGTCGCCCAGGCGCTGGAGCCGTACCGGCGCATCGGCCACGACCTCGTCGTCGGCGCCGCGCGACTCGTCCCGCTGGACATCGCGCTCACCGTGTGCGCCGAGCCGGGCCACCAGCACGGGCAGATCCTGGCCGAGCTGTACCGCGTCCTCGGCAGCGGTGTGCGGGGCTTCTTCCACCCGGACGCGCTGACCTTCGGCGAGCCGGTGCGGCTCAGCCGTCTCGTCGCCGTCGCGGCGGCCGTGCCCGGCGTGGAGAGCGTCCAGGTCACCCGGCTGCGCAGGCTGTTCGAACCGGACCGAGGAGAGAAGGAGGACGGCGTGCTGCGGCTCGGCCCGCTGGAGATCGCCACCTGCGACAACGACCCGGACCGGCCGGAGAACGGCCGGCTGGCGATTTCCCTGGGAGGTGCGCGATGACCGAGGTTCCGATCACGGAGGACTGCCGCTGCGGCGGTGCCTGCCGCAGCGGCCACGACGAGCGCCTCGCCCCGGCTCCCGTCCACAACCCGCCCGGCCGCACCGCGCTCGACTACCGCGTCGGCGAGTACGGCTCCTTCCGCGAGGCCCTGCTCGACCGGCTCGCCTCACCGGCGTACCCGGCCCTCCAGGGCCTCACCGTGCGCACCCCGGACGACCCGGCGATCGGCCTGCTCGACGCCACCGCCGTCCTCGGTGACCTGCTCACCTTCCATTCCGAGCGGATCGCGGACGAGGCCTACATCCGTACGGCCAACGAGCACCGCTCCCTGGTCCTGCTCGGCCGTCTCGTCGGCCACCGCCCGCGGCCCGGCGTCGCCGCCGCCACGCACCTCGCGTACACCCTGGAACGCGACCCGCGCGCCGAGTCGCTGCCGGTGCTGATCCCTGGCGGGGCCCGCAGCCACAGTGTGCCGGCCTCCGCCGACGAGGAGTCTTTGACCTTCGAGACGAGCCGTGATCTGACGGCTCGCTGGGACTGGAACGAGCTGAAGGTGCGGCGTCGGCGGCCGTCGCTCATCACGCCCGAGGACCTGGAGCGCCGCTCGGAGATCTTCGTCGAGGGCACGGCCAACTCGCTCCAGACCGGCGACCAGCTTCTCTTCGTCTTCGGTGAACAGGCGGGCGGCGAGCGCAAGTTGCTGCCGGTCGCGAAGGCGCGGATCGACAGGGAGGACGAGATCACGGCGATCTCCCTGCCGAAGTCGGCGCCGCCGACGCTGAAGGAGCTCGTGGACGAGGTGCGGCGCTGGACCGCCGACCCCGCGGTGCCGGGTGATCCGGGCGACGAACCGCCCACACCCGAGGTGCCGAATCCTCGGCCGGTCAGTCGGCTGATCGAGGACTTCGAGGATCAGGTTCTCGCGCCGCTGCGGGAGGATTTGGACGGGATCAAGAGTCCTGAGCGGTTGGCTGCGCGGCTCGCCGAGCCGGTGGCCAGGCTTGGTGAGGCTCAGGTGTTGGCTGAGCCGTACGAGGATGTCGCTGGCTGGTTCGAGCAGTTGGAGGCAGTGCTGGCGGAACTTGCCGAGCGAGCTTCGGAGTTGGCACCGGCACAGACGGAAGAGCCGGGTAGTCGTTCGTCTGCTGCGCCGTCGGGGCTGGTCGCGCCCCGCGGCGGAGCCGCACATCGATACAGCCCCGCGCCCCTTGGGAGCGATGGGCGTGCCGCTGCTTTTGTGGCTCTCGGCACTGTACTCCCGGCCCTGCGTGCCTCTACCCCCGCCCCCCGTGGCGGCAGCGGCTCGCAGCTCCCCGGTAGCGACACAGCCCGGCTGCTCTCCGCCCTCAACCCTGGGCTCGGCACCCTCTACCCCGCCTGGCGCACCGCCGCCGCCCCCAGCACCCCCCAACTCCTGCGCGAACTGCTCGTCATGCGGGTCACCGCCGCCCCCTTCGGTGCCACGGCTCCGCTCAAGCCGGTCCAGGACGACCGCGGCCGGGTCATCCGTACCGCCGACTGGCCGCTCACAGGTGCCGTTCTCGTCAGCATGCGCGTCGTGTACGACCCTGCGGGCCGCAATCAGGTCCGCGCCGAGCTCCAGTACGTCGAGGGCAGCAGCTCCGACCAGCGGGCCGAGAACCTGCCTCTCGCCGCACCGGTCCAGTTCGACCTGGGCTCGGGCAAGGTCGACCTGTCCGGGGTCGCCGCGCAGGACCGTGAACTGCACTGGCTGGGCCGCCGTGCCGCCGATGCCCAGGACGCGGGGGTGAGGGCCCGGCTGCATTCGGGATTGCCCGAGCAGACGCTGTTCGTGTCCGGGCCGGACGACGAGGGGCTCGTCCATGTGATGGTCGGCTCGGCTCCGCCGGTCGCCCTGCGCCCGGGTGACAACAAGCCGCTGCATCTCGGCGAGTACGAGATCAGCCTCCGGTACACCGTGGGCAGCACGGAGCCCAACGTCGAGATCGTGATCGCCGGCAAGCCGGAGCCGCTCAACCGCCGCGTTCTCCAGCTTGACACGGTGCACACCGGCATCACCGTCGGCAGCTGGGTCGCGGTCCGGCGCCCCGCCAAGGGCGCCGAGAACGGCATTCCCGGTGACAAGAAGTTCGCCTTCGTCACCACCCAGGTCGTCGCGGCGCGTACGGCGGCGTACACCAACTACGGCATCACCGGACGCGGCACCGAACTCACCCTCGCCGACCCATGGCTGGACGAGTTCGACGTACTGCTCTCGCACATCCGCGACACCACCGTGCACGCGGCCGGCGAACCGCTCCGCCTCGCCGACGAACCACTCGGCGAGGACGTGCACGGCAACGAGATCGAACTCGCGACGCTCCACGACGGGCTGCGGCCCGGCCGCACGCTCATGGTGAGCGGTGAGCGCAGCGACATCCCGGGGACCGCGGGCGTGCAGGCCACCGAGGTCGTCGTCATCGCCGCCGCGGACCCGGCCGTCGACCCGCACCTGCCCGGCGACCACGTCCACACACGCCTGACCCTGACCGCCGACCTCGCCCACCGCTACCGCCGTGAGACGGTCAAGGTCCTGGGCAACGTCGTCGAGGCCACCCATGGCGAGAGCCGCGAGGAGGCCATCGGCAGCGGTGACTCGGACCGGGTGAACCAGACGTTCGCGCTGTGGCAGTCCCCGCTGACCTGGCTCGCCGACGACAACCCCCTCGGCGCCACACCGGTCCTTGAGATCCGGGTCGACGGCGTCCGGTGGCACGAGGTCGACAGCCTCGCCGGACGCGGCCCCCGCGAGCGGGTCCACATCACCGGCTCCACCGCGGACGGCCGTACGACGGTGACTTTCGGCGACGGGATCAACGGCGCCCGGCTGCCCTCCGGTCACGAGAACATCCGCGCCCGCTACCGCTTCGGCACCGGCAAGGCCGCCAACGTCGCCGCCGACCGCGTCACCCAGCCCCTCACCCGGCCGCTCGGCGTCACCCAGGTGACCAACCCGCGCCCGGCGAAGGGAGGCGCGGACGCCGACGGCCCCGGCCTGACCCGCCGGACGATCCCGCTCGCCGTCTCCGCACTGGACCGGCTGGTCTCCGAGTCCGACTACGAGGACTTCGCCCGCTCCCGCGCCGGCATCGGCCGGGCCTCCGCGCGCGAACTCTTCGACGGGCGGCGGCGGGTGCTGCATGTGACGGTCGCCGGCACCGACGACGTGCCGATCGACGGAGACTCGGACACGCTCCGGGCCCTGCGCGGCGCGCTCACCGAGTACGGGGACATGAACCTCCCGGTCCGGGTGGACGTACGTGAGCTGGTCCTGCTGCTCATCGCCGCCAAGGTGAAAGTCGCCCCCGACCACGCCTGGGAGATCGTCGAGCCGCGGCTGCGCCAGGCGCTCCTCACCCGACTCGGCTACGAAGGAAGGGAGTTGGGCCGACCGGCTCGGCTCTCGGACGTCCTCGCCTCCGCCCACTCCGTGCCCGGCGTCGACTATGTGGACGTCGACGTCTTCACCGGCGTCCCCGCGTCCGCCACGCCCGCGGAGCTGACCGGGATCCTCACCGATCCCGGCCCGCCCAGGACATCGGTCCCGGCGCACCCGGCGACGTACGACGTCAGGACCCACACGGTCCGCGCCGCGGGCGGCGAGACGCTGTCCGAGATCTGCGCCGAGTACGGCGTTCCGCTCGCCGAACTCCTGCGACTCAACCCCGACATCACCGACACCCGGCGCCTGGCGAAGGGCCGTTCGGTGTTCCTCTTCCGCGGTATCCGCCCGGCCCAGCTCGCGATGCTGTCGCCGAAGGCCGCGGACACCCTGATCCTGACGGAGGTCAAGTGATGTCCCCGGACGTCGAGTTGGAGACGGCTGCCCCGGCGACCACGTCCAGGGAACCCGACGGGCTCGCCGCGCTGCTGCCCCGCTGGCATCTGCTGCGCGACGCGGAGGAGGGTGAGCCGCTGCGTGCGCTGCTCGCGGTGATCGCCGAACAGCTCGACCGGGTTCGCGACGGCGTCGAGCAGGGCTACGAGGATCTGTTCGTGGAGACGGCCGCCCCCTGGGCGCTGCCGTACCTCGGCGACCTGGTCGGCTATCGCACCCTGCCCGGCTATGAGC
Source organism: Streptomyces coerulescens (assembly GCF_042657965.1). Lineage (NCBI taxonomy): Bacteria > Bacillati > Actinomycetota > Actinomycetes > Kitasatosporales > Streptomycetaceae > Streptomyces > Streptomyces coerulescens. Next base: position 384,809 of record NZ_JBHSKM010000024.1, read on the forward strand.
GGGTCTTGACGACCGGCCTGCACGAGGGTGGCCGGGCCGCCCTCGCCGAGGCCGTCGCCCCGCGCGCAGACGTCGCCGCCACCGTCGCCAACCGCCGCCGCAAGGGCACCCTCCACCTCCTGGAGGAACTCTCCGACCAGGTCACCGGCTGGCCCGCCCGCGCCGTCGAGCTGTCCCGGCAGGTCTCCCACACCCAGCCGGTGAAGCTGGGCGCAGGGCACCGCACCGAGCGCGGCCGGCTCGTCGACCTGCGCGACAACTCCGCCCTTGATCTCGCGGGCGGCCACTTCGGTGCGACGGCGCGGACGGTCGACGTACGACGCGCCAACTCCCGCCATCGGCAAGGGGGTTGGACACCCGCCGGGGTCGCCCTCTTCGTCTGGCGGCTGAAGGCGCACTCGCTCACCCAGTCCCCGGCGTACTGCATCGACCGCGCCCGCAACCTCTACACCTTCTCGATCCTGGGCAACGACACCCCGCTGGTCACCAAGCCGTTCCCGGAGCCGTCGCCCACGCACATCGCGACCATCGACAACGTCCCGGCATTCGTCACCCGCCGTCAGCTGCACGACCGGCTCACCGACTACTACGGTCCCGGCAAGAGCCTCGTCATCCGGCGCGACGGCGAGGACCAGCCCGTACCGCCGTCCGACATCGTGGTCGCCGACCTGTCCGACTGGCGCTACCGGCCCAAGCGGGGCCAGGTCGCCGTCGACCCGGAGCTCGGGCGGATCGCGTTCGGGTCGCGGTCGGCGCCCCGGCAGGGCGTGTGGGTGGACTATCACTACGCGTTCGGCGCGGACATGGGCGGCGGTGAGTACGACCGGGCCGATCGTGAGCCACGTCCGGAGGCCGAGTTCTACCGGGTCGGGCCCGGGCAGCCGTATCGGCAGATCATGGACGCCTACCGGGCCTGGCAGCACGACCGGCGCGCGGACCGGACCGGCCCCGACGGCATCATCGAGATCACGCACAGCGGCGCCTACCAGGAGCAGCTGGACTTCGACCTCGACCCCGGCGACCGTCTCGAAGTGCGCGCCGCCGAGGGCACGCGGCCGGTGATACGGCTGCTCGACTGGTACAGCAACCGCCCCGACGCCCTCAACATCCGTGCCGTGTCGGAGGACTGCGCCCCGCACGAGCGGCCCCGCATCGTCCTGGACGGGCTGCTGGTCGCCGGACGCGGCATCAACGTCACCGGCCCGATGGGCGCCGTCGTCGTACGGCACTCCACGCTCGTGCCCGGCTGGTCTCTGGAACCCGAGTGCGACCCGCACTCGCCGGAGGAGCCCAGCATCGTCCTGGAACGCACCACCGCGTGCCTCCAGATCGAGCACAGCATCCTCGGCACCATCGAGGTCATCGGCGACGAGGTGAGCGAGGACCCTCTCGCCATCCACCTGCGCGACAGCATCCTCGACGCCACAGGACCGAACCGCGAGGCCCTCTCCGCACCGGACTGCCGCCACGCCCACGCGGTGCTGCATCTGCACCGCACCACGGTCATCGGCGAGATCTTCACCCACGCCGTGGAGATCGCGGAGAACTCGATCCTCACCGGCCGCCTCCATGTGGCCCGGCGCGGCATCGGCTGCATCCGGTACTCGTACGTGCCGCCGGGGTCGCGCACCCCGCGCCGGTACCGCTGCCAGCCGGACCTGGCAGGTCCCGAACAAGCCGGTCGTGTACGGCCGTTGTTCACCTCCGAGCGCTACGGGACGCCCTGGTACGGGCTGTTGGCGGATCGGTGCGCGGCCGAGATCCGGCGCGGCTGCGACGACGGCGCCGAGATGGGCTCCTTCCACGACCTGTACCGGCCGCAGCGCGAGGACGGCCTCAGGGCACGGCTCGCGGAGTACACCCCGGCGGGCACCGACGCCGGGATCTTCTTCGTGACATGAACCGCCATGTGAGCGCCGCCGCCGTAAGCCCTACCCGCACTTTCCTGAACCAGGGGGACCCCCTTCATGCACGCTGATCTCTCCCGCCTCACGTTCCGCCCGCAGCGGCGCTACTCGGCGGTCATCGCCCAACAGGGCCGCGTCCAGCTCGACGCCGACATCAATGAGCAGACCGCGATCCAGCTGCACCAGGCCCGCACCCTCGCCGCCGATCTGATCGGCCGGCACGGCGGGCCGCGTGACGCCGCGGGCTTCAGGATCGAGTACATCGGCGGCAAGCACGACATCGACACCCTCCACATCCACGGTGGTCGCTACTACGTCGACGGCATCCTGCTCGACGCGACCCGCCCGGCGCCCGGGGTGCCGGTCCCGGACGAGGACGCCGAGGAGCAGGACGACACCGCCGCCCCGCCCGCGTACTGGACGTACTGGGACCAGCCCGACGGCTTCCGTGACCCGGAGAAGCCCGGCGACCGGCTGCCCTCGCCCGCCACATCGCCGTTCGTGGTCTATCTGAACGTGTGGGAGCGTTCCGTCTCCGCCGCCGAGGACCCCGCCCTGCGCGAGGTCGCCCTCGGCGCCGCGATGCCGGACACCGCGGCCCGGGTGAAGGTCGTCTGGCAGGTGCTTCCGCTGTCGCTGGCCGCGCTGGACATCGAGGAGACCGACCCCTCCAAGGAGGTCGTACGGGCCGCCTTCGACAAGTGGGCCCAGAAGCAGGCCACGCCCGGCGCGCGCCTCGCCGCCCGCAGCGAGCGGCCCGATCACGCCGACGAGGACCCCTGCCTGGTCAAGCCGGACGCCCGCTACCGCGGCCAGGAGAACCAGCTGTACCGCGTGGAGGTGCACGCGGGCGGCGCGGCCAAGGACGCCACCTTCAAGTGGTCCCGGGAGAACGGCTCGGTGGTCTTCCCGGTCGACGAACTCGACGGCACCTGGGTGCAGCTGGCCTCTCTCGGCCACGACGACAAGCTGGACCTGGACGTCGGCGACCACGTCGAGCTCGTCGACACCGCGTACGCCTCCCGCCTCGAGCCCCTGCCCCTGCTCCGGGTCGAGGAGCTGGACCTGCCGGGCCGCCGCGTCCGTCTCAGCGCCGAGCCCGACCGGTCCGTCGGCCGGCTGCCGCACCTCAACCCGTTCCTGCGCCGCTGGGACCACCACGAGGGGCCGAAGCGCAAGGGCCGTACGACGGCCCTGAAGGGCGGAGCCGTGCCCGTCACCGAGGGGGAGTGGCTGTCCCTGGAGGACGGCGTCGAGGTGTACTTCGCCAAGGGCGCCACCTACCGCACCGGCGACCACTGGATCATCCCCGCCCGCACCGCCACCGGCAGCGTCCAGTGGCCCGCGGACGCGGCCCGGCGTCCGCTGCTCCAGGGCCCCTCCGGCATCGTCCGCGGCTTCGCGCCGCTCGCGCTGGTCAAGGGCGAGGGCGGCACCGTGGACCTGCGCCTCGCCTTCAACCCGCAGGCCAGCAGCATCCCGGCCGCGGACGAGGCGACGCTCGCGGCCGAGGAACAGGCCCGCCGCGAGGAGCAGCTCGCGGAGGACCCGTCCGGCGGGAGGTCGCAGACCACTGCGGACGCGGAGGCGGCGGCGGAAGGAGACGAGTGATGGCCAAGCCCCTGAGCGCGTCGAAGCTGGTGGAGATCCTGCGCAAGGAGGGCCTCACGGTCCACGAGGTCCGCAGCTGGCGCACCCACAACCGCAACAGCAAGGGCCCCTGGGGCCCGGTGAACGGCGTGATGATCCACCACACCGTCACCAAGGGCACCGAGAACTCGGTCAGCATCTGTTACAACGGCTACTCCGGGCTGCCCGGCCCGCTGTGCCACGGCGTCATCGACAAGCAGGGCCACATCCACCTCGTCGGCAACGGCCGCGCCAACCACGCCGGCCTCGGCGACAGCGACGTCCTGCGTGCCGTGGTCAACGAGTCCAAGCTGCCGCACGACAACGAGGCCGACACCGACGGCAACGCCCACTTCTACGGCTTCGAGTGCGTCAACCTCGGCGACGGCAAGGACCCCTGGCCCGAGGCGCAGAAGGAGGCCATCGAGAAGGTCTCCGCCGCGATCTGCCGCCACCACGGCTGGAGCGAGCGCTCGGTGATCGGGCACAAGGAGTGGCAGCCCGGCAAGCAGGATCCGCGCGGCTTCACCATGGACGGCATGCGCAAGCGCATCGCGCAGCGCCTCAAGGGCGGGGGCGGCGGAGCACCCGAGCCGGACCCGAAGCCCGCGCCCAAGCCGAAGCTGGAGCCCTTCCCGGGCAGCGGCTTCTTCCACATCGGGCAGAAGTCCCCGATCATCACCGCGATGGGCCGCCGCCTGGTCGCCGAGGGATGCGGCCGCTACGAGGAGGGCCCGAGCCCGGAGTGGACCGAGGCGGACCGCCGCTCCTACGCCGCCTGGCAGCACAAGCTCGGCTTCAAGGGCAAGGACGCGGACGGCATCCCCGGCAAGGTCAGCTGGGACAGGCTGAAGGTGCCCAACGTGTGACCGGCGCGCCCCGAAGCGGCCCAGGTACCCCTCGGGGGTGTCCTGGGCCGTTTTCACGCGACGAAAGGGTCTTGCTCGCCTGGCGCAAACACGTCACACTGGATACCGAACGAATGGTCGGTTGGGGAAGCTGGTATCGATGACGGAGCAGCTGCAGGAGCACTTCGACGCGACGATCTCGCGCGACCAGCGGATCGAGCCGCGGGACTGGATGCCGGACGGCTACCGCAAGACGCTCGTCAGGCAGATCGCGCAGCACGCCCACTCGGAGATCATCGGCATGCAGCCCGAGGGGGAGTGGATCACCAAGGCGCCGTCCCTGCGGCGCAAGGCCATCCTCTTCGCCAAGGTCCAGGACGAGGCCGGGCACGGGCTGTACCTGTACTCGGCGGCGGAGACCCTGGGCGCGGACCGCGCCGACCTGACCGACCGGCTGATCGAAGGGCGGCAGAAGTACTCGTCGATCTTCAACTACCCGACCATGAGCTTCGCCGACGTCGGGGTGATCGGCTGGTTCGTGGACGGCGCCGCGATCTGCAACCAGGTGCCGCTGTGCCGCAGCTCGTATGGGCCGTACGCGCGCGCGATGGTGCGGATCTGCAAGGAGGAGTCGTTCCACCAGCGGCAGGGCTATGAGCTGCTGATGACGATGATGCGCGGCACCGACGCCCAGCGGGAGATGGTGCAGGACGCCGTGAACCGCTGGTGGTGGCCGTCACTGATGATGTTCGGCCCGCCCGACGAGAATTCGCCCAACTCGGCACAGTCGATGGCCTGGAAGATCAAGCGGCACAGCAACGACGAGCTGCGTCAGCGCTTCGTCGACATGACGGTCCCGCAGGCCGAGAAGCTCGGCGTCACCCTGCCCGACGCGGAGCTGCGCTGGAACGCCGAGCGCGGCCACCACGACTTCGGCACCCCCGACTGGGACGAGCTGATGCGGGTCATCAAGGGCGACGGGCCGTGCAACGCCCAGCGGATGGAACGGCGCAGAAGCGCCCACGAGGACGGCGCCTGGGTGCGGGAGGCGGCCACCGCCCACGCCGCCAAGCGGATGGAGAAGGGAGCGGCGGCATGAGCGCCGACAAGAAGGACTGGCCGCTGTACGAGGTGTTCGTACGGGGCAAGCGCGGGCTGAACCACGTCCATGTGGGCTCGCTGCACGCCGCCGACGACCGGATGGCGCTCACCCACGCCCGTGACCTGTACACCCGCCGCAACGAGGGCGTCAGCATCTGGGTGGTGCGCTCCGAGCACATCGCCGCCTCCACCCGCGACGAGAAGGACCCCTTCTTCGCGCCGAGCGCCGACAAGGTCTACCGCCACCCGACGTTCTACGACATCCCCGACGACGTCCCGCACATCTGAAGGAGAGGGCATGAGTGACGACCACGTCTACATGACCCTCGCCGAGGGACACGAGGACGACACCCGCTGGGCCTACGGCACCGGCTTCGAGGACCCGCTGCACGGCGTGGACACCACCGTGCCCGAGGACGTCGACGCCGGTGAACTGGCCGCCGTCTGCGTCGCGTTGGCCGACGACGCGCTCATCTCGGCCCAGCGCCTCGCCGAGTGGATCACCCGCGCCCCCGAGCTGGAGGAGGAGGTGGCGCTCGCCAACATCGGTCTCGACCTGCTCGGCCAGGCCCGCCTTCTCTACTCCCGCGCCGGCCAGGTGGACGGCACCGGCCGCGACGAGGACGCCTACGCCTACTTCCGCGACGCCGGCGACTTCCGCAACGTACGCCTGGCCGAACTGCCCTGCGGTGACTTCGCGTTCTCGATCGTGCGGCTGCTGGTGCTCTCCAGCTGGCGCCTCGCCCACTTCGAGCGACTGGCCTCCCACCCGGACCCCGTGCTCGCCGCCATCGCCGCGAAGGGCGTCAAGGAGCTGGCCTACCACCGGCAGTACGCCGCGGAGTGGGGCGTACGCCTCGGCGACGGCACGGAGGAGTCCCACCGCCGGATGCGCGGGGCACAGGAGCAGGTCGCCCCCTACATCGGCGAGTTGTTCACGGCGTACGACGTGCGTGATCAGGTGGTCGCGGACATCAGCCAGGTCACCGCGGCGGCCGGACTGCCCATGCCGGTGTACCGGCCGCTGCCCGGATCCGGCCGCGACGGCGAGCACACCGAGCATCTCGCCCCGCTGCTCGCCGAGTTGCAGGGCATCGCCCGAGCCCACCCGGAGGCGACATGGTGACCACCCTGCCGGACGCCCGGCACATTGCCGCCCAGGTACCGGATCCCGAGCTGCCCATGCTCACCCTCGCCGATCTCGGCGTCCTGCGGGACGTGGAGCTGACGGAGGACGGCACGGTGGTCGCGAGCCTCACCCCGACCTACTCCGGCTGCCCGGCCATGGCCGAGATGCGGGCGGACGTGGCGGCGCGGCTTCGGGACGCCGGGTACGCGCGCGTGGAGATCCGTACGGTCCTCGATCCTCCCTGGACCAGCGACTGGATCACCCCGGCCGGCCGCCGCAAGCTCGCCGAGCACGGCATCGCCCCGCCCGGCCCCGCACCGCGCACCGGCGGCCCCGTCGCGCTCGTGCTGTCCCCCACCCGGCACGCGGCGACCTGCCCGCGCTGCGGCTCGGCGGACACCGAGGAGACCTCACGCTTCGCGGCCACCTCCTGCAAGGCGCTGTGGCGCTGCCGGGCCTGCCGCGAGCCGTTCGAGTACGTCAAGGAGATCTGAATGGAAGGCGTCACCGAAGCACGGACGGCCGCCGGCCCGCGCCCGCGCACTCGCCGCCGTCCGGCCTTCCACCGTCTGCGCGTGGCCGCCGTGCAGCCCCTGTGCGCGGACGCGGTGGCCGTCGGCTTCGACATCCCGGCGGAATTGGCCGACGAGTTCGCCTTCGAGCCGGGACAGTCGCTGACGCTGCGGCGCGAGATCGACGGGCGCGACGAACGGCGGTCGTACTCGATCTGCTCGCCGGTGGGTTCGAGCCCGCGCATCGGCGTACGGGTCGTGCCCGGCGGTCTGTTCTCGTCCTGGCTGGTCGAGGACGTGCGCCCCGGCGACACCGTCGAGGTCATGGGCCCCACCGGCGCCTTCACTCCCGACCTGACCACACCCGGCCATCACGTACTGATCGCGGCGGGCTCCGGCATCACGCCCATGATGTCCATCGCCGAGTCCGTGCTGGCCGCCGACTCCCGCTCCACGGTCACCCTCTTCTACGGCAACCGCCGCACCGACACGGTGATGTTCGCCGAAGAGCTCGCCGACCTGAAGGACCTGCACCCGACCCGGTTCCAGCTCGCCCATGTGCTCTCCCGCGAGCCCCGCGAGGCCGAGGTGCTCTCCGGCCGGATCGACGCCGAGCGGCTCGCGACACTCGTGGACGCGCTGGTCGACGTACGGAGCGCGGATCACTGGTGGCTGTGCGGCCCGCACGGCATGGTCCGGGACGCGCAAGCGGTGCTGGCGGGCCTCGGCGTGCCGGACGAGCGGGTGCACCAGGAACTGTTCTTCGCCGACGACGAGCCGGTGCGGGAGGTGCACCACGAGGAGTCCGGCCCGCAGGGGCCCGTCAGCCAGGTCACCATCACGCTGGACGGCCGCTCCACCTCGGCCCCCCTGTCGAGGGAGCGGTCCATCCTCGACGGCGCCCAACGCACCCGCCCCGACCTGCCGTTCGCCTGTAAGGGCGGCGTCTGCGGCACCTGCCGGGCGCTGGTCACCGACGGCAAGGCGGACATGCGGCGCAACTTCGCGCTGGAGCCGGCCGAGGTCGACGCGGGCTATGTGCTGACCTGCCAGTCGTACCCGGTGTCCGAGACACTGACGGTCGACTACGACAGCTGAGCCGACGGAAAGAGTTGAGTGGCGAGGAAAGCGAAAGGACTAATTCAAGAAGGAGTTGAGAAGGAAGTCCCTTCATGGCCTCGCCACGGCCGACTCTAACAGTCACTCCGGGATCAGATCGCGCAGATTTTCGGGTACGACGATCCGCGACTCCGGGTGCAACCCGTCGGGCCGCTGAAGGCCGATGTAGGTGACAGGGCCCTCCGGGACCGTCCTGCCGTCCCACAGGGTCGTCGTCGTGGCGTCCATCAGGTCCGTCAGGTAGCGCACGGTCAGCTGCTCGCGCTCCACGATGCCGCGCAGCAGCGTCGCCACCGACACCCGGTTGGCCTCGACACGGTTGGCGGCCGGGGTGCCCTTGAGATACAGGTGCAGCCACTTGGCCTGCCACCGGCCGTCGGGACCGCGCCGGAAGGCCAGCGGCAGCGCGACCCGGCCCGGTCCGCGCAGCTCGGACTTCATGCGCACGGTACGCGGCTCGAACGGGCGGCCCTGCTGCTCCGCGTCCCGCAGCATGAACCCGAAGAACGACTCGGCGACCTCCTCGAAGCCCTCCCCGGCGAAGATGTTGACCTGCGGCACGATGAACTCCCCGCGCACGGCGCCGAGACGCAGGTTGATGAACTCCGAGGCACCGTCGGGCGCTTCGGTGACGTCACCGGAGTGCTCGCCCTCGAGGTCCTTGAGGTTGGTGTACGCCAGCCAGCAGACCGTCGCGTAGTCGGCGTCCAGCATCAGCGCCGACAGGTCGTAGTCGGTGCGGTGGGCCGTCTGCTTCCAGTACACGAAGAAGCGCAGCAGCTCGCCGTCCACGGGCGAGACCGAGCCGCGGGGCAGCACGCCGAGCCCCGCCGCGGCCGCCCTGCCGCTGAGCGGCAGCGCGACATCCAGGGCGTCCGGGTCGATCAGCAGATGGCCCGGGTCCGGCAGCCGGCGCCGCAGCTCCTCGTCGAGCACGTCGATCAGGCGCTCCCGCTCGGGCGGCAGGACCGGCGGACGTTCGTCGTCGGTGACCCAGGCCCGGCCGAGCCGGTTCACGAACACGCGGGTCTCGCCCGTGTCCTGTGCACGGTTGGCCAGGTGCTCACGGACGGACAGCAGGACCCGGCCGGACACGCCGGCCACGACCGCCTCGGCGGCGGCCACCACCGTGTCCCGCTCCTCCTGATCGAGCGCCATGCGCAACAGCCGGTCCAGTGCGCGGAACAGCTTGCCGGGCGCGGACTTCAGCAACTCGGCCGCGCCGGTGACGTCATGCATGCCGAGCAGTTCCTCGACCCGGCTGTCGAACGAAGGCGCCGGCTTCTCTCCGCGCGCTACCGCGAACACGTCGGCGGCGTGCGGCCACCGCGGGTACTCGTGCGGATGCAGCCGCTCGCCCAGCCGCTTCCAGGCCTCGCGATGGGCACGGACGTCCGCGAGCTTGGCGGGCGCGTCGGCGACCACCGAGTCCAGGCCCGCCAGCAGGCCACGGCGCAGCGGCCGGGACAGCTTGCGGAACCGTGTCGGCTCCACCAGGGTCACATCGCCGTCCGACAGCGCGCAGGCCAGCCGCAGCACATCGGTGACCGTGTCCAGCAGGGGCGGCGAACCGGCCCGCAGCCGGGCCCGGTTGAGCACGGCCCGGTTCTCCCGGACCGGGATCGTCTCGGGCTGCGGCCCGTCCACGCACTCCCGGGCGAGCCGGTCGAGGTCGCGCAGCGCCTCCTCACCCAGCGGCGTGCTGCTGCCCGCCAACGCCAGGTACAGGGAAGTGACTTCGGCGTCCGCGGCCTCGCCGAGACGCAGGACCGTCATGCGGTCGCCGGCCGCCGCGATCAGCTCGGCGTGGTGGCCGAGCATCTCGGCGTACGTGTGCTGGTAGCGGCCGTACGACGGCAGGGTCAGCAGATTGACGACACCTTCGCCGAGCTGCTCCAGAACGCTCGCCCGCGCCTTGTCGTCGGCGAGGGCCTCGGCGATGCAGCGCATCCAGAAGTCGTACGTCTCCGGCACGTTGGCCGGGAAGTCGACGAAGTAGACGTTGTGCGCCACGTGGTCGCCGACCATCTCGCGCACGGTGCCCAGCGTCCGCACGGCGACGTCGACCACCGTGCTCTCGTCGAGCCCCGACAGCCGCTCCAGCAGCTCGGCCGAGAGCTTGAAGCCCACGGACATCAGCGCGGCGTCGAACTGCCGTGCCGCGACGGCGCCTTCACCGGCGGGTCCGGTGGGGCGAGGGAGACGGAGGGTATGCCGGACGACCAGGGGTTCGAGGCGGTGGACCATGCCGGGATGATCCCAGACCCGTAGAAGCGTTCGCATGCGGGTTTTTGCGGCCCAACCCGCCGATCTCACCTCGCACACGCGCCGGAAGTGCGGGAATTCGCCGGGTATCGTTCCCGGTTCGGCCGGGCATCGTTAGGTGGCGGGGAACGAGGGTGAGAGGGGAACCATGCCGTCATCCAAGCCGTCGTCCATACGGTCGGCCGGTGCGCTGCCGCAGCCGGTGCTCGGTCAGCCGGCGCCCGTCGCGGTGTTCCTGGTGGTCACGATCGAACCCGGAGGCGAGAGCGCGGCACGCGATCTGCTGTCCGGACTCGCGGGACTGGTCCGAGCCGTCGGCTTCCCCAGCCCGGACGGAGGGCTGTGCTGCGTGGCCGGTGTCGGATCCTCGGCCTGGGACCGGCTCTTCGAGGGCCCGCGTCCCGGGCGGCTGCACCCCTTCGAGGAGCTGGCGGGACCCCGGCACCGTGCCGTGGCCACCCCGGGCGATCTGCTGTTCCACATCCGCGCCGCCCGCACGGATCTCTGCTTCGCGCTCTCCGCCGAGATCATGAAGCGGCTGCGCGGCGCCGTCACCGTCCAGGACGAGGTCCTCGCCTTCGCCTACTTCGACTCCCGCAACCTGCTCGGCTTCGTCGACGGCACCGAGAACCCGGTCGGCCCGGCGGCGGCCGAAGCGGCGATCGTCGGTGACGAGGACCCCGCCTTCCTCGGCGGCAGCTACGCGATCGTGCAGAAGTACGTGCACGACATCGACGCCTGGGAGGCCCTCGCCGTCGAGGCCCAGGAGAAGGTGATCGGCCGCTCCAAGCTGACCAACATCGAGCTCGACGTGCCCGGCTCCCACATCGACGTGAACACGGTCACCGGCCCGGACGGGGAGGAGCCGGAGATACTGCGGGGCGCCATGCCGTTCGGCAGGCCGGGCCACGGCGAGTTCGGCACGTACTTCATCGCCTACGCCCGGACGCCCGACGTCCCGGAGACCATGCTCCGCAGGATGTTCGTGGGCGGCCCCGAATCCGGCCCGGACCCTGTCCTCGACTACTCCCGGGCCGTCACCGGGACCCTGTTCTTCTGCCCGTCGGCCGGCTTCCTCGAGGCGATCCCGGAAGAGCTTGACAAGGAGTGACCGGAAGTGACCGACAAGGAGTGAAGGGGCCGTCCGGTCACTGAGCGTCGCGCTCGGCGTTCCGCTTCTTGATCCGGGCCGTCTCCTTGCGGACCTCGGCCTGAGTGGCTCGCTCCTTGGCCAGCCACTCGGGCTCCTCCTGCTTGAGGGCCTCGATCTGCTCGGTGGTGAGGGGCTCGGTGACCCCGCCGCGGGCGAGTCCCGCGATGGAGACACCGAGCTTCGCCGCGACCACCGGACGGGGGTGCGGGCCGTCGCGTCGCAGGTCGCGCAGCCACTGCGGGGGGTCGGCCTGGAGCGCGTTCAGCTCCGCGCGCGTGACGACCCCCTCCCGGAACTCGGCGGGGGTGGCTTCGAGGTACACACCCAGCTTCTTCGCCGCGGTCGCGGGCTTCATGGTCTGGGTGCTTTGGTGCGACGTCATGGTCTCAAGGGTATCGAGTGCGTGAACGCCCGCTGACCACGGCCGTCGGCCACGCCCGGTAACCTGGCCAGGTGACAGGCTCGGAAGCACCCCCGCCCACCCCGCGGACAGCACCCTCGTTCCGGCTCGCGTACGTCCCGGGAGTGACCCCGGCGAAGTGGGTCCGCGTCTGGCAGGAACGCTTCCCCGACGTGCCCCTCAGCCTCCACTCGGTGACCGCGGCCGAGGCGCCCGACCTGCTTCGGGAGGGCGGGGCCGACGCCGGTTTCGTACGGCTCCCGGTGGACCGTGCGTTCTTCAGCGCGATCCCCCTCTACACCGAGACCACGGTCGTCGTCGTCCCCAAGGACCACGTGATCGCGGCGGTCGAGGAGGTCACCACCGAGGATCTGGCCGACGAGGTCGTCTTCCACCCCCTCGACGACGTGCTCGACTGGGAGCGGCCACCGGGGGAGCCCGCCTTCGAGCGGCCCGCCACGACCGCGGACGCCGTCGAACTGGTCGCGGCGAACGTCGGCCTGCTCGTGGTGCCCCAGTCGCTGGCCCGCCTGCACCACCGCAAGGACCTCACCTACCGGACGCTCGTGGACGGCCCCCAGTCGAGCATCGCCCTGTCCTGGCCCGAGGACGCGACCACGGACCTGGTGGAGGACTTCATCGGGGTCGTCCGCGGCCGGACGGTGAACAGCACCCGGGGCCGAACGAAGTCCCAGTCCCCGGCCGCCCAGGAGCAGCCGAAGCGCAAGCGTCCGGACAGCGGGGGCGGCGCCCGTCGTCAGACCGGCACCGGCAGCGCCGGCGGTCGGCGCGGCGGCTCATCCGGCGGCAGGAGCGGCAAGGGAACCAAGGGCACCGGGCGCGGCAAGCCCCGCCGCAGGTCTTAGCGGGGCTCGCCCTCACCGGCTCAGGGGGCGTACGTGGCCTGCTGCGCCGTACGGACGACGGTCTGTCCGTCGGCCTGGCCGAGCAGGCCCGCGTTCACCCAGGCGGTCACGGTGGACCGCACCCGTGAGACCAGCGCGCCCTTGCCCGTGAAGGGAGCCCCGGCCCAGATCTCGTCCAGGAGCGTGGTGCCGTCGGACTTCGCCGGGTTGGTGACACCGGAGTCGGAGTTGCCGAGGATCACCCGGGGTTCGGAGCGCCGGAAGTAGGCGTGGGTGGGGTCCTCCGTGCCCTCGAAGAAGGGGGCGAACTCGGTGCCGTCGAGGGTGAAGTGGAGCGGCTTGCCGGGCACCGGCGTGAGGGACGGCAGCAGGTCGCCGGAGAGACCGGCGTTGCGGTACAGGCCCAACTGGAGGTATTCGGTCGCGGAGTTGCGGCCGACCAGGTTGATCGGACCGTGGAAGAGGGTCTGCAGCGACCGGTCGTCGAGCGCCCTCTCCACCCGGAGCCGGAACGGCATGGAGATCTTCACGGTGTCGCCGCTGCGCCAGGTCCGCGACACCGTGAAGTAGGTCCCCGGCGTCGGAGTGCCGCTCACCGCGCTGCCGTTCACCGTCACCCGGAAACCGGCGGTCGCCCACGACGGCACGCGCAGCCGCAGCGCGAAGGCCGCGCTGCCGCCGGTGACGGTGAGCGTGGTGCCCTGCTCGCGGGGGAAGGACGTGGTCTGAGTGACCGACACGCCCTTCTCCGCCCAGGTCAGGTGGGACGGGCTGTACAGGTTGACGTACAGGGCACTGCCGTCGGCGGCCTTGAAGTACACCGAGTCCTGGTACTTGGTGGCGCTCTCCATGCCGGTGCCCTCGCAGCAGGTCGTGCCCTGCTTGGGCGTGTAGTCGCGCACATGGCCCGGCGTGAGCCCGATGAAGTACGTGACCAGCGGCTTCTCGGCGTCCGCCGTGTCCCGCTTGGAGCCGAGCACCTGGTTGTACAGGGCCCGCTCGTAGTAGTCCATGTACTGAGGCCGCTGCTCGTGGAAGAACAGGGTCCGGCTCAGCTTCAGCATGTTGTACGCGCAGCACGTCTCCGCGTCGGTGTCGCCGATCGTGCCCGCGATGACGTCCCGTGCCTTCCAGAACTCGCCCGTGCTGGTGCCGCCGATGCCGTACATGCGGTGCGGCACGACCATGCCCCAGAAGTTGCGGGCGGCGTCGAGATAGCGCCTCTCGCCGGTCGCGTCGTACAGCCGCAGGTACCCGGTGAAGATCGGTATGTGCTGGTTGGCGTGCAGCCCGTCGAGGATGTCGGTGTTCGCGGCACAGTTGTCGATGAGCCGGTCGAGGTCGAACAGCCTGGCCAGCGCGAGGTGTTCGGCCTTCCCGGTGATCGAGTGCAGATCGCAGATCGCCTCGACGATGCCACCGAACTCGCCGCTGGAGAACAGCCCCCACATGCGCTGGAGCGTGGCCTCGGGCAGCTTGGACAGCCGTGCGTACATCCAGTCGCACATGCCGGACGCGAGATCGAGGGCGCGCGCGTCCTCGGTGGCGAGGTAGGAGTCCAGGACACCCCGGAGGATCTTGTGCGCGGTGTAGTACGGCGCCCACACCTTGGTGTAGTCGCTGGTGGTCCTCGACTCCAGGTCGATGAACTGGGTCTCCGGATAGGCCGCGAGGAACCCGGGGTGGCTGGGCCCGCCCCAGGTCCGGCGCAGGGTGGCGGCCAGGCCGCGTCCGGAGGCGTCGGCGAACGTCCCGCCCGAGGTCTCGTCGAAGGCGTACGACGCCAGGTCGCCCCGTCCGGCGGAGACGTCGGCCGCTCGTGCGCTCTGCAACTCGGTGATCTCGGCGGCGCTCAGGGCGCGTGACCAGACGTTGAACTCGTCGTAGGCGCCCGCGAAGACGGGGTCGGCGGCGAAGTTGGAGCGGCCGAGCCAGTTGTTGGCGAGCGTGCCGAGCGCGGCCGGGGTGAGGGTCATCGCCGTGTTCCGGGCGACGGCGGTGCCGTTGACGTACAGCGTCCCGGTGCCGCCGCCGAGGGTGACCGCGAGATGGCTCCACCGGTCCAGCGGCAGCGCGGCGGTGCCGTCGAGGCCCTGCTCGCCGCCCGGTCCGCCGGTGGTGATGGCGAAGCGCGGCACACCGCTCGCGTTGCGGGCCGCCAGGTACAGATACCGGGTGTTGTTGTCGCCGAAGTCGAAGACCCGCCCCCAGTTGGCGTCATGGGTGGGCTTCACCCAGGCGGACAGGGTGATCGCCGCGGCGCCCCCGAGGACGGCGGCGGGGAGATCGACGTACCGGTAGGAGCCACGGACGTGCTCGGCCGCCGTACCGAACCTCCCGTCGACGCTCAGCACGGCCGGGTCCCGGCGCAGCGCCGCGCGCACGTCGGTGAGCGCCCCGATCATGGTGGCGATCCGGTCGGCGAACACCTGCTCACCGGTGCCGGCGTATGCCTGCGACAGCATGGTCAGGAAGTGCCCGGTGTAGTGCCCGCGCAGATTGCCGTTCGCCTCACCGTCCAGCCCCTCCCACCCGCCGGGCGCGACGGCCCCGCCCGTGGCGAGCCCGGCATTGGCACGGAACACCTGGAGCAGCCGGTTCACGTCGTACCCGCGGGCGTGATCGAGCATCAACTGCCGCTTGTCGGCGAAGAGTCCGGGCCGCAGGGCCACGTCGTCCAGCGCGAAGGGCTGCACTGACCAGGCGGTCGGAACGGCGGTCACGGCCTGCGCCTCCTGAACGGCGGCCGCTGCCCGGTTCGTTGCCGTGTGGCTGATCGCGGGGGCCGCCGCGGCGAGCGCGGCGGCCTGGAGAAGGAATCTTCTGGAGAGGGGCGGTGCCATGGGTGCTCCTCCACACAAGGTCGTCTTGCACACAAGGACGTCTTGCACACAAGGTCATCGTGTTCGTAATGACGAACGGCGTACGAATAGTCGACCAGACGTTATGCGTGGGGTGAGGAGGCGTCAACGGTGCCGACGTGACGGGCACTCGGGCGGATCGGAGGTCGGACGACCCACGGATTGCGGGACGTCCGACCTGAGAGGTGTCCTACGGGTTGTGGGTCAGGACGAAGTCGAGCGCCGCGCTCACATTCACCAGACCCGCCCCCGTGGCCTCGTCCGGACCCCGGCGGGCCGGGATACCGAAGGCGTTCTTGCCGGTGGTGACGTCGGTCGCGGTCTTGAACAGTGCCTGGGCGACCTCGGCCGGCTTGAGTCCCGGACGGGCCTGAAGCAACAGGGCCGCCGCTCCCGCGATCTGGGGTGCCGCCGCCGAGGAGCCGGAGAACAGCGCCCAGCCGTCGTCGCGTGTCGTCCCGTCACCCTCGGCGCTCTCGTCGACGTCGATCGAGCAGCCGGGCGGGATCGGGAGCATCAGGTACTGGGCCAGGGGCGCCAGGCCGACCAGCCCGGAGACGGTGGGAACGACGACGCCGGAGAACCAGGGGCTGGCGTAGCCGCTGGTGTAGTCCGACGCGCGCAACTTGCCCTGCGGATCGGAGAACACGCCACCGACCGAGAGCACCCCGGGCACCTGCGGCTCGATCGAGAAATGGCCGTTGCCCGCGGCGAAGACCACCACGATGTCCTGTTCCACCGCGTCCAGGATCTCCAGCGCCCACACCCTGCTGGTCTCCGGCATGGGCCCGTCCTCGGGGAGTCGGACCCGCCCGCCCCAGGAGTTCGTCAGTACCTGCGGCTGTGTCGACTTCGCTTGCAGGAATGCCGTCACGGCGGCGCTGAGGTTGCCGTTGCGGTCGCTGCCGCGGTACGGGAGCAGCCGCGCGCCCGGCGCCACGGCGAAGATGTTCGCGGACTCGCCCGTGCCGTGTCCCACGGGGTCCTCGTCGGGGCTCGTCCCCGGGGCGACCGCGACGGTCGCGTCGATGTCGTAGTCGTGCGCGGTGAAGTAGGCGTGCGGCGCCTGTCCCGTGTCCACCATGGCGACCCGCACGCCGGCTCCCACATGCCCCTGCTCGTGCGCGGGGGTGGCGTTGAGCAGACGGGCCACGTCGTCCGGAAGCGTGAGATGGAAGGCGTCGACCGTCGGCGGCTGCGCGGTCGTCGGGTGGAGACGCATGGGTATCCGCGGCTCCTCCAGCGCGACGGCCTCGATGCTCTCCTCGCCCGGCGCGGCGCCGATGCCCAGAGCGCTCGGCTGGCGCTCACCGACGATGTCGAGATGCGTCACGGAACGCGTACGGCCCATCTCGACCCGCTGCTGGACCTCGTAGCTCACGATCGTGCCGGTGGTCAGCTGCTCGAACGCCGCCGGTGTACCGGCCACGGTGAAGCCCAGGGCGCTCTCGGCCGTGACGGTCAGACCCGCCTGCCGGGCGTGCTCCTCGGCCCGACCCCGTACGTCCGCGTCGGCGTGGAACGGCCTGGCCGAGGTCAGGGTCGTCGCCTCGGTCATCGGTACCCCGCCCTGCGAGCGCGCCGACACATAGCCGAACACGGTGTCCGGAACGTTCTGTTCATAACTGGGAGTCTTCGTAGCCATCGGGTCCTCCGGGAAGTCGAGCCCGTGCGCACGCGTCACGTTGGCCCGTCACGCTCGCCGAGCGTGGGCGTAGGCAGGACGGTGACGGACCTCGCGGTGGTCTGCAGTGCCGGGGGAACGGGCAGCGTCCGCGGTCGTGAACGATCCTCGACGGGCACCCCGAACGCTGCTGTGAAGTGCCGGCCCGTGCCGGTGATGAGGGTTCCGGCGGCCATCGGCACCACATCGATGCCGTGCCGGGAACACCACTCGACCAGGTCGCGCACCGATGCGTCGCTCCGCAGCTCGACCAAAGCCTCGACGAACTCCTCCTCGGGCGCGTCACCTTGCCCTGAAGTCACTTGTCTCTCCTGTGAGCGCCTCTACAGCACCAATCGTCCCATTTCTTGCCAAAGGTCGCAAAAGGTGATATCGGGCACGCCAGTTGGCGGGACCGGTGGGTCAGCGGACGGGTCAGTCGGCGGGCGTCGACCGCACGAGCCAGTCGTATGCCGTCTGCGCCATGAACTCCTCCTGTCCGCCCCGCACCAGCAGCCCGGCCGTCTGGAACTCCGGCGCGTCCGCCTGGGCGGCCACATACGGGATCGCGATGCACCGCATGCCGGCCGCGTGTGCCGCGGCGGCGCCGGGCGCCGCGTCCTCCACGACCAGGCAATCGGCGGGCGCCGCGCCCAGCCGGACGGCGGCCTCCAGGAAGACGTCGGGGGCGGGCTTGCCGTGGGCGACCTCGTCGGCCGAGACGACCGTGCGCAACTGGGCGTCCAGGCCCGTGCCGGCCAGGATCGCCGTGATGGCCTGTAGCGACGAACCCGAGGCCACGGCCATCGGGACGCCCTCGGCCGCCAGCAGCTCCACGAACTTGCGCATCTGCGGGTACGCGCGCGTGGCGGTGCGCGCGAGTTCCAGATAGCGGCGGTTCTTGGCGGCGAGGAGTTCCTCGACGGAGGCCCGCAGGCCGTACTCCCGCTTCCAGAGCGTGACCGTCTCCAGCGTGCTGATGCCGACGTAGCGCTCGTGGTCGGTCCATGTGAAGTCGGACACGCCGTGCTCGGCCAGGACCTGCCGACCCGCCTCGAAATAGTGGGGCTCGCTGTCCACGAGTGTTCCGTCGAGATCGAAGATGACCGATATGCCGCTGAGTCCGCTCATGGGCCCAGGATGTCAAAGGTCATTTCCGCGCCGCCGTCCGTCCGATCGACTCCACCAGCGGCAGCAGCCGTTGCGGGACGCGCTCGCGCAGGGCCACCTCGGAGCGGGTGCGCACCACGCCGGGCAGGCTGATCAGCTTCTGGATGACGTCCTCCAGGTGGGCGTTGTCGCGGGCCACCACCCGGGTGAGGAGATCCCCGCCACCCGTGATGGAGAACGCCTCGACGATCTCCGGCACGGCGGCGAGCGCGTCGCCCACGTCGTCGAGATGGCCCTGCGTGACCTCGATGTGCACGAACGCCAGCACCGGATGGCCGAGCGCGGCGGGCGACAGCGTCGGCCCCGTGCCGGTGATCACGCCGTCCCGCTCCAGCCGGTCGAGCCGGGCCTGGAGTGTGCCGCGCGCGACGCCGAGGATGCGGGCGTACTCGCGCACGCTGGTGCGCGGCTGCTCCAGCAGCAGCCGCAGGATGCGGGTGTCGAGCTCGTCCACGGCCATGTTCCGCCGGCCTCTCCCGGTATGTGGTCCGTTGGTCCCCTGATGGACGTAGCAGGACCACTATTCCTGTACCAATGGCACAGCATAGAGGACGTCACTTGAGCCAGTCTCCGTACAGATGCTGCAATGGAGGCGTCGATGGCGCTGCGGATCCCCGCGGCGCCTTTTTCATGCCGGCACGAAGGGGCGGTAGACAGTGCTGAAGAGGGTGTTCGTGGCGCCGGACCCGGGGCGGGCGCGGCTGCGCTTCGCCGTGCGGGCCGTCCTCGGCATCGGGCTCGCGGTCGTCGTCTGCGGACTGGCCGGACACTCCCTCGTCGGTGCCGTCACCGGCGGGCTCGCCGCGCTCCTCGCCCTGTTCACCGTCACCGACGCCACTGTCCGCGGGCAGGCGATCACCACCGCGCTGCTGCCGCTCGTCGGCCTGCCCGTCCTCGCGGCGGCCGCCGAGCTGCACGACCATCCGGTCGCCCGCGACCTCACCTTCCTCGCCGTCGTCGGCGCCGGCGTCTACGCCCGCCGCTGGGGGCCGCGCGGGCACAGCCTCGGCGTGTTCGCGTTCATGACCTTCTTCGTGGCGCAGTTCCTGCACGCCACCCCCGGGCAGCTGCCCGAGCTCTACGCCGCCGTCCTGCTGTCCCTGCTCACCGCGGCCGCGGTGCGGTTCGGCCTTTGGTGCTACGAGCGCCGTATGCCCCCGGCGCCCGTACCCGCACCGCCGGGTGGCGGCGGACTGGCCCGCGTGACCACACGCCAGGCGATCCAGGCCACCGCGGGCGCGGGCTTCGCCCTGGTCGTGGGCCAGCTGGTGTCCGGGCAGCGCTGGTACTGGGCGGTCGGCGCCACCTGGTGGATCTTCGTCAACACCACCTCGCGCGGCGAGACCCTGGTCCGCGGTTTCCGCCGGGTCCTCGGCACGGTGATCGGCATCGGCCTCGGCCTGCTCGTCGCCGTCCCGCTGCACGGGGCGGTGGTCCCGACCGCGGCGCTCCTCGCCGTCTGTGTCTTCGGCATCTTCTACACGGCCGCCGTCTCCTACACCTGGATGATGCTCAGCGTCACCCTGCTCGCCGAGCTCCTCTACGGCCTCCTCGGCGTCCTCGAACCCGCGCTCCTCGCGCTGCGGCTCGCCGAGACCGGCGTCGGTGCGATCGGTGCCGTACTGGCCGTGCTGTTCGTGCTGCCGGTGACCACGCACGCCATCACCGACGCCTGGGTCCAGCGCGCCCTGCGCTGCGTCCACGCGGCCACCGCCGAGGCCGCCGCGCGCCTGGCCGGCGACGAGAGTGCCGACCCGGCCACCCGGGTCGCCGAACTGGAACAGCTGCTCGGCCGGGTACGGCTCTCCCTCGCCCCGCTGGTGCACCCGCTGAACCCGATGCCGGCCCGCAAGCGGCGCGCCCGGCAGGTGCTGGCCCTGCTCGACGACTGTGCCCGGGAGATCCGCGGCCTCGCCGCCGTCGCCGCCGACCCGGTGGCCTCGCACGATGCACGTCTGGCCGCCGCGTGCTGGCGCGTCGAGGCCGCCGTCGAGGCCCTGACCGGAGGCGCGGACATCACCGAGCCCACCGACCGGCCGACGGCGGCGGACCCCGCGCTGGCCCATCTGCACGGGCTGGAGCGGGCCCTCGCCGAACTCGCGCAGCCGCTGCGGGCGCCGTCGGGGTCTCCGCTGGTCGGCACGTAGCGCTCCGCGGGTCGGGCCGTCCTCGGTGATCGTGCGTCTGCGGGCGCGTCGTGGCCGGTCACGCCCACGCGGCGGAGCCGCACATTGACACGGCCTCGCGCCCCTTTGGGGGAGCGGGGCCGTCGGCCTGCGTCTGCGGAGTCGTCGTGGCCGGTCGCGCAGTTCCCCGCGCCCCCTTTGGGGGCGCGTTTTCGTCTGTCTGCCTGTGACGTGAACTCGCCGACGGTCAGGCGCGCTTGGTCTAGACCGATGGTGATCCGCTGCTACCGTCGGGCCGGACGGCACTCGACCGGAAGGGGATTGCGGTGGCAGACGTCGGCAGGCGGGGGAGACGGGCCTACATCGGGTCGTTCACGGCGGCCGGGGGCCATGGCATCACCACGGCATCCGTGGCCGCGGACAACGGCGCGCTGACCGTCCGGAGCGGTGTGCGGGACGTGCCCGACCCCGCGTACCTGGCCCTGTCGCCCGCCGGCGACACGCTCTACGCGGTCAGCGAGACGGCCGAGGGCGCGGTGGTCGCGTACCGCGTGACCGGCGGCAAGCCCGAGCTCCTCGGCTCGCCGGTCCCGGTGGACGGCAGCGGCCCCACCCACCTCAGCGTGTTCGACGGCCACGTCCTGACCGCGAACTACGGCTCCGGGAGCGTCACCGCCGTGCCGGTCCGCTCCGACGGAACCCTCGCGGACGCCCCGCCCAGCGTCCTGCGGCACACCGGCTCCGGCCCCCACACGCCACGCCAGCAGGGACCGCACGCCCACCAGGTGCAGCCCGACCCGAGCGGCCGCTGGGCCGTGAGCGTCGACCTCGGCACCGACTCGCTGCGGGTGTGCACCCTGACCGACGGCACACTCGACGTACACCGGGAGATCGCCCTGCGCCCCGGCTCGGGCCCGCGCCACCTGGCCTTCCACCCGCACGGCCGGTACGCCTACGTCGTCAACGAACTCACCCCGACCGTCACCGTCTGCCACTGGGACGCCGAAGACGGCACGCTGAAGCCGCTCACCGAGGTGCCGGTGCTGCCGGGCGCCCCGGCCGGCGACGCCTACCCGTCGGGGATCGTCGCCTCGCCCGACGGCCGCTTCGTGTGGACCGCCACCCGCGGCGAGGACGTGCTGTCCACGTTCGCCGTCGAGGACGAGGATCTGCGGCTGGTCGGCACGGTGCCCTGCGCCGGGCACTGGCCGCGCGCGCTGACCGAGGCGGACGGGTTCCTGTACGTCGCGAACGAGCGCTCCGGCGACGTCTCCTGGTTCGTCCTGGACCCCGACCGGGGCCTGCCGCGCCACGAGGGCTCGATCGAGGTGCCCGCGGCGTCCTGCGTCGTCTTCGGACCGGGCCCCGATCCCACCGGATGACCGGACGCCGAAGGGCCCGCCCCCGGTGGGAGCGGGCCCTTCGGCGCTACGGCTATGACGTGCGCGTCAGCGCACCGGCGTGCCCTGCGGCTGCGGCGGGGCGATGCCCAGCGCCGTCGTGTACTTCGACAGGGCGAGCTTGCCGATCGCCGGGTACGCGCCGAGCGCCTCGGCGGCGGAGCAGCCCGCCTCCTGCGCGGCCTCCGCGATCAGGCTCGGGTCGATCTCCGGCCCTATCAGGTACGGCGCCAGGGCCAGCTGCTGGGAGCCCGAGGACCGCAGCTGCTCGGCGATCGCCGTGATCGAGCCTTCCTGGTCCAGGGCCGCCGCCATCACCGGCACGGCCAGGCGCGCGGCGAGCAGCATGCCGGTGATCCCGGCCGCCTGCACGGCCTCCTCGCCGCCGACGGACGCCAGGATGATGCCGTCCGCGGCCGTGGCCACGGTGAACAGACGGGCGCGGTCGGCGCGGGCGAGCCCGCCCTCCGACAGACGCACGTGCAGCGCCTCGGCGAGCAGCGGGTGCGGGCCGAGCACATCGGTCAGGTCGGCCGCGACACGGCTGTCCATCACGGCCTGGCGGATGACGCGCAGCAGCGCGCTGTCCGGGCCGGCGAGCAGCGGCACGACGACGGCGACGGGGCCCTCGGGCTCCTTCGCCTCCACACCCGCGGCGAGCGCCTGCTCATAGCGGGCGGTGCGCTCCTCGGCGGCGTGCACCAGCACCGACTGGAGCGTGGGGAACTCCGCGTCATCACCGTCGACGTACGCGATCCGGGCGTCGAGGCCGGGAAGCTCGGAGCGCGCGATGCTCACGACCTCCTCGGCGAGGCCGCGGGTGGCGGCGCTCGGTGTGCCCGGCACCGCGAGAACGAGCGCGGGCGCGCCCTCGGGAGCCGCCAACGGCTCGGGTCGGCGGTGCCGCCCGGGCTGACGAGGTCGCGGCATTCGTACTGGCAGGCCGGACGCGGGCCCAGTGGGGGAGCTCATGGCGACGCATGTTACTGGCTTCTTGGGCTCCCCTGTTCGGGGAGGGTGCAGGTGAGCGGTATCCGTCCGCTTTTGTCTGATTGAGTTACTTGCGGTGTGGAAGTGGGTGGCGTAGCGGGATCAGTCCCCTTTTTCGGTCACCACGCAGAGCATCGCCTCGTCACTCGGCAGAGCGAGCTCACCCGTCGCCAGATCGGTCGCGATGCGCACCGACCCCCGCAACGGATCCCCGTCGGCCGGCACCCGCCGCGCGTGCGGCAGCCGCTTCGACAACTCCTCGTCCAGAGGTACGACAAGAGGGGCGCCCAATTTCAACAGGCCCCCGGTGACGGTGACTTGGGGCTCTCCGGTGGCGGGGCAGACGGCGGCCGCGGAGTCGGCCATGTGCCGTGCGGCGGCCCGCAGGATGTCCGCGGCGACCGGGTCGCCGTCGGCGCAGCCGGCCACTTCCGGAGCGAAGGAGGCGAGGACGGCGGGGCGGTCAGAGCGTGGATAGAGCCTGCCGGGCAGCCCGCGCACCGGGCCGAACAGAATTTCCGCGCGGGCGAGCAGTGCCGCCGATCCGTCGGGCCGTCCGTCGTGCGCGCGCATCGCCGCTTCCAGCCCGGCCCGTCCGATCCAGGCTCCGCCGCCGCAGTCGCCGAGCAGATGACCCCAGCCGTCCGACCGGCGCCAGCTCGTCAGGTCGGTGCCGATCGCGATCAGCCCCGTGCCCGCCGCCACGACCGCGCCCGGCCGGGCCCCGAGGGCCCCCACATAGGCGGTGACGGCATCGGCGACCAGGGCGACCCGCCTGATGCCGAACTCGCGCTCCAGAGCGCTCGGCAGCTCGGCACGCAGCCCGTCACCCAGACTGGCCAGCCCGGCGGCCCCGACGGCCACCGCACCCGGCACGGCGACCCCGGCCTCGGCCACCGCCGCCCGCACCATCGGCACGAGCTGCTCCATGAAATGCCCGGCGTCGATGCCCCGTTCACCGGTGCGCACGGGCTCACGGGACTCGCGCCGGGCCAGCACCCCACGGCCCGCCGCGCCGACGGCGACCCGCATACCGGAGCCGCCGGAGTCGACCGCGACGAAGGCGGCGCCGCCGGTCACGGAAGGCGCCAGTCCACCGGCTGGCCGCCTTGGCCGATCAGGAGGTCGTTGGCGCGACTGAACGGGCGGGAGCCGAAGAAGCCGCGGTCGGCGGACATGGGGGAGGGGTGGGCGGACTCCACCGAGGGGAGACGGCCCAGCAGCGGGCGGAGGTTGCGGGCGTCACGGCCCCACAGGATGGACACGAGCGGCTTGCCGCGGGCGGCCAGCGCGCGGATGGCCTGCTCGGTGACCTCCTCCCAGCCCTTGCCGCGATGGGCGGCCGGCTTGCGCGGGGCCGTGGTGAGCGCCCTGTTCAGCAGCAGCACACCCTGCTGGGTCCACGGCGTCAGATCGCCGTTGGACGGCTGCGGCAGCCCCAGGTCGTTGTTGAGCTCGCGGTAGATGTTGATGAGGCTGCCCGGCAGCGGACGTACGTCGGAGGCCACCGAGAAGGACAGCCCCACGGCATGTCCCGGGGTGGGGTACGGGTCCTGTCCGACGATCAGGACCCGTACGTCGTCGAAGGGCTGTTGGAAGGCCCGCAGGACGTTCGGCCCGGCCGGCAGATAGGTGCGTCCCGCGGCGATCTCCGCGCGCAGGAAGTCGCCCATCGCTGCGATCCGTTCGGCTACGGGTTCCAGGGCCTTCGCCCAGCCCGCTTCGACGATTTCATGCAAGGGTCGTGGTGCCACGGGCGTCACCCTACTGCCGTAAGGGCAGCGTTGATCAACCAGTGGCCAAGGCCGGCCCGTAAGCCGCAACGGGTCATGCGATCACCGCGGCCCTCACACACAGCACGTCCGGCAGGTGGGAGGCCAGTTGCCGCCAGCTGTCGCCGTCGTCCGCGGAGGCGAACACCTCGCCGTTGCGGTTGCCGAAGTACACGCCCGCCGGGTCCGCGTCGTCCGTGCACATCGCGTCGCGCAGCACCGTGCCGTAGTGGTCCTCCTGCGGCAGCCCCGCCGACAGCGGCTCCCAGCTCTTGCCCGCGTCCGCCGTACGGAAGACGCGGCAGCGCCGGTCGGCGGGGACGCGGTCGGCGTCGGCGTTGATCGGGAAGACGTAGGCCGTCTCACCGCGGTGCGGGTGTGCGGCGACGGCGAAGCCGAAGGTGGACGGCAGGCCCTCGCCGATGTCGGTCCAGTGCGCGCCCGAGTCGTCGCTGCGGTACACGCCCCAGTGGTTCTGCAGATACAGCCGGTCCGCGTCGGCCGCGTCCTGCGCGATCTTGTGCACGCACTGGCCGAACTCCGGGTTCGGATCCGGCAGGAACACCGCGGAGACACCGGAGTTGGACGGCGCCCAGGTCGCGCCGCCGTCGCCGGTCCTGAACACACCGGCCGTCGAGACGGCCACCGTCACCGCCTTCGGGTCGCGCCGGTCGGTGATCACGGTGTGCAGGCCCTCACCGCCGCCGCCCGGCACCCACTTGGACCGGGTCGGGTGCTCCCACAGCGGGCGGACGAGTTCGAAGGTCTCGCCGCGGTCCGCCGAGCGGTACAGCGCCGCCGGTTCCGTGCCCGCGTACACCACGTCCGGTTCGGCGGCCGCCGGATGCAGCTGCCACACCCGCTCCAGGGAGGCGTCGGTGTCCTTGGGGAACTTCACGGCCGGCTGGGCCGGTTCGGTCCAGGTGCGCCCCAGGTCGTCGGAGTGGAACACGGACGGGCCCCAGTGGGCGCTGTCGCCGCCGGCCAGCAGCCGCGGGCGCTCGCCGCGGGTGTCGATCGCGACCGAGTACACGGCCTGGGCGTTGAAGTAGGGACTCTCGTCGAACTCCCAGGTGTCACCTCGCCTGCGCCCGATGAACAGGCCCTTGCGTGTTCCCACGGCGAGCAATACCTCGGTCATGCCGATCACCTCCGCGACGCCTTTTCTCAGACACCGGCCAGTCTGCACCCAGGCACTGACAGTCACCCCTGAAAACGATGACGTCGCAGGTCAGCGCGGCGATGATAGCTGCCGGCCGTACCGTGCGGGCCCATTTCGCGAAGATGCCGGCCGGGGCCGCGTTACCCGTGCCACCGTCGAGCCGGACAGGTGCCGTGAGCATCCGCCCGCCGGCTCCCGTATGGGAGGGAGGTCGGTACGGCATGTTCGTGCGCTCATGAGGAGGAAGCCGTCGATGGCGTTCCGTGGTCCGCAGGTGTGGCTGTGGCGTTGGCGGCGCAACCCGCTCAAGCGCCGGGCCGACGCGGTGGAGGCCTGGGTACTGCTCGCCGCCTGGACACTCACCGTCCTCGCCGGAGTGCTCGCGGGTCTGACGACCGCTCGCACGGTGGAGCAGGGCATGGCCAGGGAACGTGTCGAATGGCGGCCCGCGGTGGCCCTGCTCACCGAACAGGCGCCGGGCACGGCCGACTCGCGCACCGCCGCCTCCAGCAGCGAGCGGGTGTGGGCGAAGGTCCGCTGGAGCGCGCGCGACGGCTCCCTCCACACCGGGCAGGCCCGCGTCCAGCCCGGCAGCGGCGTCGGAACACCCGTCACCGTCTGGACCGACCCCGAGGGCCGCCTGGTGACGAGGCCCGCCACCCCCTCGGAGGCCCGCACCCGAGCCACCCTGGTCGGCGGCATCGCGGGGGTCTGTGCCGCCTGTGTCCCCTTCGTCGCGGGCCGGGCCCTCCGCAGCCGCCTGGAGAGCCGGCGCATCGACCAGTGGGGCTACGAGTGGGCGCGGTTCGGCCCGCTGTGGGGCGGGCGGACCAGAGGGTGACGGCCGGGCACACGACGGCCGGTCACCCCCCGGCCCCTCGGGCCATGGTCGTCCGGAGACCTCACGCCTGAGCCGGCAACGCCCGCTCCAGAATCCCGTCGACGTCCGCCGAGTCGGGCAGCGTTCCGAACGCGTGCCCCCAGTCGCCGCCGAGCCGGGTCGCGCAGAACGCGTCGGCGACCGCCGCGGGGGCGTGCCGGACCAGCAGGGACGCCTGGAGCGCCAGGGCCATCCGCTCGACCAGACGGCGGGCACCCGCCTCCGAGCCCGTGGCCAGCATGTCCTTCAGCCGGACGACGGCCGCGTCCAGCCGGGCGTCCGCCCCACGCACCGAGGTGAGTTCGGCGAAGAGGGCGTCGGCGGTGCCCTCCTCACGACTCAACGCCCGCAGGACGTCGAGGGCGTTGACGTTGCCCGAGCCCTCCCAGATCGACAGCAGAGGAGCCTCGCGGTAGTGGCGGGGCATGCCGGAGTCCTCCACGTAGCCGTTGCCGCCCAGGCACTCCAGGGCCTCCGCGGTGAAGGCCGGGCCCCGCTTGGTGACCCAGTACTTGCCGACGGCCGTCGCGATCCGGCGGAACGGCGTCTCGGTCCCGACAGTGTCGGCTCCGCGCACCACCCGGTCGGCCGCGCCGGCCAGGCGTAGCGTGAGGGTTGTGGCCGCCTCGGACTCCAGTGCCAGGTCGGCCAGGACGTTGCGCATCAGGGGCTGGTCGACCAGCCGCGCGCCGAACGCGCTGCGGTGCCGTACGTGGTGCCCCGCCTCGACGAGCGTCTTGCGCATCAGCGTCGCCGACGACATCACGCAGTCCAGCCGGGTGCAGTTGACCATCTCGATGATCGTCTTCACCCCCCGCCCCTCGGGCCCGACCAGCCAGGCGACGGTCCCGTCGAACTCGGGCTCGGAGGAGGCGTTGGAGCGGTTGCCCAGCTTGTCCTTCAGCCGCTGGATACGGAACGTGTTGCGGCTGCCGTCGGGCAGGACACGCGGCACGAGGAAGCAGGACAGGCCGCCGGGCGCCTGGGCCAGCACCAGGAAGACGTCACACATGGGCGCCGAGGTGAACCACTTGTGGCCGCGCAGGGTGTACACGCCGGGCTCGGCGGTCGGCCACGCCGTGGTCGTGTTCGTACGGACGTCGGAGCCGCCCTGCTTCTCGGTCATCCCCATGCCCGCGAGCAGACCCCGCTTCTCGGTCGGCACCCGCAGCCCCGGGTCGTACTCCCGGCTGGTCAGCAGCGGTTCGTAGACCTTCGCGAGCTCGGGCTGGCGGCGCAGCACGGGGACGGCCGCGTACGTCATCGACGTCGGGCAGCCGTGCCCGGCCTCGGTGTGCCCCCACACCATCCCGCCGGCGGTCCGGGCGACATGCGCGCCGGGCCGCTCGTCCGCCCAGGGTGCCCCCGCTAGGCCCTCGCCGACCGCGACCCGCATCAGGTGGTGCCAGCTCGGATGGAACTCGACCTCGTCGACGCGATGCCCATAGCGGTCGTGCGTCCGCAGCTCGGGCTCGTGCCGGTTGGCCTGCTCACCCCACTCCTGCGCCTCCGCGCTGCCGGCCCGCAGGCCGAGCCGCCGGAGGTCCTCCTCGGCCCACCCGGCGCCCTCCCGGCGCAGCCCTTCGAGCAGGGCCGTGTCCTGCGACGCGTCGTACGGCGTCAGGGGTGGGGGCTGGTTGGTGACGTCGTGCGTGGCGTACTGCCCGGACTGCTCCTGCGCGAGATTCGAGACCATGCGGCCAGTGTTGCACTATCACTGCGATTGCAGCAATCCTGTAATACACCGAGGCGGCACGTAAGGTACCTGGCCATGCCGAACAACGCGTCACCGCAGGCCGACGAGGTGGAGCTGCGCCCGCTGTCCGCCCGCTCGGTCGTCCTGAGTCTGCTGCTGGGTCTGCATCCGCCGGAGCTGCCGGTGAAGGACCTGGTGGGCGCGGTGGAGCCGTTCGGGATCGCGGCCTCGACGCTGCGGGCCGCGCTCAGCCGGATGACGGCGGCCGGCGATCTGCGGCGCGCGGACACGGTGTACGGGCTCAGCGACCGGCTGCTGGACCGCCAGCGCCGCCAGGACGACGCCGTCCACCCCGGGACCCGGTCCTGGGGCGGCGACTGGGAGATGGTGGTGGTCACCGCCACGGGGCGCGGCGCCGCCGAACGCGCCGAGCTGCGCACCGCGCTGACCCGTCTGCGGCTCGCCGAGCTCCGCGAGGGCGTCTGGCTGCGGCCGGCCAACCTGCGCCGCACCTTGCCGGACACGCTCGGCGAGGTGGCTCAGTGCTACACGGCCCGCCCCGGCAACCCCGCACGCGAACTGGCCGCGGACCTGTGGCCGCTGGGCGCGTGGGCCGACAGCGGGCGCGCTCTGCTGGCCCATGTCGCCGGTGCCCACAGCCCGTCGGACCGCTTTGCCGGCTTCGCCGCCGTCGTACGGCATCTGCTCGCCGACCCGGTGCTGCCCCCCGAACTCCTCCCCGCCGACTGGCCGGGTGAGCGGCTGCGCGCCGCGTACGCCGACTATCGGCGGGAGTTGGCGGAGGACGTACGCGCGCGTGGCCTGCGGGCATGACACGGCGGCCGTTCCGAAGCGGCGAGCGGGGACGCTTCGCAACGGCCGCCTTCACCGTGGGGGGCTACTGGTGCTCGTCGGTCACCTGTAGGTGATGTCCGAGCTGGAGTACAGGCAGTTCGTGCTGTCCGGGCCCGTACCGACGGCCGTGTTGTTGTTGTACTTCTGGCAGGGGATGACCTTGCGGGAGGTGTCGTTGAGGATCGTGATGCCGCGCAGGGTCGCCACGTCGTTCCGGTTGACGTTGATGCCGACCAGGCGGGCGGTGGACCCGGTGCCGGTCACCTCGATGTTGCTGAGGTTGACCTTGCGTGTGTACTGCGTGGAGCAGTCGCCGCACGAGCGGTACAGCGTCTTGAACTCGCTGACGGCGAAGTTGGAGATGTTCAGCGTGCCGGGCCCGTTGTGCTGGAAGACCTTGTCGGCGGCCTTCTTGGCGCCGCCGCCGGTCACGGTGTAGGTGGAGCCGCCGCGGAAGGTGGCGGCGTCCTCGCCGACGTCCTCCCACCACACGTTCTGGAGGGTGCAGTTGCCCTCGCAGTGGATGCCGTCGGCGCCGGGCGCGCCGATGATGACGTTCTTGAGCGTCGCGCCGGCCGCGAGCTCGAAGATCGGGTCCTGGCCCTCCTCCTGTCCGTCGCCGGCCAGGTCACCGCTGCCGTAGTAGCGGACCATGCCGCCGTCGCGGACGCCGGACACCTTGATGGTCGAACTGACCGGCTGGCTCCCGGTGGGGGTCGGCCAGGTGGCGGCGCTCGCGGGCGGCGCTAGTGACGTGATCATGACAGACGAGAGTCCGAGTGCGGCCAGACCTCCGGTCAGCGCACGCCGGCGGGTGCGGGGTTTTGCTGGTGAAGTCATGTCCCGATACCTACTTCCGGTTGGGGGGTGAGTGCTTTCCGGCTGAACGGAACGTATGGGGCAAGCGCTTTCTAGTCAACGCTCTGTACTGAAGAATTCAGCCAGTCCCAATAAGGGGTTGGTGAGGGTAAGGGCTCTCTGATCGATGGGGTGGGAGCGCTTCCATAGTGAGCGTGTCCATGCCACGATGCAGTCGCATGCCTGCCGTACGACTCGCATGCTTTTCACGTGAGAGGACGTCCACGAGCCGCGATCAGAAGGGACAAGGACGTGCCCACTGCCCACCGCACGACCGTGAGACGACAGCTCCTGGTGTTACTCGCCGCTCTGCTGCCGCTGCTCGCGGCACCGCTCGTGACCGCGCCCGCGGCCGGCGCCCGCACCGAGGCGGCGGACGTCGTCCCGGCCGACACGCTCACCGAGGTCACCGACTTCGGCGCCAACCCCAGCAACCTGCGGATGTACGTCTACGCGCCGGAGAACGTGACCCCGAAGCCCGCGATCGTGGTGGCCGTGCACTGGTGCACCGGCTCGGGCCCGGACATGTACCACGGCACCGAGTACGACACGCTCGCCGATCAGTACGGCTTCATCGTGCTGTACCCGTCCGTCACCCGCAGCAGCAAGTGCTTCGACGTCTCCTCGCCACAGGCGCTCAGGCGCGACGGCGGCAGCGACCCGGTCGGCATCAGGTCCATGGTCGACTGGGCCACACGCACCTACGACGCCGACACCGACCGCGTCTTCGCCACCGGCATCTCCTCCGGCGCGATGATGACCAACGTCCTGCTCGGCGACTACCCGGACGTGTTCGCCGCCGGCGCCGCCTTCGCGGGCGTCCCCTTCGGCTGCTTCGCCACCACCGACGGCTCCGAGTGGAACAGCGCGTGTGCCCAGGGCACGGTGACCCGCACCGCCCAGCAGTGGGGCGACACGGCCCGGGCCGCCTACCCGGGCTACACCGGTCCACGGCCCCGTATGCAGCTGTGGCACGGCACCGAGGACGACGTCCTGCGCTACCCGAACCTCGGGGAGATGATCAAGCAGTGGACGAATGTGCAGGGCGTGGGCCAGATCCCCGCCGCCATGGACACACCCCAGTCCGGCTGGACCCGCACCCGCTACGGCGGCACGGGTGACCGCGCCCCCGTCGAGGCGATCAGCCTCCAGGGTGTCGGCCACAACCTCTACGGCCAGGGCATGGCCGCCCGGGTCCTCACCTTCTTCGGCCTCGACAGCGGCGGCCCCACCCCGCAGCCCCAGCCCGGCGCCTGCAGAGTGAGCGTCACGAGCGACGCCTGGAACACCGGCCTGACCGCCTCCGTGACCCTCACCAACACGAGCGCCACGTCCTGGGACGGCTGGCGGCTCGGCTTCACCCTGCCCACCGGCCAGACGATCACCAACGGCTGGGGAGCCACGTACGCCCCGTCCTCCGGCGCGGTGACGGCGACGAACGCCGCCTACAACGCGGCCCTCGCACCGGGCGCGAGCGTCAGCATCGGCTACCAGGCGAACCACACCGGCAACAGCACGGCGCCGGGCGCCTTCGCACTCGAGGGAACGGCCTGTACGGCCGGCTGATCCCGCGGGGCGTGCGATCACGATCAACCTCGCCCCGGGCGGATGACATGCCGTTTTGCGGGAACCCGGCGCCACGCAAGGCGATGACGACCCAGGTCTGCGCTGAGGGCACGCGATGGTTCTGTCACTGATCACACGTCCGACGGCCGCAGCGGCCTCGCTGGCCACGGCCGGACCCCGACTGCTCGCCAGAGGGGCCGCACCCGCGGTGGGAGCCGCCGCGGGTGCGGCCGCCGCGACGGCCAGGGCGGGGGCCCGGGGCGCCGACAGCGCGGCCCGTGTCGTACGGGTCGCCCGCAACACGCTCGCCGTGCGCCCGCACCCCTGGCGGTCCGGCGCCCGGGCCCACCTGGCCCTGCGGCCCGAGGCGCCGGAGCGCGTACGGCGGCAGGGCGGGACGGAACGCGCGGCGCGCAAGGTCGCCGCGGCGCTGGCGGAACGGCCCGATGTGGCCCTCGCGTACTGGGACGGCGGACTGCGCCGGCTGGTGGTGACGGCCGTCGAGGAGTCGGCCGGTGACCGGGTGCTGGAGAAGGCGGCCGAGATCGCGGCCCGGCACGGCCTGGCCCCGACCGCCGAGGCGGTGGAGGAGATCTCCCACCCGGCCGACCCCGCCGGGGTGAGGGCCGCCGCGGCGACGCTGGCCGCCGACGGACTCGGCATCGCGACCGCGCTCGCCGGGTACGCCCTGCGGCTGCCCGCCTCACCCCGGTCGGTGACCGCCCTGGTGACGCTGCTGCGCGAGAACCCCGCCTTCCGCGGCTGGCTGCGCGCGCGGATCGGCCGCTCCCGCATGGACCTCGCGCTGGCCGTGGCGCACGCGGCGGCGCACGGCGCCGGACGCACCCCGACCGCCCTGGTGCTGGACGCCGCGCTGCGCTCGCTCCAGCTGGCCGAGACGGTGGCGCGGGCCACCGCCTTCGACAGGGTGCACGACGACGTCTGCGCGCCCGAGCGGTCCAGCGTCGCGGGCGACAACTTCCCGCGCCCGCCGCTGCGCACCTCCCCGGCGCAGGAGTACGCCGCGCACGCCGAGGCCGGCAGCCTGGTGGGCGCGGTGGCCGTGCTGCTGGTCAAGCACGACGGCACCGAGGCCGCCGAGGCGGTGCTCGCGGGCGCCCCCAAGGCCGCGCGCTACGGGCCCGCCGCCTTCCACGCCGTCCTGAGCTCCGCCCTGTCCCGCACCGGCGTCCTGGTCAGGGACGCCGAGCGGCTGCGGCAGCTGGAGATGGCCGACACGGTCGTGCTGCATCCGAGCGCGCTGCGGACCGAGGAAGCCGGCGCCGACCCGTGGGCCGAGCCCGTGCTGGACGCGGCCCGGCGTGCGGGACTGCGCGTCGTGATGGTGGACGACCCGGCGCTGGCCGACTTCACGAGCCTCGCCGACCAAGTGGTGCGTGACGAAAGGCCGTTGAGCGAGGTGGTCGAGGAACTGCGCGGCGAGAGCGGTGTCGTCGTCACGGTCGCCCGGCCCGGCCCCGACGACGCGGACGTGCACGCCGGACTGCTCGCCGGCGACG
The DNA here is from genome assembly GCF_042657965.1 of Streptomyces coerulescens. NCBI lineage: Bacteria > Bacillati > Actinomycetota > Actinomycetes > Kitasatosporales > Streptomycetaceae > Streptomyces > Streptomyces coerulescens. The sequence goes on from NZ_JBHSKM010000024.1 coordinate 418,257, forward strand.
TGGCCGTCGCCCTCACCGACCGGGACGGCGCCCTGGTCTGGAGCGCCGACGTGCTCGCCCCGCACGGACCGGCGGACGTGTGGCGCCTGCTGCGCGCGGTCCCGGCCGCGCGCAAGGTCGGCCGCAGGTCACAGACGCTGGCCCGGTCCGGAGCCGCGCTGTCCGGACTGCTGGTGGCCATCGGCAAGTCCCGGCGTGGCCGTCGTACGCCCTGGTCGGGCCTGCGCCAGACGCCGGTGGACGCGAGCGCGGCCTGGTCGCTGCTCACCGGCACGCGTGCGGCCGTCGGCGTGGCCCTGGCCCGCGCCCCGCACCCCAGGCCACGCGTGGCCTGGCACGAACTGGAGCACACCGAGGTCCGCGAACGCCTGGAGGACGGGCAGGGCCCCGAGCCGACGCTGCCCGAGCGAGTCACCGACGGCACGCGCGAGGCGGTCCGGACGATGGGCCGCAAGCGGGTGTTCGCCCCGCTGACCGGGACGCTCCGCCTCGCCGGTGCCGTCCGCGAAGAACTCGACGACCCGCTCACCCCGGTACTGGCCGTCGGTTCGGCCGCCGAGGCCATCCTCGGCTCGGTCCTGGACGCGCTGCTGGTCGTCGGCGCGCTCGACCTGAACGCTCTGGTCGGCGGTGTACAGCGGATGCGCGCAGAGCGGGCGCTGTCGGGGCTGCTGGCCAAGCAGAAACGCAAGGCGCGCGTCACCACCGAGGACACGCGGTCCCGGCCGCACCTGGTGGACGCCGCGAAGCTCGGACCCGGCGACGTGATCGAGCTCCGGGTCGACGACGTGGTGCCCGCCGACGCCCGCATCGTGGAGGAGGACGGCCTGGAGGTGGACGAGTCCGCGCTGACGGGGGAGTCCCTGCCGGCCGGCAAGGGCACCGATCCGACACCTGACGCCGCCGTCCCCGACCGCCGCTGCATGGTGTTCGAGGGCACGACGGTGGTCGCGGGGAACGCCCGAGCCGTCGTGGTGGACACCGGGGACCACACGGAGGCCGCGCGGGCCGTCGCCCTCGCCGCCCGCCGGCCACCCTCCGCCGGAGTGCAGGCCAGACTGCGCGAACTCACCGACAAGGCACTGCCGTTGACGCTCGCGGGCGGCGCCGGGGTGACCGCCCTTTCGCTGCTGCGCGGCACACCGATCCGGCGTGCGGTGAGCGGCGGGGTCGCGGTGGCCGTGGCCGCCGTGCCGGAAGGCCTGCCGCTGGTGGCGACCGTCGCGCAGCTCGCCGCCGCCCGTCGGCTCAGCCGCCGTGGCGTGCTCGTCCGGGCCCCGCGCACCCTGGAGGCGCTCGGCCGGATGGACACCGTCTGCTTCGACAAGACCGGCACGCTCACCGAGAACCGGCTGCGCCTGGTGCGCGTCACCGAGGCCGACGGCACGGTCCACGCACCGGACGACAAGGCGGCCGACGACACCTTGCGGGCCGCGGCACGGGCCTGCCCCCGGCTCGACGCCGACACGGACCGTCCGGTGCACGCCACCGACGAGGCCGTCCTGGACGCGGCGGCCCCCGACCCCGACTGGACCCAGAGCGAGGGCCTGCCCTTCGAGGCCGGTCGCGGCTATGCCGCCGCGGTCGGCCGGACACAGGACGGCACCCCCCTGCTCGTCGTCAAGGGCGCCCCCGAGACGGTGCTGCCCGCCTGCCCCGGAGTGTCCTCGTCGGCATCGGGGAGGGCACAGGCGCTGGCCGGCGACGGACTGCGGGTCCTGGCGGTCGCCCACCGCACCCTCGCCCCGTCCGACGACCCGGCGGACGTCCTGGAACAGCCCCTGGGCGACCTGGAGTTCACCGGTCTGCTCGCCCTCGCCGACGTACCGCGCGCCACCTCCACGGCTCTCGTCCAGGGCCTGCGCGAGGCAGGCGTACGGCCCGTCATGCTGACCGGCGACCATCCGCAGACCGCCCGGGCGATCGCCGCCGAACTGGGCTGGCCCGAGGACACCGGCGTGGTCACAGGTGACGAACTGGCCTCCGCGGACCGGGAGGCACGCACCCGGATGCTGCGCGACGTGGGTGTCGTGGCCCGGGTCGCGCCCGAGCAGAAGCTTCAGGTCGTCGAGGCGCTGGGGGACGCCGGGCGGGTCGTCGCCATGGTCGGCGACGGAGCCAACGACGCCGCGGCGATCCGCGCCGCCGACATCGGCGTCGGCATCAGCGCCCGTGGCTCGGCGGCCGCCCGCAACGCCGCCGACCTGGTGCTCACCGACGGCGATCTGACGGTCCTCATCGACGCGGTCGCCGAGGGCCGGGCCCTGTGGCACAGCGTCGCCGACGCCATCGCCATCCTGATCGGCGGCAACGCGGGCGAGGTCGGCTTCGGCCTGCTCGGCACCCTCCTGTCGGGTTCGGCGCCCCTGTCCACCCGTCAGATGCTGCTGGTGAACCTCTTCACGGACCTGTTCCCGGCGATGGCGGTGGCGGTCACGCCGAAGGAGGCGGACGCGGCGGAGACCGGGGAACCGGACGCACCTCCCTCGACCGGCCCCGCCGGCTCCGACGCCACCGAACTCCTCGGCGCCCCGCTGATCCGCAAGATCAGGCACCGGGCCCTGACCACCGCCCTGGGCGGCACGGCGGCCTGGCTGTTCGGCCGATTCACCCCGGGCACCGCCCGGCGCTCCACCACGATGGCGCTGTGCGCGGTGGTCGGCACGCAGCTCGCCCAGACGCTGGCCGACCGCCGGGGCAGCCCGCTGGTCCGCGTCACCGCGCTCGGCTCCGCGGCCGTCCTCGTCGTCCTGGTCGAGACGCCCGGGGTCAGCCACGTCTTCGGCTGCACACCGCTCGGCCCGGTGGCCTGGGCGGGCGTCGCCGCAGCGATCACCCTCGCTGTGCTCGCGGCCAAGGGGAGCGTGCCGACCCCAGGGGCGCGGGGCTGAATCGACCTGCGGCTGAGCCGCGTGGGCGCGACAAGCCGCGAACGACCCGCGGTCGCAGGACGGCACAAGCCGCCCCTACGCACAGGCGATCACACGGACCGGTGGTACTGGTCCGGCACATGCACGTCCCCGCCCAGTTCCCGGGCAGCGTGCCGCGCCCAGGACGGGTTGCGCAGCAGCTCGCGGCCGAGGAGAACGGCGTCCGCCTCGTCGTTGGCGATGATCTTCTCGGCCTGTTCGGCGTCGGTGATCAGACCCACGGCGGCGACCGGCAGCGACGTCTCGGCCTTCACGCGCGCCGCGAACGGCACCTGGTAGCCGGGGCCGACCGGGATGTGGACGCCGGAGGCGTTGCCGCCGGTCGAGACGTCCAGCAGGTCGACGCCGTGGGCCTTGAGGTCGGCGGCGAAGCGGACCGTGTCGTCGGCGGTCCAGCCGTCCTCCGCCAGCCAGTCGGTCGCCGAGATGCGGAAGAACAGCGGCTTGTCCTGCGGCCACACCGCGCGTACGGCGTCCACGACCTGGAGGGCGAAGCGGGTGCGGTTCTCGTACGAGCCGCCGTACTCGTCGGTGCGGTGGTTGGAGTACGGCGAGAGGAACTCGTTGATCAGATAGCCGTGGGCGCCGTGGATCTCGGCGATCTCGAACCCGGCGTCGAGGGCGCGGCGCGCGGCGTCCGCGAACTGGCCCACGACCTCCCGGATCCCGTCGACCGTCAGCTCGGTCGGCACCGGGTGTCCGTCGGCGAAGGGGATCGCGCTCGGCGCGACCGGCTGCCAGCCGTAGGAGTCCGGGCCGACCGGCGCGCCGCCCTTCCAGGGCCGGTCGGTCGACGCCTTGCGGCCGGCGTGGGCCAGCTGGATCGCCGGCACGGTGCCCTGCGAGACCAGGAAGCGCGTGATCCGGCGGAACGCCTGGACCTGCGTGTCGTTCCAGATGCCCAGGTCCCACGGGGAGATCCGGCCCTCGGGGCTGACACCGGTGGCCTCGACGACGATCAGCCCCGTGCCGCCGGCCGCGCGGGCGGCGTAGTGCGCGAAGTGCCAGTCATTGGGGGTGCCCGTGTCCGGGCCCTCAGGCGCGGCCGAGTACTGGCACATCGGGGGCATCCACACCCGGTTCGGGATCGTCACTTCACGCAGGGCGTAGGGCTCGAAGAGCGCGCTCACGGCGGACTCCATTCGTCGCGGGGACCAGTCGTCGGCTCGTACGATAGACATCGTAGTACGGGAGATGTCAAACTACGAGAGGTCTCGTACAATGGCGGTGTCCCGGCGAGGTGAGCCACCGGGAGAAACCGACGAAGTGGAGCCGCCGTGACCAGCCCCGCTGTGAGCAGCCGAGACCTTCCGCACCCGGCGCGTGAGGAGATCCGTCTCGAGAGCGTGCTGCACGCGCTGTCCGACCCGCTGCGGCTGAACATCGTGCGGGAGCTCGCCGCCGTCGGCGACGAGCTCTCCTGTTCGCACTTCGACCTGCCGGTGACCAAATCCACTACCACGCACCACTTCCGGGTGCTGCGCGAGAGCGGGGTGATCCGGCAGATCTACCGGGGCACGGCCAAGATGAACGGCCTGCGCAAGGACGACCTAGACGGCCTCTTCCCGGGACTGCTCGACACCCTTCTCGACGCCGCCGCCCGGCAGGCCGCCCGACTCGGGAACGCCTGAACCGGCCTTCGTCGGCAGGTGGTTGAAGAGCAGGTTCAGCACGATCGCCGTGAGGCAGCCCGCGCTGATGCCGCTGTTCATCACCGTCTGGAACCAGTCCGGGAACTTCTCGTAGATCGCCGGCACCCCGACCGGCAGCATGCCCATGGCCACCGAGACGGCCACCACCGTCAGGTTGTTGTTGCCCTTGAAGTCCACCCCGGCCAGGGTCCTCAGCCCGCTCGCGGCCACGGTCCCGAACATCACCAGGCCCGCACCGCCCAGCACCGGCGCCGGTATCGCCGCCACCACCGCGCCCAGCTTGGGCAGCAGGCCGAGCAGGACCAGAATGCCGCCCGCGGTCGCCACCACCCAGCGGCTGCGCACCCGGGTCATGCCGACCAGCCCCACGTTCTGCGCGTACGCCGTGTACGGGAAGGTGTTGAACACGCCGCCCAGCACCGTCGACAGGCCGTCGGCGCGCAGGCCGTCCGCCAGGGGACGCGGCTCGACCCTGCGGTCGGTCATCTCACCGACCGCGATCAGGTCACCGGTCGTCTCGGTCATCGTCACCAGCGCCACCACCAGCATCGACGCGATCGCCGAGAACTCGAAGACGGGCGCCCCGAAGTGGAACGGCGTGCTGACGCCGAGCCAGTCGGCCTCGCCGACACCGCCGAAGTCGGTGAAGCCGAACGGCACGGCCACCGCCAGTCCGACCACGATGCCGATCAGTACGGCGATCCGGCCGAGGAACACCGGCGCGAACCGCTGCACGGCCAGCACCACGGCGAGCACGAAGGCCGCCAGCGCGATGTTCCTCGGCTCCCCGAAGTCCGCCGAACCGGCGTCGCCCGCAGCCCAGTTGCCCGCCACCGGCAGCAGAGACAGACCGATGATCAGGATCACCGTGCCGGTCACGAGGGGCGGGAAGAAGCGCAGCAGTCTGCCGAAGACCGGGGCCAGCAGCATGATCGCCAGTCCCGCGACGATCACCGAGCCGTAGATCGCGGGCAGGCCGCCGCCCGTGGTGCCGATCAGCACCATCGGAGAGACGGCGGCGAAGGTGCAGCCCTGCATGATGGGCAGCCGAACGCCGAAGCGCCAGAAGCCGACGCACTGGATCAGGGTCGCGACGCCGCACACCAGGAGGTCGGCGGTGATCAGATACGCCAGGTCGGCGGGCGGCAGTTTCATGGCGCCGCCGACGATGAGGGGAACGGCCACCGCGCCCGCGTACATCGCGAGCACGTGTTGGAGGCCGAAGGCGGCCAGTTGGCGTTTGGGCGGGATCTCGTCGACGGGGTGTGCCGTTGTGGTCATGGGCGGGACCGTAGACTCCTTGAACAGATTGTTGATTTCGGGGGTGTTGCCGCTTCGTTTCCCGGTACACCCCCGCGCCCCTCAACGGGCGCTGCTGTGCGCGGCGTTCATCAGCGACTGCCAGTCGGGGAGCTTCACCACACCTCTGCCGAGCGACGCCCCCAGCTCCGCCTCCGCCCGCTCGATCGCGCACCAACCGGTCCACTCGACCGGCTCCAGCCCCTCGGCGCGCAGAGCCGTGAGCGGATCCTCGGGCACTGCTTCGCGTACGAGCGCGGAGACGTCCGCCAGGAGCGAGGTCACCGTCTCCTTGGCATCCGAACGGTTGGTGCCGATGACGCCCGTCGGGCCCCGCTTGATCCAGCCCGCCACGTACTCGCCCGGCGAGACGAGGCCCTCCCGCAGCACGCGTCCGGCGCTGTGCGGCACCGTGCCGGTCGTCGGGTCGAAGGGCAGGCCGTCCAGCGGTACCCCGCGATAGCCCACCGAACGCAGCACCAGATGGGCGTCGATGTCCTCGTACCGGCCCGTGCCGGTGACTCCGCCCCGGCCGTCGGGTGCCGTCCGTTCGAAGCGAACCTTGGCCACGTGCCCTGCCTCGGCGAGGAGTTCCACGGGGCGCAGGAAGAAGCGCAGCCGGATCCGGTGGCGGGCCTCGCGCGCCGGGGCCTCGGCCCAGCCGCGCAGTGCCTCGATGTTGCGGCGCTGCGGCGCGGGCAGGCCGGAGGGGTCGGAGTACGCCGGATCCAGTGCCAGTTCCTCGGGGTCGACGGCCACCTCGGTGTCCGGCAGGGTGCCCAGCTCCCGTAGCTCCTTGGTGGTGAAGCGAGCCTGGGAGGGGCCGCGCCGACCGACCATGCTGATGTCCGTGACCCGGCTCGCGGCGAGGGCGGTGAGCGCGCCCTGGGGCATGTCGGTGGGGCTCAGTTCCGCCGTGCCCCGGGCCAGCATCCGGGTGACGTCCACCGCGACGTTCCCGACGCCGATGACCACCGCGGACCGCGCGCCGATCACGAAACCGTCGTCGACCGCGTCGGGGTGGGCGCTGTACCAGGACACGAACTCAGTCGCCGACCAACTGCCCGGCAGGTCCTCGCCGGGAATCCCGAGGTGCCGGTCGGTGGCGGCACCCATGCAGTACACGACCGCGTGGTACAGCTCGCGGAGCCTGGCGGCCGGCACCCCTTCCGGGCCGACCTGGACGCCGCCCAGGAACCGCACGCGTTCGTGCTCCAGTACCGTGCGCAGGTTGTTCTGGAGAGACTTGATCTTCTCGTGGTCCGGCGCCACTCCGTAGCGCACCAGGCCGTACGGACAGGGCAGCCGGTCCAGGACGTCGACGAACACGTCGTTGTCCAGCTGTACAAGACTCTGGGCGGTGTAGCACCCGCTGGGCCCGGAGCCGACGACGGCGACACGAAGCACGGCGGAACTCCTTGTCCGGGGATCGTCAGGAGTCGCTCTCGAGTCCAGCATCGCACCGCTTCCGCTCCGCTGACAGGGTGCTGTGCTCCGTACAGGACGCGTGTTCGTTCGTATGGAATGTGATCATGCGGTTACGTTGCGTGTGTGCTGGAAGCATCCTTTCTTAATCTGTCCGATCGCCCCGCGACAGACGGAGCCGTGTCGGTGTGGCCCGCATGGAAAGTGCGGGACGGTGGCGGAGCCACCGTCTGGTTCCGCGTCCGGCTGGAGTTCGGTGACGGTGCCCGGGTCGACGCCGTGGCCGTGGTGGCCGAGGGGCGCGTCTCCATCGAGGACGTACGCGCCGAGCCCGCGCTCTCCCTGGACGACCTGGCGGCGCTCGCCGACTGGATCGAGGGTCCGCTCTGCGAGGCGTGCGGCATCGGGACCGGACCGGACGCCGACGGGGGTGAGGACGGCGAGGATGCCCAGGGCGGCGGGGGCGCCGGAGCCGGCCGGGTCCGGTCGGTCTGGCCGCGCGGTGTCGAGGGGCAGTGGCTGGTCGCCCAGAAGTACCGGGCGGCGCAGGAGGCGGGCACCGACCCCGTGCTCGCGGTGATGAGCGCGACCGGGCACAGCCGCCGCAGATCGCTCCGGCTCATCGGGCAGGCGCGTGACGCGGGCTTCCTGACCCCGCGCCGCGCCCGCCGCTGACTCCAGGGCTCCCTCTGCGGCGATCCGCCGGAGCCGTCAGAGCATGTCCCGCATCCTGGTGATCTCGCTCGTCTGCTGAGCGATCACCTCGTCCGCCATCTCCTCGACCCGGATGTTGTTGCCCTGCCCCTTCACATCGGTGGCCATGGTGATCGCCCCGTCGTGATGGGTGATCATCAACGTGAGGAAGAGCTGGTCGAAGGCCTTCCCGCGTGCGGCGCGCAACTTCTTCAGCTGTGCCTCGGTCGCCATGCCGGGCATCGAGCCGTGCTCGTGGCCGTCGCCGTGCTCGGCCTTGCCATGGGTCTTGAGCCACCCCTTCATGGCGTCGATCTCCGGCCCCTGCGCGGCGGCGATCCGCTCGGCGAGCTTCGTCACCTTCGCCGACTCGGCGCGATCCGGGGCGAGTTCGGTCATCTCCAGGGCCTGCGCGTGGTGTGCGATCATCATGCGCGCATAGGAGACGTCCGCGGAGTTGGGGGAGTCGTCCTCGGCGCGCTGCTGTGCGGCCTCCTCGGCGGACAGCATCCGGTTCGACTCGCCGGGCTTGCCCGGCACGATCACCGAAGGTCCGCTCCGCGCGGGCGACTTGGCTTCCGAGTCGTCGCAACCGGCGAGCGTGAGCACTGCCAGCACTGCCATGACTGCCGTTCCGGTCGTGACGCGGGACGCACGGCGTCCTGCCGACCTTGTTACATGTTCATGGCCCCCTGTTGATATGTGCATGACTCAGACGATACTCGTGCGGTGTGAACCGTTCCAGTGCGAACGGACAAGGGAGGAAACAGTGATCCTGTTCAGCAGTTCCCGAACGCGACGCAGACGCCTGGCAGTTGCCACCGCCGCCGCCGGGCTCCTGGCTGCACTGCTCACCGTGCAGCCGGCTGCCGCGACCCCCGACCCGGGGGACGGCCCCGTCGCGGAGCAGGAAGTCTCCGAGCGTACCCGGGCCGAGGTGCGCGAGTCGCTGGCGGACGGCGAGATACCGGGCCAGGACGAGATCGTCCACTCCGACAACATCGAACACCTGGCGAACGTCCCCAAGGACGCGCTCCAGGGCACCAATTCGGACCTCGCCTTCCAGGGCAGATACGCCTTCGCCGGAAACTACGACGGCTTCCGCGTCTTCGACATCAGCGACCCCGCCGCACCGAGGACCGTCGCCCAGGTCCTGTGTCCCGGCTCGCAGAACGACGTCTCCGTCTCCGGCGACCTGCTGTTCCTGTCCACCGACTCCTCGCGCAGCGACAGCAGTTGCAACAGCACCACCCAGCCCGTGACCGAGAAGTCCTCGTGGGAGGGCATGAAGGTCTTCGACATCAGCGACAAGCGCAACCCCAGGTATGTCGCCGCCGTCGAGACCGCCTGCGGCTCGCACACCCACACGCTGGTGCCCGAGCGCCGTAACGTCTACGTCTACGTCGCCTCCTACTCGCCGGACGCCTCCTACCCGGACTGCCGGCCTCCGCACGACGGCATCTCCGTGATCAAGGTGCCGCGGCACGCGCCCGAGAAGGCGGCGGTGGTGGACTTCCCGGTGCTCTTCCCCGGTGAGGGCCCGGACGGCGGCGGCAACCCCGGTACGCCCGGCCGGGTCAGCAAGACCACCGGCTGCCACGACATCACGGTGCTGCCCTCGAAGGACCTGGCCGCGGGCGCCTGCATGGGGGACGGCATCCTGATGTCCATCAAGGACCCGGAGCGTCCGAAGGTCATCGACCAGGTCCGGGACGACGTCAACTTCGCGTTCTGGCACTCGGCGACCTTCAACCAGAAGGCGAACAAGGTCGTCTTCACCGACGAGTTGGGCGGCGGCAGCGCGGCCACCTGCAACGCGGAGATCGGTCCGGACCGCGGCGCCGACGGCATCTACGACATCGTCGGCAAGGGCGACAAGCGCAAGCTGGTCTTCCGCAGCTACTTCAAGATCCCCCGCCACCAGGCCGACACGGAGAACTGCGTCGCCCACAACGGCTCGCTGATCCCGGTCAAGGGCAAGGACATCATGGTCCAGGCCTGGTACCAGGGCGGCATCTCCGTCTGGGACTTCACCGACTCGCGCACCCCGAAGGAGATCGCCTACTTCGACCGCGGCCCGCTCAGCACGGACACCCTCAGGTCGGGCGGCTCCTGGTCGGCGTACTACTACAACGGCCACATCTACTCGAACGAGCTCGCGAGGGGCTTCGACGTCCTGAAGCTCAACGACCGGCGCACGGCCCCGGCCCGCTGGGTCCACCTGCGTGAACTCAACGTCCAGACACAGCCGGACTACTTCGACTGACCGGACGGATCCGGCCGGCCGTCCGCGCAGTCGGGTGCGGACCCGGTCGCGAAGAACCGCGACAGATCCGTGTCGCACGTCCCGCCGGACCCGGCCTCCGCGTCCGGCGGGACGCCCTGCTCCCAGTCGAGCCGGTAACGCTTGAACAGTTCGGCCCGCAGCACCGGCACCGGCATCGGCACCCCCGGCACCAGAGCCGCGTAGACCGCGCCCATGAGCAGGGCGCGCAGCATCGGATAGTCGGTGTCGGCGTCCTCGGAGCCGCGCCGTACGCAGGTCTCCCGCAGCAGTTCGGCCAGCCGCCGCTGTTCCGGACACTGCACGAAGCCCTCGGCCTGGAGGATGCCCGCCATGTGCTGGCGCATCAGTACGGGCCGGTCCCGGGCCAGGCCCAGGATCCCGTCGATGGCCCTGGCCATCCGCTCCCTGCCGTCCTCGGTGTGCGGTTCGCGCTCCAGCGCCTCCTCCAGCGTGCGGTGCATCAGCCGGTGCACGGCGGACTGCACCAGCTGGCGCTTGCCGGGGAAGTAGTACGACACCAGTCCGCGCGCCGAGCCCGCCCGGTCCGCGATGTCGCCCAGTGTGGTGGCGTCATATCCGCGTTCGCCGACCAGCTCGACCGCGGCCTGGAGAAGCCGCTCGCGGGATCGCCGCCGCAACTCTTCATTGACCGAGGCGCTGCGCGGGGACATGCTGTAACTCCTGCGTTGACTGGCTGCCAGCCAACTATACTCAGCGCATCCGGCCCGGCCTCCATCAGGCCCGGTCGGAGTTGTCGTCTGCCCCGGGCGACACGGGGGATCGTCCGGGGCGGGCTCAACCCCGCTGGATGGTCGCCGGAGGCTACCTGTTCAGTGGCGGGTCTGCGGGTCGCCGCCGTTCGTCCGCACCCTGGCGCTCACCAGATCCAGAACCGGCCGCAGCCCGTCCGGCCGCTCGGCCGCCGGCAGATGGTCCACGAAGTGCACCGCACAGCCCAGGGCCGCCGCGCCGCCGTCGGCCCGCCGGTCGTCCCCGACCATGACGACATCGCGCGGATCGACGTCGAGCGCCGCGCACGCCGTCCGGAACAGCCGGGCGTCGGGCTTCTGTACGCCGTGCTCGTACGACAGCACGTAGCTGTCCACATACCCGTCGAGGCCGTGCTCGCGGAACACCGGGCGGATGTCCCAGCCGATGTTGCTGACCACGCCCACCCCGATGCCGCGCTCACGCAGCGACCCCAGCACCTCGGCGGTGTCGGGATACGGCACCCAGGCGGCCGGAGACATGTGGCGGTCGTACAGCATGTCGTGCAACCGGTCGTCGGGGAGCGCCACATGCCGGGACAGTCCGGTGTAGGCCGCCCGGTGCAGTTCCGCGCTCTTGTCGCGCACTCCCCAGACGCTCGCCACGTCCTCGGGCAGCCAGGAGGGACCGCTCCCGCCGGGCAGTGCCCCCATCGCCTCCAGTGCCTGCGCCGCCTCGGCCAACTCGGCCTCGGCGAGCTCCATGCGCGCCTCGGCCAGCACTCCGCGCAGCCAGGACTCGGTGGACTCGACACGGAAGAGGGTGCCGGAGAAATCGAACAAAACTGCGGTCATGGTGGGATCCTACGGGGCTGTCTCCCGGTGCGCCGGAAGATCGATACCTACGGCGCACACGTCGCCGATGTGCGGTCAGTCCCGCCAGTGGGCGTGCACCCGAACCGCCAGCGCCACGACCAGCGCGCCCAGCAGCCAGCCGCCGACGACGTCCGTGGCCCAGTGAACGCCCAGCCAGATCCGGGTCAGGCCGACGCCGGCCACGGAGAACACGCCCACGGCGACGGCCGTGCGCCACAGGGCGCCCTCGGCGCCGTACCGGTGCAGAAGCCACAACAGGAGGCCGCAGACGACCGTGGCGGTCATGGCGTGGCCGGAGGGGTAGGCGGCGTAGTGCGCGGAGTCGACCGGGTCGGGCCAGACCGGACGGGGGCGGTCGATCAGGGCCTTCAGGGACTGCTGGATCAGTGTGGCGAGCAGACATGTGGCCACCAGCCATAGGGCGGTCCAGCGGGCGGCTCTGCGCCACACAAGCCAGATCGCCACCGCGAGGGTCAGTATGCGCATCGTCCATGGATCCCAGACCCAGTCCGTCAGGATGCGGAACGCGTGCGTGAGGCCGGGCTCGTCCACCGCCCAGCGGTGCGTGGTGTCCGCGATGTCGCCGTCCGCGCTCATCAGGGGGTACCAGCGCACCGCGACCAGGGCGAGCAGCAGTGCCGAGCACAGCGCCAGGACACCGGCCCACCGGGAGGTTCTGCGCTCGGCCGGCGGGCGGGGCGGGGACTCGACGGACTGGGTGTGCATACTGCGATCCTCGCCGACCGATGGGGCGAGAGGCCAATGCTGGGGGCGGGTTTGCGACGCCCACCGCAGAAGAAGCGGGTCGTGTCCCGGAGCGGGCACACAAACCGGCCTCTCGGCGCGGCCCGGCCTCAGAGGGTCAGCAGCATCGCCACCATCGCGATCCCCATCGACAGCCGGCAGGCCCGCGCCAGCTCCGGTCGGTCGCCCCATCCGGCGCCCGCGCCGGCACCGGCGGTGACCGGCACCAGCCGGACGCCGGAGAGCAGCACATAGCCGGTGAAGTACGCGAGCAGCGCGCCCGTGACGAGAGGGACACCGGAACCGCCGTGGCCGGCCCCGTGTCCGGGCGACGCGGCCATCGCGATCGCCATGTAGACCATCGCGGCGGCTCCCACCATGTGATGCAGATGGTGCCCGCCCGCCCGTGCGGACCACAGGGCGCGCAGGGCGGCCGCACCGAACACGGCGGCGTAGACGGGCCAGGCCCACGACGGCGGAGTGAACACCGCGGCGGGCACCGCCATCGCGGCCATCCCGAACCCCATCAGCGCCTCGCCACCCGCGGTGCGGCGCTGTTCCTCGACACGGCTGCGCATCCGCAGCAGACAGTAGACCCCGGTCGCCGCACACACCGCGACCAGCAGCCAGCCGGGCGAAGCCGGTCCGTGCACGCGTACCTCCCCGCTCGACGGTCCCGGACAGTGCGTCGATGCCCAGGCCGTGCGGCGCGCACGCGAGCGCAAGGGTGTACACGGGGAGCATCGGCGGAGCACAGCAGGTCACCGTATATGATTTACGAGTAAAACACTTGCTAAGGTGATGGCATGAGCCGTCCTCTCCCGCTCGCCGGAGTGCTGCGCCTCGGCCGGCCCTCCGACATCTGGTTCAAGCCCGCCCTGAGCGTGGTCGCCGCCGTCGCCCCGCCCAACCTCGGCCTTCTGGCACTGGGCCGACTGGACCTGGCCATCTACACCATGGCCGGATCGCTGTGCGCGCTCTACGCCCACAACCGTCCCTACGCCGCCCGGGCCCGCGCCCTGGCCTGGGTCGTGCTCGGCATGCTCGGCGGGCTCGCCGCCGCCCTGCTCGCGGCCTCCCTCACCCGCAGCGCCGTCGCGCTGGTCGCCGTCGGCGCACTGCTGGCGGCCGTGCAGAAGGTGCTGTGCGACGCGACCCGCATCGGCCCGCCGAACCATGTGGTCCTCACCTTCATCAGCTCCGCCGCCCTGTTCTCCCCGACATCCCTCGACCGCATCCCGGGCCATCTCGGTCCGGCCGCGGCGGCCGGCGTCTGGGCCTGGCTCGTCGGCATGGCCCCCGGCCTGCTGCGCCCGCACGGGCCCGAGCGCCGGGCCACCGCGGGAGCCCTGAACGCCACGGCGACGCTCACCGAGGCCCACGGCCGGGGACAGGACACCGCCGAGGCCCACGCCGCCGCCGCCGTCGCCGCCGTACGGGCCGCCCGGCAGGCGCTGCGTCCGGCAGCCGGTACCTCAGGCACCCGCCTCGCCCTGGAACGCCTCGTCGTCCTGGCCGAGGTCGCCCTCGCCGCACCCGCCGACGCCGACCCCGCCGCGCTGCGCGCCCGGGCCCGTCAGGTGCGCGGCAACCGACCCGTACCCGAGCTGGCCGACCTCACCGGCGTCGACTCCGAACTCGCCGCGCACCCCGGCCCGTTGTGGCACCGCATACGCCCCCTGGCCCCACTCGCCGTCCGAGTCGCCCTCGGCTGCGCCCTCGCCGGCTACGCCTCCCTGGCCCTCGGCGTCGGCCGCCCCTATTGGGCCCTGGTCACCGCCGCGTCCCTCTACCAGGCCGACCTCGCCCTCACCTGGGGGCGCGGCGTCCAACGTGTCGTCGGCAACCTGCTCGGCGTCCTCCTCTTCGCCGCGCTGGTGCCCCTCGCCCACACCGGTGAGATCGCGCTGGTCCTGACCTGTCTCGCCCTGAACTTCGGCGCCGAGGCGCTCATCGGCCGCAACTACTGGCTCGGCAGCGTCTGCGTGACCCCGATGGCGCTGCTGATCACCGAGTTCGCGGGCTTCCAGGAGCCCGGCCGGCTGATCACCGAACGGGTCGTGGACACCCTGGTCGGCGCGCTCGTCGGGCTCGCCGCCGCCGTCGTCGTGCCGCACCGGGAGCGGGTCGTGCGTGCCCAGCGCGCCGGACCACGTACGCTCGCCGCTACGGGTCGCAGCCGACCGCACCCGGACCAGCGCACGGGCAACACGACGGAGGGCGTACGGCCATGACGGCGACCAGCGGCGGGCCGACCGGGACGAGACGCGACACGGTGGCCGCCGTGGTCCGGCAGTGGCAGACCGTCCACCCCGACCTCGACACCGCGCCCATGGAGATCATCGGCCGGATCAACCGCTGCGCCGCCCTCCTCCAGCAGGCCGAGGACGCCCCGCTGCGCCGGGCGGGCCTGAGCCGCCCCGAGTTCGACCTGCTCGGCGCGCTGCGCCGCACCGGCCACGAACTGACGCCCAGCGAACTCGCCCGCGAGACCTTCTCCTCGGGCGCCGCCGTCACCAAACGCCTCAAGCAGCTCACCGAACGGGGCCTGGTCGAGCGCCGCGGCGACACCCGCGACCGGCGCGTCGCCCACCTCCGCCTCACCGACGAGGGCCGGGACCTCGTCGACGGCATCCTGCCGGAGCAACTCGCCTACGAGACGTCCGTACTGTCCGAGCTCGACTCCGAAGGACGCGGCGAACTGGCCTCCCTGCTGGGCGAGTTGCTGGGCCGGCTGGAGGGACGGCTGGGCGCGTTGCGTGCCTGAAGCGGGGGTCAGGGCTGCGGGGGCTCGTGGTAGACACCGAACACCGCGCCCTGCGGGTCCCGCAGCATGGCGAGGCCCCGCCCGTTGGGCATCGAGGTCGGCTCCATGAGCACCGTGCCGCCCGCCCGCGCCGCGTCCCCGGCCGTCGCCACGACGTCCACCACGGCGAAGTACGGCAGCCAGTGCGCCGGCACCTCGTGCGGGAACTTGTCGTCCATTGTCATCATGCCGCCGAAGTCGTCACCGGCGATGCCCCACTGCGTGTAGTGCTCCGAGGCGTTGACGGTCCAGCCGAACACCGTGGTGTAGAACTCGACGGCCCGCTCGGGCGCCCGGGTCATCAGCTCCACCCAGCCCAGCGCACCGGGCGCGTTGAGGACCCCCGCGCCGGCGAACGACCGCGCCTGCCACAGCTGGAACACCGCTCCCGTGGGGTCCACGGCCACCGCGAAACGGCCCACGTCGAACACGTCCATCGGGCCCACCAGTACAGTGCCACCGGCCTGCGTGACCTGCTCGGCGGCCGCGTCGGCGTCCGGCACCGCGAACGACACGTTCCACGACACGGGCTGCCCCTCCTGGTACAGCGGGGTCAGCGCGGCCACCGCCGCGTCCCCGAGGTGCGCGACCGTGTAGCCGCCGGCTTCCTGACGCGGATCGGTCTCGGTGCGCCAGCCGAACAGCGACTCGTAGAACTGCTTGGCCCCGGCCAGATCCGTGGTGCCCAGCTCCGTCCAGCAGGGCCCGCCGGTCACCGGCTTGTCGAGCTTCATGGCGTTCCTCCCGCGGCGAAGCCCCCTCCAGCACGCTAAGCCCCGCCCCGGGCCCCGGCCATCCGGCGGGCGGCGTCCCGCCCTAGATTCCGGGGCGGTACCGCATCGGATGGTCCGCCGGCACCTCCACCAGCACGATCGGCGTCCCGTCCGGGTCGGCGATCCACATCTCGATCAGCCCCCATGGCTCCCGCACGGGCGGCCGGACGATCCCGACGCCCTTGGCCAGCAGTTCCTCGTGTGCGGCGGCGACGTCCGCGACCTGCGCCCACAGCCGCACGGCCGGGGACGGCGGCGTCTCGGAACGTCCTGAGACCTCCAGGAAGCCGCCCCCGAGGAAATAGACGGTGCCGCGCTCGGGTCCGGTCCCGAACTCGCGGTAGACGGCGAGGCCGAGCTGCTCGCCGTAGAAGACGCGGGACCGTTCGGGATCGGTGGGCCGCAGCAGGGTCCGGCCGCTCAGTACGTGCACCATGCAGCGGGAGCCTAGCGGCGCGTTAGGCTCAGCGGTGCCCGAGCCGCGCCCGTGAAGGGGAGAACCGCACCATGGACACCGCCGCGCCCGACGCCTCCGCCGGACTCGTCTTCCGCGACGCCACCGACGGCGACGTGGACACGCTGGTCGCGCTGATCGAGTCCGCCTACCGCGGGGACTCCAGCCGGGCCGGGTGGACCACCGAGGCGGACATCCTCGAAGGACAGCGGGTCGATGCCGAGGGCGTGCTGGAGGTCGTCAAGTCGCCCGACAGCAGGCTCATCACCGTCGAGCGGGACGGGCGCGTGGTCGCCTGCTGCCAGCTCGAACACCGCGGAACCCACGCCTACTTCGGGATGTTCGCGGTCAGCCCCGCCCTCCAGGGCGCCGGCCTCGGCAAGGTGATCATCGCGGAGGCGGAGCGGCAGGCCCGTGCGACCTGGGACGCCACCGAGATGCACATGACCGTGATCTCGGTGCGTGAGGACCTGATCGCCTGGTACGAGCGGCGCGGCTACCGCCGTACGGGCCGGATGACCCCGTTCCCGTACGGCGACGAGCGCTTCGGTATCCCGCAGCGCTCCGACCTTCAGTTCGAGCTGCTGGTCAAGCCGCTGGCGTGACGCTCACGCGGTGAAGCGGCCGGTGCGTTTGATCTCCGGATAGTCGGTGGTCGCGCCGTCGAGTTCCAGGGCCCGTACGAGCCGCAGGTGGTCCTGGGTGTTCACCACCCAGCCGATGATCCTGAGGTCCGCCTTGCGGGCGCGCTCCACGACCTCCAGGGTGAGCCGGCGGATGTTGAGGCAGACCGTCGACGCGCCGGCCTCGACGGCGCGGTCCACGATGTCGGTGCCGTAGCGGCTGGCGATCAGGGCGGTGCGCACCCCGGGCACCAGACGGGCGATCTCGGCCACGGCCTCGTCATGGAACGACGACACCTCGACCCGGGGGGCCAGGTCCCGGTCGTTCATCACCTCCGCGAGCGCCCGGGCTGCCGCGACGTCCTTGATCTCGGCCTGCAGAGGTGTCTTCACGGCGTCCAGGACCTCCTCGAAGACCGGTACGCGCTCGCCGCGGCCCGCGTCCAGGGCACGCAGCTCGGCGAGGGTCTTGTCGGCGATCGGGCCGGTTCCGTCGGTCGTGCGGTCCACATCGGTGTCGTGCATGACGACGAGGGCGCCGTCCTTGCTGAGATGGAGATCGAGCTCGATGACATCGAGGCCGGCCTGCTGTGCGGCGGCGAAGGAACGGAGGGTGTTCTCGGGTTCGACACCCATGACTCCGCGGTGACCGATGGTAAGGAAGTTCAAGGTTCAACTCGCTTCCGTCGACGGCGGCGGGGGAGCGCGCGCGAACCGGAGCGGACTGTTCGCGTGGCCGAGCCGCAGCCTAGTGGCCTGTGCGCGTGATGAACCCCACGTGTACACAGGGTTTGCGGGGAGGGACATGCCGTGCCTGGTTCGCACCCCTATGGGTGGTCACCCTGGCGTGGGCGAGTCCTCCCGGGATTGACCGGATGTCGACCGTGGACTCCGCGTATGCCCGCTGGATGCCGGACTAATCGCCGTGGAGGCATCCAACAGGAAAAAGTTCGGTGACCTTGGGGGTGCGCAGGATAATTTCCCGAGCCTCCTCTTGCTGAGAGAAACCTCGAACGCATACGGTGTCCTGACTCGAGGTTCTCCCGTGGAGGATGGGACATGACGGAAATTCTTGTGCAGGCGGCTTCGGAGGAGCAGGTTCCTCCGGTGACCAGGGTGATTGAGCACCCGGCCTGGCCCGTGCTCAAGGATGCCGTGGAGCTGATCCGGCCATGGCAGTCCAAGGACGGGTCGATCGACTTCGACGCCGAGGGCGCGCCCACGCGGGCCGACGCCGAGGCAGTCGTACGGCGTGTCGTGACGGCCGTCGAGGAGCTGAGCCCGCTGCTGCCGCATGACGCGGACTACCACGCGGCCCTGGTGAAGGATCTTCTCCGCTGGGCCGAGGGCGGCTTCGAGGTGCCCGACTTCCTCGACTCGCTGCTGGCCTTCCAGCCCGCGGCGAGCCGCGCGGACGGCCTTCAGCACCTGGTCGTCTTCGCGATGTACACGCAGAACGGCAACCCCGACCGCAACCTGGAGGCGGTCGTCCTGCGCATGGTCTGGCCCGACTGGCTGGCCGAGCTGGAGCGCACCCGCTACGACAACCCGCTGTTCTGCGGCATCAAGTTCGAGGACTTCACGGCCGGGTACGACACCAACTCCGCCGTCCTCTTCCCCGAGACGATCGCCGTGCGCCAGGCGCCCGAGCGCTTCAGCTGGGGCGGCATCTTCTGCGACCGCGAGGCCGCCCGCTTCCGCCGCGTCACCGACGCCGCCGTCGACATCCTCGGCCTCGACCTGCCCGAGGACATAGCCGCGATGGTCCACGACCAGAAGCGCACGGAGGAGGCCTTCGTGCTGTGGGACATGGTCCACGACCGCACCCACAGCCACGGCGACCTGCCGTTCGACCCGTTCATGATCAAGCAGCGCCAGCCGTTCTGGATGTACGGCCTGGAGGAGCTGCGCTGTGACCTCACCGCCTTCAAGGAGGCCGTGAAGCTCCAGGCCGACGGCGTCCCGCAGGCCCGTGACGTGCAGTACGCGGTGCTGTTCGACCGCATGTTCCGCTTCCCGGTCACCGGCGACCGCGTGCGCAACTACGACGGCGTCGGCGGCCAGCTCCTCTTCGCCTACCTGCACAAGCACGACGTCATCCGCTGGACCGACAACAAGCTGCACATCGACTGGGACCGCGCCCCGCAGGTCACCAACCAGCTGTGCGCCGACATCGAGCAGCTGTACCGCGACGGCATCGACCGCCCGAAGCTGGTGCACTGGTTCGCCGGCTACGAGCTCGTCTCCACCTACCTCGCCCCGCACCCGGGCTCCAAGTGGGCCAAGGGTCCCGACGCCCTCGACCTGACCCAGCCGCCGCGCAAGCTCGTCGATGACGTGCTTCCGGACGAGTTTCCGCTGAGCATGTTCTATGAGGCACTCTCCAAGAAGCTGAAGAACGTGATTGCCTCGACCAAGGGCATCACGGCGGAGAGCGCCGAGCGAGTCGCCGCGTGAGCGACCGCGGCACCGAGAACACGGCTCAGCAGGAGGCGAAGAAAATGGCGGGGAACGGAGCTCTCAGCGGTGCGGTGATCGCGGTGGCCGGCGCGGGCGGACCCGCGGGCCGGGCGGCACTGCGGCGCCTCGCGGAGGCGGGCGCGACCGTGGTCGGCGCGGACAACGACCCCGAGCGGCTGGCGGAGGCCGTGGACGCCGCGCGCTACGCCTCGGGCGGCGCGGCGGTCACCGGCGAGACGGTCGACCTGCTCGACCTGGACTCCACTCGTGACTGGGCACTGCGCACCGAGAAGGAGTTCGGCCGCGTCGACGGCCTGGTCCACCTCGTCGGTGGCTGGCGCGGCAGCGAGACCTTCATCAAGACCAGTCTCGACGACTGGGACTTCCTGGAGCTGCTGCTCATCCGCACCGTGCAGCACACCTCGCTCGCCTTCTTCGAGCCGCTGCAGCGCAGCGAGCGCGGCCGGTATCTGCTGATCAGCGCCGCCGGCGCCTCGAAGCCGACCGCCGGCAACGCCTCGTACGCCGCCGCCAAGGCCGCCGCCGAGGCATGGACGCTCGCGCTCGCCGACGCCTTCCGCAAGGCCGGGGGCGCCGAGGACCTGACGTCCGCGGCTGCCATCCTGGTGGTGAAGGCGCTGGTGCACGACGCGATGCGCGCCGACCGCCCCAACGCGAAGTTCGCGGGCTTCACTGACGTCAAGGACCTGGCCGAGGCCGTCGTAGGCGTCTGGGACAAGTCCGCCGCCGAAGTGAACGGAAACCGTCTGTGGCTGACCGAGAAGCCGTGAACCCTCCGAAGACCGACGCCCGTCGTCACCACGACCCGGACGTCCGCGGCTTCGCCAGTGACAACTACGCCGGCGCCCACCCGGAGGTGCTCGCCGCCCTGGCCCTGGCCAACGGCGGGCACCAGGTGGCGTACGGCGAGGACGACTACACCGAGAACCTGCAGCGGATCGTACGCAGCCACTTCGGCGCCACCGCCGAGGCGTTCCCGGTGTTCAACGGCACCGGCGCCAACGTCGTCGCGCTCCAGGCCGTCACCGACCGCTGGGGCGCGGTGATCTGCGCCGAGAGCGCGCACATCCATGTCGACGAGGGCGGCGCCCCGGAGCGGATGGGCGGCCTGAAGCTGCTCACCGTGCCCACCCCCGACGGCAAGCTCACCCCCGAGCTGATCGACAAGCAGGCCTACGGCTGGGACGACGAGCACCGGGCGATGCCCCAGGTCGTCTCGATCACCCAGAGCACCGAGCTCGGCACCCTCTACACCCCGGACGAGATCCGGGCGATCTGCGACCACGCCCACGCGCACGGCATGAAGGTGCACCTGGACGGCTCCCGGATAGCCAACGCCGCCGCCTCGCTGAACGTGCCCATGCGGACGTTCACCAACGCGGTCGGCGTCGACATCCTCTCCCTCGGCGGCACCAAGAACGGCGCCCTGTTCGGCGAGGCGGTCGTCGTCCTCAACCAGGACGCCGTCAGCCACATGAAGCATCTGCGCAAGCTGTCCATGCAGCTCGCCTCCAAGATGCGCTTCGTGTCGGCGCAGTTGGAGGCGCTGCTCGCCAAGGACCTGTGGCTGCGCAACGCCCGGCACGCCAACGAGATGGCCCAGCGCCTCGCCGAGGGGGTCCGGGCCGTGCACGGAGTGGAGATCCTCTACCCCGTGCAGGCCAACGGGGTTTTCGCCAAGCTCCCCCATGACGTGAGCGAGCGCCTCCAGAAGAAGTTCCGCTTCTACTTCTGGGACGAAGCCGAGGGCGTCGTGCGCTGGATGTGCGCGTTCGACACGACCGAGGACGACGTGGACGCCTTCCTCGCCGCGCTGAAGGAGGAGATGGCGCGCTAGCGGACGCGGTCCGTCAGTTGACGACGATCTGCGCCCTGTTGTTGCGCAGGTTCGGGTCGAACCTGCTGATGGGCAGCTCCCGGTCGTCGTTGAGGGTCTCGACGGTGGTGCGTGCTCCGCGCACCACCTCGTCGATCCGCAGGTGCACCTCCATCGTGTACGACGCCTTGTCGTGCAGGTAGATCGGCGTCCGGCAGAAGTACGTCGTGACGGGCTCCCCTTCCTCCGACGGCGGCAGATACCAGCAGTCCTCCGGTTCACCGGCGAACGACGTGCCCTCGGGGGCCTGGATCCGTACCGTCGCCACGGCCGCGCCCGCACCCAGCGACGCCACCCACGCCGGACCCCGGTTGTGTACGGTGACCGTGGCGGTCACGGTGTCGCCGACCACCCCGCGCACCCTGCTGCCGGTGAGCTTCAGGTCGGCGGTGTTCCTGGCGTCGAGCATGACGACCCGGTGGTTGTCCGACAGATCGAGGTCGTCGTCCCCGGCGACCGCCGGCTTCGCCGCCACCGGGCGCAGGTCCAGCTCGCCACCCGCGCCCGGGGTCCAGGTCCATTCACCGCGTGCCTCTTCCAGCGCCTGGTCCGAGTACGGCAGCACGGAGTGGTCGAACCGCTCGTACAGTGCCTTCCGGCCCACGCGCAGACCGGTCGTCAGCGCGTACCGCTCGCCCGGAGCCACCGCTTCGTCCAGCACGCACAGCGCGGACTCGCCGGTCTCGTGCCGCCGGTACTCGCAGTTCGCATACCGCTCCTTGAGCCCCAGCCCGTAGGACGCGTTGATCCACAGCAGCGTCCGTCGCACGGCGCGGTTGCCGTTGTTGCCGACCGTCGCGCTGACCTGTGTGCTGGTGCCGGGCCTGAGGTCGTGCTGGTAGTCGGCCTGGCTGAGGCCGAGGTCCGGGCCGTCGCCCAGGGTTATTCGGGTCTCCGCGGCGAACGACGTCAACTCACCGGCGGTCGCGCTGTAGCGCACGTTCCCGGAGGCGGCGAGGTCGGCGTCCGGCAGTGCGCTCAGGCCGAGTTGGGCCGCCGTCACGATGTTCGTCCCGGCCGACATCGCCGGGAAGTCGCAGACCGCCTTCACCTCCGACTCCGGCACACAGTTCGAGGACCACGACACCCGCGCGAAGGAGGCCACCTCGCTCGCGTCGACGGTCAGCCGGCCGGGCTCGACCTCGCTCTCGGTGTTGTCGTGCGTGACCCGTACGGTGAGCGTGCGCTCGGCAGGGCCGCCCGAGCCCGGCGCCGGCAGCACCGTCTCCGAGGGCACGTCGATCCACAACTGGTCGGACGCGGCGTGCACGGGCCCGGCCCCGACCGCGGCAAGGGCGCAGCCGGTGAGCGCGGCTGCGAGCAGGCGATGCTTCATGGATTCCCCCTGGTCGACGAACATGTCGGTGACGAGACCGGCGGCGCGGGGGAGGGGTTGTAACGAGGCGTCGGGGTTGTGGCGAAGTTCAGCCGTTCTGAAACACAACTGCATAGCTATGCGATGAGACGCAATTCAATTGACTCGCGGCTCGGCCGCCACCTACCCTCTCCTGTCATGCAGATGATCCAGGAAACCGCAGATCTCTCCGCCTACTTGGCCGCCGACGAGGCGATCGACCATCGCCATCCGCTGGTGCGTGAGACGGCTGCAAGGCTCGCCGACGGGGTGGCCGACTCGTATGACTATGCGCGAGCGGCTTTCGAGTTCGTCCGCGACACCATCCCGCACTCGCAGGACTCCGGTGATCTTCGGGTCACCTGGCGCGCCTCCGACGTCCTGGAGCAGGGGACCGGCATCTGCTACGCCAAGGCACACGCGCTGACCGCACTGCTGCGGGCCGAGGACATCCCGACCGCGCTGTGCTACCAGAAGTTCGAGGCGCTGCACGGCCTGGTCGCCGTGCGGTTCAACGGGGCCTGGCATCGGCAGGATCCCCGGGGCAACAAACCGGGCGTGGATGCGCAGTTCTCGCTCGACGGCGAGCGGCTGGCCTTCGTGCCCGACCCCGAGTTCAATGAGCTGGACTATCCGGTCCTGTATGCTGCACCGCATCCGGTGGTGCTCGATGTCCTCAAGGCCGCCCGCGACCGGCCGCATCTGTGGCGGACACTCCCCACCGCACTCTGAATCCCCGGGAGAAGGCGGACGATGACTCTCACGCTGACCGTGTCCGACGAGGTGCGCGCGCTCGTGCCCGGCTTCACGCACGTCGCCGTCGAGGCGCACGGGCTGGTCAACGGCCCGAGCACGGAGGCCAGTTCCGCGCTCCTCGACGACGCGGCCCGGCGGCTGGCCGTCCGTCTGGCCGGGCGCGCCCCGCACGAGGACCCGCACATGGCGGCCTGGCGGGAGGCTTACACGGCGTTCGGCTCGAAGCCCTCACGCACCCGCAACTCCGCGGAGGCACTGGCCAAGCGTGCGCTGACGGAGGCGGGCCTGCCCCGGATCAACCTCCTGGTGGACGTGTACAACGCCATCAGCGTCGCCCATCTCATCCCGGTGGGCGGCGAGGACATCGACCGCATCGAGGGCGGCATGCATCTGGTGCGCGCCACCGGTGAGGAGGACTTCGTCACCGTCGCCGGGGGCGAGCAGGTCGTCGAGCACCCCGACGCGGGCGAGGTCGTGTGGCGCGACGACGCGGGCGTCACCTGCCGCCGCTGGAACTGGCGCCAGGGTCCGCGCACCCGCCTCACCGAGGAGACGGTGTCCGGAATCTTCCTGCTGGAGAGCCTGACGCCGATACCCGTCGCCGACGTCGAGAGCGCGGCGCGGGAACTCGCCGACCTGCTGGAGAAGTTCAGCCCCGGGGCGCGGATCGAGGTCCGGCCGCCGGCCTGCTGAAGGGGCCCGGCGTCAGTGCGCCTCGGCCGCGCGTACCTGCTCGGGGGTGGGGGCCGTGCCGCCGAGGTGGGCCGGCATCCACCAGGTGTCGGAGGCGTCCTTGGGGCGTACGGGGTAGGCGCGCTGAGCGGCCTCCAGGAGCTCCTGGACGCGTTCGCGCAGCTGGCGGGTGATGGCGCCGGCGTACTTGTCCTTGGATGCCTCGAGCGCCTCGCCGACCCGGATGGTGATCGGGGTGTGACTGCGCTTGAAGTTGCGCGGGTGCCCCTTGGTCCACAGGCGCTGGGTGCCCCAGACGGCCATCGGGATCAGCGGGACGCCCGCCTCCTGGGCCAGCCGGGCGGCGCCCGACTTGAAGCTCTTCAGCGTGAACGACTGCGAGATCGTGGCCTCCGGGAAGACCCCGACGATCTCGCCGGAGCGCAGCGAGTCCAGCGCGTGCGCGTAGGCCGCCTCACCCTGCTTGCGGTCCACCGGGATGTGCTTCATACCGCGCATCAGCGGACCGGAGATCCGGTGCCGGAACACGGACTCCTTCGCCATGAAGCGCACGAGTCTCTTCTGCGGGAGAGCCGCCAGGCCGTTGAAGACGAAGTCCAGATAGCTGATGTGGTTGCTCACCAGCACGGCGCCGCCCGAGCGCGGAATGTTCTCCGACCCCTTGCAGTCGATCTTGAGGTCCCACGCCTTGAACAGGGTCTGGGCGAAACCGACGACGGGACGGTAGACAAGCTCTGCCATGGACGGGGTGGACCCTTCCTTCTCTGCCTGGGAAGGAGGCTCCCAGAGGCTCCCGGTTGGGGAAGTTACGCAGCCGTAGGTTTACGGCTTGTCGCAGATCGTGCCCCAAGAACGCCCGAGGGCCAAGCCCAAGTGGCGGGGAGCGGCGAGATCCTCGTCACGTCGCCCCCTTGATCCACCTCGGATTTTGGCGTCGCCTTTACCCGGCGCGCACCGTCAGGCGCCGCACGAGCAGATACATCTCGCAGCCCAGGCAGTAGCCGAAGACGGCGTTCAGGAAGGCGGCCGCGAGCGCGGCCCCGGTGGCGGCGAGCCCCAGCCAGTCCGGGCCGAAGGCGTACCCGACCAGCCCGAGTCCGGCGAAGACCAGCCCCACGGCCTGCGCGAACCGCGGCGGCTCCGGTGCCTCGAACGCGGTCGGCGGCCCGATCCGTGGACGCACGGCCGTGCGGAAGAGCCAGCCGTAGGGCGAACGGCCCACCCCGCCCGCCGCGCCCAGCGCGAACGCCAGCGTCTGCCAGGCCAGCAGCCAGGCGCTCCCGGTGACCAGAACGACCGCCAGCACCACGGTCGTCACGGCCGCCCCGAAGCGCGGCCCCCTCACATCGATGTCCATGAATCAAGCATTCCGCAAGGGAAAGGCTTACGGGGAGTCGGGAATCTTTGCAGTCTCGTGAACGCTTGAGCAGGGTGATGACCGGACTTGTGGTGTGTGTGGCGGTGCTCGTGGCGGCGAGCGTCTACGGAGTGCTGCAGCGGCGGCGGAGCGGGAGAGTAAGGGTGCGCGGGCGCGACGACGGAAAGCGGCTCGGCGCGGCCGAGTTGGGCGGGGAGCTGGGGGAGCGCGCCACCCTCCTGCAGTTCTCCAGCGCCTTCTGCGCCCCCTGCCGGGCCACCAGGCGTGTGCTGGGCGAGGTGGCCGGCATGGTCCCGGGCGTGCGGCACGTCGAGCTCGACGCCGAGGACAATCTGGACCTCGTACGCCGGCTCGACATCCTCAAGACCCCGACCGTGCTGGTCCTCGACGCCGACGGCAACGTGGTGCGGCGGGCCACCGGACAGCCCCGCAAGGCGGACGTGATCGCCGCTCTGGGGGAGGCGGTCTGAGGGGGCGTGACATCGAGGCGACACCGAGGGATACCGAGGGTGAGTCATCTCCCACATCCCGGAACGTACTTGACTGTGCGCACCACC
The DNA here is from genome assembly GCF_042657965.1 of Streptomyces coerulescens. NCBI lineage: Bacteria > Bacillati > Actinomycetota > Actinomycetes > Kitasatosporales > Streptomycetaceae > Streptomyces > Streptomyces coerulescens. The sequence continues at coordinate 444,621 of NZ_JBHSKM010000024.1, forward strand.
TATCGTCAGCCTGACCGTATGCCTGAGGAACTCCTTCTCTTCGGACGGGCCCATGTCGATCTGGCCCGTACCGCGAGCGCGTGCTGTCCGAGCCGTTGAACGGCCATCGATCCGCACGCCCTCTCTCGCAGAAGGACAACTCCATGACGGTCGTCCCCGGCCTCGGTGCCCCTCGGCTCGCCTCTCCCGACCTGCTCCGGTCCGTCTTCCGCCGGCATGCCGCCGGGGTGGCAGTGATCACCGCCCGCGGTGAGTCGGGCCCGGTCGGCTTCACCGCCACGTCCCTCACCTCGGTCTCCGCCGAGCCCCCGATGCTCTCCTTCGGTGTCGGCACGGGAGCCTCCAGCTGGCCCGCGATATCCGTGACGGAACACGTGGGCGTCCACCTCCTCGGCGAGCACCAGGAGGACCTGGCCGCCACCTTCGCCCGCAGCGGCGCCGACCGCTTCGGCCCGGCCACGGCATGGCGCGAGGGTCCCGAGGGTGTCCCCCTTCTCGACGGCGTGCCCGCGTGGATGGTGTGCCGGGTCGTGACGCGCGTGCCGGCCGGCGATCACCGCATCGTGCTGGCGGAGGTCGTCCTCGGCGACCCGAGTGGTCCGGGGCGTCCGTTGGTCTACCACCAGGGCCGGTTCAACGGGCTGCGTGACTGACCTCACTGAACGTATGTGACCGAACCCGCCTTCCGAGGTTCTGCGAAGCCGTCGATTTCCGATTACGCTGCGTTGCAAAGGTCACAGTTCAAAGCGCTTGCTTAGCGGGCACGAACTGGGTGTACTGACGAGTAATATTTCGCTCGGAGCGCGGGTCGCCCCGATCGGGATCAGCCGCTTGGGGCGCCTATGCTGCCTGCAAGTAGGCAGCAGAGAAATGTCGACGCAGTAGGAGAGCCGGCGTGAGCTTGAGGATCGTTGTCACTGTGAAGTACGTGCCCGACGCCACTGGCGACCGGCACTTCGCCGATGACCTGACCGTCGACCGGGACGACGTGGACGGTCTGCTCTCCGAGCTCGACGAGTACGCGGTCGAGCAGGCGCTGCAGATCTCCGAGAACTCCGACGACGACGTGGAGATCACCGTCCTGACGGTGGGCCCCGAGGACGCCAAGGACGCGCTGCGCAAGGCGCTGTCCATGGGCGCCGACAAGGCGATCCACGTCGAGGACGACGACCTGCACGGCACCGACGCCCTGGGCACCTCGCTGGTGCTGGCCAAGGCGATCGAGAAGGCCGGCTACGACCTGGTGATCTCCGGCATGGCCTCCACCGACGGCACCATGGGCGTCGTTCCGGCCCTGCTGGCCGAGCGCCTGGGCGTCCCGCAGGTCACCCTGCTGTCCGAGGTCTCCGTCGAGGACGGCACCGTCAAGGGCCGCCGGGACGGCGACGCTGCCTCCGAGCAGCTCGAGGCCTCCCTGCCGGCCGTCGTGTCGGTCACCGACCAGTCGGGCGAGGCGCGTTACCCCTCCTTCAAGGGCATCATGGCCGCCAAGAAGAAGCCGGTCGAGTCCTGGGACCTCTCCGACCTGGAGATCGACGCCGAGGAGGTCGGCCTGGAGGGTGCCTGGACCGCCGTGGACGCCGCGAACGAGCGTCCGGCCCGCACCGCCGGCACGATCGTCAAGGACGAGGGCGAGGGCGGCAAGCAGCTCGCCGAGTTCCTCGCGAGCCAGAAGTTCATCTGAGCCCGCCTTCGCTGACCGCCCCTCAACTTCGTTACGCAGGAGAGCAATCCCATGGCTGAAGTTCTCGTCTACGTCGATCACGTGGACGGTGCCGTCCGCAAGCCCACCCTGGAGCTGCTGACCCTGGCCCGCCGCGTCGGCGAGCCGGTCGCCGTCGCGCTGGGCAACGGCGCCGCCGGTACCGCCGCCACGCTCGCCGAGCACGGCGCGGCTCGGGTCCTCACCCACGAGGCCGCCGAGTACGCCGACTACCTGGTCGTGCCGAAGGTCGACGCCCTCCAGGCCGCCGTCGAGGCCGTCTCCCCGGCCGCAGTGCTGGTGCCGTCCTCCGCCGAGGGCAAGGAGATCGCCGCGCGTCTGGCGCTGCGCATCGGCTCCGGCATCATCACCGACGCCGTCGACCTCGAGGCCGGCGACGAGGGCCCGGTGGCCACCCAGTCGGTGTTCGCCGCGTCCTTCACCACCAAGTCCCGTGTCTCCAAGGGCACCCCGGTCATCACGGTCAAGCCCAACAGCGCCGCCGTGGAGGCCGCCCCGGCCGCCGGCGCGGTCGAGGCCCTCGCGGTGACCTTCTCCGCCCAGGCCACCGGCACCAAGGTGACCGCGCGCACGCCGCGTGAGTCGACCGGGCGTCCGGAGCTCACCGAGGCCGCGATCGTGGTCTCCGGTGGCCGTGGCGTCAACGGCGCCGAGAACTTCTCGATCATCGAGGCCCTCGCCGACTCCCTCGGCGCGGCCGTCGGTGCCTCGCGTGCCGCCGTGGACGCGGGCTGGTACCCGCACACCAACCAGGTCGGCCAGACCGGTAAGTCGGTCTCGCCGCAGCTGTACATCGCCTCCGGTATCTCCGGCGCGATCCAGCACCGTGCCGGCATGCAGACCTCGAAGACGATCGTGGCGATCAACAAGGACGCCGAGGCCCCGATCTTCGAGCTGGTCGACTACGGCGTCGTCGGCGACCTCTTCGACGTCGTCCCGGCCCTGACCGAGGAGATCAAGACCCGCAAGGGCTGATCCCGCGGATCCCGAACGGGCGCATCGAGGCCCCCGTGACCGACATGACGGTCACGGGGGCCTCGTCTCATCCCAGACTCAGGGCCGCCTGCACGGGCAGATGGTCGCTCGGGAACTGGCCGTCGGCGGAGAAGATGTTGATCGTCGCACGGTGCGCGGTGCCCCCCGGCGTGGCGAGGATCCAGTCGATGCGGTCGCCGTTCGGCGTCAGCGGCTTGTAGCCGTGGAAGGTGCCGTACAGATCGCTGCGCTCACGTGCGATGTCCCAGGTGTCGACGAGACCGGCGCCGAGCAGGGTGTCGTACACCGCGTTCTTGTGGGCGGCGACATTGAAGTCCCCGGTCACCACGACCGGCAGCGAGCGGTCGAACCCGGCGATCCGCTCCGCGATGAGCGCGGCGCCGCGCTCGCGCGCGTACTGGCTGACATGGTCGAAGTGAGTGTTGAGGGCGTAGAACTCCCGCCCGTCGTCGGCCAGATCGCGGAAGCGGACCCAGGTGACCATACGGGCGAAGGCCGCGCCCCAGGTGTTGGAGCCGATCACGTCCGGGGTGTCGGAGAGCCAGAAGTGGTCGTACTCGGTCGGGCGCAGTCGGTGGGAGTCGTAGAAGATCGCCATCGACTCGTCGCGGCTGCCGTGCAGCCGGCCGGTGCCCACCCAGTCGTAGCGCGGGCCGAGGTCGGCGTCGATGTCGAGCAGCTGAGAGAAGATCCCTTCCTGGGTGCCGAGGACGTGCGGGGCCTCACGGCGCAGCAGCTCGCGCATCACCGGTCTGCGCACGGTCCAGCTGTTGGGCTCCGTGGTGCTCGCGAAGCGCAGGTTGAAGGACATGACCCGGAGGTGCCGGACGGGCGGGCGCTCGCCCGCCGAGGCGGAGGACGTGGGCAGTGCTGTACTGGAGAAGGGCGCGGTGACCGCGGCGGCCAGTGCGGCTTTCAGGCCCAGACGGCGCGTGACTCGGCTGTGGTTCGGCACTTGGTGCTCCTTCGGTGGGAACGGCCGGACGAGTCGTGCGAGGCGTGCGTATGGAAGTGTGATACCGCGTCCTGAGATGGGCGTGAACATGACGAGATGGTGGGGTGACTCCCCGTGGACATGGTGTTGACCATCCGGAAGGTCCCCGGATAACTTCATTATACGGATTGTTGATTCCGTAGATCGGAAAACAGGAGGGTGTGGGCATGGGTCAGGGCCAGCAGGAGAACGTGGCGACGAGCCTCGCGGGCGCCATCAGCGAGGAGATCAGCGCCTCCCTCGCGCCGGTCGACGCAGAGCTGGAGCGCCGTTACCCCGGCGACCCCGGCACCCGTCAGCCCGTCCACACCGTCTATGTACCCGGCGACGTCTTCGCCGCCGACACCATCCGCTCCTGGGGCGATCAGGCCCTCGCGGCCCTCGACGAACACGCCCCCGACGCGGCCTCCTTCGCCGCCGTGCTCGGTCTGTCCGACGAACTCGCCGAGCCGGTGTACTCCCGGGTCCGCGCCAAGCTGGAGCGCGAGCCCATCGAGGACCTGCGCGTCGACTTCGAGGACGGCTACGGCCCCCGCCCCGACGCCGAGGAGGACGAGGCGGCGGCCCGCGCGGCGCGCCTGATCGCCGAGGCGTACGAGAGCGGCACCGCGGCCCCGTACATGGGCATCCGCATGAAGTGCATGGAGGCGCCGGTACGCGACCGGGGCATCCGCACCCTCGACATCTTCCTCACCGGCCTGATGGAGGCCGGCGGCCTGCCCGACGGGCTGGTCCTCACGCTGCCCAAGGTGACCTACCCCGAGCAGGTCACCGCCATGGTGCGGCTGCTGGAGGCGTTCGAGAAGGCGCACCGGCTCGACCCCGGGCGGATCGGCTTCGAGATCCAGATCGAGACCAGCCAGTCCATCCTCGCCGCCGACGGCACCGCGAGCGTCGCCCGGATGATCCAGGCCGCCGAGGGCCGCGCCACCGGCCTGCACTACGGCACCTTCGACTACAGCGCCTGCCTCGGCGTCTCCGCCGCCTACCAGGCCAGCGACCACCCGGCCGCCGACCACGCCAAGGCGATCATGCAGGTCGCGGCCGCCGGCACCGGCGTACGCGTCTCGGACGGCTCCACCAACGTGTTGCCGGTCGGCCCGACGGCGAAGGTCCACGACGCCTGGCGCCTGCACTACGGCCTCACCCGCCGCGCCCTGGCCCGCGCCTACTACCAGGGCTGGGACATGCACCCCGGCCACATCCCCACCCGCTACGCGGCCGTCTTCGCCTTCTACCGTGAAGGTTTCGAGCAGGCCGCGGCCCGCCTCGCCCGCTACGCCAACCGGGCCGGCGGCGACGTCATGGACGAGCCCGCGACCGCAAAGGCCCTGAGCGGCTACCTGCTGCGCGGCCTGGACTGCGGCGCTCTCGACATCGGCGAGGCCGCCCGGCTCACCGGACTGACCCGTGCCGACCTGGAGGGGTTTGCGGCACCGCGACGCGGTGACCTCACGGTCTCCACCAAGTAGCGGCCCGGTCACAGCGGTTTCCACCGACTGGTGTTGTCACCCGCGCCCCGTAGTCTGTACGGACGCAACGACGGTCCACAGGAACGGGGCAACGGTGTCTTCGGGGGAGAACGGACAGGCGGACGAGACCGGCCGCCTGCTGGCGGGGCGCTATCGCGTCGTCGCCCAACTCGGGCGCGGCGGCATGGGCGTGGTCTGGCGGGCCGTCGACGAGGTCCTGGGCCGCGAGGTCGCCGTCAAGGAACTGCGCACCTACTCGGACGCGGACGGACCCGAACTCGCGGATCTGCGGCTGCGCATGCAGCGCGAGGCCCGCGCGGCGGCCCGGGTCCGGCATCCGGGTGTGGTGGCCGTCCATGACGTCACCGAGGTCGAAGGACGCCCGCTCATCGTCATGGAGCTGGTCGACGGCCCCTCCCTGGAAGCCGTGTTGCGCGACCGCGGCACGCTGGACGCACGGGAGGCCGCCGGGATCGGCGCCAAGGTCATGGACGCCCTGGCCGCCGCCCACAAGGCGGGCGTCCTGCACCGCGATGTCAAGCCGGGCAACATCCTCCTCGAAACCTCCGGCCGGGTCGTCCTCACCGACTTCGGCATCGCCACGATGGACGACCCGGGCGACGGCTCGGCCACCCACCTGACCCGCACCGGCCATCTGGTCGGCTCCCTGGACTACCTGGCCCCCGAGCGCGCCCAGGGCGCCGAACCGGGCGCGTCCTCGGACGTCTGGGCCCTGGGTGCCACGCTGTACGCGGCCGTGGAGGGCGCCGCCCCCTTCCGCCGTACGTCGACCTTCTCCACGCTCACCGCGATCGTCACCGAGCCCCTGCCCGAACCCGCCAACGCGGGCCCGCTCGGCCCCGTCCTGCTGCGGCTGATGGACAAGCGGCCGGAGTCCCGGCCCGAGGCCGACGAAGCGCGCGGACTCCTCCAGGCGGTCGCGGACTCCGGCGACGACGTCCCGACGGCGGCACTGCGGGGACCGGCGGACACCGGGCCCGGGGACACGGAGCGCAGCGTCCCGGCGGTGCCGCCCGGCTTCGGGCCCACGACACCGGTGAGCCCGTCCGGACCGACGCCTGCGGGGCAGCCGTACGGCGGCCGAGGCAGCGACACCCCGGTGCAGGGCGTGCCCGCGTCGAACCTCCCCGGGGCCCCCGTCTTCGGAACGCCGGCCCAGCACGCGCAGGGACCGGCGACCCGCCAGGACGCCGGACCGGGCCCGTCCACCCCGCACCCGTACGGCTACGGGAACTCCGCCCCGCCCCAGGACCCGGACTCCACCGGCCCGATGGTCACCTCGTCCGGTACGCCCGCCAGGCGCAAGGGCCGTGCCCTGCTCGCCGCCGTGGCCGTCACCGTCGTCCTCGCGGCGGCCGGCGTCACCGTCGCCCTGGTGAACAACATGGGCGACGCCAAGAACGAGGCCCGGGACAACTCCTCGGTCGCCGCCGCGCACGGCACGTCCGCCCCGGCGAACGGCAGCTCCGACCCCGACCGCTCGGGCGACTCCGGCCTGACCGAGAAGGACAAGGACGAGAAGTCGCCCGACGCGACCAAGTCCCCGAGCCGATCCGCGGACGCCGAGCCCTCGGACCGGCCGACCACCTCCTCACCGACCAAGACCTCGGGCGGGGGCGGCACCAACGACGGCAGCACGGGCGGCGGTTCCGGCGACGGCGGCACCACGGGCGGCGGAGGAACGACGGGCGGCGGTGGCACCACCGGCGGAGGAGGGGGCGGCAGCACACCGACGCCTTCCTGCTTCTCCATCGGCGGCGGCAAGTACAACTGCAAGGTCTGGAAGCAGGCCAAGTCGTACACCGCCGGTGGTGCCGAGGCAGGCGTCCTGAACGCAGGCACCAACTATTTCTACTGCCAGCAGAACCTGGGCCGCCGTGAGACGTACGGCGAGTGGACCAACGTCTGGTGGGCCAAGACGGACGACGACAGCGGCAACACCGATGTCTTCGTCAGCGACGTCTACATCGAGGGCGGGAACAACGACGAACCGGTGCCCGGACTGCCGGTCTGCTGAGGTCGGCCCGGCTGAACCCGGAGGTACCCCTCCAGCCCGGAGGCCGTCACCAGCTTCTCCTCCGCGAACAGCCGGGTACCCCGCTCGCACAGCTCCGCATCGGCACGCGCCCGAGCGCAGAACTCCTCGGGAGTGACACCGAAGAGATCCCTCAACCGGGCCGATCCCACGAGGAGTTCGGTGAGCAACGCGCGCTCGCCGGGGTGGGTGCGCGGCGCGCCGGTGCCGTCGTGCAGGACGCCATGGCGGTTGACGTACGCGAAGGCGCCCGGGAGCACGGTGCCGTCCGCCAGCTCGATCCGCACGTCGGGCGCGGGCAGCCAGGCACGGCCGTAGTGCCCGTTCCGCATCGGCACACCCTCGCTCGCGTCGATCACGGCGAGCTGCTCGTCGTCGAGCCAGGTGAGGAACAACTCCCTTACGTGTCCCGGGGCATGGAACGGCGACGCGGACACGTACCCCATGAAGCTCACATGCGCGGACACGCCGACGTCGAGGCCGGTCACCCGCGCCTTCACCATCGGCAGCGGCGAGACGATGCCGAACCCGGCCATTTTGTGCCGCAGTTGGCCGGGGCAGGCATTGGAGCCGACCGCGAGGACGGGCACGCGGTCCTCGTACACCAGACGTTCCGGTGGCAGCAGCCGGTCACCGTCGAGGAGCCCGGAGTCCGAGGGCCAGGCGCCCGGGTAGAGCAGCGGATGATCGCGCGGTGCCTCGGCCAGACCGAGCGTCTCCAGGCTGCGGGCATCCATTCGCGCCTCAGTTCTGCGGTGCCAGTTCGCCCGAGCCGCGGGTGATCAGCCTTGTCGGCAGCTCGATGCGTTCCGGGGTGACCAGGGTGCCGTCCAGCTGCCGGAACAGCCGCTCGGCGGCGGTACGGCCGAGGGCCGCGGCGTCCTGGGCGACGACGGTGACGCCGGGCTGGAGCAGATCGGCGAGCTCGATGTCGTCGAATCCCACCAGGGCGACGGGGCGGGGCTGCTCGGCGAGGACCCGGATGACAGTGACCGTCACCCGGTTGTTGCCCGTGAAGATGGCGGTGACGGGGGAGGGCCCGGTGAGCATCTCCTCGGCCGCCCGGCGCACCCGCTCCGGATCGGTCACCCCGAGGGACATCCAGGAGTCCTCCACCGGTATGCCCGCGTCCTCCATGGCGGCCCGATAACCACGCAGCCGCTCTGCGGCCGTATGAATACGGGGCATGTCACCGATGAAGCCGATCCGGCGGTGGCCGTGGGCGATGAGGTGGGCGACGCCGTCGCGGGCACCGCCGTGGTTGTCCGCGAGGACGCAGTCCGCGTCGATGTTCCCCGCCGGACGGTCGACGAACACGGTGGCCACGCCCGCCTTGAGCTCGGGCTCCAGATACCGGTGGTCGTCACCGGCCGGAATGATCACCAGCCCGTCCACCCGCCGTGCGCACAGCGCCAGCGCCAGCTCCTGCTCGCGGTCCGGGTCCTCGGCGCTGGATCCGTTGATCAGCAGGGCCCCGTGCGCCCGGGCGACCTCCTCGACCGCGCGGCTCAGCGGCCCGTAGAAAGGGTCCGCGAGATCCTCCAGGACCAGGCCGATGCTCGCCGTACGGCCCTTGCGCAGCACCCGCGCGCTGTCGTTGCGGCGAAAGCCCAGGGCGTCGATGGCCTCCTGGACGCGCCGCTCCGTCTCCGGGGTGACACCGGGCTCACCATTGACCACGCGCGAGACGGTCTTCAGGCCGACTCCGGCACGCGCGGCGACGTCCTTCATGGTGGGACGGTTGCCGTAGCGGTTCTCGGGCGCGCGGTCGGATCGGCGGATGGTCTCGGGCACGATGCGCTGTCCTGTCCTGTCGTCGTCCACGGGGGATGCGTCGTCCATGGGTTTGTATGAGGATGTGGCGTCGAGCATAGAGCCTGGACAACGTTGTCAGATCCAGGAGACACTGTCCACCGCAATCTCCGGCCTGCGTCCCCACCGCGAGACCGGCTCTTCCAGTTCCCGTGGATGACGGGGAGTTCCGAATGGTTGACGGGGAGAACTGACACTGATGCACACCGACCTCGTGGCTGCGCTCGACATCGGCGGCACCAAGATCGCCGGAGCGCTGGTGGACGGCCACGGCACGATCGTGGCCCGGGCCCAGCGCGCCACGCCGGCGCGGGAGGACGGCGAGACGGTGATGCGGGCCGTCGAGGAGGTCGTCGGCGAACTCACCGAGTCGCCCCTCTGGGAGCATGCCTCGGCCCTGGGCATCGGCAGCGCGGGCCCGGTGGACGCCTCCGCGGGCACCGTGAGCCCGGTGAACGTGCCCGGCTGGCGCGACTATCCGCTGGTCCGGCGAGTCCGCGAGGCGGCACACGGCCTGCCCGTCGAGCTGATCGGCGACGGGGTGGCCATCACGGCGGCCGAGCACTGGCAGGGCGCCGCGCGAGGCCATGACAACGCGCTGTGCATGGTCGTCTCCACCGGAGTCGGCGGCGGTCTGGTGCTGAACGGCCGACTGCACCCCGGCCCCACCGGAAACGCCGGCCACATCGGCCACATCAGCGTCGACCTGGACGGCGACGAGTGCCCGTGCGGTTCCCGCGGCTGCGTGGAGCGCATCGCGAGTGGCCCCAACATCGCCCGTCGGGCCATGGAGAACGGCTGGCTGCCGGGCCCGGACGGCGACACGTCCGCCGCGGCCGTGGCCGCCTCCGCACAGGATGGCGACCCGGTCGCCGTGGCCTCCTTCGAGCGGGCCGCGCAGGCCCTGGCCGCCGGGATCGCGGCCACCGCGACCCTCGTGGAGATCGACATCGCGGTGATCGGCGGGGGAGTCGGCAAGGCGGGCGACGTCCTGTTCACCCCCCTCCGCAAGGCCCTGACCAACTACGCCACCCTGTCCTTCGTCCAGCGCCTGACGATCGTGCCCGCACAGATGGGCACGGACGCGGGGCTGGTGGGCGCCGCCGCGGCCGCGCTCGCACGGAAGGCGGACGCGACAGCGGCAGGGGTGTGAGGCCGCCGGAACGTTCACTCACCGGCGCGAGCCCCCAAATACCCACAGCACCCGTGTACGTCGGCTGCGACTCCGTCGTGGCTGGTCGCGCAGTTCCCCGCGCCCTTGAAGGACGCGTTGCGGTGGGTCCGTCAGGATGTGACCGCAACCGTCGCGCAGTTCGCCCCTGGGGGGCAGTCGCCCGGCGCCACGAGTCGGCCGCGTACGGCGGCAAGGGGACGTGCCGGGGGGGGGGTGTCCGCCCGCAGCGGCGGGCGTCAAGAAACGGCACCCTCCTGAGAAGGTCAACCGCCCGACCGAGGACGGACACCCCCCGGCACGGCCCCGACCCACCCACCACCGAAGGCGCTACACGCACCCCCACTCACACCAGCGGGCCGCCGCAGGCATCCGCTCAACAACTCAACCGGGCCTCCGCCCAGTCCCCGTGGTCCGAGGTGATGCCATCGCCGCCATCGGTGGCGACCAGCCGGACGACCTGCGCACCGGTCACGTCGGCCGTGATCGCCTGGGCCGGCATCGCGTTCGTGAGGACCCCGGTAGAGGCGGCCTTGGCACCGTCCGCCCAGATCTCGAAGGCGACGCTGCCGTCAGCGCCCTCCTCGTCGTCGACCCCGACCCGCGCGGTCACCGTCTCGCACGCCCTGCCGACGTAGTACTCGACGGCGCTCTCCGCGTGCACGCCGAGCCCTGTGCCGTACACAACACCACCCACAGTGATCGGATGCCCGTCACCGGCATCGCTCTCACCGTTGCTGGTGTTGCGCTCGACAGGTCCCCACCCATTGGTGGCCGACAACCAGGTCAGGTCACCGAGCCCGGACGTCCCCGAGGGCGGCGGCGCCACCACGGTCGCGGTCAGCGGCAACGCGCTGTCCACGCGCACACCGGTCGGTGAGCGATAACTCGCCTTGAGAGTGAGGCCGTACGACCCCACGGGCGTCCCCGCCGGTGCCCTGACCGCCCACTCGGTGCGCAGGGACCGGCCGGTCGGGAGCGCGGGAGACGCGGTCGGTGACGTGGCCCTGACGGACCAGCCCGCGGGCCCGCTCAGCGCGACGGACACACGCTTCGCAGCCGTACGCCCGAGGTCGGTGACCGTAGAGGTCAGCGAGGCCGTCCGGCCCGCCTCGACCAACGAACCGCCCTCCAGGCCGAGTTCGACGGCGGGCGGGTGCTGGGCCCACCGGCCGTCGGCGTGGACGCGGACGAGAACCGTGCCGTGCGCGGGGACCGTCGCGCCGATCGTGCCCGCGGTGTTGTAGCTGCGGTGCTGCCACAGATCGCGCATCGTATAGGCGTCGGCGGCAGGCAGACCGACCGCCGAAGCGCTGGTGGTGATGCGCTGAGCGGTGCCGGACTCGTTGAACAGCGCCACCGCGCGGCTGCCGTCCCGCATCTCCTTGGCGACGACCCAGCGCCCGCCCTCGGAGGAGATCACGGCGCCCTGCTTGCCCAGCGGGTCCTGGTCGACCGCGATGACCTCCCGGTTGCCGAGGATCTCGAAGGTCTCCTCGGACGCCGACCGCAGATCGGAGCCGATCAGCAGCGGCGCCGCCATGATCGACCACATCGAGAAGTGCGAGCGGTACTCGGTGTCCGTCATGCCGCCGTTGCCGACCTCCAGCATGTCGGGGTCGTTCCAGCGGCCGGGTCCGGCATACGCCGCGAGCGGCAGGTTCTGCTTCAGGATCGACAGCATCGAGCCCCAGTTGTCGCTGATGTCACCGGTCGTGCGCCACAGCTGTCCGACATCGGCGGCCCATTCCCAGGGCTTGTTCTCGCCCCATTCGCAGATGCTGTACACGATCGGCCGACCGGTGGCCGCGAGCGCGTCGCGCATGGTCGTGTAGCGCTGCTTCGCGTCCACACCCTGGTTGTTGCAGTTGTCGTACTTGAGGTAGTCCACGCCCCAGTCCGCGAACTGCTGGGCGTCGCTGTACTCATGGCCGAGGGCGCCGGGGAAGCCGGCCGTGTTGCAGGTCTTCGTGCCCGCGCTCGTGTAGATGCCGAGCTTCAGGCCCTTGGCGTGCACATAGTCCGCGACCGCCTTGATCCCGCCCGGGAAGCGGACCGGGTCGGGCACGAGCTTGCCGTTCGCGTCCCGGCTCGGCAGGGCCCAGCAGTCGTCGAGATTGACGTATTCGTAGCCGGCGTCCTTGAGACCCCTCTCGACGAAGATGTCCGCGATCCCCTTGACCATGGCCTCGTCGAACTCGGCACGGCAGTGGGTGGAGTTCCAGTTGTTGAAGCCCATGGGCGGGGTGAGCGCGAGACCGTCGTCCACGGCGGGCGCGGTGTCCACGGCGGGAGAGGCGGCTGCGGCGCTGGCGGCGGGGGCCGCCCCGGCCGCCGGGACGGCAAGCCCCGTCGCGCACAGCAGCCCTGCCACGAGCGAGCCGAGCAGCCTTCTTCGGGTTGTGCGGGTGTGAAGGTGACGCATCGTCACGTTCCTCCGAACCGGCGAGAGCGGGATGACGCGACGACGACATGTACGCGTCACAGTTCGCTCACGGTAGAACCTGTCGGAGTGTGTTGGAAAGTGGTGTGTAGCTGAACCTGTACGTGTGGCGCATTTTCGGCGGTGTGCTTTTTGAACATGTTCAACACTCTGCGATAGGCTCGCTCCCACACCGAGGGGGAGCCGATGAAGATAGTGATTCCCGGAGGAACCGGGCAGGTGGGCACGATCCTGAACCGTGCGTTGAGCGCGGCGGGTCATGAGGTGATCGTCCTGACCAGGCGGCCCAGGCGTGAGCGAGAGGTCGAGTGGGACGGGCGGACGTGGGGCCCGTGGGCCGGGGAGATCGACGGCAGCGACGTCGTGATCAACCTCGCCGGGCGCAGCGTCAGCTGCCGGTACACCCGGACCAACCTGCGGGCCATGATGGATTCGCGGGTGCACTCCACGGAAATCGTCGGCGAGGCGATCGCCGCCGCCGGCCGGCCGCCCGGGATCTGGCTCCAGATGAGCACGGCCACCGTCTACGCCCACCGCTTCGACGCCCCGAACGACGAGGCGACGGGCGTCATCGGCGGCGGCGAGCCCGATGTGCCGGACTACTGGTCCTACAGCGTCGAGATCGCCAGGGCGTGGGAACGGGCGCAGGAGGTGGCCGACACGCCGCACACCCGCAAGGTCGCCCTGCGCTCCGCGATGGTCATGAGCCCTGATCGCGGCGGCGTCTTCGACGTCCTGCTGCGACTCGCACGGCTGGGACTCGGCGGCCCGGTGGCGGGCGGCAGGCAGTACGTCTCCTGGATCCACGACCGGGACTTCGTCCGCGCGGTCGAGTTCCTGATCGAGCGGGACGACCTGCGCGGGCCGGTGAATCTCGCCGCTCCGCAGCCCCTGCCGCAGCGCGCGTTCATGCGGGAGCTGCGCTCGGCCTGGGGCGTCCCCGTGGGTCTGCCCGCGACGAAGGCCATGGCCGAGCTCGGCGCGTTCGCCCTGCGCTCGGACACCGAGCTCCTGCTGAAGAGCCGCCGGGTCGTCCCCGGCCGGCTGCTCGCCGAGGGGTTCGGCTTCGAGTACGCCGACTGGCCGGAAGCGGCCGGCGATCTCGTACGGCGACGGCGACGGCCACGGCGTGGCGACCGGGGCCGGGCCGGGGACGAAGACGCGCTGGTGTCCGGTTCGTCCCGAGGCGGGGCGTGACTCCGGAGCCGTTTCACAGTTGAACCGGCCATGAAGAAGCGCAGCATGCTCGCCATCGCCTCCCTGGCCACCGGATTCGTCGTCGCGGCGGTCACCCCGTCCCACTCGGTCGAGACCTCCGGCACCTCCGGCACCGGCTCGCCTTCGGCCGGGCTGCCCGGCACCACCGGCGGTCAGCTCAAGGCCGCCGGCCTGGACATGAGCGGCAAGAAGCTCGGTGGTCTGGGCACCACCGGTACGACCAAGCTCGCCGGGGTCAACGTGGACCAGGCCCTGGACACCTTCGGCAAGGCGATCAACCGCGAGACGGACCGGGCCGTGAACGACGCCCCGCACGGCAAGCCCGGAAAGAAGGGCTGACGAGCCCGCCGACCCGACCGCACGGCGCCGCTGCCCCGCATCCGAGGGGGCTCCGGCGCCGTTGTCATGCGCCCTCTACGAGAGCTGGTTTCCGTGGCAGGGTGGAGCGGGCAAGCCACAGGGGGCCAACAGAAGAGGGGGAAACGTGATCGTCTGGATCAACGGCGCTTTCGGTGCGGGGAAGACCACCACCGCACGGGAACTGATCGAGCTGATCCCGAACAGCACGCTCTTCGACCCCGAGGTCATCGGCGGAGCACTCACCCACCTGCTCCCGCCCAAACACCTCACCGAGGTCGGTGACTTCCAGGACCTGCCGATCTGGCGCCGTCTCGTGATCGACACGGCTGCCGCACTGCACGCCGAGCTCGGCGGGACCCTCGTAGTCCCGATGACGCTGCTGCGCCAGGAGTACCGCGACGAGATCTTCGGCGGTCTCGCCGCCCGCCGTATCACCGTCCAGCATGTGCTCCTCACCCCGGCGGAAACGATCCTGCGGGAGCGAATAGCGGGTCGGGAGATCCCGCCGGAGCTGCCCGACGGCGAGATACGGATCCGGCAGTGGTCGTACGACCACATCGAGCCGTACCGCGCCGCCTTCGCTTCCTGGCTCACCGCCGACGCCCACCCCGTCGACAACAGCGGCCTGACGCCGTACGAGACGGCTGTCCGCATCGCCGAGGCGGTCGGTGACGGGACGGTGCCCGTCTGCGACATCGTGCAGACGCCCGAGCCCACCGCCGAGACCCTCGCCGCGGGCGTGCTGCTCTTCGACGAGCAGGACCGGGTGCTGCTCGTCGACCCCACGTACAAGGCCGGCTGGGAGTTCCCCGGCGGTGTCGTCGAGCGGGGCGAGGCACCCGCGCGGGCGGGCATGCGCGAGGTCGCCGAGGAGACGGGGATACGGCTCGACGACGTACCGCGGCTCCTGGTCGTCGACTGGGAGCGGCCCATGCCCCCGGGCTACGGCGGTCTGCGGCTGCTCTTCGACGGCGGCCGGCTCGACTCCGAGGAGGCCGAACGCCTGCTGCTGCCCGGCCCCGAGCTGCGCGACTGGCGCTTCGTCACCGAGGAGGAGGCCGCCGAGATGCTGCCGCCGGTGCGCTACGAGCGGCTGCGCTGGGCACTACGGGCGCGCGAACGCGGGGCCGCGCTCTATCTGGAGGCGGGCGTTCCGGCGCCTTCCTGAGCGAGCCCCGGCTCGCGTACTGCAGGAACAGCGCCAGGATCGCGGACGCCGTCCGCAGTCGGCCGCTCGCGCGCCTGCGGGCCGCCGCCCCGACGGGCGGCGGCCCGCAGATCCCTCAACTCGCCGCGTAATTACGCAGGAAGACCGCTTCGGCGACCGAGAGGCGCTCCAGCTCCTCGGGGGACACGCTCTCGTTCACGGCGTGGATCTGCGCCTCAGGCTCGCTCAGGCCGATGAGCAGGATCTCGGCGTGCGGGTAGAGGGCGGCGAGGGTGTTGCACAGCGGGATCGAACCGCCCTGGCCCGCGTACTGCATCTCCTGGCCGGGGTACGCCACCGCCATCGCGTCCGCCATCGCCTGGTACGCAGGGCTGCTGGTGTCGGCGCGGAAGGCCTGGCCCTGGCCGATCTGCTCGGAGCGCACCCGGGCGCCCCACGGGGTGTGCGTCTCCAGGTGGGCCTGCAGCAGCTTGGTCGCCTCGGCCGCGTCCACGCCCGGCGGCACCCGAAGGCTGACCAGGGCACGCGCGCTCGCCTGCACGGACGGGGTGGCGCCTATGACCGGCGGGCAGTCGATGCCGAGGACCGTGACGGCGGGGCGGGCCCAGATGCGGTCGGCGACCGTGCCGGAGCCGAGCAGCTCGACGCCGTCGAGGACCTTGGCGTCCGTACGGAACTGCTGCTCCTCGTACTGGAGCCCCTGCCACGACGGTCCTTCGGTCAGCCCGTCCACCGTCGTCGAACCGTCCTCGGCGCGCAGCGAGTCCAGTACGCGAATCAGCGCGCCGAGCGCGTCGGGCGCGGCCCCGCCGAACTGGCCGGAGTGCAGATTGCCCGCGAGGGTGTCGATCTGGACGCGGACGAGCGTCATGCCGCGCAGGGTCGAGGTCACCGTCGGCAGCCCGACACGGAAGTTGCCCGCGTCGCCGATCACGATGGTGTCGGCCTCCAGCAGGTCCGGGTGCTGCTCGGCGTACCGCTCAAGACCGCCCGTGCCCATCTCCTCCGAACCCTCGGCGATCACCTTGATGTGGACGGGGACGCCGCCGTTGGCCTTCAGTGCACGCAGGGCCAGCAGATGCATGATCACGCCGCCCTTGCAGTCGGCGGCCCCGCGCCCGTACCAGCGGCCGTCGCGCTCGGTCAGCTCGAAGGGCGGGGTGCTCCAGGCGGCCTCGTCCAGCGGGGGCTGCACGTCGTAGTGGGCGTACAGCAGGACCGTCTTCGCGCCCTCGGGGCCGGGCAGGTAGCCGTACACGGACTGCGTGCCGTCGGGGGTGTCCAGCAGGGCGACGTCCTCGAAGCCCTCGGCGCGCAGCGCGTCGGCGACCCAGCGGGCCGCGCCCTCGCTCTCGCTCCTCGGGAACTGGTCGAAGTCCGCCACCGACTTGAACGCCACCAGTTCGGTGAGCTCCGCCCGCGCCCTGGGCATCAGCGAGGCGACGGTCTCGGCGACCGGATTCGACGACATGGGCACGCTCCTTGTGGGTGCGACGTTGTACGTGTGAGTGCTGTGATCCTCCCACAACGGCCTGCGACGACGCCCGCCGTAGGATGCGGGGGACAGCAGCGGACGGCGGCTTGATCAGGAGCAGTAGACCATCGTGAGCAGCGAGAACTCTTCGGCGGACGACGTGCGGCAGGTGTGGGACGTCGTCGTGGTGGGTGCGGGACCGGCGGGGGCCTCGGCCGCGTACGCGGCGGCGGTCGCCGGGCGGCGCGTACTGGTGCTGGAGAAAGCGGAGCTGCCGCGCTACAAGACGTGCGGCGGCGGCATCACCGGCCCCTCCCGCGACTCGCTCCCGCCCGGCTTCGAGCTGCCCTTCCGGGACCGGGTGCACGCGGTGACGTTCTCGAACAACGGCCGCTTCACCCGCACCCGCCGCTCCAAGCAGATGCTGTTCGGGCTGATCAACCGGCCCGAGTTCGACCAGCAGCTCGTCGAGCACGCCCAGAAGGCGGGCGCCGAGCTGCGGACGGGCGTCACCGTCCAGCGCGTCGAACAGCACGGCCCGGAGGTGCCGGACCGGCGCTCCGTCGCGGTCGTCCTCCAGGGCGGCGAGACGCTGCTCGCGCGGGCCGTGGTCGGCGCGGACGGCAGCGCGAGCCGGATAGGAGCACATGTCGGGGTGAAGCTCGACCAGGTGGATCTCGGTCTGGAGGCGGAGATCCCGGTGCCGGAGACGGTCGCCGAGGACTGGAAGGGCCGGGTCCTCATCGACTGGGGCCCGATCCCCGGCAGTTACGGCTGGGTGTTCCCCAAGGGCGACACCCTCACGGTCGGTGTCATCTCGAAGCGCGGCGAAGGCGCCGCGACCAAGCGGTACTTGGAGGAGTTCATCGGCCGGCTCGGCCTCGCCGGCTTCGAACCGAGCGTCTCCTCCGGGCACTTGACGCGCTGCCGGGCCGACGACTCGCCGCTCTCGCGCGGGCGGGTGCTGGTGTGCGGTGACGCGGCGGGACTGCTGGAGCCGTGGACCCGCGAGGGCATCTCGTTCGCGCTGCGGTCGGGCCGGCTCGCGGGGGAGTGGGCGGTGCGGATCGCCGAGGCGCACGACGCGGTGGACACCCGGCGTCAGGCCCTGAACTACGCCTTCGCGATCAAGGCGGGACTCGGCGTCGAGATGAGCGTCGGCAAGCGGCTGCTGACGGTGTTCGAGCGTCGTCCGGGGCTCTTCCACGCGGCGCTGACCGGTCTGCGGCCGGCGTGGAAGGCGTTCATGGACATCACCCGCGGTTCGACGTCGCTGGGCGAGATCGTGCGCAGCCACCCCATGGCCCAGCGTGCCCTGACGGCGATGGACCGTCGCCCGGCGCCGGAGCCGGCGGGCGACGAGGTCACTTCCTGACGGTGATCCGGAAGACCGGGTGGTCCTGGGCCGCCGCGGTGATCTCCTCGTCGGAGGACTTCGCGGTGACGCCCTGGAAGTACTGGTTGACCTCCCAGCCCCACTTCTCCAGATAGGTCCGCAGGATCGGGAGCTTCTCCGCGTCGGGAAGCTCCACCGCGGTGAACTCACGGACCTTGCGGCCGACCCGCAGCTCCCCGCCCCCGGCGACCCGCATGTTGCGCACCCACTGCGAGTGGCCGCGGGCCGAGACGAGGTACTGCACACCGTCGTGGACGTGCGGGTTGACCGGGATGCGCTGCATCTTGCCGCTCTTGCGTCCGCGCACCGACATCTCCGCCGTGCCCGCGATGCTGAGTCCGTGCCGGGCCAGCCAGCCGATCACGCTGTTGAGGCGGACGTTCAGCGGGCTGCCCTTGAGGTAGTACGGCGACGACATGGAGACTCCTGGAGGACGAGTTGAGAGAGCACTGCTCTCGCTTGAGAGCAGTGTGCACGAGAACGCCGATCCAAAGCAAGAGCAGTGCTCTCGAATATGTGCACTGCTCCGTTTTCATGGGACACTGCCTCACATGAGCAGCACCACACAGGGCGCCCGCGCCCGCGCCCGCAGGGAAGTCACCGCGGCCATCAAGGACGAGGCCCGCAGACAGCTCGCCGCCGAGGGCGCCGCCAGGCTGTCGCTGCGCGCCGTGGCCCGCGAACTCGGCATGGTCTCCTCCGCCCTCTACCGCTACTTCCCCAGCCGGGACGACCTGCTGACCGCTCTCATCATCGACGCCTACGACTCCCTCGGCGAGAGCGCGGAGGCGGCGCACGCCGGGGCCGTGGACGCGGACGCCGGGCCCGTGCGGCGGTGGGTGGCGGTGGCGGAGGCGGTACGTGACTGGGCCTTGCGGCATCCGCACGAGTACGCGTTGATCTATGGCTCACCGGTGCCGGGGTATGTGGCGCCCGACACCACGGTGCCGCCCGCCTCCCGTGTCGGGCTCGTCTTCATCGGCATCGTGCGCGAGACCCACCGTGGGGGCGGTCTCGCCGAGTTGCCGTCCCTGCGGGCCGAACTGGACCCCGAGGCCGAGCGCATGGCTGCCGATCTCGCGCCCGACCTTCCTCCGGCGGCGGTCGTGGCCCTTGTCGCCGCGTGGGCACAGCTCTTCGGGCTCGTCGGGTTCGAGCTGTTCGGGCAGTTCCATCGGGTCGTGGAGGACCGGGAGCCGTTCTTTCGGCATGCGGTGGGGCGGCTGGCGCGTGGGGTGGGTCTGGTGGAGGCGGAGAGCTGAGTGCTCGCGTCCACGCGGCGGAGCCGCCTGCTGATACAGCCCCGCGTCCCTTCGGGTCGCTGCCCTGATCGCCGCCGTGTACTGCGGCGGGAGTATCTGTGATCGCCACGCGCGGGTGACGCCCCCCGGCGGGCATCGCGTCTAGCGTGGCGGACATGGACGAGCAGCAGGTGCGTCGGGGCGGAGGCCCGCCGGCGTGGTGGCGGCATGGGCCGGCGTGGTGGGACCGGTGGGACGACGAGGGGCGTGCCCGTCGGTGGCCCTGGCGCTCCACCCTGCTGCTGACGTTCTTCGTGATGGGCGGGTCCAACTACGCGGCCCAGAACCAGCACGACCGGGAGGATCTCGATCCCTATGCCCGCGTCCTGCTGCTCGTGGCGACGGGGCTGCTGCTGTGGCGCAAGCGGTACCCGGTGGCTGTCGCGTTCGGGACCTCGGCGGCCGCCCTGGTCTATCTGGGTGCCGGGTATCCCTATGGCCCGGTCTTCCTCGCCGTGGCCGTGGCCTGCTTCAACGCCATCGTCACCGGGCACCGCAAGGCGGCCTGGGCGGCGATCGGGGTGCTCTGGGTCGGACACGCGCTGGTGGCCCACTGGCTGTACCAGTGGCTGCCGCCGTCCGACGACCCGGCCGCGCCCTGGGGGCAGGAGGGTGTGATCGCCGCCTGGGTCGCGGCGATCCTGGCGGTGTCGGAACTGGCGAGGACGCGGCGCGAGCAGTGGGCCAAGGAGCGGGCCGAGCGGGCGCAGGCGGCGCGGCGGCGGGCCGACGAGGAGCGGCTGCGGATCGCCCGCGAACTGCACGACGTCCTCGCGCACAGCATCTCCGTGATCAATGTGCAGGCCGGCGTCGGCCTTGCCCTCCTCGACACCGACCCGGAGCAGGCGCGCTCGGCGCTCACCACCATCAAGGCCAAGAGCAAGGAGGCGCTCGGCGAGGTCCGTCAGGTCCTCGACACGCTGCGCGCCCCCGGCGACGCACCCCGCGCCCCCGCGCCCGGCCTCGACCGCCTGCCCGAACTGGTGGAGCAGGCGGCGAGCGCGGGCCTCACCGTCGAGGTCGACGGCGAGCCGCCCCGCCTCCCGCCCGGCACCGACCTCGCCGCCTTCCGGATCGTGCAGGAGGCGCTGACCAATGTCGTACGGCACTCGGGCTCGCGGCACGCACGTGTGCGCCTGGAGCACGACGACGTCACGACGCTACGGTTGCGTATCGACGACGACGGTCCGGCGACCGGCGCCGACGCGGGCGGCAGCGGCAACGGACTCGCCGGAATGCGGGAGCGGGCGGCGGCGCTGGGTGGCACGATCGAGGCGGGTCCGCGCGACGACGGAGGGTTCCGGGTGCTGGCCGTGCTGCCGTTGAAGTCCGCCGTCGAGGCCAAGGAGGACCGGTGATCCGCGTACTGCTCGCCGACGATCAGTCACTGGTGCGGGCCGGCTTCCGGGCGCTGCTCGACGCCCAGCCCGACATCGAGGTGGCCGGCGAGGCGGCCGACGGCGAGGAGGCGCTGCGCAAGGTGCGCGAACTGCGGCCCGACGTCGTCCTGATGGACATCCGCATGCCGCTCCTCGACGGACTCGCCGCGACCCGCCGGATCACCGACGACGACGCCCTCGCGGAGGTGAAGGTGGTCATGCTGACCACCTTCGAACTCGACGAGTACGTCTTCGAGGCCATTCGCTCGGGCGCCTCCGGCTTCCTGGTCAAGGACACCGAACCGGACGAACTCCTGCGTGCCGTACGGGCCGTGGTCGAGGGCGACGCGCTGCTGTCGCCCGGGGTGACCCGCCGTCTGATCGCCGAGTTCGCCGCCCGCTCCAAGGAACCCGCGGCCGCCGACACCCTCACCGAACTCACCGAACGCGAGCGTGAGGTGATGGCGCTGGTCGGCATCGGCCTGTCCAACGAGGAGATCGCCCGCCGTCTGGTGGTCAGCCCGCTCACCGCGAAGACCCACGTCAGCCGCACCATGGTGAAGCTCGGCGCCCGCGACCGGGCCCAACTCGTGGTGCTGGCCTACGAGTCGGGGTTGGTCCGGCCCGGCTGGTTGGGCTGAGACTCCCGGCCGAACCGCATCAGGACGCTCACCACACGGGCGAAGAACAGCACCACCGCGACCGTGGCGCCGACACCGACGAAGGTGCCGCGCGTGCCCTTCGACAGGTCGAAGACGTACGCCGGACCGACGATCGCCCCGAACAGCACCGCCGCCGCGAACGCGGCGCTGACCAGCGCATACCCGATCTCGACGGTGATCGCGTCCCGCTCGGCCCGACCGCGCCGGCCCCCGTGATTGTCCATCCCCCGAGTCAAACAGGGGTGCGCCCGGCGGAGCAAGTGGCTCCGCCGGGCGCCGGTGGGAGGCGTTCCCCTCAGTCGCGGACCGCCACGCGCTCCGCTTCCGCCTCCTTCGCGGTGGACTTGGCGACCACGACGGTCCGCTGCTCGCGGCGCGTGCGCAGTCCGGTGAGGGCGATCAGCAGGCCCGCGACCGCGATCCCGGTGATCACGACGAGGGCGGGCAGGTAGCTGTCCAGCACGGCCTGCGGGGAGGCCGGTTCCGCGGGCGCGTTCGCGGTGAGGACCGCCGTCACCACGGCCAGGAACAGCGCGCCGCCCACCTGCACCGAGGTGTTGAGCAGACCCGACACCATGCCCTGCTCGTGCTCGTCGACGCCGTTGGTGGCCTGGACGTTGAGCGAGGGGAAGGTCAGCGCGAAGGCCGAGCCGACCAGCAGCATCGTCGGCAGGATCACCGCCGCGTAGAGCGGGTCGAGGTCGATGCGCAGGAAGAGCAGATAGCCCGCGACCATCAGGGCGAAGCCGATCGCGATGAGACGTGCCGTGCCGAACCGGTCGATGACCGCGCCGACCTTCGTCGCCGACAGCGCCACGAGCGCACCCGCCGGCAGGAAGGCCAGCGCCGTGTGCAGCGCGGACCAGCCCAGCAGCTGCTGCATGTACAGCGTGACCAGGAACTGGAAGCCGATGTAGCTGCCGACGAACGTCAACGCGCCCAGCTGCGCCCGCACCTGGGCCCCGGAACGCAGCACGCCCAGCCGGATCAGCGGGCTCGGGCTGCGCCGCTCGACGCGTACGAAGGCGGTGAGCAGGACGGCGACCGCGACGAAGGACAGGATCGTGCGGGCCGAGCCCCAGCCGGCCTCGGGAGCCTGGACGACGGTGAACACCAGCAGCAGCATCGAGGCGGTGCCGAGGACGGCGCCCGGGATGTCGTAGCCGCCCTCCGACTTCTCGCGCTCGCTGCGCGGCAGCAGCTTCAGGCCGACGGCCAGGGCGATCAGCGCGATCGGCGCGGGCAGCAGCATGGTCAGGCGCCAACTGGCCTCGGTGAGCAGCCCGGAGAAGACCAGGCCCATCGAGTAGCCGGTGGCGCCGCAGGTGGTGTAGATCGACAGCGCGCGGTTGCGTACCGGGCCCTCGGCGAAGGTCGTCGTGATGATGGACAGGCCGGCCGGTGCCGTGAACGCCGCGGCCAGGCCCTTGATGAACCGGCTGGCGATCAGCAGCGGGCCCGAGTCGACGAGGCCGCCGAGGAGCGAGGCGAGCGCGAAGACGGCCAGGGCCACCAGGAACACCTGGCGCCGGCCCAGCAGATCGGCGGTGCGGCCCCCGAGGAGGAGCAGCCCGCCGTAGCCCAGGATGTAGCCGCTGACGATCCATTGCAGGGTCGAGGTCGAAAGGCCCAGGTCGGCACCGATGGACGGCAGGGCGACGCCCACCATCGACACGTCCAGCGCGTCCAGGAACATCGCGGCGCACAGCACCAGCAGGGTGCCCCAGAGCCGGGGCGTCCAGCGGGCCGTGGCGGACGCGGCCGCCGGGGAGTTGAGCGGAGAGGTCATGCCGAGGACACTACATGCGTGTGCATGAGATGCAAGAGCATTTAATGCGGCTGCAATGATCCCGGATTTCTGCTACGGTGCGCCCATGGCGGCGAAGAAGGCCGAGCAGGCGCTCGTGGACCAGTGGCGGGACATCCTGGCGCTGCATGCGCGCACCCAGTGCGAACTCGACCGTGCGCTGCATCAACACGGCCTGTGCGCCAGTGACTTCGAGGTCCTGGATGTCCTGGTCGGCGGCTCCGGGCGCAGCGGCTCCTCGCTGCGTGTGCAGGAGATCTCCGAGCGCGTCCATCTCAGCCAGAGCGCACTGTCCCGGCTGATCGCCCGGCTGGAGAAGGACGGGCTCGTCGAGCGCTGCATGTGCCCGCAGGACCGGCGCGGTGTGGTGGTGGCCCTCACGGCCAGGGGCCGCGCGCTGCACGGCGAGGTACTGCCCGTGCAACGCGCGGTGCTGACCAGGATGCTGACGAACTGACTTGCGTTGGGGCCGGGTTCAGCTCCAGGTGACGGCCGAGTTCTCCCGCCACAGCGCGCCGATCGAGGCGTCGCCGTTCACCTGCGGGAAGGGCAGCCGGTTCCACAGCGACAGATACAGCAGGCCGGCCGGCCCGGAGATCTCGCAGTCGGCCCGAGCGGTGTCGCCCCGCTCGGCGGCAGGCGGCTCCTGCGACAGCCGTACGGTCCACACGGCGTCCTCCGTGTCCGTCGCCCGCACCCGCAGCACTCGCGGTTCGGCACTGCGGACCCGGCTCTTGGAGCGGGCGTGGAACCCGCGCAGCAACTCGTCGACGCCGTCCGCCGCGAAGCCGGGGTCGATCTCGTCCGGCGTGCCACCGCGCGCCGACTGGGCGTCGAAGCGGTGGACGGTCGTCTCGTGGGCCTGCCTGCGCGCCCAGAACGCCAGCGGCGACGGGGCGGGCAGGAAGTGCCAGCACCGCACGTCGGCGGGGGCGCCCGCGAGCGTGTCGACCAGGTGGCGGTGGCCCTCCCGGAACCAGGCGAACAGCTCCGCGCCGTCGAGGTCCGGCAGGCCGCCGTCCGGCTGGTAGGAGGTGTGCCCCTCGGCCACGAAGGCCGCCGCCCAGCGGTGCACCATCCCGGTGTGCCGCACCAGGTCCCGCACCTGCCACTCCGGGCAGGTCGGCACCTTGGCCTCCGTCCCGGCCTGCTCGGCGGCCGCGGCCAGCAGCAGGCCCTCATGGTCCAGGGTTCGCACGTAGTCGGCTGTCTCCATGGGGGTGAGTGTGCCGGATGGAGTGTGGTCGACGGGAGAAGGGCCCCTGTACGGCGACGTAAGACTTTCGTCATCACGCTGCGTGTACACGGTGGGCTCCGGGTTCCTATTGAATGGACGGCGACGGACAACTACCGGAAAGCGAGACGGGTATGGGGCGCGTGCGGAAGGCGCTGTGGGGACCGCTGGGCCTCGGGGTGCTGGTGCTGGTCCTCGTCGCGGGCGGCCTCGGGCTGTACTGGTTCCAGCCGTGGAAGCTGTGGCAGGACACCACCGTGGAGGAGGCCCTGCCTGCGGCGGTCGGGACTTCCGCACCCGCATCCAGCGGACCCACCGCGTCGGCGCCCGGACCGAAGACGCTGGCCGGCGGCGAGCTGATCAGCCATGAGCACACGACCTCGGGCACGGTGAAACTCCTGCGGCTGGCCGACGGCTCCCATGTCGTACGGCTGGAGAACCTCGACACCAGCAACGGGCCGGACCTGCGGGTGTGGCTGACCGACGCGCCGGTGAAGGAGGGGGTGGGCGGCTGGCGTGTCTTCGACGACGGCGCGTACGTCAGCCTGGGCCGGCTCAAGGGAAACAAGGGCAGCCAGAACTACGCCGTGCCGCAGGACGTCGACCTCTCCCGCTACAGCAGCGTCAGCATCTGGTGCGACCGGTTCGACGTGTCCTTCGGGGCCGCGGAACTCGCCCGGGTGTGAGGGCGCTCAGGACGACGGATGGGAACAGGCGATGTCGTAGGGCATCGGAGGGGCTGATGCCGAAGGCCCCCTGACGGGTGCCATCCGGTCATCATCCGCGGCGCGGGCGGGTCCGACCATGCGTCGGGCCCGCAACGCGCTGTCGGGCAGGGTCAGTTCGGCACCGCGCGCCGGGTCGCGACCCCGATGAGTGTGGCGATGGCCGCGAGTACGGCGACGCTGGTCAGGGCGACGGGCAGGGAGAGCCAGTCCGCCATGAAGCCGATGGCGGGCGGGCCGAGGAGCATGCCGCCGTAGCCGAAGGTGGAGGCCGTGGCGACGCCGTTCGGGCCGGCCAGGGTGCCCGCGCGTTCGACGGCCACGGGGAAGAGGTTGGCCAGGCCGAGTCCGGTCACCGCGAAGCCGAGCAGCGCGGCCCACAGGCTGGGCGCGAGCGAGCCGAGCAGCATTCCGGCGGCGGCGGTGGCGCCGCCCGCGACGACGGTACGGCCGTGACCGAGCCGTTCGAGCAGGGCCGTACCGCTGAGCCGGCCGATGGTCATGGCCAGGGCGAAGCAGGAGTAGCCGAGGGCGGCGACGCCGGACGAGGCGTCGAGGTCCTGTTCGAGGTGCAGGGCTCCCCAGTCGGCCATGGCGCCCTCGCCGTAGGCCGTGCACCCGGCGATCAGGCCGAAGACGATCACCAGGCCGCGGGTTCGGCCCCGCGGTCGGCGGGCGGTCTCCTGCGCGGAGGGTGCGGGGGTGGGGGTGGACGGCGACTCGTGGCGCAGCAGCGTCGGGGCGGGCGGTGGCTCGTGGCGCAGCAGGGTGGGGGCGGCCACCGCCGTCACCAGCAGCCCGATGACGGCGAGAGCCGCCAGGTGCCGGGTGGGGGAGAGGGACCCCGCGACCAGCCCGCCGAGGCCCGCGCCCACCATGCCGCCCAGGCTGAAGGCCGCGTGGAAGCTGGGCATGATCGGCCGGCGCAGGGCGGTCACCAGGTCCACGGCCGCGCTGTTGAAGGCGACGTTGATACCGCCGTAGGCCGCCCCGAAGATCAGCAGGACGGCGCCGAGGGCGAGGACCGAGTGGGTCAGCGGGGGCAGGGCCACGCTGAGGGAGAGCAGTACGGCGCACACGACCGTGACCTGGTGGCTGCCGTAGCGGCGGCAGAGCCGGCCGGTCAGCGTCATGGTGAGGACGGCGCCGGCGGAGACGCCGAGGAGCGCGAGGCCCAGATCGCCGGCGGAGGCGCCGGTCTGCTGCTTGACGGCGGGGATCCGGACGACCCAGCCGGCGAAGAGAAAGCCGTCCAGGGCGAAGAAGGCGGTGATGGCGATGCGCAGACGGGTGAGGTCGCTGCTGGTGCCCGGCACGACCTTGTGCAGACGGGCTTTGTTTATTTGCGGCACAAACTCAGGCTAGGTGGGTGTGCGACGGGCGGCAAGGGGGTTCCGGGGTGGACCGGGACACGGGCGGAGTGCCGCCTGCCCGCCCGCCCGCGCGAACCGGCGCCGTCCCCTGACTGTCCCGGTCCGGCCCGAAGTGCCACTCTGGGACGAGAGGTATCCGCCGAGGGAACTCGGGAGGGCACGATGGGACGTGACGTGCCGGCCCTGGTGTTCACGCGGGAGGATCGCCGCCGGTACCGGGACAAGATGCACACCTGCCTCGACGTGCTGGCGCAGATGCTCCGTGAGTCGACCTTCGAGAGCGAGCGGCCACAGGTCGGGCTGGAGATCGAGCTCAACCTGGTGGACGACGACGGACGGCCGGCGATGCGCAACACCGACGTCCTGCGGGCCATCGCCGATCCCGCCTGGTCGAGCGAGCTGGGCCGTTTCAACCTGGAGATCAACATCCCGCCGCGCGAGCTGACGACCGGCGGACCCGGGGCGTGGGAGCTGGCCATCCGTGACGCGCTCAACCACGCCGAGGAACGCGCCTCCGCCGTGGGCGCGCACCTGATCATGATCGGCATCCTGCCGACGCTGGGCGAGACCGACGTGGACGAGACAGCCCTGTCCGGCGATCCCCGCTACCGGCTGCTCAACGAGCAGATCTTCGCCGCGCGGGGCGAGGACCTGCGGATCACCGTCGACGGCGTGGAGCGTCTGTCGACGTACGCCGACACCATCACCCCGGAGGCCGCCTGCACCAGCACCCAGTACCACCTCCAGGTCTCGCCGCGGGAGTTCGCCGACTACTGGAACGCGGCCCAGGCGGTCGCCGGCGTACAGATCGCCCTCGCGGCGAACTCGCCGTACCTCTTCGGCAAGGAGCTGTGGCGCGAGACCCGTATCCCGCTGTTCGAGCAGGCAACGGACACCCGTCCGGTGGAGATCAAGGCCCAGGGCGTACGGCCCCGGGTGTGGTTCGGGGAGCGCTGGATCACCAGCGTCTTCGACCTCTTCGAGGAGAACGTGCGCTACTTCCCGGCCCTCCTGCCGCTGTGCGACGACGAGGACCCGCAGCAGGCGCACGATCAGGGCGGTGTCCCGCAGCTGGGCGAACTGACCCTGCACAACGGCACGATCTACCGCTGGAACCGCCCCGTCTACGCCGTCACCGACAGCGGCCCCCATCTGCGGATCGAGAACCGGGTCCTGCCCGCCGGCCCCACCGTGGCCGACACCATCGCCAACGGCGCCTTCTACTACGGCCTCACCCGCGCCCTGGTCGACGACGACCGGCCGGTCTGGACCCGGATGTCCTTCTCGGTCGCCGAGGAGAACCTCCACACCGCCGCCCGCGACGGCATCGACGGCCGCCTGTACTGGCCCGGCATGGGCGAAGTCCCGGTCACGGAACTGGTGTTGCGGCGCCTGCTGCCCCAGGCCCACCGGGGCCTGGAACTCGCCGGCATGGACGCGGCCTGGCGCGAACCCCTGCTCGGCATCATCGAGCAGCGCTGCATCACCGGCCGCAACGGCGCCCTGTGGCAGGCCGAGGCGGTCCATCACCTGGAGAAGAACGGCGCCTTTGACCGGGACGAGGCGCTGCGCCGGATGACCCGGACGTACATGGAGTACATGCATCTCAACGCGGCCGCGCACACCTGGCCGGTGGACTGACCGGAGCCGGGGTCACCGGCCGCCGGCACCCCGCCACTCCCCGGCGGGCGTCAGCGGTACGGACACGGGTGGCCGTGCCGAGGTCGTCAGCTCGATACGGCGGCCCTCCCGTGCCGAGCGCAGCAGCGCGGTCATCGTCTCCAGTACGTGCAGGGCGAGTTCGCCACTGGCGCGGGGTGCTCGCCGCGGTCCCGCGGTGACGAAGTCGAGCAGGCCGACACCCCGGGCGCCGTCGACGTAGCCCGCCGAGACCGGCTGTCTGCGCCACTGGGTGTCGCCGAGCGCGAAGAGGCGGACCTCGCCGTCGAAGCGGTTCGGATCGGGCACCGCGAGCGTGCCCGTCTCGCCGTGCACCTCGATCGGCGTGGCGGTCGTGGCCACCCCGTCGAAGCTGGTCGTGAGCGTCGTCAGGGTCCCGCCGACGTGTTCCAGCATCCCGCTGACGTGCGTGTCCACCTCGACCGGAATCCGCTCGCCCGCACGCGGCCCGGAGCCGATGACGCGCTCGTCGCGCAGCCGGCCGGCCGCGCCCGTCACGGCCCGCACCGGACCCAGCAGATGGATCAGGGACGCGAGATAGTACGGCCCCATGTCCAGCAGCGGGCCGCCCCCGGCGGTGTAGTAGAAGTCGGGGTGCGGATGCCAGCGTTCGTGTCCCGGCGTGACCATCACGGCCGACGCGAACTGAGGGCGTCCGATGCTCCCCGCCGCCACGGCCGCCCGCGCCGTCTGGATGCCGGTGCCCAGGACGGTGTCCGGCGCGCAGCCCACGGTGACGCCTGCCTTCGCGGCCGCCTCCAACACGGCCCGCGCGTCACCGAGTTCGGCCGTCAGCGGCTTCTCCCCGTACACGTTCTTCCCGTGGCCGATCGCGCCGAGGGCGATCTCGGCGTGCGCCGCGGGCACGGTCAGGTTCAGCACCGTGTCCACGTCCGGGCTGCTCAGCAACTCCTCGACGCCCATGGCCTCGACGCCGGACAGCTCCGCCGCGACCGCGGCCGAACGGGAGGCGTCGAGGTCGGCGACCGCCGTGATCCGTACCGCGGGATGGCCGACGAGGGTGTCCAGATAGGCGCGGGAGATGACGCCGAGTCCTACGACGCCGACGCGGTGCGCGTCGCCCACAGCATGCCCCTCTCGATGACGGTGCGGACGGCGGGGTGTTCAAGGACGTCGAGGCTGTGCCCCGGTGTCGTCACGACGACGCGTCCGGCGCCCCAGCGACGGGTCCAGACCGCCGGCGAGGTGACCGGCCGGTGCCAGGGCTGCCACGGCCGGACCGGATGGGTCGTGGTGGCCAGTACGTCGATCAGGTCGTCGTGGAGCACCCAGTACTGCTCGGTGTGCAGCTCGAAGTCCTCGACGCCGGCGGTGACGGGGTGTTCGCGGCCGAGCTCGGTGATGTCGACGGTGTGCGGCAGGTAGTTGTCCTCCTGGCCGCCCAGACGCTCGCACGGCTCCTTGCCCGGGTGGGTCGCGAACTGCCCGCCCACCAGATGGAGATAGTCGGAGGAGGCCCTGAACGAGTCGGCGATCCCGCCGTGCCAGCCGGTGAGTCCGGTGCCGGCCTCCACCGCCGCGCTCAGTCCCGCCAGCTGCTCGGCGGTGATCTGCGACATCGTCACGCACTGCACGACGAGGTCGGTGCCGGCCATCGCGTCCGCGTCGGCGTAGACGTCGGTGGACTCCTCGATCCGGACGTCGTAGCCGTTGGCGCGCAGGAAGGGCAGGAACAGCTCCGTCGCCCGGACTGGCTGATGCCCCTCCCATCCGCCTCGGACCACCAGGGCGTTCTTGCGCGTCATCTCGTCCCTTCACAGGGCGTGGCACGCCCCCTCGCCGGACAGCACCCTCACTATGTGCCGACCGCTCACGCAGGGGAAAGGCCCACGGGGCGACGCGAAAGTTTCGCCCCGCCGGCTCGTCGCCGCCCAACTGCTGAAGGCGGCCGCCGTCCGCACCTCTTTCGGGCCCGGCCGGGGCGAAGAACGGCCGAGAACCGCCGCCGCGGGGCCCGTAACCGGGTGCCGCGACGTACGTTGCCACCAGTGGTCTCTCCCGTCCGACCCGTCAACTCCGTGCACTGGGAGCTCCCTTGGACACCGAAGACACCTCCGGCGCCCTCCGTTACGGCCCGCTCTCCCGCCGCAGATTCCTTCAGGCCACCGCCACGGCCACCGCGCTCGCCACCGTCGGCACGCCGGCCGTGGCCTCCGCCACCTCCGCCGCCTCCGGTACGACCACCCTCTCCTTCACCGCCGCCACCGGCGGCTCCGCCACCCTCGCCCCCGCCGGTGACCGGCTCGTCGCCGAGGTGCAGAACGTGCTGTGGTCCGTCCCGCGCCAGGGCGGCACCGCCGTACCTCTCACCTCACCAGGACTCGAACCCACCCGCCCTCAGTTCTCGCCCGACGGCAGCCGACTCGTCGTCTGTGCCTATCGCGGCGGAGGCTTCCACCTCTGGACGCTGCGGCCGGACGGCTCGGGGCTGCGTCGGCTCACCGACGGGCCGTGGGACGACCGGGGCCCGGCCTGGTCGCCGGACGGCACCCGGATCGCGTTCGCCTCCGAGCGCGGCGGCGACACCGTGACCGGCGCCCCGTACCGCATCTGGGTCGTGGACGTGCGCACCGGCGAGCCGACCCGCCTCACCGGGCACCCCGGACAACAGGGCCCTGGGCAGGACGCCCGCTGGGAGGACTTCGACCCGGCGTGGTCGCCCGACGGGGAGCGGGTCCTCTTCGTGCGGGCCGGCGTCACCGCCACGGGTACCCTGCGCGCGACCACGATCGCGTCCGTCGCCGCCGACGGCTCGGGCCCGGTCACCACCGACCACACCGACGACTCCGGCGCCCAGCTGATGACCCCCGCCGTCTCCCCGGCCGGGCGCCTGGCGTACCTGCGCACCACCGCCTCACCTGCGGCGTCCTGCACCCTCGTCGTGGACGGCGAACCGGTCGCCGTCGAGGGCGACGTCCTGCCCGCGCCGCCCCGCTGGACGGACGGCGAGCGGCTGCTCCTCACGGTCGACGGCCACTTCCGCCTGGTCGACCCCGACGCGCCGCGCGACGGCGAGGAGATCCCGTTCACCGCCGCCCTGCCCGTGGACCGGCCCCGCTACCGCGGCAAGGCGTACGACTTCGAGGGCGCCGGCACCCGTCCCGTCCGTGCGCTGCACCTGCCCGCCCTGTCACCGGACGGCCGCAGCGTCGCGTTCGCCGCGCTGAACGCACTGTGGACCACCGGGACGACGGGCGGCCGCACACCCCGCAAGGTGCTGCAGGTCCCCGCCACCCGCTATGTGCTGGCGCCGGTCTGGACGCCCGACGGCACGGGGCTGGTGTACGCGGACGACCGAGCCGGGCTTTTCGCCGTACGGCGCCGCGACCTGGGCTCCGGTGAGGAGACCGTGCTCGCCGAGGGGGGCCGTGTCTTCCCCGCGCTGTCGCCCGACGGGACGCGGCTGGCGTGCCTGGACATGTCCGGCAACCTCGTGGTGCGCGACCTGCCCGACGGCGCCGAACGGGTCCTCGCCGCACCGCTCGGCGGGGGCGGGGTGCCCGGCCGCCCCAGTTGGTCGCCCGACGGCAGGTATGTGGCCCTGTGCGACCGCAACCGCCTCAACCAGCGCTTCCGGGAGGGCTACAACCTCATCCGGGTCGTCGACACGACCACCGGCAAGGCCGCCCTGCACGCCCTCGCCCCGCACACCTCGCTCTCCGACCGCTACGACTCCGGCCCCGTCTGGTCGCCCGACGGCCGCTGGATGGCCGTCGTCGCGGAGTCGGCGCTGTGGCTGCTGCCGGTGCGCGCCGACGGCACGCCCGACGGCGACCCGCGCCGCCTCACCACCGAACCCGCCGACCACCCGTCCTGGTCGGCGGACGCCCGCACCCTGCTCTACCTGTCGGCGGGCCGTCTGCGCCTGCTCGACATCGGCAGCGGCCGGGCACGTACCGTCCGCGTCCCGCTCGACTACCGCCGACCACGCCCGGCCGACACCGTCGTGCACGCCGGACGCTTCTGGGACGGCACCGGCACCCAGGTCCGCGAGGACATCGATGTCGTGGTCCGCGACGGCCGTATCGCCGAGGTGTCCCCGCACCGCACCGGCCGCCCGGCCGCGCGCCGCGTCGACGCGAGCGACCGCACCGTGATCCCGGGACTGTGGGACGCGCACACCCACCCCTGGCAGACCACCTACGGCGGCCGGCAGACCGCGCTCCAGCTCGCGTACGGCATCACGACGGCCGTCTCGCTGGGCGGCTTCGCCTACGAGCAGGCCCGCATCCGGGAGGCCGTCGCCGCCGGAGCGCTCGCCGGGCCCCGGCTGCTGGCCACCGGCGAACTCATCGACGGGCCCCGCGTCGCCTACAGCATGGGCCGCGCCCACCGCACCCGCGAGGGCCTGCAACGCACGCTCGCGCGGGCGGAGGCCCTGGACTGGGACTTCGTGAAGACGTATGTCCGCGCCCCGGGCTGGGTGATGAAGGAGGCCGCGGACTTCGGGCACGAGCGGCTCGGGGTGCGCGGCGGCAGCCATCTGTGCACACCGGGCGTTCAGCTGGGTCAGGACCTGACCACGCATTTGCAGGCCACCCAGCGGCTGGAGTTCGGGCACGCGACCTCCGCGTCCGGGCGCTCCTTCCAGGACGTGCGGGAGATCTACACCGTCGCGGGCTTCCACCTCGTCGCCACACCGTTCACCGCGCTGGCTCTCCTCGGCGGCGACCCCGCCCTCGCGGACGATCCACGGGTGACCGCGCTCATGCCGCCGTGGGACACCGCACTCGTCCGCGAACAGGCCGGGCAACCGCCCACCGACGCCCAACTGGCCACGCTGGAGCGGGAGATGGACGTCTACCGGGGAATCCTCGCGGGCGGTGGGCTGATCGCGCTCGGCACGGACCAGCCCCTCGTCCCGGTCGGACTGCATCTGCACCTCGCCCTGCGCGCCCTGCACCGCGCCGGTCTCCCGCCCGCCGAGGCGCTGCGCACCGCGACCCTGCTGCCGGCCCGGGTCTTCGGCGCCGACGCCGACCTCGGCACGCTTCAGGAGGGCAAGCTGGCCGACCTCACGGTCGTGGACGGCGACCCGTTCACCGACTTCGCCACGCTGATCCGTACGGCGGCGGTCCTGCGGGGCGGCGTGCTCTTCGAGCAGTCGGACCTGGTGGACGCCTTCGGTGCCGGCGCCGGGCGACATGTGAAGGAACCGTGGCTGGAGGTGAGCCGCCGCATGCGCCGCGAGGGGTGCTGTGACCTGTGAGCGGGTCACCGGGCGTACACACTTCCTGAGACATCTGCGCAGGAGTATCACCCAGGCTGCACACAGCCCGTCGAAAGCCTCGTTAGCGTTCTGGCCGTTCGATCCCGAACGTGCATGTGACCAGGCCGCAGCCGACCAGGGCTGCCGGCGCAGTCAAGCCAGAAAGACCGCAGATGGACTACTGCTCCTCGTGCCGGCGCCACCTCAACGGGGCTCTGGTGTGCCCCGGGTGCGGTGCCTACGCCCCGGACATCGCTCCCTCCGCGGCAGGGGGTTCCGCCACGTCGACGGCGCCCGGCCCGGCGGCGGGCGTCACGCCGGCGTGGGGCAGCCCCGCGGTCGACACCTGGTACGACGGCTACTTCCGTGACGAGGCGGCGCCGTCGGCCGAGCCGGACGCGACCGCGTCGCCCGCCCCGGCCGACGAAGTCGAGGGCGCCGAAGGCGTGTCCGTCGCCCCGCAGGGCCGGGCGGCCCGGCGTCGTCAGCGGGCCCGCTGGAAGAAGAACCAGCGCCGGGCCGTCGTCGCGACCGCCGTTGCCCTGGTCGGCGGCGGACTCACCGTCGCGTCGATGGACCGGGGGGCCGGCGACAAGGCCCAGGCCGCCACCGCCCCGGAGCGACCGGAAGTGGGGCTTCCGCAGCAGCACACGGAGCTCACCCGCCCGGCATCCACGCCGCCGGACGCGCACAAGGCCCCGCGTACCGACACGCCCTCCTCGAAGCCGTCCCCGACGGACGTCGCGCGGGAGCCCGTGTCCACGTCGCACGCCACCCGGCAGTTCACCCGACCGGACGCCGCCGCCACCCCGCGTCCCACGGCGACCACGGTCCCGCAGACGCAGACCGTCGCCCCGCCCTCCGGCGGACACCCGGGCAACGGCGGCGGCTCGTCCGCCGACCAGCAGACGCCCGCCCCGGCCCCGACGGACGGCGCGGACTCCGGAGCGTCCCCGGCGCCGACCAGCCCCGCACCGGAGGAGACCGGACCGGCGCAGCTCTGCGTGCTCAACGTCCTCTGCCTCGGCTGACCCGCACCGGGAACCGCGGCGACCGACGCGGCACACACCACCTGAGATCACCGTCACCCTCCCGCATCGCCACACGACCTCGTGGATGCGGTCATGCTGGAAGAAGCCGGACACCGTCGCGAGACGGAAGTCCGGTACCGGCAGAGCAGGACGACGCCCTCAGGAAGGAACTCCCCATGGTCGAGCAGGACGAGCGATTCGATGTCGTGGTCCTCGGCGCGGGCCCCGGCGGCTACGTCGCCGCCATCCGCGCCGCCCAGTTGGGCAAGCGGGTCGCGGTCGTGGAGGAGAAGTACTGGGGCGGCATCTGTCTGAACGTGGGCTGCATCCCCAGCAAGGCCCTGCTGCGCAACGCCGAACTGGCGCACATCTTCACCCGCGAGGCCAAGACCTTCGGCATCAAGGTGGACGGGCAGGTCAGCTTCGACTACGGCGAGGCGTTCCGCCGCAGCCGCAAGGTCGCCGACGGCCGGGTCAAGGGCGTCCACTACCTGATGAAGAAGAACAAGATCACCGAGATCGACGGCCGGGGCACCTTCCTCGACCCGCACACCCTCCAGGTGGCGGGCTACGACGGCGAGACCCGCACCATCGGCTTCGACCACTGCATCATCGCCACCGGCGCCACGCCCAAGCTGCTCCCCGGCACCCGGCGCAGCGCCCGCGTGGTGACCTTCGAGGAGCAGATCCTGGCCGAGGAACTGCCGGGCTCGATCGTCATCGCGGGCGCCGGCGCGATCGGCGTCGAGTTCGCGTACGTGCTCCACAACTACGGCGTGAAGGTCACCGTCGTCGAGTTCCTGGACCGCATGGTTCCGCTGGAGGACGCCGAGGTCTCCGCCGAACTCGCCAAGCAGTACCGCCGGTTGGGCATCGACGTGCTGACCTCCACCCGGGTCGACACCGTCGACGAGTCCGGCGAGCAGGTGCGCGTCACGGTCACCGGCAAGGACGGCACACAGCAGGTCCTGGAGGCCGACAAGGTGCTCCAGGCGATCGGTTTCCAGCCGAACATCGACGGCTACGGCCTGGACAAGACCGGCGTCACCGTCACCGAGCGCGGCGCGATCGACATCGACGGCCGCTGCCGTACGTCCGTCCCGCACATCTTCGCCATCGGCGATGTGACGGCGAAGCTGATGCTCGCGCACGCCGCCGAGGCGATGGGCATCGTCGCGGCCGAGACCATCGCGGACGCGGAGACGATGGAGCTCGACTATGTGATGATCCCGCGGGCCACCTACTGCCAGCCGCAGGTCGCCAGCTTCGGCTGGACCGAGGCGCAGGCCCGCGAGCGGGGCTTCGACGTGCAGGTGGCGAAGTTCCCGTTCACCGCGAACGGCAAGTCGCACGGCCTCGGCGACGCGACCGGTTTCGTGAAGCTGATCAGCGACGCCAAGTACGGCGAGCTCCTCGGCGGCCACCTCATCGGCCCCGACGTCACCGAACTGCTGCCGGAGCTGACCCTGGCGCAGCAGTGGGACCTGACCGTGCACGAGGTCGCCCGCAATGTGCACGCCCACCCGACCCTCGGCGAGGCGGTCAAGGAGGCCGTGCACGGCCTCGCCGGTCACATGATCAACTTCTGACCGTTCAGCCGTCGAGCCACCAGCGGGGCGCCGCCCAGGCCAGTGCGTAACCGAGGCTGTTCACCGACCAGTGCAGGGCCATCGGTGCCAACAGGCTGCCGGAGCGGCGGCGCACCTCGCACAGGACCACCCCGGCGAGGGCCGTGGCGGCGACCGCAACGGCCACGGTCGGTGCCACGCCGGCCGGTCCGTCGCCGAAGAGCGAGCCCACCGCCGCGTTGGAGCGGTTGATGCCCCGCGAGGGCATCACATGCCACAGCCCGAACAGCAGCGACGACAGACCGGTGGCCCACGCCGTTCCGTACCGCCGCCGCAGCATGGCCCACAGCACACCTCGGAAGGCGGTCTCCTCCAGCAGCACGGTCCCGAAGGGCACCCGCACCAGCGCCCCGAACAGCATCCGCTCCAGGGACAGATCCGCCGCCCGCGCGTCCCGGAACGCATCCCGCCCGGCCGGAAGGGCGAGGAGGACCAGCAGGACCAGCAGGACGATCGCCACCAGGACCGGCGCCCACCGCAGGCCCCTGCGCACCCCCTCCGGGTCGAGCCCCAGGTCGGCCCGGGTGAGTCCGTCCCAGCGGGCGATCAGCAGCAGGACGGCCGTCGCGGTCACGCAGATGAGCACGTACATGGCGGGGCTCCGCGCGAGCCAGTTGTTCAGCAGGTTCGCGGCGGCGAGCACGGCGACAGCACAGGTGATCCGCATCCGGCTTCCAGCATCTCCCGACGCGTTCCTCCCGGCTCCCCGGTCCGGGGCCGTCCGTGGGCGTGTCGGCCCGGTCCGGGCGTTCAGCCCAGCTTTCGGCAGTACAGCGCGTCGGGCGTGCGCGCCGACCCCACCCGGCCGGTGTAGGCGATCCCGGCCGCGTACTCGTCGTCCGCGCACTGGCCCTTGTACCGGCCGTACGCGAAGTCGCCGCCCTTGGCGGCCGGCCCCCGGTTGTCGCCCCGGTCGAACCAGACCGTACGGCCGCTCGTGCCGAGCCTCCCGGCCGGGGCGGTGGCGCACAGGGCGGCGGAGACGGCCGCGCCCCGGACGCTGTACCCGATGAGGAACTGCCCGTCGGCGCACTGGAGTTTGGTGTACCCGGACGCCCAGTCGCCACCGGGACGGACGTGCCGTTCGTCGACGACCACCTCATGTCCGCCGGCCGGGGCCCACAGGGCGCCCGCGCTCACGTCCGAGCACAGCCCCCGGTTTCCGGTGTGGGCGAGGCCGAGGAGCCGCTGCCCGTCGGGGCAGACCGACTTGCGGGCGCCGGAGTCCCAGTCGGGCAGGGCGCGCATCCGCCGGGACTGCACGAAGTCGCCGTGGTCGGGGCTGAGCATGGACCACTCGGCGACCGGCGCCACCGGTCCGGTGCGGCCCTCGGCCCGGATCAGCCGCGTCCAGGCGGCGGCCCGCCAGTCGTCACCGTCGTACAGGCCCATCCGGCGTCCCTCGGCGTCCCAGTGCAGCAGCGCCCAGCCGTTGCCCTGCCGGTTGTCGTGCCGGCCGACCAGCGGCCAGTAGGCGAAGTCGGCGTCGGTGCGGATGAGTTGGTCCACGAAGTTCTCGAACCAGGCGCGCGGCTTCTGCCCGGTCTCGGCGCGGCCCCCGACGCCGAACTCGCTGATCCAGACGGGGGCGGTGAAGTGCCGGTCCTGCTCGGCGGAGACGAAGAACGCCTGGCGGTTGAGCACGGCGATCAGATCGGCGGGGCTCAGATCGCGGTAACGGGGGTCGCTGGTCTCGCCCGTTCCGGTGGCGCCGCTGTGGTTCGGGCCCGTGTAGTCGTAGAAGTGGGCCGAGTACACGAGCTTGCCGGAGTCGACGAGGGTGTGCGACAGACCGCGGGCGGGCTCCAGGGTGGGGCGCTCGTGCGGGAAGCCGTCCACGGGGACGCCCGTCCAGTTGATGCCCTCGACGACGATCAGCAGATGGGGGTTGGCCTCGGTCAGGATGCGGTCGCCGACGCGCTGCGAGGCGGCGAACCAGTCGTGGTCGTCGCCGAGCCCCCAGTTGGGGTCGTCCCAGATGTTCCGGCGCACCTCGTTGTAGAGATCGGCGCCGACGACGCGCGGGTTGTCCCGGAAGCGGCGGGCCATGAACAGCCAGTCGCTCTCCCAGGCGGCGGTGGACCGGCTCGCGTTCCAGCGTTCGTTGCCGTCCACTCCGCAGCACCAACGCGTGGTGTTCGTATGGTTGTTGAGGATCACCGCGAGACCGGCCCCGGTGAGCTCACGCACCACCGCGTCGTACACCTGGAGCGGGGTGCTCCCGCGCAAGGCGGGGTTTGCCGCCACGGAGTCGTCGGTGACGGGGCGGCTGTCATGGATCATCTCGTTGGAGAAGGGCAGCCGGACGCTGTTGATCCCGATCTCCCGGAACCCGGCGACGATCTCCGCCATAGGGGCCCGGTCCAGGCCGAGCGGCATCCGTCCGGAGTTCTCGCCCGCGTGGTGGTTGGCGTCGTCCTCGGTGTCGCCGGAGCCGTTCCAAGTGCCGCTGGCGCCGTGCCAGTTGCCGGAGCGCAGCTTGAAGCGGTCTCCGTCCGCATCGACGATCCAGCGGCCCCGGGTGCTCAGGGGCGGCGTCCAGTCCTCCGCCTGCGACACCGCGGCGGGCTCCGCGGCCGGCCGCGGTCCGGCAGCGGCGGCGGCCTCCGGGAGGTTCGCCGACGGGACCAGAAGGAGTACGGCGGTGAGGGTCGCTCCCACCATGGATCCGCGCACGGTCACCCTCCCGAGGGCTGTGTGTTCTTGCAGGGCAGCGCCGCCGGAAACCGGCCTGTCATGGCGGCGTCATCATGGAGGATCGGGAGGCATTGGTCCAGACTGCTCACACGCCGTAGTGGACGAACGACACCCAGGCGCTGGGGTGTTCGGGCAGCCGCAGCCGCTCCTCGCGCAGGGCCGCCTGGAGGGCGTGAGCGCTGCGGACGTGCGAGAGGAGAGGGCGCTCCTCCTCGGCGGCGAGACGGTCGTACACGTTCCTCGTGATGCGTGCGGTCGGCGAGTCGTAGACCGGCCACAGGGTGCCGATGACGGCCTGGAACTCGGAGTACATCAGGGCTGCGGCGAGACTGATCCACTCGTCGTGCACCAGCTCGCCGCCCGCGGCGGTCGCACACGCCGCGAGGAAGGCGAACTCCGCCTGGGACGAGGGCAGTTCGATCAGGTCGGTGAGGGTGAGCGGATCGTCGTGCAGGGAGAGGCGGCTGCGCAGCGGGTCGTCCAGATCCTGTTCGGCGTGACAGTCGAAGTGGGTCCAGGCATGCTTCGGAAGGGCGTCACGGACCCGGGCACGGGTCGCCTCGGGGCCGCTGAGCACGGTGCGGTCCTCGGGGCCGAACCGTGCCTCCAAGTGCGCGCGGATCCGTGCCGAGCCGGGCAGGAGCTCGGGGTGGGGAGCGACCAGCAGGAGCCGGCGGTTGCCGTACGGAACGGCCTCCGGCTCGTCGCGGACCGCACGGGCGTGCACCAGGTCCAGCAAGGTGGGCGCATACGAGGAGACGGCCAGGTCGAGCACGGACGACCCGTCCTCCGGGGAGGCCCCGCGGCTGCCCGCGGCGTGCAGCGGGAGCGTGGTGAGCGGGCCCGTCGGGATCCACCACATGCGGGAGCCGGGGGAGGGCAGGTCGAGGGCCCGGAAGACGGGCGCCGCGACGGTGCGCCACAGCCAGTCCAGGACGTCCAGGACGGTGTCCTCCCTTTCCTCCCCGGAGAGTTCGGTCATCGCGGCCAG
The DNA here is from genome assembly GCF_042657965.1 of Streptomyces coerulescens. Taxonomy (NCBI): domain Bacteria; kingdom Bacillati; phylum Actinomycetota; class Actinomycetes; order Kitasatosporales; family Streptomycetaceae; genus Streptomyces; species Streptomyces coerulescens. Next base: position 484,642 of record NZ_JBHSKM010000024.1, read on the forward strand.
ATAGGTCAGCGCCCGGTCCTGGGCGTCCTGGGCGGTCAGGTCGGGCAACGGGACGTGCTCGGGGCCGTCGCCGTCCTGCCGGACGATCAGCGCGTCACAGCGCCACGGGCTGACGTTGACGTAGACGAGGGGGCCTTCCCCGGCGGCGGGTGCGAGGTCCCTGTCGTAGTCCGGCTCGATGTACGTCAGGCCGGAGAGCGCGGTGCGCCGCGTCAGCGCCCGCCAGTCCTCCTCGGCACGGCTCGCCGACGGCGACTCGGGCCGCTGCGCTCCGCCCAGCCGGCCCAGCAGCCGGGCGAGCCTCCGGTCGTCGCCGTCCAGGCCGGCCATCCGGATGTCGTGCGGGGTGATGCGGGAACGCGGGCTGCCGGTGGGCGTGTCGAGCCGCGGCTCCAGCGCGGTGTGGGCCCGGTCCATCTCCTCGGCGACCTCCGGCGCACGCTCCCGGACCTCCTCGCGCAGGGAGCGGGTGCGCAGATGCTGCCGCCACAGCAGGGCCCGGCCCTGCTCCAGATGTTCCACGGCACGGGCCGGCCGGTCGGCGGCCAGGGCACAGGCCGCGGCCTTCGACGCCAGACCGGGGAACGCGGCCAGCACGTCCAGGGCCTGCTCCTGCGCCGGGTACAGGGCCCGCACCAGCAGCCGCAGCGCGCCGGCCAGTTGGTCGTGCCCCGCCCGCGGCCCCTCCTCGCTCGCCGCGGCCGTCCCGCTGTCGTACGCCGCCCTCAGCCGTACGAGCACCTCCACACCCGGCGTGCGCCCCACCCGGCCGCGCAGGTCCCGGAGCGAGGGCAGCCGGCGGCGCAGGTCCCTGGGCAGCGGCTGCGGCAGTGCGAGCCGGTCCTCCAGGGCGAGGAAGAGGCTGCTGAGGGCCATTGCATGGCGGGGAGAGCCCTGGGGGAAGGTCTTGCAGGCGCGCAGTAAGTGGTGCAGTGCCTCGTCGAGGTCGTCGGGTCCGGGCTCGCCGGAGCCCCGTTCCAGCTTGTGACGGTCGTGCAGGGCGACGCCCAGGTTGTTGGAGCAGACGGCCAGTTGGCGGCCGTCGTCGGCCGTGAGCTCGACGGCCCGACGGAACCTGGCGATGCTCTGCCGCAGGCTGACGCGGTTGCCGGTGGTCTTGAACCGGGCGTGCGCGGCCATGCCTTCCTGGAACAGCTTCCTGGGGTTCCACGAGGCCAGATAGTCGGGGGCCCCGCGCGGGCGGTAGCCGTCACCCGGCGGCCTCGGATGCGGAGTGCCCGAGGCGACCGGCCTCGCCCGCTGGATCTCGAACCGCCGCGAGCCGTCCCCGCCGTGCCAAGGGCTGCTGTGACTCATCCTGTCCTCCCCGGTCGTCGGCCGTCCGACGCCTCGAAACCCGTACGTCCTCTCGCGCGGCGACCGCACCGCGGCTACTGCCGTGGGTCGCCCCGGTTCGTCGCCGTCACCGCGATGCCGAGGGCCGTCGCCGCCCCGGCCGCCGCGCACAGCCAGGTCCAGCCCGGGCTCGGCGCGCCGCCTCCCGCCGCGGCCGCCGTCCAGCCGAGCGCCGCGCCGAGCGCGGCCACGCCCAGCCGGAGGAGCGTCAGCGACCAGCGTCGGCCCGGTGCCACGGCCCGCAGGACGACGAGCGACGCGACGAGGGCCAGGGCGCCCAGGGCGGTCACGACGGCCGGCTTGACCGGGCCGGGCAGCGGCACCGTGTACTGCAGGGACTGGACGGCGGCGAGGCTCATGAGGATCGCGCCGATCGCGCCGGTGAGACCGAGGTTGACCGTCTCCTGGCGCCGCTGGAGCGTGCGCTGGAGCGACTGATCGGCCAGCGCGCCGACCTGCTCGGCACGCCGCAGGGCCGCTTCCAGGTAGGTGGCCTCGTCGTCGAGTCGCTGGACGAACCACTCCGCCAGCGCCCGGTCGTCCGCGAACGGCCCGCCTGTGGCGGGGTCCTGGCACAGGGCGGCGAGATTGGCGGCGGCGATCTCGACCGTGCGGCCCATCTCCCGGATCCGGGTGGAACGGTCGACCAGGCCGCGTTCCCGCGTCTGCAGGCCGACCAGAACATGGGAGGCCCGCAGCAGGTCCGACCGGCGACTGGGGCCGTGCGGATCGGCGGTCAGGGCCAGCAGCCGGGTGATGGCCGTGTCCGTGTCGGCGCGCAGCCGGCCGATGCCCCCGGCCGCGTCCCGGACCCGCAGCTGATAGCGGATCTTGGCCGCGTGCAGCAGGTACCGGGCGAAGGGCGGCAGTCCGCGCGCCCGGGTCGTCCACGTCCAGGCCGTCAGCTCGGGATCGCGGTCCCGCGCGGCGATCACGACCAGGCGCCGTGCGGCCCGGGTGTCCCGGGCCGCCGAGGCCTCCCACACCGCGAAGCCCTGACGGACGGCCGTGCCCGCGTCCGCCCAAGCGTCCGGCGCGGTCGGATCGGCGGGCACACGCGTGCGTACGGCCTCGGTGAGCCATCCGTCCGGGTCCGGCGAGGGACGCTCGTCCGATGCGGCCGGCCGCGCGAGATACAGCCGGGCCGACCCCAGGAGCCCGCTGCCCGGCCGTTCCGTCGTCGCTCCGCCCGGCAGGGCCGCCGACCACAGCGCGTCCAGCTCCGCCCAGCCGAGCCCCTCGGCGGCGTCCGGCGCGAGCATGACCGACAGACACAGCACGTCGTGCTCCCGGCGCAGGGCCGCCTGGCGCAGTCCCGGACCCGGTCGCCCCCGCGCCGCGAGCAGCCCTGCGGCCCCCGTACCCGCACCGGTGCCTGTCCCGGTCCCGTCCGCCAGCGCCTCCCAGCCGCCCTCGGGCCGTATGCCGACGCCGACCCGACCCACCGGCTCCGTCATGCCCAGCACCGTGCCGCACCGCTCCCAGGTCTCCCGCAGCAGAGCGAGGGCGTCCTCCTGCCGCTCCCCTCCGGTGACGAAGAACAGATGCACGCCGAGCGCCTCAGCCTGGAGCACCGGCATCTCCACAAGCCGTGAAGTCGTCGTCCGGGAAGGCCTGTCGGCCCTGCTCGGGCGGCTCGGGGTCCAGCTGGTGGATGAGCTCGTTGACCCGTTCCCGGTGCCGCTCGGGCAGCGGCAGCAGCGCCGAGTCCTCCAGCCCGAGGATGCGGTGCGGGCCGGCCATCTCCACGTCCGCCACCGCCCGCCGCAGCCCGGCGGGGTCCCCGGCCGCGAGCGCCCGCCGCATGGCGTCCAGGCCTCGCCCGACCGCCTCCCACCGGTCCCGCCCCAGCCGCCACACCAGCACGTCCGCAAGGACGTCCACCGCCATACGCCGTACGCCCTGTTCCAGGGACGCGGCGGCCGGCCGGGCCGGGCGGGGTACCGGCCGCGGGGCGGCGATGTGATCGACGAGGCCGTACGCACGGGCCTCCTCGGCGGTGAACCACGCGTGCGGCCCCCAGTCCGCCCGGATCCGCTCGGCGGTCTGCCCGGTGTCCGCGGCGAGCATGGCGGAGACCTGGAGCCGGGTCCGCTCCAACGCCTCGTCACGGCCCGCCTCTTCGACCGCGCCGCTTCCTTCGAGCGAAGGCGCGAGCATCAGGATCCGGGCCTGCGGCACCGCGCCGCGCTTGCCCTTGGCGCCCGCCGTCAGCAGACACTGCGCCATCCCGGCGGCGACGCCGATCGCGCAGGTGGCCACATCGCAGGAGACGTACCGCATCGTGTCGATCACGGCCATCCCGGCGCCGACCGAGCCCCCGGCGGAGTTGATGTACATCGTGACGTCGGCCGGGCTCTCGCGGTCCAGCAGGAGCAGCCGGGCCGCCACACGGTTGGCGAGGTCGTCGTCCACGGCGCCGTCGACGTAGAGGATCCGGTGCCGCAGCAACTCGTCGTGATCCATGGGCGGTTCACAGCCCCACATGCAGGAAGGGTACCCAGGCGCTCGGGTGCTCGGGCAGCCGTTCGCGTTCCGCGCACACCGCCTTGTGCAGAGCACGCGCGCTCCGCGACGGCAACAGCCGCCCGTCCAGCGCCAGTTGGTCGTACAGCGTGCGGGTCACCCGGACCGCGGACCGGTCGGGCACCGACCACAGCGTGCCGATGACCTCCTGGTATCCGGAGTGCTGAAGCGCCGACGTCAGGGTGATGACCTCGTCGGGGAGCCGGGTGCCGCCGACGGCCGTCGAACAGGCCGCCAGAAAGGCGAACTCGGCGCGGTCGTGCCGGATCCCGGCGAGGTCCGCCACCGTGAGCGTCCGGTCGTGCAGCACCAGTCCGCCCAGGAAGGGCTGGTCGAGGTCCTGCACGCCGTGGCAGTCGAAGTGGGCCCACAGATGTCGCTCCAACTGCGCCCGGACCGACTCGCGGGTGGCCGCCGCCCCTTCCAGCGAGGTGCGCCGGTCCGCCGGCAACAGCTCCGCCAGATGGGCGCTCGTGCGGGCGACACCCGGGAGGCTCGCCTGCCCGGCGGCCTCGCTCACCGTCACATGCAGCAGTCGATGCTCCTCGCTCCGCTCGGCAACGCCCCGCTGCTCACGGGCCCGCACCAGCACGAGCAGGGTCGGGGTGTACGACGGGACGACCCGGTCCAGCACACCGGCACCGGCGGCCTCCGACGGCTCCCCGGGCGTCTGCCGGGCCGCCGCGTGCAGCGGGAGCGTGGCCAGCGGTCCCGTGGGACACCACCACAGGCGCGGCCGGGACTCGCCGTCGTGCTCCGCGCCTCCTTCGAGGGCGTGCAGGACCGGTTCGGCGATCACGCGCCACAGCCACTCCAGGGTCTCGCCGACGACTTGCTCGCGGCCGTCCTCCTGTCCGTCGGCCATCGCCGCGACGTACCGCCGGGCGCGGGCGTGGGCCTCGTCGTGGGTGAGGTCGGGAAGAGCGACCGTGCGCGGCTCCCGAGTGCCGTCCTCGACGATGAGCGCGGCGCACCCGAGGCGGCTGACGTTGACGACCACGACCGGCCCCTCCGCACCGGCGGGCGCCAGATCCGCACCGAAGGCCGGCAGCGTGAAGACCGCGTCGGGCAGCGCCTGTTGAGCCCGCCCCGCCAGGGCCGTCCACTCGCGCTGCGACCTCGCCTGCGCCCGGTCCTCCAGCTTCTCCCAGCGGTGCACCAGGGCCATCCGCCGGTCGGCGGGCATACCGCCGTCCCGTTCCAGGGTGGCCGCCAGTTTGTCCATCCGCCGGGCCAGCCGCGGCGCCACCTCGTACAGCCTGGTCCGGTCGGCACGGGTGCGCAGCAACTGCTGCCACAGCACGGCACGGCCGCCTTCGAGCAGTTCCAGCGCGCGGGCGGGCCGGCCGGCCTCGATCGCGCACGCCGCCGCGTCGGTCGCGAGGCCGGTGTGGTCGGCCAGCACGTCCTCCCGGGTGGTGCGGCTGTGCCCCCACCACGCCGCCCGCGGCAACAGCTCGACGGCGGCGCCGAGTCCGTCGAGTCCGGCGGCCGGTCCGTCCCGGTCGGCGGCGGCGTATCCGTACGCGGAGGCGGCCGCGAGCCGGGCCAGGGCCGGAGCCGACGTGGTCTCGCTCAGGTCGCGCTGCAGCCCGGAGAGGTCCGGGAGGTCCTCGGCCTCCTCGGGCAGGTCCGCGCGGGCCGTCACCGCCGCGATGAGATTCGTCAGGGCCCTGGCCCGTGCCGGGCTGTCCTCGGTGAGGGCCGCCAGCGATTCCCGCAGGAAGACGACGGCGGTGTCGAGGACCTGCGTCTTCTCGGTGCGCTGATACTCGTCGAGCAGGGCGACGCCGAAGTTGTTCGCGTAGGCGGCCCAGTGGCGCGGCCTGCGGTCCATGTCACGCACGGTCAGCGCACGGCCCCAGGCGGCCTCGGACAGATCTCTCAGCGCCTCCCGCAGGTCCGCCGGGTCACCGTTCGCCCGCCAGCGGGCATGCCGCACGGTCCCCCGGCGGAACAGTCGCCGCGAGCGCGGCCGTAACCAGCGCAGCCTCCCCGACCGGGCGCTGTGATAGCGCCCCGTCACCGACTCGGAGGGCTCTTCTTCACGATTGATCACGTATACGTACGCCACGTCGGCGACGTTACTGACACCTCGTCGGGACCCCTCCCCGCATCACATTCCTCACCCATACGGCCGACATTTCGTCCGCACCCGGTGCCGGTGCGTCCCGCGACCGAACTCTGCCCGCCGGCCCGCACCTGTGGCGTCCCGGCACCGTCTTGCGCATCCTCGGTGGTACCCCGACCCCAGGGAGGCAGGATCCCCATGCCGGCCAAGAACCTCACCGTGAACCGTGCGGCCCTCGGTCACCGCCTGGCCTACGCGCTGCGTCACCCCGACCGTGTGCCCCGCCATCTGGCCCGCTCGGCCCGCGACATATGGCTGCGCCGCCGTCACCCGGACCATGTCTCCTACTACCGGGCCGTGATGCGCTCCGACACCCGGGCCGACCCGGACGCGGCCGTCGGCAGCCACAACCGGGAGCGGTGGCTGGCGCTGGGGGAGATGCAGTTCGACTACCTCGTCGGCCACGGCCTGCGCCCCGGGCACCGGATGCTGGAGATCGGCTGCGGCAACCTGCGCGGCGGCTGGCGGTTCATCCGGCACCTGGAGCCCGGCCACTACTACGGCATCGACATCTCACCCGACATCCTCTTCGCCGCGCAGGACACCGTCGTGACGATGGGTCTCCAGCAGCGGCTGCCCACGCTCACCCCGGTGCGCGACCTGACGCTGCGGTTCCTGCCGGAGGCCCACTTCGATGTCGTGCACGCGCACAGCGTCTTCTCGCACTCGCCGCTGCCGGTCATCGAGGAGTGCCTGGCCAACGTCGGCCGGGTGCTGGCGCCGGGCGGCTGGTTCGACTTCACCTTCGACCGCACCGAGGGCGAGGAGCACCACGTCCTGCGGGAGGACTTCTACTACCGCACCGAGACCCTCACGGCACTCGCCGAGCGGCACGGGCTGCGGGCCCGCTTCATGACGGACTGGGAGGAACTCCCGCACGGTCAGTCGAAGATCCGCGTCACGCACCCGAGTTGAGCCGACTCCCCGTCGGCGCCTCACTTGTGACCGGTCAGTAGGTCATTTGTCCCGGACCCTTGACTCGTCATGCGTCAGTGGCCATCCTCGTCGCACATATTGCGAGGTCATGACAATCGACCCCGCTTTCCCGTCGACCGAGGGACGTGGGCTGTGACCACTGCCGGACGCCCGTACCGCAGACGCAAGAACGTCACCGTGGTGTCGCTCCTCCTGCTCGTGCTGTCCATCGCGCTCGGACCCACCCCGAGTTCGGCGGCCGGCACCAACTGGTGGGACCCGACCGCACGGCCCGCGCCCGACTCCCAGATCAACGTCACGGGGGAGCCCTTCACCGGCACCAACGCCAAGGGCGAGGTCCGCGGGTTCGTCGACGCGCACGACCACATCTTCTCCAACGAGGCCTTCGGCGGCCGTCTGATCTGCGGAAAGCCGTTCTCCGAGCAGGGCGTCGCCGATGCCCTCAAGGACTGTCCCGAGCACTACCCGGACGGCTCGCTCGCGATCTTCGACTTCATCACCAACGGCGGCGACGGCAAGCACGACCCGGTCGGCTGGCCCACCTTCAAGGACTGGCCCGCCCATGACTCGCTGACCCACCAGCAGAACTACTACACCTGGGTCGAACGCGCCTGGCGCGGCGGCCAGCGCGTCCTGGTCAACGACCTCGTCACCAACGGCGTGATCTGCTCGGTGTACTTCTTCAAGGACCGCAGCTGCGACGAGATGACGTCGATCCGGCTCCAGGCCAAGCTGACGTACGACATGCAGGCCTTCATCGACAAGATGTACGGCGGCACCGGAAAGGGCTGGTTCCGGATCGTCACCGACAGCGCGCAGGCCCGGCAGGTCATCGAGCAGGGCAAGCTGGCGGTCGTCCTCGGCGTGGAGACCTCCGAGCCCTTCGGCTGCAAGCAGATCCTCGACATCGCGCAGTGCAGCAAGGAGGACATCGACAAGGGCCTGGACGAGCTGTACTCGCTGGGCGTGCGCAGCATGTTCCTGTGCCACAAGTTCGACAACGCCCTGTGCGGCGTCCGCTTCGACTCCGGCGGGCTCGGCACGGCCATCAACGTCGGCCAGTTCCTGTCGACCGGCACCTTCTGGAAGACCGAGACCTGCAAGGGCCCGCAGCACGACAACCCGATCGGCAACGCCACCGCGGCCGAGGCGGAGAAGGAACTCCCGGCCGGCGTGGAGGTTCCGTCCTACGACGCGGACGCGCAGTGCAACGTCAGAGGGCTCACCGGCCTCGGCGAGTACGCCGTACGGGGCATGATGAACCGCGGGATGATGCTGGAGATCGACCACATGAGTGTCAAGGCCGCAGGCCGGGCGCTCGACATCTTCGAGTCCGCGTCCTACCCCGGCGTCCTGTCCTCGCACAGCTGGATGGACATGGACTGGACCGAGCGGGTCTACGGCCTCGGTGGCTTCATCGCCCAGTACATGCACGGCTCGGAGGGCTTCATCTCGGAGGCGAAGCGCACCGAGGCCCTGCGCGACAAGTACGGCGTGGGCTACGGCTACGGCACCGACATGAACGGCGTCGGCGGCTGGCCCGGCCCGCGTGGCGCGGACGCCCCGAACAAGGTGACGTACCCGTTCAAGAGCACCGACGGCGGCTCCGTCATCGACCGGCAGACCACGGGTCAGCGCACCTGGGACCTCAACACCGACGGCGCGGCCCACTACGGCCTCGTCCCGGACTGGATCGAGGACATCCGCCGGGTCGGTGGCCAGGACGTGGTCGACGACCTCTTCCGGGGCGCCGAGTCCTACCTCGACACCTGGGCGGCCTCCGAGGGCCACGAGGCGGGGCTGAACCTCGCCCGCGGCGCGGCCACGTCCGCCAGTTCCTCGGAGTGGAGCCTGTTCACGAGCTACCAGCCGGGCCGGGCCGTCGACGGTGACGGCGGCACCCGCTGGGCCAGCGACTGGAGCGACGACCAGTGGTTCCAGGTCGACCTCGGCTCCAGCCGCGTGGTCAAACGGGTGACCCTCGACTGGGAGCGCGCGTACGGTAAGGCCTACCGCATCGAGCTCTCCACGGACGGCGTGAACTGGCGGACCGCCTGGTCCACGACCGCCGGTGACGGCGGCCTGGACACGGCCAGGTTCACCGGCACTCCGGCCAGGTACGTACGCGTCCACGGCCAGCAGCGCGGCACCGACTGGGGCTACTCCCTCTACGAGGTCGGCGTCCACAGCAGCTGACCCCCACGAGAGGCACTCCATGGCACGGTTGCCGTCCGCCGAGCGGCGGCGACAGCTCACCGAAGCGGCGATCAGGGCGATGGCCCGGGACGGCGTCCCCAGGACGACCACCCGGTCCATCGCCGCCGAGGCGGGCGTCTCGCTGAGCGTCTTCCACTACTGCTTCGACTCCAAGCAGGAGCTGATCGAGTCCGTCATCACCACCATCACCGGCCACTACGTGACGCTGGTGAAGGAGGCGCTGCGGCCCCGGAGCACCCTGGAGGAGACCGTCCGGGCGGGGTTCCAGGCGTACTGGGACCACGTCCGGGCCCACCCGGACGAGCACATGCTCACCTATGAGCTGGCGCAGTACGCCCTGCGCCAGCCCGGATTCGAGCATCTGGCGCGACGGCAGTACGAGCTGTACGCCGAGACCTACGCCGACCTCATCGACCAACTGGGGCGGACGATGGGCCTGCGGCTGCGCGTCCCCGCTCCGGTGCTGGCCCGCTACCTCGCCGCGATGACCGACGGGCTGACCCTGAACTATCTGGTGCTCGGCGACGAGGGGGCCTGGAACGACATCCTCGACACCGTTACCTCGCACATCACAGGACTGGTGAGCGAGCCCTGACGGGAGTCAGGCCCGCACGACAGGGACCCGTTCCTTGCCTGATTTGTCCGGATTATTACGGAACAACCATCGCATCTCCGGCTCCACCACACCCCGCAGGACCCGCCGGACGGGCGGCGTGCACAGCACCGTCACCACCGCGGCGGCCACCAGGGTGACGGCCACCGCGCCGAGCGGCCGGTGGATCCAGGCCGGGTCGTACCAGCCCCAGTACTTGGAGCCCTGCGCGACGAAACCGTGCAGCAGATAGCCGTAGAGGGTGCCCGTGCCCAGCACCGTGCACCACATCCGCCGGCCGGGCACCCAGGAGAGGAAGCAGGCCACCAGCACCAGCGAACAGACGAACAGCACAGGCGTCATCACCACCCCGTACCACTGGGGCGCGCCCAGCTCCTCAGCGCTGTCGCGGTGGTAGAACCAGCCGCCGGTCATCCGCGGCACCGCCCAGTACGCCACCGCGAAGGCGCAGGCGAACACGGGTACCGCCGCGATCCGCACCGCACGGCGCCGGACCAGCCGGAAGTGCTCGGGCCTCAGGGACAGCCCCAGCACGAAGTACGGCAGGAACTGAAGGGCGCGCTGTAGGTCCAGGTCGTTGCCGATGGACGGCGAGAGCGTGGCCAGCATCGCCACGGCCAGCGCGAGCGGCAGCGGCAGACGCACCCGCTTCCAGAGCGGCGTCGTCAGTCGCCACACGAACAGCGCCACCAGGAACCACGTCAGATACAGCGGGTCGAGCAGGCTGATCGGCCGGTCCGGCACCTGATCCGTCCAACGGGTGTACAGGGTGTACGCGGTCTCGAAGACGACGTACGGCACGATCAAGCCGGTGACCAGGCGTTTCAGCTGCTCCGGGCGGCCGTCGAAGCTGCGGGAGAAATAGCCCGAGATGATGATGAACGCCGGCATGTGGAAGGCGTACACCAGCATGTACACGGCGGAGACGGTCCGGCTGCCGTCGCGCAGCGGTTCCCACGCGTGCCCCACGGCCACCAGGACGATCGCCGCGTACTTGGCGTTGTCGAAGAAGGCGTCCCGGTGCTTCGAAGGCGCAGGTGACGGCCCTGCGGGGCGATCGCGGGCGGTGGCGGTGGCGACGGGCTGTGACATCCCACGCGTCTCACCACTTCGGGGCGGCGCAAACCTCGACGGGTGAATACGACGCCCCCGAGCGGCGCGGCGTGTGGACATGGGCCGTCAGGGTGTGCTCGTAACCCGAGTGATCGCTTCGGATGGTGCGTCCGAAAGACATGAATGACGGTGGATCACGTCAAGGCCTGGCTTCCAGTGGTGATGAAGCGTCAACCGCCCAGGCCATGACGGAAGGATTCACCTATGCGCTCTGTTCGCATGCTGCTCGCCACCGCGACGGCCGCGGCCGCGCTGGCGATCGCACCCGCCGCCTACGCCGTCACCATGGGTGACTGGGACCCGGAGGAGAGCTCCCACAGCAAGGAGCACGACAAGTCCGAGGAGCACGGAAAAGCCGAGGACCACGGCAAGGAGCACGGCAAGTCCGAGGAGCACGGCAAGTCCGAGGACCACGACCAGTCCTACAGCAAGGAGCACGAGGAGAAGGGCGACCACGACGGACCGCGTGGCGCGATTCACACGGGTGGCGGAGCGCTGGCCGCCGTGACCAACGGCGACGACTGGGGCGGTGGCAAGGACCCGAAGCACGACCCGGACAGCTACCGCAGCAAGGAGGGCGGCCACGAGCAGAGCTGGGGTGGCGAGGAGGACCACGGCAAGGACTCGTGGAAGGGCGACGAGGAGGACTCGTGGGGCGGCGACCACGACGAGGAGTCCTGGCGCTCCGGCCACGACAAGCCGCACGGCGGGATGCACACGGGCGGTGGCGGCCTCGCCTCGTCGGGTGTGACCGCCACGGGGCTGGCCGCGCTCGCCGTCGCCGGTACCGGTGCGTACGTCGTGCGCCGTAAGAAGGCCTCCGGAACCACGGCCTGACCATGCCCGATGACACAGCCGCCGTGGCCGTCGCGCGTGCGCCGCGCATCGCGGCGGCCCCGCCGGTTGTTCCCCTTCCGTGTGCTCGCTGCCGTGCCTGAGTGAGGTGGTTGCCCGATGCCCGCCGGCCGTTCCCCTTCCCCCGACACCGATCCGGCCCCGCCCGACCCCACCGGCTCCGCCACCTCGCGGCGGATAAGGCGGGTGGCCATGGCGACGTTCTGGAGCGCGATCGCCATGATGGTCCTGGCGGTCACCCTGAGCGGCGGCGAGGACGCGGCTTCCGGAGGGAACGGCGCGCCGCGCGCCGCCTCGGCCGAGCGGCACGCCCTCGGGGAGAACGAGTCGCACGCCCCCGCGCGGGATCGGGCGACGTCCCCCGACTCGCGACCCGTGGGCAAGCATCTGCCCCGGGCCCGGCCGCTCAGGCTCCTCATCCCCAAGGTCTCGGTCAACGCGCCCTTCACCGACCTCGCCATCGGCCCGGCCGGCCGGCTCGAACCCCCGCCGGCCGACAACACCAACCTCGTCGGTTGGTACGCCGACGGGGTCTCCCCCGGTGAGCCGGGCACGTCGATCATCGCCGGGCACGTGGACACGGCCACGTCGGCCGCGGTCTTCGCCAACCTCGGCGGGCTGGCGAAGGGCGACCGCTTCCAGGTGGTGCGCTCCGACGGGCGCAGCGCGTCCTTCGAGGTCGACAGCGTGGAGACCTTCGACAAGGACAACTTCCCCAGCGACCGCGTCTACGCCGACACCCCCCGCGCCCAGGTCCGCCTCATCACCTGCGCGGGCGACTACGACCGACAGGTCAAGGACTACACCGCGAACCTCGTGGTGTTCGCCCACCTCGTGTGAGCCACGGGCCGCGGCTCAGCACTGCGGGAGCCGGGACTTCCAGGTGTCCGGGCCGCCGGTGTCGAGGTACCAGTCGTTGACGTAGCCGTCCCCGATGCCGTTGTCGACGCGCATCCAGTAGCGGTAGCCGTGCCCGTCCGCGTCCGGGTCGCCCGTGGTCCAGCAGATGAGGCCGAGCTCGTCGCCGTTGTGGTACTGGCCGAAGACGGGCGACTTCGGGGCGCTGTAGTGGGGTGCGGTCCGCACGGCCAGGTGGGATCCGGCGTCGATGCCGGTGACGTAGGCGCACTGGGTCCGGTCGCCCGAGATGCTGCAGGTGTGGATCGCGGCGCCAGCCGGGCCCGCGCCGGTGAGGACGGCGGACGCGGCGGCGGTGAGCACGGCACCCGTCAGGGCGAGAGCGCGCAGGCGCTCGGGCTGGGTCATGAGCGTTCCTTCCGGTTCGTCGGGGTCAGCGGCACTGGGGGAGCCGGGACTTCCAGGTGTCCGGGCCGCCCGTGTCGAGGTACCAGTCGTTGACATAGCCCCAGGACCTGGGTGTGGAGACCTGCATCCAGTAGCGGTAGCCATGGCCGTCGGCGTCCGGGTCTCCGGTGGTCCAGCACGACACCTCCAGCCACTGACCGTTGCCGTAGCGGGCCACCTCCCCGGCGCCGTAGCGGGGTTCGGTGCGCATCACCAGGGACGAGCCCGGGTCGATGCCGATCACCTGGGCGCAGCGGGCAGGGTCGCCGGGTCCCGCGCCGGGGCAGGGGCGCGGGGCGGCCTGGGCGGGTGCGGCGGTGAACAGCCCGGCTCCGGCGAGCAGGACCGCGGCCGCCCCCGTGACGGCCGCCGACCTGCGCCGGGTCGAGAGCAGGCGGGAAGTGGGCATCGGCTCCTCCGTTCGATCGTGCCGATCGTCGATGCCCTTCGACCTTCGCAGCGAACGGGGCGCGGGACAGCCTGTGATGTCTCAGGGCGGCGCGGCACCGAGTGGGAGGAGGGCTCTGTCCCGATCGCCGCACTCCGCGCTGACCTCGTGTCTTACAGTGACTGCGACCAGTTCCCGTGTCGACCTGTGAGGTAGTCGAAAACCATGCCGACCGAGACGTTTGAGTTTCAGGTAGAGGCCCGTCAGCTGCTGCAGCTGATGATCCACTCGGTCTACTCGAACAAGGATGTCTTCCTGCGCGAACTCGTCTCCAACGCTTCCGACGCGCTCGACAAGCTGCGTCTGGAGAAGCTGAGGGACGACGCGCTCGACGCCGATGTGTCCGACCTGCACATCGAGATCGACATCGACAAGGACGAACGGACCCTCACCGTCCGGGACAACGGCATCGGGATGTCGTACGACGAAGTGGGGCGGCTCATCGGCACCATCGCGAACTCGGGCACGGCCACCTTCCTGAAGGAGCTCAAGGAGGCCAAGGACGAGGGCGGCGCCGAGGGCCTCATCGGCCGGTTCGGGGTCGGCTTCTACTCCGGCTTCATGGCGGCGGACGAGATGACGCTGGTGACCCGGCGCGCCGGCGAGTCCCAGGGCACCCGATGGACGTCGCGCGGCGAGGCCACGTACACGCTGGAGACCGTCGACGACGTGCCGCAGGGCACCTCGGTCACCCTCCACCTCAAGCCCGCCGACCCCGAGAACCAGCTCCACGACTACACCTCGCCCTGGAAGATCAGGGAGATCGTCAAGAAGTACTCGGACTTCATCACCTGGCCGATCCGGATGGAGCAGGAGACGGGCGCGAGTGACGGCGACGGCGACGACGCCGAGGCGCCCGGGCCCGAGACGCTGAACTCCATGAAGGCCCTCTGGGCGCGCTCGCGCGAGGAGGTGTCCGACGACGAGTACCACGAGCTGTACAAGCACATCAGCCACGACTGGCGCGAGCCGCTGGAGACGATCCGCCTCCAGGCGGAGGGCACCTTCGAGTACCAGGCCCTCCTCTTCGTCCCCTCGCACGCCCCGCACGACCTGTTCACGCGGGAGTACAAGCGCGGCGTCCAGCTCTATGTGAAGCGCGTCTTCATCATGGACGACTGCGAGGCACTGCTGCCGCCCTACCTGCGCTTCGTCAAGGGCGTCGTCGACGCGGCCGACCTGTCGCTCAACGTCTCCCGCGAGATCCTCCAGCAGGACCGGCACATCCGGATGATGCAGCGCCGGCTGACCAAGAAGGTGCTCTCCACCGTCAAGGAGATGATGACCAAGGAGGCGGAGCGCTACGGCACGTTCTGGCGGGAGTTCGGCACGGTCCTGAAGGAGGGCCTGGTCACCGACTCCGAGAACAGCGACGCGATCCTCGCCGTCGCCTCCTTCGCGACCACGCACGCCGACGACGAGCCGACCACGCTCACCCAGTACGTGGAGCGGATGAAGGACGGCCAGGACGACATCTTCTACATCACCGGCGAGTCCCGGCAGAGCATCGAGAACTCCCCGCACATGGAGGCGTTCCGGGACAAGGGCATCGAGGTCCTGCTCCTGACCGACCCCGTCGACGAGGTGTGGGTCGACACGGTGGGCGAGTACCAGGGCAAGCGGCTGCGGTCCGTCGCCAAGGGCGAGATCGACCTCGACGGCGAGAAGGACGAGAAGGCCGACGGGGAGCGGGCGAAGCAGGCCGAGGAGTACGCCGGACTGCTCGGCTGGATGGGGGAGCAGCTGGGCGAGGACATCAAGGAGGTGCGCCTGTCGACGCGGCTCACGGTCTCCCCGGCCTGTGTCGTCTCGGACGCGCACGACCTGACGCCGGCCCTGGAGAACATGTACCGGGCCATGGGCCAGGAGGTGCCGGCCACCAAGCGGATCCTGGAGCTCAACCCCGAGCACCTGCTGGTGAAGGGTCTGAACCAGGCGTACAAGGAGCGCGAGGACCGCTCGGGGCTCGTCGAGTCCGCCGAACTGCTGCACACGCTGGCGGTGCTCGCCGAGGGCGGCCAGCCGAAGGACCCGGCGCGCTTCGTGAAGCTGGTCGCGGACCGTCTGGAGCGCACGCTGTAGCCGCAGCCGTGCCCCATGTGGCCGTGTGCGCGGGCCGTTGTCAGTGGCCCGCGCTACGTTCCTTGCAGTCGGCTTCCGGCCCTACGCATGGAGGAACCATGGCCTCGCGTCTCAATCCCTACATCACCTTCGCCGGCGACGCCCGCCAGGCGCTGGAGTTCTACAAGGAGGTCTTCGGCGGCACGCTGAACCTCAACACGTACGCCGAGTTCGGCCAGAAGGACAGCCCGCTGGCCGACAAGATCATGCACGGCATGCTGGAGGCCCCGAACGGCTTCACCCTGATGTGCGCCGACACCCCGACGGACGACCACAAGCCGGGTAACAACATCTCGGTGAGCCTGAGCGGCGACGACGACGCCGAGCTGCGTGGCTACTGGGAGAAGCTGTCCGCGGGTGCCTCGGTGTCCGTGCCCCTGGAGAAGCAGATGTGGGGCGACGTCTTCGGCATGTGTACGGACCGCTTCGGCATCACCTGGATGGTCAACATCGCCGGACAGGGCGGCTGAGCACCCGAGGGCGCTCACTTCGGCAGCCATGCGCTCAGGGCGTGGACCAGGCGGTCGAGCGCCGGCTGCTCGGCGGACAGGTCCGTTCTCACGGTGCGTCCGCCGAACCGCAGCGTGTACTGGAACAGGTCCGCGGCCTGCATGTTCTTCGTGAAGTCGGAGACCTCCGCCAGCGCCGGATCGCCGAGCAGGGTACGCAGCTCGGTGAACTGCGCCGCGCTGGTGCGGCGCACCGCGCGCTCGCCCTTGTCCGCGGTGTGCACGGTGCCGTCGCCGCGCAGCGCCACTTCCTTCTGCACGCCCGCGAAGCCGCCG
The DNA here is from genome assembly GCF_042657965.1 of Streptomyces coerulescens. Taxonomy (NCBI): domain Bacteria; kingdom Bacillati; phylum Actinomycetota; class Actinomycetes; order Kitasatosporales; family Streptomycetaceae; genus Streptomyces; species Streptomyces coerulescens. The sequence goes on from NZ_JBHSKM010000024.1 coordinate 501,048, forward strand.
GTGACCTCCATGGTCACCAGCAACTGATCCGGTCCGGTGACGGGGACCGGCGACGGGTCGGGGGACCCCGGGGGAGGCGTCGAGGAGGCGGCGGACGCCGTGGGGGACGCCGAGGCCGGGGTGGACGCCGTGGGAGACGTGGCGGTCGGAGCGCCGGCCGTCACGGCCGTCTGCTCGGCCCCGGCCGCGCCCTTCTCTGCAGCGCACCCGGCCAGCGCCAGCAGCCCGGCCACCATCACAACCGCCATCCGCCTACCGAGCACAACAACCCCATCCATGGATCGTGTCGACTGGAGTGTCCCTATCACGGAACAGGCCGTTTGGGGCCGCGCCGACACCCGCGCGCCGGGCACCGGTGATTTTCGGCCCACCTGTTCACGTACCGCCCAGCAGTGCAGGTACAGGGCGTAAACCACCGGATGCCGGGAAAGGAGCTATACGGCAAACCGCGGGGAGTGGTCGTCAGCGCCCGGAGTGTCGGGCCCGTAGCGCTGGGGAGGGCCGGGCATGGGCGGGCAGCCCTTGTATCTCGAACCGCGGCTGGAATCGCGGCTGCGCTCCTTGGTGAACTCCCCGGACCTGCTGCACACCCTCACGGACGCCCTCGGCTCACCCCTGAACGTGCTCGTGCCGGACCAACTCGCCGACAACCTGGAGCAGTTCCGCTCGGTGTACGGCGCCCACCATCTCTCCGGCCAGGTGTTCCTCGCCCACAAGGCCAACCGCTCCAGCGCCCTGCTGCGCAGGCTCGCCGCCACGGACGCCGGCGTGGACGTCGCCTCGCTGGCGGAGTTGCAGCACGCCCTCGGCGCCGGACTCACGCCCGACCGGATCACGGCGACCGGGCCGAAGAACCCGGAGTTCCTGTGGCTTGCGGCCCGCACCTCGGTCACCGTCAGCCTCGACACGCGAGGTGAGCTGGAACAACTCGCCGCGCTGGTACGCACACACGCCCTGTCCCGCGCCCGTGTCCTGCTCCGGCTGTCGGGCTTCGAGGCGTCCGGCGTACGGGTGCTCACCCGGCCCAGCCGATTCGGCACCGCCGTACGGGAGACGGCCCCGCTCCTGGAGGCCGTCGAACGGCACGCCGACGTGCTCGACCTGGTCGGTGTGGCGTACCACCTGGACACGACGAGCCTGACCGAGAAGGCCCTGGCCCTCGAGGGCTGTCTGCGGGTGCTGGAGGAGTGCCGCAGTCGAGGGCTCCGGCCCCGGGCCGTCGACATCGGGGGCGGTTTCGGCGTGAACTACCTTGCCGACGGCGGCCAGTGGGAGCGGTACACGACCGCACTCACCGAGGCCGTCATGGGCATCCGCCCGCCCCTCACCTACGGCGGCCACGGCTACGGACTGCGCAACGAGGCGGGCACCCTGCGCGGCGCGCTCGGCCTGTACCCCGCCCACCGTCCGGTCGCCGCGGCCGGCTACCTCGACGAACTGCTCTCCCGGCCCGCCGCCTCGCTGGGCGGCCGTCCCCTGGCCGCCCTGCTCCTGGAGCACCTCTACGACCTGCACACCGAACCGGGCCGCGCCCTGCTCGACCAGTGCGGGCTGACCCTGACCAAGGTGCTGGAGGTGCGCAAGGAGGAGACCGGCGGCCCCCTGCACATACGGCTCGCGGCGAAGGCCGACGACGTGGCGCTGGAGGACCACGGGGTGCTGATGGACCCCTTGGTCGTCCCGAAGGACCCGGCCGACGCCGGCACCGAACCGGTCCCCGCGCATCTCTTCGGCAATCTGTGTCTGGAGGCCGACCTGATCACCCGCCGCACCGTCTTCCTGCCCCGTCGCCCGGCCCCCGGCGACCTGTTGGCCTTCGTCAACACGGCCGGCTACTGCATGGACTTCCACACCACCCGTGCCCAGCACCAGCCCGTCGCGCGCAAGGTCGCCGCCTGGCAGGAGGGCGACAGATGGCGCTGGTGCCTGGACGACCAGTACTGGCCGACCACACCCGTGGGGGGAGCGCAGTGAGGTACGACAGCATCACCGACGCCATCGGCAACACACCGCTGGTGCGCATCGACCCGGCCGTGCACGGCCTGAACAACATCGACCTGTACGCCAAGCTGGAACTCCTCAACCCCTTCGGTTCGGTGAAGGACCGGGCCGCCTGGAACATGGCACGACCGCACCTGTCCGCCGCCGCGCCCGAGGAGGGCGGCCAGGTCGTGGAGCTGTCGAGCGGCAACACAGCCAAGGCTCTGGCCGTCCTCGCGGGCATGCACGGCCTGACCTTCAAAAGCGTCACCAACCGGATGCGCATCCCCGAGATCAAGGACCTGCTCCTGCTGCTGGGCGCGGAGATCGAGGAACTGCCCGGCCAGAGCGAATGCCTGGACCCGACCGCCACCGACGACCCGCTCACCCGGTTCCACCGCACGCTCTCCGAGCCCGGCAGCTCCTTTCTGCACACCGACCAGTACTTCAACCCCCGCAACACCGAAGCCCACTTCACCGGCACCGGACCGGAGATCGTCAAGGACCTCGACGGAGGGGCGCCGGACTGGTTCATCGCCTGCGTGGGCACCGCCGGCTCGTCCACCGGAGTCGCCCGCGCCCTGCGCGAACACGACCCCGCCGTACGGGTCGTCGGCCTCGTCGCCGCCAAGTCGGACTTCGTCCCCGGCATCCGCACCATCGACGAGGCGCACGAGGTGGGTTTGTTCGACCCCGGCACCTACGACACGATCGAGTCGGTCAGCGCCGACGAGGCGATCGAGGGCATGCTGACCCTCAACCGCCGCTGCGGCATCCTCGCCGGACCCACCGGAGGTGCCGCCTACTTCGGCGCGACACGCCGACTCCGGGCCATCGACGCCGATCTGACGGAGCGGCAGTCCGCCGTGTTCATCGTCTGCGACCGCGTCGAGAGCTATCTGAGCTACATCCGCCACCGGCGCCCCGACCTCTTCGGCCGCCCGCGCCGCGGCAACTCCCCGGCCGACCTGACGGACACCGAGGTCCGCACCGCCCCGGCCATCGGCGTCACCGACGCCCGTGCGTGGATCGCCACCGGGGAACCCCTCGTCGTGGACCTGCGAGGCCCCCACGCCTACGCCGCCCTGCACATCGACGGCTCGGTCAACATCGTCGACGAACTCTTCGAGGAACTCCTGCACGGCGGGCTGCCGTTCAGCCACAGCCGCCCGGTCCTGCTGGCCTGCCCGGTCGGCGAGAAGTCCGCCCGCTACGCCGCCCTGCTCACCCGGATGGGACACCCGGACGTGCGCAGCCTGACCGGCGGCATCATCGCCTGGCGCGACGCGGGCGCACCCCTGGTGCGGGACTGAACCCATGACCGTTCCCGAGGCGGACAGCCAAGTCCTCTCCACGGTCGAGGAGTTGGCGGAGTGGCAGCGGGCCCTGCGCGCCCAGTTCCCGATCATCACCGCACACCCGGAACTGGCCTACCTCGACAGTGCGGCCACCGCCCAGAAGCCACAGGCCGTGCTGGACGCCGTCCACACCTACCTCACCACGACCAACGCCAACGCCGGACGGGGCACCTACACCTGGGCCAACCGGACCACCGGCCTGGTCGAAGAGGCCCGCGACCGGGTCAAGCTGTTCCTGGACGACCCCGCGCCGGAGCGCTCCACCGTGCACTTCACGAGCGGGACCACCGAGGGCCTGCGAAGTGTCGCCCGCGACTGGCTGCCGCGGCTGCTCACCGACGGGGACGAGATCGTCGTCCCCGTCGCCGACCACGAGGCGAACATCGCCCCCTGGCTGGAGGCCCAGCGGGAACTGGCCGGGCAGGGCGTGCACATCGGCGTGCGGCCGATGCCGTACCAGCGGGCGTCGGGCGACTACGACCACACCGAGCTCGCCGAACTGGCAGGCCCGGGCACCCGCTTCGTCGCCGTCAGCCACGTCCACCACGTGTACGGCGCCAACATGAACGTGCACCGCATCCGCCGCGCCGTCGGCCCGGACGCGGTCATCTGTCTCGACGCCGCCCAGAGTGTCGGCCATCTGCCGGTGTCGGTGGCCGATCTCGACGTCGACTTCGTCGTCTTCTCCGGCCACAAGGCCATGGCCCTGCCCGGCACCGGGGTCGTGTGGGCCCGCGGGGCCCGCGGCCCGGAGTTCGCGCCGGGCGGCTGGGCCGGCACCCCCAACACCGTGGGCATCGCCTCCCTGACCGCCGCACTGGACTGGCTGGACGCGGCGGGCACCGACCGGATCGAGCGCTGGACCGTCGCCCTCGCGGCACGGCTCACCGAGAGCCTGCGCCACCTCGACCCCTACGAGATCCTCGGCTGCCAGGCCGGCCTGGCAGCCGACTCACCCGTGCAGCGGCGCCAGGGCATCGTCACCCTGCGCCATCACGCCATCGACTCCTCGGACCTCGGCTTCATCCTGTTCAGCCATGGCTTCATGGTCCGCTCCGACCAGCACTGCCAGGGCGGCGCGGGGGAGAAGACGGGCTCCGTGCGGGTGAGCCTGCACGTCCACAACACCGTCGGGGAGGTGGACCGGCTGCTGACCGTCCTTGCCTCCCTCGGGTGACGCCACGCCGTCCGGCGTAATGGGAACCGTTTCCACCTGTAGGGTCGCGCCGACAGGGTGAGTCGGGTGCGAGACGGCGAGGTGGCACGACCGGATGGGGCTGAGCCTGGCGACGGCGGAGCGATGGGTGCACCGCTGGGAACTCCAGCAGCAGCGGTACGCCGTGGACCGCGAGGAGCGGTTCACGGTGATCGCCGATGTCGTCGAGCAGACCGTCGCGGGCCGAACCGGCCGGCCCCTCGTCGTCGACCTCGGCTGCGGCCCCGGTTCGCTGGCGGCCCGGCTGGCGCGGCGGCTGCCGTACGCGGACATCGTGGGCGTGGACATGGACCCGCTGCTGCTGGAGCTCGCCCGCACCCACCACGCGGACGCCGCCCGCTACGTCGACGCGGTCATCGGTGAGGCGGGCTGGACGCGCGCCCTGCGGCTCGACCGCCCGCTGGACGCCGCCGTGTCGACGACGGCCCTGCACTACCTCGGCCCGGACGCCCTGCACCGCCTCTACCGTCAGCTCGCGGCCCTGCTGCGGCCCGGCGGGGTCCTCGTCAACGGCGACCACTTCCCGCACGACGACACCGCGCTCGCCGCCCTCGCCGGATGCGTCGGCCGCCGCCGGGCCGAACGCGGGCGGGCCCTGGCGCACGAGGACTGGGACTCCTGGTGGACGGCCGTCGCGGCGGACCCCGAGCTGACCGACCTGCTCGCCGCACGCCGCCGCAGGCAGCCGTCGTCCGGGGCCGGCTGCGCGGCGCACCTGTCGGTGTCCGCACATGAACGGCTGCTGCGGCGGGCGGGTTTCGGGCACGTCGGTGCGGTATGGCAGTACGGCGACAGCCACGTCCTGGTCGCCATCCGCTGACCGGTCGCCGCCCCCTGGTCACCAAGCACTGCTAAAGGATTCACCAGGCACCTTGACAGCGTGCGTACTGTTTCGCGACGTTTGAGCCTCGCCACAAAGTTCGACATGGGGGGACACAGTGGCGACGCGCCGAAAAGCGCGTCTTCGGGGGTATTTGGGGGGAGCGGTCGTCATGCGATCCACGAGCGCCATCACGATTCACAGACCCGAGGAGCTGAACGAGCAGCTACGCCGGGCGTGGCACCGGGCGATGGAGGAATCGCCCGACTACGCCAACCCTTTCCTGGCACCGGAGTTCGCGCTCGGGGTCGGCAGGTACCGCAAAGGGGCGCACGTGGCGGTCCTGCACGAGGGCGGGGAGGCCGTCGGCTTCTTACCGTACGAGCGCAACGCCTACGGCGTCGGCCGGGCCATCGGCCTGGGACTGTCCGACTGTCAGGCCCTGGTGCACCGGCCCGGGGTCACCTGGGACACCCGTGAACTGCTGAAGGTGTGCGGGCTGTCCGTGTTCGAGTTCGATCACCTCGTCGAGGAACAGCAGCCGTTCGGCCCGTACGTCACGGGCACGTTCGCCTCGCCCGTGCTCGACCTGAAACCCGGCGAGGACGGCTACCCGGAGTGGCTGCGTGCCACCTACCCGGGGCTGGCCAAGACGACGCTGAAGAAGGAGCGCCGCCTCGGGCGGGACGCGGGCGAGGTGCGGTTCGTCTACGACGAGCGCGACCCGCGCGTGCTGCGCACCCTCATGCGCTGGAAGTCCGCCCAGTACCGCAGAACCGGGCGGATGGACCGGTTCTCCAGACCCTGGATCGTCGACCTCGTCGAGCATCTCTTCCAGGTCCGCGAGGAGCACTTCACCGGCATCCTGTCCGTGGTGTACGCCGGTGACCGGCCGGTCGCCGCGCACTTCGGGCCGAGGTCGCGCTCGGTGTTCGCGGCCTGGTTCACGGCGTACGACCCCGAGTTCGGCTACTACTCGCCCGGACTGATGATGCATCTGCGGCTGGCTCAGGCCGCGGGCGGGGACGGCGTGACGCTCATGGACATGGGGCGCGGGGAGAAGGAGTACAAGGACTGGCTGAAGACCCGTGAGCTGCGGGTGGCGGAGGGGTTCGCGGTGCGTCCGCACCCGGTGGCGGCCGCCCACCGGATGTGGCGCAGACCGGTGCGCGGACTGCGCAACACGGTCCTGGCCCACCCCCGGCTGCGCGAGCCCGCCGACCGGCTGCTGAAGACCGTCGGCACGCTGCGCACTTCCGGCCCGGACCGACCGGGCACGGGAGCCCGCTGAACCGAACAGCAACCCGCTTTCGTCACGCGCACGCACCGGCGCCGTGGCCCTGGCCCCGCACGGCCTCGCGTCCCTCCCACGCAGGCCTCGAACGACGTTCGAGAGCGCGTACCGCACGCTCCGGGCGACCCTTCGCCGGACCCTTCCACGGAAGAGGTGACCATGCCGTACGGATCGCGGCTCGCCGCGATGATGACACGGCGCATCGGACGCGAATGCGTCTACACGCCCTCGGCCCGACTGGCCCTGTATCTGGCGCTGCGGCGCTGGTGCCGGCCGGGTGCGCGGGTGCTGATGTCCCCGGTGAACGACGACGTGATCCTCTTCGTCGTCCTCGCCGCCGGACTGCGCCCGGTCCAAGCGCCCGTGTCCCAGTGGGACGGCAACATCGACCCGGCCGCCGTACCGGAGTCCACCTGGCGCGACATCGACGCGGTGCTGACCACCAACCTGTACGGCCTGCCGGACCGGGTCGTCGAACTGCGCCGCCGCTGCGACCAGTTGGGGATCCCGCTCATCGAGGACGTGGCCCACGCGATCGGCACACACGTGGACGGGCGGCCGATCGGCACCTTCGGCACGGCCGCGGCGTTCAGCCTGTCCAAGCATGTCGCGGCGATGGCCGGCGGATTCCTGGCCGTCGACGACGCCCGCACCCGCCGCGAGCTGGAGCTGCTGCGCGACGACCTGCTCACCCCGCGCCGCCTGGGCCACGACCTGGCCACCACGCTGCGCCCCCTGGCCCGGTCCGCCGTGCGCACCTTCCATCTGGTGCGTCCCGCGTGGCGCACGATGCAGCGTCTCGGCCTGCTGGAACGCGACGACTTCCGCATGGCGCTGCACGCGCCCCGCCTCGCCGGAAGCGCCCGCCACGCGCCCAGCCTGACCGCGTACGAGCCCTGGGTCCGCGTCGACCTGCACGGCTTCCGCTCCCGCCACGGGGTGCTGGTACGCGGACAGCTGGAGCTGCGGCTGGCGCTGCTCGACGGCGACCTGGCCCGCCGCCGGGCCGGTGTCTCGCTGCTGTCCGGCACCACCTGGGCCACCCCGGCGCTGCGCGAGGGGAACTCGCAGGAGGGCCCGCCCTCCCTCTTCCGGGTCCCGCTCCTGGTGCACGACCGCGACACCCTCGTGGAACGCCTGGTGAGCCACGGCGTGGTCGCGGGCTACATCTACGACCCGCCGCTCGACGACTACGCCGGAGCCGAGTTCGTCGAACCGTCCCCCGCGCCCGAGGCGGCCCGCTGGTTCGCCGCGCACACGCTGCCGGCCGATCCCCTGGCGGCCCGCAGGATCGTGGCCGCCCTGACGAAGGAAGCGGCGACGCCGGCCCACCCGTCCTTGTCGGCCCGCCTGACCGCCCCCGATCCGACGACGACCCCACCGACGCCCTTGGGTCACTAGGGCAACAGTTCGACAGCGTCCCGAAGGGGCGCGGGGCTGTATCGATATGCGGCTCCGCCGCGTGGGCGCGACCAGCCGAAACGGACCCTCAGCCGGAACACCCCCCATCGCGGCACCCACCTCCCCCGCTTACCCTGAACTCGTGGCACGGTCCAACGACGAGGTCGCCGCGCTGCTCCAGGAGTACGCGGACCTGATCTCGATCACCGGCGGAGACGCGTTCAAGGTGCGTGTCTACGAGAAGGCCGCCCGGGCGATCGGCGGCCACCACGCCGATGTCTCCACGCTCGACGCCAAGGGTCTCAAGGAGATCCCCAACGTCGGCAAGTCGATCGCGGAGAAGGTGGTCGAGTACTTCGCCACCGGCAGCGTGTCCGCCGTCGAGGAACTGCGCGCCAAGATCCCCGCCGGCGTCCGTCAGCTCACCGCGATCCCCACACTCGGCCCGAAGAAGGCCCTGGTCCTGTATGAGGAACTCGGCATCTCCACCACCGAGGAGCTCGCGGACGCCATCCACGAGGAGCGGCTGCGCGACCTGAAGGGCTTCGGGCCGAAGACCGAGGAGAACATCCTGCACGGCATCGGCCTGCTCCAGTCGTCCGGCGACCGGGTCCTGATCGATGTCGCGATGAGCCTGGCCGAGGACATCGTCGCCGAGATGTCGCAGGTGACGGGCTGTGAGCGATGCGCCTACGCCGGATCGCTGCGCCGCTCGCGCGAGACGATCGGCGACATCGACATCCTCGTCGCGGCGAAGAAGGCGGCGCCCGTCATGCGGGCCTTCACCGAACTGCCGTACGTCTCCGAGGTCATCGCGCACGGCGAGAAGAAGACGTCGGTGCGTACCGGCAAGGGACTCCAGGTCGACCTGCGGGTCGTACCGCCGGATTCCTGGGGCGCGGCCATGCAGTACTTCACCGGGTCCAAGGCGCACAACATCCGCACCCGGGAGATGGCCGTCCACCAGAAGCTCAAACTGTCCGAGTACGGACTCTTCGACACCGAGACCGGAGAGAAGATCGTCTCCAGGACCGAGGAGGACGTCTACGCCCGCCTCGGCCTGCCGTGGATCCCGCCCACGCTGCGCGAGGACCGGGGCGAGATCGAGGCCGGACTGCGCGGCGAGCTGCCGGAACTCGTCCAGGAGAAGGACATCCGGGGGGATCTGCACACCCATACCGACCTCACCGACGGTCTCGCGCCGCTTCAGGAGATGGTCGCCGCGGCCGCCGAGCGCGGCTATGCCTACTACGCCGTCACCGACCACGGCCCCGACATGGCCATGCAGCGGATGACCGACGAACGGATCCTCGCCCAGCGCGAACGCGTCCGCGAACTCGACGGGGAGTACGGCCGGCGGGGCGAACGCGGCGGCATGCGGGTGCTGCACGGCGCGGAGCTGAACATCGGCCCCGACGGCGAGGTGGACTGGCCGGCCGACTTCCTCGCCGGCTTCGACCTGTGCGTGGCCTCGGTCCACTCGCACTTCAACCAGGACCGCGATGCCCTGACCCGACGGATCGTCAAAGCCTGCGAGAACCCGCACGTCCACATCATCGGCCACCCCACCACCCGCCTCATCGGCAAGCGCCCCGCCATCGACGTCGACCTCGACGCGGTATTCGCCGCCTGCGCCCGCACCGGCACCGCCCTGGAGATCAACTCCCATCCGGACCGGCTCGACCTGCGTGACGAGGACATCCTGCGGGCCCGGCGGCACGGCGTGAAGTTCGCCGTCGACAGCGACGCCCACGCCGTCATCCACCTCGCCTCTCTGCGCTACGGCGTGGGCACGGCACAGCGCGGCTGGCTCACCAAGGACGATGTGATCAACACCTGGCCGCTGACCCGGCTGCGGCGCTTCCTCAACAAGGCCTAGAAGAACGGCGTCCCCGGGTCCATCCCGGACAGGACCCGGCCGTGGATCTCCAGGTTGGTGGTGGGATTGACGAACGCGTTCAGGCTCAGCGCGTGCGCGTCGCGCACGGTCCGCTGGATGGGCACGTCCCGGTGCAGGGACGACGCTCCCGAGGCCGAGGCGAGCAGATCGACGGCCTCCTTGCACAGCCGCACCACGTAGCCGCTCTGCGCCCGGATCTTCGTCCGCTCCTCGGGCATGTAGGGCTCACCGGACTCTGCTCGCGACTCGATGACGGAGACGACTTCGGCGGTCAGCAACTCGGCGCAGGAGATCTTCATGGCCGCCTCGGCCACCTGGAGGTGGGTGACCGTCGCCTCGTTCTGCCGTTGGTGGAAGGTGTAGGTGATGCCCCGTCGGCGGCTGCGCTCGGTGAACTCCGCCAGGGCGGAGCGGGCCAGACCGAGCGCGTTGGGCGTGGCGGTCCAGGCGGAGAACATCAACAGGATGGGCATCCGGTAGAACGGGTCGTCGGCGTTGGCCTTCGACGGGAACTCGCCCGCCAGCAACGGCCCGACCGGCAGCACCCGGTGCGCGGGCACGAACACGTCCCGCGCGACGACGCTGGCGCTACCGCTGCCCGCCAGCCCCGACACGTACCAGTCGTCGAGGATCTCCAGCTCCGCCATCGGCACCGCGGTCCACAGCGTCTCGGGCGGCCCCTCGCCGGACTCCGGTTCCACCCGGACCGTCAGCAGATGCCAGTCGGCGTCGTGGCAGCCGGTGGCGAAGCCCGAGGTGCCGTTGACGAGGTAGCCGCCGTCCGTCCGTACCGCCGTCGCGTCGGGGACGAGGGTGCCGCCGACCTTCACGTCGGGGCCGGTGAAGATCTCGTCCTGCGCCTCGTCGGGGAAGAGCGCCACGATGTAGGAGCAGCCGGTCTGGATCATGGTCTTGAACGCGGTCGAGCCGCACGACTCGGCGATCACGGCGATCGCCTCGATCTGGGTGCGCGGCCGGCTCTGGTAACCGCCGTAGCGCCGGGGGACGTTCATCCGGTGGATTCCGGCGTCCGTCAGCGCCCCGGCGACTTCGGGCACGACCCGCCGCTCCTTCTCGGTGCGCGGGGCGTGCTCGCGCACGAGCGGCCCCAGGGCCCGCACACGTGCGACCAAATCGGTGTCGGTAGCAGCTACTGCCATGAGTGACCTCCCGGGTACGACGAGTCATCACGGTGACGTGGATGCCGTGCACCTGTCAACGCCGCCTCGGCGCGGCCGGGTTGACGGGCCGTGCGACCCCGGCCCTTCGGCGGTTCCCGCCCGTTTGGGCGAGGAGTGAACAGGGGAGCGTGCGCAACGTGGGCCGAGCCGAACGGGTCCGGCTCTGCTCCTGTCGCCGCAGAGGGGTTGTCCTTACATTCCGTCCCCGCCTAGGGTCGCCCTCGAAGTGCAAGCGCTTTCTGAAGCGGGCTGTCCGCCGGCCGTCCGAGGAGAACCGCATGTCCCCAAGCCCCGCCCGCCGTCGTGTCGCCGTGGTCGGCACCGGTGCCATCGTCAGCGGCAGTCACCTCCCCGCGCTGAGATCCCATGCCGGCCGGGCGGAGCTGGTCGCCGCCGTCGACGTGGACCCGGCGAGGCTGGCCGCGTTCCGGGAGCTCGCGGGCGAGGAGGTCGCCGGGTACACCTCGACCGACGCCATGCTGGACGCCGTACGCCCCGACCTGGTCCTGATCGGCACCCCGCCCTCCCTGCACCGGGAGCAGACGATCGCCGCGCTCAAGGCGGGCGCCTGGGTGCTGTGCGAGAAGCCGCTGTGTCTGTCCCTCGCCGAGTACGACGGCATCGCGGCGGCCGAGGAGGCGTCGGGCGCGTACGCCTCGGTGGTCTTCCAGCACCGCTACGGCTCCGGCGCCGTACACGCCCGTGAGCTGATCGCGAGCGGTGAGCTGGGCGCCCCGCTGGTCGCCCACTGCCAGACCACCTGGCACCGCGACGCCGCTTACTACGCCGTGCCGTGGCGCGGGCGCTGGGCCACCGAGGGCGGCGGGCCGACCATGGGGCACGGCATCCACCAGTTCGACCTGCTGCTGCATCTGCTCGGACCCTGGGCGGAGATACGCGCCATGGCCACGCGGCTGGTTCACGACACCGAGAGCGAGGACGTCTCCACGGCCCTCGTACGGTTCGACAGCGGTGCCCTCGCCACCGTCGTCAACAGCGTGCTGTCCCCGCACGAGGTCAGCCGCATCCGTATCGACTGCGCGGACGCGACGGTCGAGCTCACCCACCTGTACGGCCACCGCAACGACGACTGGGTCTACACCCCGGCCCCGCACGTGCCCTCCGAGCGGGCCGCGGCCTGGCGCGCCCCGGCAGCCGACGTGCCCAGCTCGCACACGGCCCAGCTCGGCGCCCTCCTCGACGCCTACGACAACGGTGTCCGGCCGCCCGGCAGCGGACCGGACGCCCGCGCCACCCTCGACTTCGCCGCGGCCCTGTACAAGGCCGCGTTCACGGGCCACCCGGTGCACGCGGGCGAGATCGCACCCGGCGACCCGTTCTACCCCGCCATGCACGGAGACCACCCCCACTGGGCCCCCAAGGAGCGCGCATGAGCATCCGCGTCACCCACGCGCACGGCGACCACATCGCGGTGACGGCCGCGAACGGCACCGAGATCCTCCGCTACGTCTACCGCCCCGACCCGGACGCCTTCGAGTCCCGCAAGCCCTACGCCCACCCCGTGCGCACCCTCGCCGGACACACCGTGACCGGCTACCGGCCCAGCGACCACCGCTGGCACAAGGGCCTGCAGATGACGGCGAGCCATCTGTCGGGGCAGAACTTCTGGGGCGGCAACTGCTATGTGCACGGCCGGGGTTACCTGCCGCTGCCCGAGCGGATCGGCTCCATGCGGCACGACGGCTTCCCGGTCTTCGCCGTCGACGATGACCGGCTGACGTTCGCCGAGGAGCTCACCTGGGTCGAGAACGGCGGCGAGGAGTGGGCGCGGGAGACGCGCGGGCTGACCGTCCACTCGGTTGACGAGGCCGCCGGCGCCTGGGCCCTGGACTGGTCGATCGAGCTCACCAACATCCGTGCCGAGCCACTGGTGTTCGGGTCCCCGACCACCGAGGGCCGGGAGCTGGCGGGTTACACCGGGCTCCAGTGGCGCGGGCCGCGTGACTTCACCGGCGGGACCGCCTTCGCGCCGGAATCGGACGCGGACGCCGACAAACTGATGGGCAGTCAGGGCCCTTGGCTGGCGTTCACCACCGAGCACGACGACATCGACGGACACTCCACGCTCGTGTTCGCGCACGCGCCGGAGAACCTTCGGGCCCGGCACGAGTCGCACTGGTTCGTGCGCTCCGAGCCGATTCCCACGGTCGCGTTCTCCTGGGCGTTCTTCGAGGAGTTCGCGCTGCCGCCCGGCGAGTCCTTCGCCTACCGGTACCGCATGGTCTTCGCCGACGGGGCCTGGGACCGGGAGCGGGTGGCCGCCCACCTGGAGGGAATGCCGTGGTGAAGCCGCATCTGCCGCACCCGCTGCCGGGCGCCGTCGGCCTGTCCCACCTCAGCGCCTACGACTGGGAGGCCGCCGACGGCGTGTGCGGCGGCAGCCCGCATCTGCATCTGGTGTGCACCGAGGCGTACGTCGTCACCGGCGGCCGGGGCGCCGTCCAGACACTCAGCCCCGACGGCTACCGGGACATCCCCCTGGAGCCGGGCTCCGTCGCCTGGTTCACGCCCGGCACCGTGCACCGCATGGTGCAGGGCGGCGATCTGCGGATCACCGTGCTGATGCAGAACAGCGGCCTGCCGGAGGCCGGGGACGCCGTCTTCACGTTCCCGTCCGACGTGCTCGCCGATCCCGAGAAGTACGCGGCCGCCGCCGTACTCCCGCCCGGCACCGGCCCGGAGACGGCGGCTGCCGCGCGACGCCGCAGGGATCTCGCCGTGGAGGGCTACCTCGCCCTGCGCGAGGCGCTCGTCGCCGGTGACGGCGGGCCGTACCTGGAGTTCCAGCGTGCCGCCGCCCGGCTCGTGCGGGCCAAGGTGCCCGGCTGGCGGGAGTTGTGGCGGGCCGGCGCGCTGGCCACCGCCGAGCGCACGGGCGACCGGCTCGACGCGCTGGAGGCGGGCGAGCCGGCCTACCTCGCCGACGCGACCGCCCACGAGACCGCGCCCACAAGGCGTGGCGGATTCGGGATGTGCGGGCGCCGGGACGAGTACAGCCTGCCCGGGACGACGCTGCCGTACGGCGGCAACTGACGGCGCTCGCCCAGGGGGGCAGAGGGGGGCCGTGAAGAAGGACCGAGGAGAGGAGAGGTGACCTCGGTATGCCCGGACACAGGACAAGGGGGTTCTGCGCTTCGGCCGCCGCACTCGCGCTCTGCCTGACGTCGGCGGGCTGCGGAGGATCCGGGGAGTCGACCGGCGGCGGCAAGGTGGTGCTGCACTACACGTGGTGGGGCAACCCCGACCGCGCGGAGCGCACCGAAGCGGCCGTCGCCCTGTTCGAGGAACGGCACCCGAACGTCCGGGTGCGGACGTCGTTCTCGGCCTACGACGCCTACAAACAGAAGCTGGCCGTCCAGGCCACCGGCGGCGACGCACCCGATGTGATGCAGCTCGACTACCGCCAGATCGACCAGTACGCCTCAGGGGGCGTCCTGCTCGACCTGGCCGAGCAGCAGGCCGTACTGCGCACTTCCGGGATCGACGCGGGCCTGCTCGCCACCGGCCGTGTGGACGGCACCCAGTACGCGCTACCGCAGGGACGCGGCACCCAGACGGTCGTCTACGACGTCAAGAAGTGGAAGGAGTCCGGGGTCTCCCTCCCACGCCGCGACTGGACCTGGGACGAGTGGGCGGACACCATGCGCGCCCTGGCGAAGAAGACCGGCAAGCCCGGCGGCACCGACCCCGGCTCGAACGAGGACGTGTTCGAAGTCTGGCTGCGAGGGCAGGGCAAGTCCCTGTACACGAAGGACCGCGGACTGGGCTTCACCGCCGACGACCTCACCGCGTGGTGGACCTTCACCGAGGGGCTCCAGCGCGAGGGGGCCGTCTCCCCGGCCGAGCAGAACACCCAGCTCGACGGCTCCGTAGAGAACACCCCCCTCGGCCGGGGCAAGGCGGTCTCCGACGTGAACTGGGACGCACCGGCGAGCGGTTACCTCGCGCTCGTCCCGAGCGGCGTCGCGCTCGTGCCGATGCCGACGGGCGAGGACGGCACGCCCGGCCAGTACTACAAGCCGTCGATGTTTCTCGGTGTCTCCGCCGCCACGGGACACGCCGAGGAGGCGGCCGAGCTCGTCGACTTCCTCGTCAACGACGAGGACGCGGCCGAGATCCTCGGCGCCACCCGCGGCATCCAGGTCAACGAGACCGTCCGCAAGGAGACCGAGCCGCTGCTCGAGGACTTCGACAAGACCGTTTCCGACTACCAGTCCTCGGTCGAAGGCACCCTCAAGAACCCGCCGCAGGCCCCGCCGCCCGGCGACAACTCCCTGCAGACCACCTTCCAGCGCGACTACGACCAGGTGTCCTTCAACCTGATGTCGCCCCGCGAGGCAGCCGAGAACTACATCACCGAGGCGAAGGCGGAGCTGAGGTCATGACCATCACCGCGATACCCGCCGCGCCGAAGCGCGCCCAAGCCACCGACCCGAAGCGCCGCCCGAAGCGCGAACGCGAGGGCGCCGCCTGGGTCTTCCTGTCCCCGTGGGTCCTCGGAGCCATCGTCCTCACCCTGCTGCCGATGGCCGTGTCGCTGTACCTGTCCTTCACCGACTACAACCTCTTCGACCCGCCCCACTGGGTCGGTCTGCGCAACTACACCCGGATGTTCACCGAGGACCCGCGGTACTGGCGGTCCGTCACCACGACACTGACCTACGTCGTCATCGCCGTGCCCCTGCAACTGGCCCTCGCCCTCGCCGTCGCGCTCGCCCTGAAGAACATGAGACGCGGCAAGTCCTTCTACCGGTCCGCGTTCTACGCCCCCTCGCTGCTCGGCGCCTCCATGTCGGTCGCCCTCGTCTGGCGGGCGATCTTCAACGACGGTGGCACCGTGGACAATCTGCTCGGCACCGGCGGCTGGGTGAACCGGCCCGGCTGGGCGCTGCTCGCGGTCGCTCTGCTGACGGTATGGCAGTTCGGGGCGCCGATGGTCATCTTCCTGACCGGACTCCAGCAGATCCCGGCCGAGCTGTACGAGGCGGCGGCCGTGGACGGGGCCGGGAAGTGGCGGCAGTTCCTGTCCATCACCGTCCCCATGCTGTCCCCGGTCCTGTTCTTCAACCTCGTGCTCCAGACCATCCAGGCCTTCCAGGTCTTCACGCCCGCCTTCGCGGTCAGCGCAGGCAAGGGCGGACCCGCCGACTCGACGCTCTTCTACACCCTGTACCTCTACGACCGCGGCTTCGTCGCCTCCCACATGGGCTACGCCTCCGCGATGGCATGGGTGCTGCTGATCGTCATCGGCGCCGTCACCGCCCTGCTGTTCCGCACCTCGCGCTCCTGGGTCTTCTACGCGTCCGAGGGGGACCGATGACCGCGACCGCCGTTGCCCCCGAGCCCGTTCGCCGGGGCCGGATCGCCCTGCACCTCGGCTGCCTCGCCGCCCTGCTCGTCATGCTGTACCCACTGGCGTGGCTGGTGGCCACCTCGCTCAAGCCCGCCGACGAGGTCATCGCGAGCCTCGACCTGCTGCCCCGTCACCTGGAGTGGTCGAACTACTCGACCGCTCTGGACGGCGTCAACGACGTCTCCATCCGGCGGCTGCTGTCCAACTCCCTGCTGGTCGCAGGCGGCGCGGTCCTCGGCAACGTCATCAGCTGCTCGCTCGCCGCCTACGCCTTCGCGCGGCTGCGCTTCCGGCTGCGGGGGCCGCTGTTCGCGTTCATGATCGCGACGATCATGCTGCCGCATCACGCGGTGCTGATCCCGCAGTACATCATCTTCAACCAGCTCGGCATGGTGAACACCTACTGGCCGCTGATCCTGCCGAAATTCCTGGCGACGGAGGCGTTCTTCGTGTTCCTCGTCGTGCAGTTCATGCGGGGTCTGCCGCGTGAACTGGAGGAGGCCGCCCGGATCGACGGCTGCGGCCCGTTCCGCAGTTTCTTCCAGGTCGTCCTGCCGCTCACCCGTCCCGCGCTGATCACCACGGCGATCTTCACGTTCATCTGGACGTGGAACGACTTCTTCACCCAGCTCATCTACCTGTTCGACCCGGACAAGTTCACGCTCACACTGGCCCTGCGGTCGTTCGTCGACGCCTCTAGCACCTCGGCGTTCGGCCCGATGTTCGCGCTGTCCGTGATCGCGCTGCTGCCCATCGTCCTGTTCTTCCTCGCCTTCCAGAGGTTCCTGGTGGAGGGCATGGCCAGTTCCGGACTGAAGGGGTGAGCGGGATGCCGGCACGGGAGGCGGGCGAGGTGTTCGGCCCGCGCATGACCCTGTTCGCCGACGTACTGAGCGTCGGCCTGGCCACCTCCGTGGCCTGTCTGCCGCTGCTGACCGCGCCCGCCGCGCTGTCCACGGCCTGCGCGGTGCTGCGCGGCGCCCGGGAGGGCCGACCGGCCACCGCCGGGCGGTACTTCGCGCTGCTACGGCGACGGCTGCGCACCGGCGACCTCGCGGCGGGCACCTTGGCGCTCGCGGGTGCCCTGGTGCTGGCCGCGGATCTGGCGCTGGCCAGGGCGGGGCTGCCGGGCGGGGCCGCCCTCGCGGTGGTCGCCGCCGGTATCGGGGTGTGCGCCATGGTGGCCGGTCTGCGGGCGTGCGCCCGGCCCGAGTCGCTCACCGACTGGCGGACGGCCCTGCGCCTGGCCGCGCGGGACTGTGTGCGGGACCTGGGCGGCAGTGGCCTGGTGCTGCTGGCGGTGGCCACCGCCGCCCTGTGCGCCTGGATGCTCGTGCCGCTCGCGTTCCTCGCCCCGGGGCCGCTGGCGCTGGCGCTCACCGCAGTGGACATACGGAGACAGGACGTCGAATTCATCCCCTGATCTCCTTGCATGTCCAAGAGTTAATGGGCCATTAGGTCGCATGCGGTGTGAAAGGGCCGTTCGGGTGTCAATCATCTTGTCATGAACCTGCGACCCGACGGGCGGGCCGCAGCCTCATGGAGGTGTGGAATGCACCGCACACTCGCCACCGGTCTTGCCGCCTCAGCCCTCTCCCTCGTGACCGTCGTCGCCACCGCGGCGGCCGCCGACGCCGCCCCCGCCGACAAGCCCCAGATCCTGTCCAGTTGGACCCAGACCAGCGTGTCCAGCTACAACACCTGGGTCGCCGCCCGCAACAACCAGTCCGCCTGGTCCGCGTACGGGTTCGACTGGTCCACCGACTACTGCTCCTCCTCGCCCGACAACCCCTTCGGCTTCCCCTTCGCCACGTCCTGCGCCCGGCACGACTTCGGCTACCGCAACTACAAGGCGATGGGCACGTTCAGCGCCAACAAGTCCCGGATCGACAGCGCCTTCTACGAGGACCTCAAGCGTGTGTGCGCGGGGTACGGCGGTGCCACGAAGGCCGCCTGCAACAGCACCGCCTGGACCTACTACCAGGCCGTGAAGGCCTTCGGCTGATCAGTGCCGTGAAAAGGAGGGGCGCCGCTCGTGCGGCGCCCCTCTGTGCGTGCGGAGTCAGTCGGCTGCCCGGAACGAGCGCAGCCGCAGCGAGTTGCCGACCACGAACACCGAGGAGAAGGCCATGGCGGCCCCGGCGATCATCGGGTTGAGCAGGCCGGCCGCGGCGAGCGGCAGGGCGGCCACGTTGTAGGCGAAGGCCCAGAACAGGTTCGAGCGGATGGTGCCGAGCGTCCGGCGGGAGAGCCGGATCGCGTCGGCGGCCACGCGCAGGTCCCCACGCACCAGGGTGAGATCGCCGGCCTCGATGGCGGCGTCCGTCCCCGTCCCCATGGCCAGCCCCAGGTCCGCCTGGGCCAGGGCGGCCGCGTCGTTGACGCCGTCGCCGACCATCGCCACCGAACGCCCTTCGCCCTGGAGCCGCTTGACGACCTCGGCCTTGTCCTGCGGCAGCACCTCCGCGATGACGTCCTCCGGTGCGATGCCGACCTCACGGGCGACGGACTGGGCGACGGCCCGATGGTCGCCGGTGAGGAGGATGGGGGTGAGACCGAGGGCGCGCAGCCGCCGGATCGCCTCCGGGCTGGTCTCCTTCACCGCGTCGGCGACCTCCAGTACGGCGCGCGCCTCGCCGTCCCAGGCGACCGCGATGGCGGTACGGCCGGCCGACTCGGCCTCGGACTTGGCCTGCCGCAGAGCCTCGGGCAGTTCCATCGCCCACTCTCCCAGCAGCCGCTCCCGGCCGACGAGCACCGCGTGTCCGTCGACGATGCCCTGCACTCCGAGGCCGGGCACGTTGGCGAAGTCCTCCGGTGTGGGCAGCGAACCCAGCTTCTTCAGCGCCCCGTCGGCCACGGCACGGGCGATCGGGTGCTCGGAGGCGTGTTCCAACGCACCCGCGAGACGCAGCACTTCGGCCTCGTCGGTGTGATCGGCGGTGTGCACGGCCAACAGCGTCATCCGTCCGGTGGTCACGGTGCCGGTCTTGTCCAGGACGATGGTGTCGACCTCGCGCGTGGACTCCAGCACCTCCGGGCCCTTGATCAGGATCCCGAGCTGTGCGCCCCGCCCGGTGCCGACCATCAGCGCGGTCGGCGTGGCCAGGCCCAGGGCGCACGGGCAGGCGATGATGAGGACGGCGACCCCGGCGGTGAACGCCGCGGCCGGCCCGGCGCCGTTGCCGAGCCAGAAACCGAGGGTGGCCAGCGCGAGGGCGATCACGATCGGCACGAAGACGGCGGAGATCCGGTCGGCGAGCCGCTGTGCCGCGGCCTTGCCGTTCTGCGCGTCCTCCACCAGCTTGGCCATCCGCGCGAGCTGCGTGTCCGCGCCGACCCGGGTCGCCTCGACCACGAGCCTGCCGCCCGCGTTGATCGTGGCCCCGGTGACCGGGTCGCCCTGGGCGACCTCGACCGGCACGGACTCGCCGGTGAGCATGGAGGCGTCCACCGCCGAGGAGCCCTCGACGACCGTGCCGTCGGTGGCGATCTTCTCGCCGGGACGTACGACGAAGCGGGCGCCGACCTTCAACTCCGAGACCGGTACGGTCCGTTCACGGCCGTCGTCGCCGAGGACGGTGACGTCCTTGGCGCCCAGCTCCAGCAGCGCCTTCAGCGCCGCACCCGCCTTGCGCTTGGACCGTGCCTCGAAGTAGCGCCCGGCCAGGATGAAGGCGGTGACACCGGCGGCCGCCTCCAGGTAGATGTTCCCCGAGCCGTCACCGCGGGAGATGGTCAGCTCGAAGGGGTGCGTCATGCCCGGCTCGCCGGCCGTGCCGAGGAACAGCGCCCACAGGGACCAGGCGAACGCGGCCGATGTACCGACCGAGATCAGCGTGTCCATGGTGGCCGCGCCGTGCCGCAGATTGGTGAACGCCGCCTTGTGGAAGGGCCATGCGGCATACGTCACGACCGGAGCCGCCAGAGTGAGCGACAGCCACTGCCAGTACTCGAACTGGAGCGCCGGCACCATGGCCATCGCGATGACGGGCACGGCCAGTGTGACGGCCGTGATCAACCGCTCCCGCAGCGGCCGCAGTTCGTCGTCCCCGCGGGTGTCCTCGGGCGCGTCCTGGACCTGTGGCGCCGGCTCCCGCGCGGTGTACCCGGTCGCCTCGACGGTGGCGATCAGGTCCGGGACGGAGACGTCACCGCCGTAGCTGACCTTGGCCTTCTCGGTGGCGTAGTTGACCGTGGCGGTGACGCCGTCCATGCGGTTGAGCTTCTTCTCGATGCGCGCCGCGCACGAGGCGCAGGTCATGCCGCCGATGGCGAGTTCTACCTCGGTCGTGGGGTCGGACGCGGGGGTGGTCATCGCTGCTCCTCGTGCGGGGTGCGGGCGGAGCCCGGTGCGGCCGGGCTCCGCGGTAGGGGTGCGGGTCAGGCAGCTCGGCCGGTCAGCTCGTAGCCGGCGTCGTCGACGACCGCGCCTATCAGGGCGTCGTCCGGCTCGACGGTGCTGGTGACGGTGACCTGTCCGGTCGCGAGATCGACATCGACCCCGGTGACGCCGTCCAGCTCGCCGATGGCCTTGGTGAGCGTGGCCTTGCAGTGGGCGCAGCTCATACCGGAGACGGCGTAGGTGGTGGTGGACATGGGTTCCTCCTGGGAATGCGCGGTCGCGATCGACTTGATACGGGGTGGGGGTATCCTTGCCGGTGTCCATGTATACCCCTAGGGGGTAGGTGGCGCAAGCCCGGATCGAGGGTTGACTTGATACCCCCTGGGGGTATGGTGAGGTGCATCGAAGGACCGAATCGAAGGATCAGACCCGTAGGAGCCAGCCATGCATGCCGGACTGAGGATCACCGCGTTCGCCGCCGCACTGGCCGCGACCTTCGGCACCGCCTACGGCGTGGGCAAGGGTGTCGACCCCGTCGTGGAGGACCCGGCGCCCGCCCGCCATGAGAGCCACGCCGAGGCGCCGCCGGAGCCGGAGGGCTCGGACGGTCACGGAGGCCACGAGACGGCTCCGGCGGGTGGACTCCAGATCTCCGAGGGCGGCTACACCCTCGACCTGCGGACCCCGACCGTCATCGCCGGGCAGCGCGCCGAGCTCAGCTTCGCCATCCGCGACAGCGCCGGCCGCGCCGTCACGGCCTACCAGCGCGAGCACGAGAAGGAACTGCACCTCATCGTCGCCTCACGCGACCTGGTCACCTACCGCCATCTGCACCCCACCCGCGCCGCCGACGGCACCTGGAGCATCCCCGTCGAACTGCCCCGCGCGGGCGGCTACCGCGTCTTCGCCGACTTCACCCCGCAGAAGAAGGGCGCCGAGAACCTCACCCTCGGCGCGGACCTGGCCGCCTCCGGACCCTTCGAGCCGCAGCGGATGCCGGCGCCGAACACCACCGCGAAGATCGACGGCTACGAGGTCCGCCTGTACGGCGGCCTGCGCCCGGGCAAGGCGGGCGAGCTCAAGCTGAACGTCACCCGAGGCGGCCGCCCGGTGACGAACCTCCAGCCCTATCTCGGCGCCTACGGCCACCTGGTGGCCCTGCGGTCCGGAGACCTCGCCTACCTCCACGTCCACCCCAACGGCGAACCCGGCGACGGCAGTACGAAGCCCGGCCCGCAGATCTCGTTCACGGCCACCGCCCCGAGCAGCGGCACCTACCGTCTGTTCCTCGACTTCAAGCACGAGGGCCGGGTCCACACCGCGGAGTTCACGGTCCGCGCCGGTGCGGCGACGAAGGCCACGGAGGCCACTCGGGCCCCCGCGCACGACGAGGGCACCGGGGAGCACGGCCACTGAGGGCTCGGGCGCGCCCCGCCCGCGGAGCGGTCCCCGGCGGCCCGGGTCAGACCGCTTCCGCCGCGGGCGCGACGAGGCCGAAGAGTGTCACCACCCGGTCCGTGGACGTCACCGCCCCGCAGGTGTCCGCCACCCATTCCAGTGCGAACCCATGGCTCCCGGCCGACGCGTCGGCGACGGCGTCCGCCACGACGAACGGCTCCAGGTCCCGCACCCAGGCGTCGGCGGCGGTCATCAGCACCCCGACCCGGGCGAACAGCCCCGCGATCACGACCTGGTCGCGCCGCAGATCACGCAACCGGCCCTCCAGCCGGGTCCGGGCGAACGCGCTGTGCTTGCGCGCGGTCAGCACCGTGTCCCCGGTGCGCGGTTCGACCTGCTCCGCGAACGCCTCGCCGTCCCGGTCGTCCGGCGCGCCGGGCGGCCGTACATAGGTGGCGGGTCCGCGCTCCCCGGCGGGCACCGAGTGGATGACGGGCACGCCCGCGGCATGGGCCGCGGCCACCAACCGGGCGGTGTTGGCGAGGAGTTCGGAGACCGGGGCGCCCTCCTCGGCCAGGACGCGGACGAAGCGCCTTTGTAAGTTGAGGACCACGAGCGCCGCGCGACCCGGATCGAGGATCCACCCCGTGTCGTCGTCGGGCAGCATCGCGGCAGTAGGCATGACGTACGGGAAGATCGAGCCAGGCGTCATCTCGGGTTGCCCTTCGGGTGAGTCGGGGAAACCCTATTTAGGTTAGCCTCACCTAAATTCGATGTCTTGTCGATAGCGGGCGCGAACCGGCCTCACCCGAGGGCGCGGTCCAGGTTGAACGCGGCGCTGATCAGGGACAGATGCGTGAACGCCTGCGGGAAGTTGCCCTGTTGCTCGCCGGTGTGGCTGATCTCCTCGGCGTACAGGCCCAGATGATTGGCGTACGTCAGCATCTTCTCGAAGGCCAGCCGCGCCTCGTCGACCCGGCCGGCCCGGACCATGGCCTCGACGTACCAGAACGAGCAGATGGAGAACGTGCCCTCGTCACCGCGCAGTCCGTCGGGGCTCGCCTCCGGGTCGTAGCGGTAGACCAGCGAGTCGGACACCAGGTCCTCGGTGAGGGCGTCGAGGGTGGACAGCCACTTCGGGTCGGTCGGCGCGATGAACTTCGCCATCGGCATCATCAGCACGGCCGCGTCCAGTACGTCGCTGTCCTCGCACTGGACGAAGGCCTTACGGGTCTCGGACCAGCCCTTGCTCATGATCCGGCGGTAGATCCTGTCCCGGCACTCCTGCCAGCGCGGCAGATCGGCGGGCAGGCCACGGCGGTTGGCCATGCGGATGCCGCGCTCGATCGCCACCCAGCACATCAGCCGCGAGTACAGGAAGTTCTTGCGGCCGCCGCGGGTCTCCCAGATGCCCTCGTCGGGCTGGTCCCAGTTCTCGCAGACCCAGTCCACCAGGGAGCACACGTTGTCCCACTGACCGCTGGAGATGGGCTGCGCCCACTTGTCGTACAGGTAGATCGAGTCGATCAGCGCGCCGTAGATGTCGAGTTGAAGCTGGTCGGAGGCGGCGTTGCCGACCCGCACCGGAGCGGAGCCGAGATGGCCCTCCAGATGGTCGAGTTCCCGCTCGGGCAGATCGGCGCGGCCGTCGATGCCGTACATGATCTGCAACGGGCCGGTGGGCGAGCCGTCGCCCCGGCTGACGTGCTCGGTTAGGAAATTCATGAAGGCCTCGGCCTCCGTCGTGAAGCCCAGCCGCAGCATCGCGTACACACAGAACGCGGCGTCGCGCACCCACATGTACCGGTAGTCCCAGTTGCGTTCCCCGCCGAGCTGCTCGGGCAGGCTCGTCGTCGGCGCCGCCACGATGGCGCCGGTGGGCGCGTAGGTGAGCAGCTTCAGGGTCAGGGCGGAGCGGTGCACCATCTCCCGCCAGCGGCCCCGGTACTTGGAGGCGGACAGCCAGCGCCGCCAGTACTCCACCGTGCTGTTGAACTGCTTCTCGGCCTCCGTCCGCGCACACCGCTTCAGGGTGAGCGCCCCGCTGACCTGGTCCAGGGCGAGCACCGCCGACTCGCCCTGGGAGAGCTTGAAGTCGGCGTGCACGTCCGGCCCGTCGATCTCCAGCGGCACGGTGGAGGTCAGTCCGACGGACAGCTCCTCCGACTCGAAGATCGCCACCTCGCCCTCCATACGGACGGTGTGCGTCCGGGTGCCGTACTCGAAGCGGGGCGCGATGCGGGTGTGGAACGGGATCGAGCCGCGTACGCACAGCACACGCCGGATCAGCCGGTGCCGCTCGACCTCGACCGGATCCCCGTCGACCGGCATGAAGTCCTGCACCTCGCCGACGCCGTCCTCGGTGAAGAACCTGGTGATCAGGACGTTTGTGTCGGGGAAGTAGAACTGCTTGGTCCGGGCCGGCACGGAGGCCGCCAGCTCGAAACAGCCGCCCCGCTCGGCGTCCAGGATCGCCGCGAAGATGCTGGGCGCGTCGAAGGACGGGCAGCAGTACCAGTCGATCGTGCCGTCGATGCCCACCAGGGCCACGCTGCGCAGGTCGCCGATCAGGCCGTGATCGGCGATCGGCACGTACCGCGACGCCCCGGGTGCGCCCGCCTCGATCGGAGTAGTGCTCATCGCAGCCTCCCTGGCCCGCCATGCGCCTCGCTCCCAGCGTAGGTGGAATCGGCCGGGGGAGGGCCGGAGCGAGGGGATCCGGGGCGCGGGGGCTCAGACCGCGATGACCCGCAGGCCCGCCTCCTCGAACCGGCGCAGGGTCTCCGGGTCGGCCGCCGCGTCCGTGACCAGCGTGTCCACCGCGTCGGTGGCGCAGATCCGGGCGAAGGCGCGCCGGCCCAGCTTGCTGGAGTCCGCCGCCACGATCACCCGCTCGGCCCGCTCGCACAGCAGCCGGTTGATCGCGGCCTCCGCCTCGTCGTGCGCGGCGGCCCCGTGCGCGCTGTCGAACGCGACGACGCCGAGCACCGCCACGTCGATCGTGATCTGGCCCAGCACGCCGTCCGCGAGGGGCCCGATGAGCTCGTAGGACTGCGGGCGCGCGACCCCGCCGGTGACCACGATCTTGAACTGGGGGCGCACGGCCAGCTCATTGGCGATGTTGAGGGCGTTCGTGACGACGGTCAGCGCGGGCGAGCCCGACGTCAGATCGCTGCGCACGGCCAGGGCGCGGGCCACCTCGGTGGTCGTCGTGCCGCCGGTCAGCCCGACGGCCTCACCGGGCGCGATCAGGTCGGCCACCGCCTTGGCGACACGCTGCTTCTCGGAGGCGTGCCGGGCGGTCTTGTAGCGCAGCGGCAGCTCGTACGACACTCCGTGCACGACCGCACCGCCCCGCGTGCGCACCAGCATCTGCTGCTCGGCCAGCTGGTCGAAGTCACGGCGGATCGTGGCGGACGACACCTCCAACTCGGCGGCCGCCTCCTCGACGTCCAGCCGGCCCCGCTCGACGAGCAGCTCCAGCAGCGCCTTCCAGCGGGCGTCGCGCGACATCGGACCTCCAACTCCCCGGGATTCCTCGACCTGGCGGCGACCTTATCCCACTCCCGAATGAGCCGACTGCTTGATTCTGCTCGAAAGCGCGCTATATCTTGCAAGAAAAAGCATGAAGGTTCATGGAAGGCAGTTCGTGGAAGCCAGGAGGACGGCGGCATGACGCATGTCGAGGACGAGCTCAACAGCCAGCCCGAGTGCTGGACCCGCGCCGCGAGCGAGGCGGCCGGCCTTCGCGGGGCGCTGCCGGCGGCGGGGGAGCGGGTCGCGGTCGTCGGCTGCGGGACGTCATATTTCATGGCGCAGGCGTTCGCAGCCCTGCGCGAGGGCGCGGGCCAGGGGGAGACCGACGCCTTCGCCGCCTCCGAGTTCCCCGCCGGGCGGACGTACGACCGCGTACTCGCCCTGACCCGGTCGGGCACCACCACCGAAGTCCTCGACCTGCTGGCCCGGTCGAAGGGGAGCACGCGCACCACGGCGATCACCGCCGACCCGGAGACACCCGTGATGACGGCCGCCGACGAGGTCGTCGTCCTCGAGTACGCCGACGAACGGTCCGTCGTGCAGACCCGCTTCGCGACCACCGCCCTCACCCTGCTCCGCGCCCACCTCGGCCTGCACCCGGACGCCGCCGTGACCGACGCGCGCACCGCGCTCGCCGCCGATCTGCCGGAGGGGCTCGTGGAGTGCGGGCAGTTCACCTTCCTCGGCCGTGGCTGGACGGTCGGGCTGGCGAACGAGGCCGGGCTGAAGATGCGCGAGGCGTCCCTGTCCTGGACCGAGGCCTACCCGGCCATGGAGTACCGGCACGGCCCGATCAGCGTCACCACCGACGGCACCGCCACCTGGATGTTCGGCGAGGCGCCCGAGGGGCTGGCCGAGCAGGTGCGGGCGACCGGCGGGCTGTGGATCGAGGGCCGTCTCGACCCGCTCGCCGAACTGGTCCGCGCCCAGCGGCTCGCGGTCGCCGTCGCCGCGGCCCGCGGCCTCGACCCGGACCGGCCCCGCCACCTCACCCGGTCCGTGATCCTCGCCCCCTGAAGCGCCCCGGTACGGAAGCAGGAGAAAGGACAGGCCGTGCCCCTCACGACCACCGGCGAGCTCATCACCCGCGCCGCCGCAGCCCGTTCAGCCGTCGCCGCGTTCAACGTCATCACCCTGGAACATGTCGAGGCCGTCATCGCCGGCGCGGAGTCGGCGAGTTCCCCCGTCGTCCTGCAGGTCAGCGAGAACGCCGTCAGGTTCCGCTACGGCCGGCTGCTGCCGCTCGCCCGTGCGGCCGTCGCCGCCGCCGAGCGCGCCGACGTACCCGTCGCCCTGCACCTCGACCACGTGCAGAGCGACGACCTGCTGCGCCAGGCCCCGGACGCCGGGTTCAGCTCCGTGATGTACGACGCCGCCCGACTGCCGTACCTGGACAACCTCGCCGCGACGAAGGCGGCCGTCGACTGGGCGCACGCCCAAGGGCTGTGGATCGAGGCCGAGTTGGGCCGCCTGGGCGGCAAGAACGGCGAGCCGCCGCTGGACGCCCACGCCCCGGGCGCCCGAACCGACCCCGCCGAGGCCCACGCCTTCGTCGCCGACTCCGGCGTCGACGCCCTGGCCGTCGCCATCGGCAGCTCGCACGCCATGACCACCCGCACCGCCACCCTCGACCACGAACTCCTCAAGCGCCTCGCCGCCGCCCTGGACGTCCCGCTCGTCCTGCACGGCTCCTCCGGCGTGCCCGACGACGAGCTGACCGCGGCTGTCGCGGGCGGCATCGCCAAGGTCAACGTCGGCACGGCCCTCAACATCGCCATGACGAGCGCGATCCGCGACTTCCTCGCCGCACACCCCGAGGCGGTCGACTCACGCAAGTACCTGAGCGTGGGCCGGGAGGCGATGGTGCGGGCGGTGGCCGACATCATCGGCGTGCTGGGGGCTCGCTGACCCCGACCGCCGCCGCGGGCCGTCCCGGTCAGCGCTTGACGGCTCGCAGCACCACGAACTTCGGGTCCCCGGCGACCAGTTCACTGTTCCCGAACAGTCGCCGCAGCTTCACGTGGTACCCGAGGTGCCGGTTGCCGATCACCCACAGCTCGCCGCCCGGCCGCAGCGCGCGCCGGGCGCCCGTGAACATGCGCCAGGCCGTCGCGTCGGTCGTCGCCTGGTGCGAGTGGAACGGCGGGTTGTTCAGCACGAGGTCCACACTGCCGTCCGGCACACCCGCCATCCCGTCCCCGACCCGGAACTCCGCGTGCCCCGGCACCCCGTTGGCCCGGAACGTCGCCTCTGCCGAGGCCAGGGCCTGGAACGACTCGTCGACGAACAGCACCTCGGCCTCGGGGTTCGCCAGCGCGACCGCCGTACCGACGATGCCGTTGCCGCACCCGAGGTCCACCACCCGCCGGGCGCCCTTGCCGTCCGGCAGATGCCCGAGGAAGAACCGCGTCCCGATGTCGAGCCGGTCGGCGCAGAAGACGCCCGCGTGATTGACGACCGTGCCCTGCGAGACGGCACCGATGCCGTCCGGGAGCGTGTAGGCGTACGGCCACGGGTTGCCGGGCCGCTCCGGCGACGGCGCGGGCGTGCAGAAGATCAGCCGGGCCTTCCGCTCCGCGAGCGAGGTGCGGGTCGGGCCGAGGATCCGCTCGAAGAGCTGGAGCGTCGAGGTGTGGATCTCCTTCACCATGCCGGTGCCGACCACCACCGTGCCCTCGTGCACCGCCGGCGCCAGCCGGAGCAGCTGGTCCTCCAGCAGGGCCAGGCTCTTCGGCACCCGCACCAGCAGGACGTCGATCCGGTCCGGCGGCGCGTCCTGCGTGGTCAGCAGCCGGACCGTGCCGGGTTCGACGCCGTGCCGGGCGAGGTTGGCACGGGTGGCCTCCTGCGTCAGGTAGGAGTCCGTGATCTGCGTCGGCCGGTGCGCGGCGAGCGCCGTGACCAGGGCGCCCCAGCGGTCACCGACCACCACGACCGTGCCGGACAGCGGGATCGCCTGCTCCGCCAGGTGCCTGAGGAGGTACTCGTCGGAGGCGTCCCAGGCGCGCAGCCGCTCGCGCGGGTCCTCGGGGAATCGGGTCAGCGCCAGGTCACCCCAGGGCGTCGTCATACGGTCGTTCATCGTGCGTCCAGGCTAGCCGAGCCGCAGCTCACGGCCGGTGGGGGAGGATGGGAGGCATGGACGCCGAGCTGTTCCCCCGGGAGCGTACGGAGGTGACGCCGGGCGCGGTGCATCTGCCGGACTGGCTGGACCCGCGGGCCCAGCGCGAGCTGCTCGCGGCCTGCCGCGACTGGGCACGCCCGCCCGCCGGGCTGCGCACGGTCCGCACCCCCGGCGGCGGCACGATGACCGCCAGACAGGTCTGCCTGGGCTGGCACTGGTACCCCTACGCCTATGCCCGCGCCGTCGTCGACGGCGACGGCAGCCCGGTGAAGCCGTTCCCAAAATGGCTCGGCGAACTGGGCCGTCGCGCGGTGCGGGACACACTGGGCGAGTCGCACGCGGCCCATGAGGCGGCGCCCTACGACATCGCCCTCATCAACTTCTACGACGCCGACGCCCGCATGGGCATGCACCGTGACAGCGACGAGAAGTCGCCCGAGCCAGTGGTGTCCCTGAGCCTCGGCGACACCTGCGTCTTCCGCGTCGGCAACACCGAGACGCGGACCCGGCCCTACACGGACGTCGAACTGCGCAGCGGGGACCTGTTCGTGTTCGGCGGCCCGGCGCGGCTCGCGTACCACGGGGTGCCCAAGGTGCAGCCGGGCACCGCACCGCCGGAGTTGGGGCTGACCGGGCGGTTGAACGTCACGCTCAGAGTGAGCGGGCTGTAGGCCGTCGCATTCGCGGATCATGGGAGACTCGCCCTCATGAGCGGCAAGGCGGACCCCCGGCCGGCGGGGGAAGGGACCACCTCGAGGACGCGGTTGGACCGGGGGCGCGGTGCGCTCGGGCCCGCGTTGGAGCTCGTGCACACCGGGCGCGCGCCCACGCGTGCCGTCCTCACCGCCGAGCTCGGAGTGACCCGGGCCACGGCCGGCGCGGTCGCCGCGGAGCTGGAGGCGCTCGGGCTGATCCGGGTCGACGCCCGGCCCGGCGCGGCGGCCGGTTCGCAGGGGCGGCCCTCGCACCGGCTGTCGGTCGCCGAGGACGGGCCCGTCGTCCTCGCCGCCCAGGTCCACGCCGACGGGTTCCGGGCGGCGCTGGTCGGTCTCGGCGGCCGTATCGTCGCCACCGCGCCCGGCTGCGAGACCGTGGACGCCGATCCGGCCAAGGTGCTCGGTTCGGTCGTCGAGGCGGGCGCCGACCTGCTGCGCACGACGGGCCGCCGCTGTGTGGGCGCGGGCCTCGCCGTCCCCTCGGCCGTCGCGGAACCCGACGGCCTCGCGCTCAACCCCCTGCACCTGGCCTGGCCCGTGGGCGCCCCTGTCCGCCGTATCTTCACGGAGTGCGTGCGCACGGCCGGGATCACCGGTCCGGCGTTCACCGGGAACGACGTGAACCTCGCCGCGCTCGCCGAACACCGGCACGGCGCGGGGCGCGGCGCCCGCGACCTGCTGTGCGTGGCCACCGGGCACCGGGGCGTCGGCGGGGCGCTCGTGCTGGACGGCCGTCTGCACACCGGCAGTTCGGGCCTGGCCCTGGAGGTCGGGCACCTCACCGTGAACCCCGAGGGCAGACCCTGCCACTGCGGCAGCCGCGGCTGTCTCGACGTCGAGGCCGATCCGCTGGCCTTCCTCACGGCGGCCGGGCGGGAGCCGGGTCCCGAGGTCTCGCTGCTCCAGCAGTCCAAGGACCTGATCGGCAACCACTACGACGACCCCACGGTCCGCACGGCCACCGAAGCCCTCATCGACCGCCTGGGCCTCGGCCTCGCGGGCCTGGTCAACATCCTCAACCCCGACCGCATCATCCTCGGCGGCCTGCACCGCGCCCTCCTGGACGCCGACCCCGAACGCCTGCGGGCCGTCGTCGCCGACCGCAGCCTGTGGGGCCAGAGCGGCGGTGTCCCGATCCTCGCGTGCACCCTCGACCACAACAGCCTGGTCGGTGCGGCCGAGTTGGCGTGGCAGCCGGTCCTGGACGATCCGCTCGGGGCGCTGTCCTAGGGCCTGCCTGACCATCCCCGCCTGCCCGCGGCGTCAGACAGGCCCTGGCCGGCCGCCGGCAGACCGAGCTCGCGTCGCACGGCGGGCGTGTCCTCGTACACCCGCCACTCATCGACGTGCGTGCCCGTGACGCGCGCGGTCCACAGCGCCGGCCCCGCCAGTTCGGGCCGCGAGCACTCGGAGTGGCCGGACACCGCGACGACGTCGTCGCGCACGCTCAGCCCGGTGAACGTGTTGCGATAGTCCGGGAAGGCAGCGAAGAAGCCACGCCATGCCTCGACACACGCCTGCTTCCCGCGGACCGCGCCGCCCCCGGAATCCACGAACGTGTGGTCCTCCGACATCAGCGACGCCAGGCCGTCGAGATCCCGGTCGTTGATCGCGGCGTTGAAGCGACGGACGACCTCGCCAGGACCCATGAGTCACTCCTTCCCGGCATGTGCCTCCTCCACCGACACTACGGAGCACGGCCGCGACCCGCCCGCCCGTGGCCGGCGCGCCTCGCCGAGTACGCTCGGGACATGCGGATCTCCGTTTCCTCGGACATGGACGAACCGGTGGCGCGCTCGCTCGTCGCCGAACTGCGCGAGCGGGGCCACGAGGTGGTGGCGTACGGCGCGCTGAGCCCCGGCGCCGACCCGCAGTGGGCCGCCTGCTCCGAGGCGGCCGCCCGCGAGGTCGCCGCCGGTACCGCCGACCAGGCGGTGGTGTGCTGCTGGACCGGCACGGGCGCCTCGATCGCCGCGAACAAGGTTCCGGGCGTACGGGCCGCCCTGTGCACGGACGCCTACACGGCGGACGGCGCCCGCCGCTGGAACGACGCCAATGTGCTGGCCCTCGGTCTGCGGCTGACGTCCGAGCCGCTGCTCAAGGAGATCCTCGACGCCTGGTTCGCCGCAGAGGCGAGTGCGGACGCCGATGACCGGGTGAACGTGGCCCGCATCGAGCGCCTGGACCTCGGCCGGGCCTGAGGCGCCGCTCATCCGGCCGCCCGGACCTCCGGCACCCCGAGGTCCTCGTACAGCCGGTGACGCTGGGAGGCGCTGAGCGTGCCGCACACCGCTGCGAGCGTGCGGTCCGCCTGGCCGGGCCCGGCGTTCTCCAGGACACCGCGTACGATCGCGACCCTCGGCGCGGGCGGCAGAGCGGGCAGCATCCGGTGGAGGTCCGTCAGGGCCTGCTCGGGGGTGCGCGAGGCACGGAAGGCGGACATCACGGCGCCCAGTTCGTCGGCGCCGGCGTACTGCCACAGGGCCGGCATGGCGACCGTCTCCTCCACGTGCAGGTGGGCGAGATAGGCGCTGATCACTTCGTTCAGCGCCAGGTACAGCGCGTGCTGAGCCTCCGGCAGGTCGTCGGCCGGGGTGCCGGGCAGGGAGCGCGCCCGCTCGTCCAGCGCGACGAATGCCGCGTCGAGGCGGACATGCTCGGCCTCCAGCGCGTCCGCCGCCTCCGGGGCCCGCTCTCGCAGGAGCTGGTGGATGAAGGTGTCCTCGTGGTCGGCGTGCTCACGCAGCTCCTCGGTCATGGCGAGGCAGCGGGCCGCCTGCTCGGCGGCGGAGCCGCTGGGGGAGACGTCCGCGGCGCCGAGCTCGGTGGCGAGGGTGAACAGTCGCGCGCGCTGCCCCATGTGAACATTCCGGTAAAGGTCGATCTTGGGCATGGCCTGTCCTTGGGGTGGTTGTTCCAGTAACATGACAACACATTGCTGGACTGACAATGTGTTGTCAAGTGTATCGAGAGTGGAGTGGTGATGTCGGACGAGACGGCCCTGCTGATCGCGGATGTGCTCGAGGCGGCGGGGGCCCTGCGACGGCTGGGTGAGGAAACCGCGGGTGCGGAGGGGCTCACCCAAGCCCGCTGGCAGGTCCTGAGCGTCGCGTCCGAGGAGCCGCTCACCATCCCCCAGGCCGCACGCCGCCTCGGCGTCAGCCGCCAGAACATCCAGCGGGTCGCCAACGATCTCGTCTCACTGGGGCTCGCCGCCTACACACCCAACCCTGATCATCGCAGCTCACCGCTGCTGACGGTGACCCCACAAGGGCAAGAGTCACTCGCCCGACTCACCGACAGGGCCACGAAGATGCACCGCAGCCTCTTCGCGGGCATCCCCGACGAGGAGATCCGCGCCACCCGCGCGTCACTGCGCCGCCTGCTGACCGAACTGGACCGGCACGAGGGAACACCGGGCAAGCGATAGATCTCCGCTCAGGAGTGCCGCGGCGGACCGATGCGATCGGGCCGGACATCAGCGCAAGTCAGCGCCAGTCAGCGGCGAAGGCCCGGCCGGGGTTGTCGACGAGGATGCGTTCCACCAGCACCTCGCCCAGTTCGAGCGCGAGCCGCGCCCGCACCCGGCGCGGCAGATACGGCATACCGGGACCGCCATCGACCGACCGTGCCCCGGCGACGACGGTGTCCCCGCCCAGCGGCAGCCGGTGTCCGAACCCGGCCTCGGCCGGCGCCCGCACCGCGTCCGGCATCCGCCAGTCGGTGGCGTGATGGGCGCGCGAGGGCCCGTCGAGGGCGAGCCGGCAGCCCGACGCGGCCGCCTGTCGGTGCACCACGAGTTCGGGGGAGCGGTTGAGATGACCGAGGATCACCCGGTGCGGCGCAACCCCCAACTCGCCGCACAGCAGGTCCAGTACGTCGAGCGCCCCCGTCCCCGCCTCCAGGTGCACCGCGATGGGCGCGTCCGTCGCGCGGTGGGCCTCGGCCGCGGCGGTCATCGTCCAGCGGGCGTGCGCGTCGAGGGCGTGGAATCCGCCGGCGACCTTGACGATCCCGGCGCGCACTCCCGAAGCGCCGACGCCCCCGGTGAGCTCGGAGACCAAGACGTCGGCGAGCCTCCCGCGCAGTTCGTCGAACAACTCCGGCGCGTAGTGCGCCGCTTGGCGCAGCCCCGTCGCACAGACCAGATGCACCCCGGCGGCCCGGGACAGCGGCGGCAGGTCGGCGGCCCGGCGCCCCATGCCGTACGGCGTCCACTGCACCACCGAGGAACCGCCGGCCGCGCGGAACGCCTCCAGCTCCGCCCGCGCGGCGGACGCGTCGTTCAGCTCCTGGCCGGACAGTCGCGGGCTGCTGAGGAAGAGGTGGTCGTGCGCGTCGCACACGCCGAGTTCCTCGGACCGCACATCGCCGAGGACCGTACGGACCGCGCTCACCACTGGCGCCCCCGCGGCAGCGTGCCGCGCCCCGGCGACGACAGGTGCAGCACCTGGTACATTTCGCCCTCGGCCTTGGGTGCGTCGTCCTGCCAGAGCGAGAAGTGGACCACCTCCCACGCGTGCGTGTCGACGACCGCCGCCGCCAGCACGGCCCCGTCGCGCTCCGCCAGCCGCGCGGTCTCGTCCCCGGCCTCCGTCATGAACGCGGCCAACTCGACGCTCTCCGGCACCGGTTGACGCCGGCGCACGGCGGACGCGGCGGGGGAGCGGGCCGCGACTCCCTCCTCGTACGCGAGCCCCGTCCACTGCCGCACCCGCGGCCGCCCGAAGTCGTTCACGGGGCCCTGGAACGCCCCGCCCCACAGGAAGGCGTTCATCCCCTCCACGGTGTTCCAGAGGTAGAACGGCCCGTACTGGTTCACCGCCGACCCGCGCACCCCGCGCTCACGCACCAGATACGCCTTGACGCCGAGGCCGTCCCAGTCGTCCAGCAGATGCCCGACCCGGGCGACCCGGGAACGGATGACGTCCATGTCGTAATCGGCCGGCAAGGCGAACTCGTACTGCATGGCATGCATGCCAAGTCCTTTCTCGGGGCGGCCAGTCGGACATCACGGCGCCCGTCGGATGACAGGGCGGGCGGCCGGACTTCCTCAAGGAGCGGGGGTGGTCTCGTGCGGGGCCAGCAGTGACAGCAGTCCCCGGACGGCCGCATCGAAGGCCGCGGGCGAACCGGACGCACGGGCCAGGACATAGCCGCCCTGGACCGTCGCGACGATCGTCGCCGCGATCGACTCGCCGTCGAACCCGGCCGCGAACCGGCCCTGTTCCTTGCCCTCCTCGACGATTCCCGCGAGCCGCTCCCGCAGCCAGTCCAGCGTCTCGTCGACGGGCGCCCGCAGTTCGTCGCTGGCGATCACGTCCGGGTCCATGGTCAGCCGCCCGACCGGACAGCCGCGCAGCACATCGCGCTCACGCCGCAGATACGCCTCGATGCGCTCGTACGGCGTGCCCGGCCCGTCGAGTACTCCCGCAGCGGTAGCCCGCATCTCCTCGGCGGTCCGCCGGATGGCGGCCAGCGCGAGATCGGGCTTGCCTCTGAAGTGGTGGTACATGCTGCCCTGCCCGGCACCCGCACGCTCCAGGATGGCCTTGGGGCTGGTGCCCACGTAGCCGCGCTCCCACAACAGCTCACGAGTGGACTCGATCAGTCGGTCCGCGGTGCTCATACCGCCACTGTACATACTAGTAGTTACAGAAGTCGAACGCTTTCAGAGCCTCTCCACGGCCCCTGCGGAGCAGCGCAACCGGCCCGTCGTACTCCCCGCGAGGTACACGCACTGCCGCTGGCCGTACGACGACCCGGACCCCCTCCCGGCGCGAGTCTCGAGACATCACCGAACGACCCGAACCACCCGACCGAACCGACTCGGGAGATGACTCGAGATGCAGACCCTGGCTCACTTCGCGGACGGCGGCCCCGGGCCGTGGATCCTCTTCTTCCCGCTGATCTGGGCGGCCGTCGTGGTCGGCGGCATCACGCTGCTGCGCCGCACCGTGTGGCGCGGACGCGGCGGCCCCTGGCGCGCCGGCGCCCCGGAGGTCGACGACAACTCGCCCATCGCCGTGCTCGGCCACCGCTTCGCCTCCGGCGAGATCGACGAGGACGAGTACTGGCGCCGACTGTCCGTCCTGGACGAGCAGTTCGGCCGCAAGGGCAGGGGCGGTGCGGCATGACCGCCACGACCGCCACAACGATCACGCCGACGGCGGCCCGCGTGGTCGACGCCGTGAAGGTGTACGGCAGCGGCGACACCAGCGTGAGGGCCCTGGACGGGGTGAGCGTCGACTTCCCGGTCGGCCGCTTCACCGCGATCATGGGGCCCTCGGGCTCCGGCAAGTCGACGCTGATGCACTGCGCGGCCGGACTCGACACGCTGACCTCGGGCACCGCCCACATCGGCGACACCGAGCTGAGCAGCCTCGACGACCGCCGCCTCACCCTGCTGCGCCGGGACCGCGTCGGCTTCGTCTTCCAGTCCTTCAACCTGGTGCCGACGCTCACCGTCGCGGAGAACATCACCCTGCCGCTCGACCTCGCGGGCGGCAAGGGCGACCCCGAGTGGATCGAAGCGCTGATCGACGTCGTCGGCCTGCGCGACCGGCTCCACCACCGCCCCTCGGAACTCTCCGGCGGCCAGCAGCAACGCGTCGCCGTCGCCCGCGCCTTCGCCGGA
The DNA here is from genome assembly GCF_042657965.1 of Streptomyces coerulescens. Taxonomy (NCBI): domain Bacteria; kingdom Bacillati; phylum Actinomycetota; class Actinomycetes; order Kitasatosporales; family Streptomycetaceae; genus Streptomyces; species Streptomyces coerulescens. Next base: position 537,329 of record NZ_JBHSKM010000024.1, read on the forward strand.
CGGCCCGACGTCGTCTTCGCCGACGAGCCGACCGGCAACCTCGACTCCCGCTCCGGCGGCGAGGTCCTCGGCCTGCTCGGCCGCACCGTACGCCAGACGGCCCGCACGGTCGTCATGGTCACCCACGACCCGGTGGCCGCCGCCCACGCCGACGAGGTCGTCTTCCTCGCCGACGGACGCCTGGTCGACCGTATGGAGGCCCCGACCGCCGACAAGGTCCTGGACCGCATGAAAGCCTTCGAGGTGCCGTCATGAACGCGTCCGTCCGCATCAGCGCGTCCTCCCTGCGCGCCCACAAGCGGCGCTTCGCGGGGACGTTCCTCGCGGTGTTGCTCGGCGTGGCGTTCCTCGCCGGGACCCTCGTCATGGGCGACACGCTGCGCGCCAGCTTCGACACCATGTTCGGCAACGCGACCGGCGGCACCGACGCCGTCGTCCGCAGCTCCGACGCCATCACCACGCCCGGCGAGAGCGAGGGCGTACGGGAACCGGTCGACACCGATCTCGTGACCACGATCGAGAAGGTCCCCGGTGTCGCGGCCGCCGCGCCCAACATCCAGGGTGCGGGCCAGCTCATCGGCAAGAACGGCGACCCCATCGGCGGGCAGGGCCCGCCCACCCTCGCCGGGAACTGGATCACCGACCCTGAGCTCAACGCTTACCGGCTCGCCGAGGGCCACGCTCCGAGCAAGCCCGGCGAGGTCGTCGTCGACCGTGGCACGGCCGAGCGCGGCGACCTGAAGATCGGCGACACGACGACCCTGCGTACGCCCGACCCCGTCAAGGTGACCGTCGTCGGCCTCGCGACCTTCGGCGGCGAGGACGGCATGGCCCAGGTGACCTTCACCGGCCTGACCCGGGCCGACGCGGAGAAGTACCTCACGGCCGCGCCCGGCGAGGCGGCGACCATCCAGGTGCGGGCAGGCCCCGGCGTCAGCCAGCAGGAGCTGGTCGACGCGCTGACTCCCGTGCTCCCCAAGGGAGTCGAGGCCATCACCGGCCAGGAGTCGGCCGAGGAGAACACCGACATGATCTCCAGTCAGTTCCTGTCGGTCTTCACCACCTTGCTGCTGGTGTTCTCCGGCGTCGCCCTGCTCGTCGCGACCTTCTCCATCCACAACACCTTCGCGATCGTCGTCGCCCAGCGCACCCGCGAGAACGCCCTGTTGCGGGCCTTGGGCGCCTCACGCCGACAGGTGACCGTCTCCACCCTCGTCGAGGCGAGCGCGGTGGCCGTCACCGCGTCCGCGGCCGGCCTCGCGGGCGGCATCGGCATCGCGGCCGGACTCCAGGCGCTGTTCCCGGCGATCGGATTCCCGTTCCCCGACGGCGACCTGGTGATCAGCGCCCTGTCCATGGCGCTGCCGCTGGCCGTCGGCATCGTGGTCTGCCTCGGCTCGGCCCTGCTGCCCGCCGTACGCGCCGGCCGCACCGCGCCGCTGGCCGCCCTGCGCGAGACGGCGGTCGACACCTCCGGCGCCTCCCGCGCCCGCGCGGTCACCGGCCTGGCGCTCATCGCCCTCGCGCTCGGCGTGACACTCACCGGCGTCCTGGTGTCCCCCTCCATCTGGCTGGCGGCCACCGGCGCGGTCCTCGCCCTGATCGCCTTCGTAGTCCTCGGCCCGGTCGCCTCCACCACGGCCGTACGGGTCCTCGGCGGCCCCTTGGACCGACTGCGCGGCGTCACCGGCGGACTCGCGCGGCGCAACGCCCTGCGCAGCCCGAAGCGGACCGCCGCCACCGCCAGTGCCCTGATGATCGGGGTGGCCGTGGTGTCCCTGTTCACCGTGTTCGGCGCCTCGTTGAAGGCCACCATGGACCAGACCGTGGCCCGCTCCTTCGCCGGCGACGTGGCCGTCAGCACCCCGTCGTTCGGCGCGGGCGGCAGCGGTCTGAGCCCACGACTCGCCGACGCGGTCCAGCGGCTGCCCGAGGTCGACACGGCCGTCGGTCTCGGCCGCGGAGTCGCCGAAGTCGACGGCAAGGGACGGGCGTTGACGGTCACCGACCCGGTCGCCCTGGAGCGCACCTTCGACCTCGGTCAGGTCCGGGGCTCGATGGACGGCCTCGGCACCGACGGCATCGCCATCACCGAGAGCGAGGCGGACAAGCAGCACCTGGCGACCGGCGACAGGGCCCGGCTCACCTTCACCGACGGGCGGACGCAGACCTTCACGGTCCGCGCGGTCTACGGGCAGTCCGAACTCGCCGGCGACTACGTCATCACCCGCGACGCCTGGGCCCCGCACCGCACCCAGGACGCCGACACCCTGATCGCCGTCTCCTTCAAGGACGGCGTCGGCACGGACGACGGCAAGGCGGCGGTCGAGAAGGTGGCGGCCCAGTACGGCGACCCCGAGGTGCAGACCCGCGACGAGTACGCGCAGTCCGCGGCCGGCGGCATCGACATGATGCTCACCCTCGTCTACGCCCTCCTCGCCCTCGCGGTGCTCATCGCGCTCCTCGGCATCGCCAACACCCTCACCCTGGCGATCCACGAGCGCACCCGCGAACTGGGCCTGCTGAGGGCCGTCGGCCAGACCCGCTCGCAGCTGCGCGCCATGGTCCGCTGGGAGTCGATCCTGGTCGCGGCGTTCGGCACGGTCGGCGGCCTGGCCCTCGGCGCCTTCCTCGGCTGGGTCCTGGTCGAGGCGTCCGACGGCGCGTCCGACAGCGCCTTCGCCTTCGCGATGCCGCCCCTGCAACTCACGGTGGTGGCCCTGGTCGGCATCACCGCGGGAGCCCTGGCGGGCCTGCGCCCGGCGCGCCGCGCGGCACGGCTGGACGTACTGCGGGCCATCGCCACGGAGTGACGCGCGCGTGCCCCGCGCCGCAGGGACGCGGCGAGGCTCTCAGGGGCGACGGCCGGTCCACGGCCGCCGCCCCTGAGAGCCCACCCGTCGAAGCCCCCTCACCGCCCGGTCAGCCGACAACGGCCGACCGGGCGGGAGCGTGTTCGGGCCTGCGCAGGTCGACTCGCTGTCCGACCTCCGCCAACCGTCGCGCGGGCGTCTCCACGGCCACGGTCGTCGTCCGCTGCGGCGGCCGCGCGGGTGTGGCCCGTACCGCCGCCACGGGCGCCGGCAGTGAGAACCACACGACCTTGCCCGACTCGCCGTCCGGACGCACACCCCAGCTCTCGCTGACCGCGGCCACCATCGCAAGGCCACGGCCGCAGGTGGCGAGCACGTCGGTGTCCGCGGTGTCCGCCACGACCGGCAAGCGCGGGTCGCAGTCGCGCACCGAGACCGTGAGCCGGTCCAGCAGCAGCTCGATCTCCACGGTGCACGTCTTGTCGGGCTGGGCGTGCTGGTGGACGTTGGTCAACAACTCGGTCACACCGAGCGCGGCGCGGTCTATCAAGGGGTCCAGATGCCAGTAGCGCAACTGCGCAGAGACGATTCTGCGGACCTGGCCGATCCGCGACGGCAGGGCTTGGAGCTCCACCGTGCAGTGCCTGCTTGGGTAACTGATCACGGCTGCGACTCCCCGACTGAAGAGGTCCGGAAGAACACGGAGTACGGATCCAGCAGGGTGCTTGAAGGAAACGGCCGCCTGCTGTCATGGCCGGCGGGCTGGTTCTCAGCGTAGTCGCCGGTAAACCCAGAGTGACGTGAGACCAGCGTGACGCAGGAGGTGCGGTACCGCAACTCGCGGTGACTCAGCCCTTACGCCCCGCAGCCTTCCGTACGGCCTCGATGAACCGGCGCGCCGCGGGCGGACCGGGTTCCCCCGGAGCGGGGTCGTGGTCGCCCAGCGTCAGCGAGTAGCGGTTTCCGTTGAGGTCCGCGAGCGCCTTGTCGTCCGGGGCGAACCAGGGCTTGGACGCCCGTACCGCCTGCACCGGCGCGCTGTCGATCTCGCTGCCGTAGCTGGTGAGCAGTTGCAGCCTGCCGTCACTGATCCGCACCTGTCCGGCCCGGGTCAGGGAGCGCAGCCGCTTCCCGATCCGCACGCCCGTGGCCCTGAACTCCGGTTCAGCCATGCCCCGCCCCTTAGTGCGTGTCGGTGTGCCGGTCCGTCCTGCGTGGGCCGTGGCCGGCTCTGGTCGTGATCCAGTGTGCCCCCCGTCCGGGAACGCTGTCCCGTCCGGTGCAGTCTGCCCGCGTACGACGTCTAGCACCAGTACGCACGTCGTGCCTCGACGGGGGCGTTCGGAGCACTCGCGCGAATGCGCCCCCTGGGCTCGGTGAGGTACCGGCCCAGGGATGCCTTTGAGGCTCTCAAAGGTGTGTTTATGCAGGTGAGAAGCGTGCGGAAGATGTTTATGCTCGAAGCGAAGGCAGCGCGAGCCGGCGCTGCCGCACAGCCCGAGGAGCACCGCCGTGAGCACCATCCAGCAGACCCCGTCCGGCGTGACCCTCGACGTCGACCACAGCGACGCCGCCTATCGCGGCTGGCTGAAAGAAGCCGTACGAAAAGTCCAGGCCGACGCCAACCGCTCGGCCGACACGCACCTGTTGCGCTTCCCGCTGCCGGAGCAGTGGGGCATCGACCTGTACCTCAAGGACGAGTCGACCCACCCGACCGGCAGCCTCAAGCACCGCCTCGCCCGCTCCCTCTTCCTGTACGGCCTGTGCAATGGCTGGATCCGGCCGGGCCGCCCGGTGATCGAGGCGTCCAGCGGCTCGACGGCCGTCTCCGAGGCGTACTTCGCGAAGCTGATCGGCGTGCCCTTCATCGCGGTCATGCCCCGCACGACCAGCGCCGAGAAGTGCCGTCTCATCGAGTTCCACGGCGGACAGTGCCACTTCGTGGACGACTCACGGAGGATGTACGAGGAATCCGCCCGCCTCGCGGTGGAGACCGGCGGTCACTACATGGACCAGTTCACCTACGCCGAACGGGCCACGGACTGGCGCGGCAACAACAACATCGCCGAGTCCATCTTCCGCCAGCTGAAGCTGGAACGGTTCCCGGAGCCCGCGTGGATCGTCGCCACGGCCGGCACCGGCGGCACCTCCGCGACCCTCGCCCGGTACGTCCACTACATGCAGCACGACACCCGCATCTGCGTCGCCGATCCGGAGAACTCCTGTTTCTTCGAGGGATGGACCACCGGCGATCCGGACGTCACCTGCGACTGCGGCTCCCGCATCGAGGGCATCGGCCGCCCGCGCATGGAGCCCAGCTTCGTGCCCGGCGCCATCGACCGGATGATGAAGGTCCCGGACGCGGCCAGCGTGGCCGCCGTGCGCGCCCTGGAGAGAGCCATCGGCCGCAAGGCGGGCGGCTCCACCGGCACGGGGCTGTGGAGCGCGCTGAAGATCGTCGCCGAGATGGTCGCCGAGGGCCGGCAGGGCAGCGTGGTGACGCTGCTGTGCGACCCGGGGGACCGCTACCTCGACAAGTACTACTCCGACGTGTGGCTGAGCGAGCAGGGCCTGGACATCGCGCCGTACTCGGCGGAGATCGAACAACTGCTGGAGACGGGCGTCTGGCCCGAATGACCGTGGCGTACTCAGCTACGGGCGGGCAACCCCCAAGGGGCGCGGGGAACTGCGCGACCAGCCACGACGGACCGGCAGACACCCGACGGCCTACCGGGCCTGCGCCCCTCCGAGTCGCCGGTCCAGCGCACCGACCGCCCCCCGGAACGTCCGTGCGAGACCGGCCTTCGCGAACCCGAACGCGACCCGGAACGGCGCGGTACCGTCCACGGCGAACGTCCACTGCACCCGCGTCCCCGCCCCGGCTGGGGCAAGCCGCCACTCCTCCACCATCGCCCGCGCCCCCGGCGCGTTCGTGAGATCGACGCGATAGGCGTACACCTCGGGGCTCTTCGCCGCGAGGATCGTCTCCTCGAAGCGCGTGCCGCCCTTGAGACGGACCTCGCGCCGGGCTCCGTCGTCGAGCGGGCGGGCCAGGGTCACCGCCCCGAACCACTCCGGCCAGCCCGGCACATCCTCGGCGAGCGCCCGGTACACGGCCTCCGGCGGAGCCGAGATCTCCCGCGCGAAGACATGCCGGACCGGCGCGCTCCCCACGAAGTCGAGCCCCACCTCACGCAGCAGGTGTGCCATGGACGAGAACCCCCTATGCCGACGCTGCCCCGGGCAGCGCCACCCTAGCTGGCACCCCGTCAGATGTCTGCACCCTCATCGGGCTCACCGGCCACCACCAGCCGCAGGTGCTCCGAGATCTCCGAGCGCACCTCGGTCTCCAGCCCGGCGTCCGTCACCAGTGTGTCGACCTGCTCCAGCGCCGCGAACGAACTCAGGCCCACCACACCCCACTTGGTGTGGTCGGCGACCACCACGACCCGCCGCGCCGACTGCACCAGGCGCCGGTTGGTCTCGGCCTCCGCGAGGTTCGGCGTGGACAGGCCCGCCTCGACCGATATCCCGTGCACACCGAGGAACAGCACGTCGAAGTGCAGCGCCGCGATCGCCTGATCGGCCACCGGGCCCACCAGCGAGTCGGACGGGGTGCGCACCCCGCCGGTCAGCACGACCGTGGCCGCGCCCTGCCGGGGGCCCGTCGTGCGCTGCGCGGCGTGGAACACGTCGGCCACCCGCACCGAGTTGGTGACCACGGTGAGGTCGGGAACGTCGACCAGTTGATGTGCCAGCGCGAACGTCGTCGTACCGCCCGACAGGGCGATCGCGCTGCCCGGCGTGACCAACTCGGCCGCCGCCTGCGCGATGTCCTCCTTGGCCGTCAGCTCCAGACCCGACTTGGCCTCGAAGCCCGGCTCGTGCGTGCTGGCCTCGACCACCGGGACCGCGCCGCCGTGCACCTTCTCCAGCACGCCCTGCCGGGCCAGCGCGTCGAGATCGCGGCGTACCGTCATGTCCGACACGCCGAGCTTGCGGGTGAGCTCGTTGACGCGCACCCCGCCTCGGCGCCGGACCTCGTCCAGGATCAGGGCGCGCCGCTGCTCCGCGAGGAGGTTCTGATTCTCGCTCACGTACGCTCCGGTCCTTTCGCCGCTGCCGTCCGACATCCCTGCGCACCCCCTCCGACAAGGACATTCTCGCCCCTTCCGGGGCGCGGGACGACCCATCCTCGCACGGGAGAGCACGGGTCGCGCCACTGACCGTCCCGCCGCGCACATGTCACTTCGGCATCTCCCGTTCTCCCGGCCTTCACACGGAACGGGGAGATTCCGTGACGAGAGGTGTGCGGGACCGCTCCGGTGGAGATCCTTGTGCCCGCACGGACAGAAGCCGACGGCTCGTCACGGGGGAAGTGCGAAGTGGAACGTGCGCCGGAACGCGCCGCCATGACCGGAGCGGACGCGACGACGAAGAGGCCCGCCGACCGGGGCACGAGCACCGCGAGCGGCGGAGCCGCGCTGGAACTCCTGGTCCACGGGGTCGGCGGCACCACGCCGCAGGAGATGCTCGACGACCCGCGCACCGTGCGGATCACCGGCGACGACACGGCCGCCGTCTTCCGCCGCGCCGACGACGTCGACGCCGAGGACCGCCCCGACGAGCACAGGGAACAACCCGTCCCCGAGGCCTACGTCTGGTGCAACCTCACCTCGGGCAACAGCGCCCGCGCCCTGTGGCTGTTGCTGCTGCCGTTCATGGTGGTCAACCTCGCCCACTGGATGCGGCCCACCACCCGTGACCGGGCACGGACGGTGCGTCTGTACGGCCTGCTCGTACGGCTCGCGGGGCTGACGCTGACCGTGCTGCTCGTCGCGGCCGCCTGCGAGGTCGCCCTCGACCTCGCGGCCTGGCAGTGCGCGGGCACCCATGCCTGCACCGAGCGGCACAGCTGGCTGGGCTTTCTGTCGCCCACGGTCTCGGACGGCGGCTGGTGGAGCGACCCCGGCCGCAGGCTCGCCCTCGCGGCCGTGGTGCCCGCCGGGCTGACCGGCCTGCTGTGGTACCTCTCCCGCCGCACCTGGAGCGCGTATGAGTCCCAGCAGCCGATGACCCGCGAGGCCGAGCCCGACGAGGAGTCCGGTAGCACCTCCCTGGGGCGCCCCGGTTTCTGGTACGGCCGCCGCCTGGTCGCCCGGCTGCGCGCCGCGCACACCGCCGCCGGGCTGCTCACCGTCGCCGCGGCGGTCGCCTCCGCGGCGGCCCGCTTCGACCGCCGGTCCGGTGGCCCCGCACTCCTCGACGCACTGGGCTGGGCCCTGGACGTAGCGATCGTCATCTGCGCGGCCGTGGTGGTTTGGGTGGTCTGCCGCCGGGGCCGCAGCGAGAACCGCCTCGACCAGGAACTCGACGAGCACCTCGTACGACGGCTGCCGCTGGCCGCCCTCGGCCTGCTGGCGCTCGCCCTGGTGTACGCCGGATGGGACCGCCCGGGCTGGACGTCGACCGGCCGCCTCCCGGGCGACCCCACCTTCGGCGCCATCGCCTTCTTCCAGGGCCTGCTCGTCATCGTCCTCGCCGTCGTCGCCCACGTCCTGCACCGCACCCGTCCCGATCCGCGCGCCGCCATGCGCGGTCTCGGCGGACCCGCCGTGGTGATGCTGGCCTGCGCCCTCGGCGGCGTGATGTCCGGCGGGGTCGCCCAGCGGGTCGCCGACTGGCTGGACGGCACCGGCGCGTCCATCGTCGGCCCGCCCGTCCTGCTGACCTGGCAGGCGTCGGTGATCCCGCCGCTGCTCGTCCTCCTGCTGCTGCTCTGCGGCTGGCTGGCATGGCGGGCCTGGCGGCTGCGCCGCACCGAACTGGGCAAGGTCGAGATCGACTACGCCGGAGAACCCCGCGACACGGCACGCACCCGGCGTATCGCGACCACGCGCGCGATGGCGACGCTCACCGACCGCGCCCCCCTGGTCGTCGCCGTCACCGCCACGGCGACCCTGCTCCTCGGCGCCGGAGCCCTGGTCGGCGCCCTGACCACGGACGAGACACCGAGCGAGGCCGCGGGCGGCACGTACGCCTTCGTGCACGGCGCCGCCCAGACCGCGCAGGCGCTCGGCTCCTGGCTGATCGGCGTCGGTTTCATACTCTTCGTCACCTGGGGCCGGCGTGCCTACAAGGACGCCTCGGCACGGCGCACCATCGGCATCCTCTGGGACGTCGGCACCTTCTGGCCCCGGGCCGCGCACCCCTTCGCACCACCCTGTTACGCCGAGCGGGCGGTCCCCGACCTGACGTGGCGGATGGTGACCTGGACCCGCGCCGAGGAAGGCCGGCGCCTCGTCATCTCCGGGCACTCCCAGGGCAGTGTGCTCGCGGCCGCCGCGGCCTGGCAGCTCACACCGGCCGACCGCAGGCGGGTCGCGCTGCTGACCTACGGTTCCCCGCTGGAGCGCCTGTACGGCCGCTGGTTCCCGGCCCACTTCGGCCAGGAGGCGCTCACCCAGTTGCACGACGAGGTCGACTGCTGGCGCAACCTGTACCGGGTCACCGACCCCATCGGCGGGCCGGTGCGGCTGCCCGGCGACTGCGGCCCCGCGGTGGACCGTGAGGCCCTCAAGGACCCGCTGGCGTACGGCCGTACCCCCGAGCACCCGCTGCCCGCCCCCATCCTCGGCCACGGCGATTACCAGGCGGACCCGGTGTTCGCGGAGGAACGGGAGCGGCTGCTGACCCGGCTCAGGCCCGAGCTGCCGGCCCAGCGACCGGAGCCCGGGAACTGATCCCGCCGGGCTTCAGGGCGTCACATCGGCTCCGGCAGGTCCTCCGTGTACAGCAGCGTCAGGTCGTCCGTGCTGGGTTCCTCCAGCTGGGCGACCCGGCTCGCATGCCGCTCCACCATCGCCTCGAAGGTCTGCCGGGCCGTGCGGCCGTTGCCGAACGCGGGGCCCTTGGGGATCGCCGTGAAGTACTTCAGCAGGGCCTCCGAAAGACCCGGGCCGAGCCGGTACTCGTGCTCCTCGGACTGCTGCTCCACGATCCGCAGCAGTTCCTCCGGGCCGTAGTCACTGAAGGTGATGGTCCGTGAGAAACGGGAGGCCACACCGGGGTTCACCGACAGGAAGCGCTCCATCTCGGCGGTGTACCCCGCCACGATCACCACGACCGCGTCCCGGTGGTCCTCCATCAGCTTCACCAGCGTGTCGATGGCCTCCTTACCGAAGTCCCGGCCCGAGTCCTCCGGCGACAGCGCGTACGCCTCGTCGATGAACAGCACCCCGCCGCGCGCCCGGTCGAACGCCTCCTGGGTGCGGATCGCGGTGGAGCCGATGTGCTCGCCGACCAGGTCGACACGGGACACCTCGACCAGATGGCCCTTCTCCAGGACGCCGAGGGAGGCGAGGATCTCGCCGTACAGGCGCGCGACCGTCGTCTTGCCGGTGCCGGGGGAGCCGGTGAAGACCAGATGGCGCTTGACGGACGCCGCCTTGAGACCGGCCTGCTGACGGCGCCGGCCCACCTCGATCATGTCGGTGAGCGCGCGCACCTCGCGCTTGACGCTGTCCAGGCCCACCAGCGCGTCCAGTTCACCGAGGACGGCCTTGGAGGTCCGCGACGGCTTCTCCGCCTCCGCGGCGGCGATCAACGGCTCCTGCTCGGTGGTGCGCTGGCCGGGGATGGCGCCGAGGAGGCCCGGTGACTGCTGCGCCGTCTGCACGGCGGGCTCCGGCGCCGGCAGCGGTTGCCTCAGGCCCGCGCTCTCGTCGCTCGTGCAGTCCTCCACATCGGGGCCCGCCCCGGAGGCCGCGTCCGGGCCGCCGTCCGCGAACTCGTAACCACCGCGCGCGCACCGCTCCGTACGGCACTTGCGCAGCGTCGTACGGCAGCCGTCGATCACATGGAAGCCGTAGCCCGCGCTGCCCCTGACCCGGCAGTTCAGGAACGTGCCGCGACCGCCCGCCGAGACGTAGAACCCGGCCTCCGCCGGGGAGTCGACCGTGCAGCGCTCGATGGTGGGGTCGGCGCCCTTGGTGACGATCACGCCGGTCTGGGTGCCGTCCACGGTGCAGTTGTTGAGGGTGCCGCCGCTGCCGTGGTCCCGGAACCAGGCGCCCGTCGCCGCGTCCCGGATCCGGCAGTCGTCGAGCTGCGCGGTCGCGCCGTCGCTCACCGACACGGCCGTGTTGCGTACCTGCGACAGATCGCTGTCGACGACGTCCGCGCGCGAGCCGCGGTCGAGGACGAACAGCGCGTCCGGCACGTCGTGCACCCGGCACGAGTCCAGTACGGCGGTGGCGCCGTCGCTGACCCACACCGCCGGGTAGTCGCCCGTGCTGTCGAAGATCTCGCACTGATTGGCGTCCACGCGCGTGCCCGGATCCCACACCGACAGGCCGTTGCGCCCGAACTGACGCACCGTCGTACGGGTCAGCGTGAGGACCGAGCGGGAGCGCAGGTCGACCGCGTTCTCAGGGATGTCGTGGATACGGCAGTCCGCCAGCGTCAGCACCGCGTCGGTGTCGAGGGTGACACCGTCGGCCGTGGTGCGGTGCACATCGCAGTCGGTGAGATGGGCGGTGGCCCGGCCGGTGACCTGGACGCCGGAGCCCCGGACCTCGTAGACCTCGCATCCGACCGCCTCCAGTGCGGAGTTCTCACCGGTCGCCGTCAGCCCCGAGCCGGAGGCGTGGTGCACCCGGCAGCGCTCCAGCCGGGGGTGGCCCCCGCCGCGTACGGCGATGCCCGCCTGGCCCGCCGCGACGACCTCGCACTCCTCGAACACGCCGCCCCCGCCGTCGAGTACGGCGATGCCGATGCCCGCGGGATTGTCGACGGTGCAGCGCCGCACGGTCGGCCGGGCACCGCCGCGCACCTCGATCCCGGCCGCGGACCGTGTGACGATCCGGACGTCCGTCAGCTCCGGCGCGCCCTCCTCGACCAGCAGCGCGGGTGCCGCCGCGTCCTGGCCCTCCACATGCAGGTCCTGGACCACCGCCGAGGCACGAACCGTCAGCGGCACACCGTCCACGGGCGCGATACGCACCGAACCGGGGGAGCCCTCGGGGCCGCGCAGGGTCACCGCCCGCTGGACGACGAGGTTCTCCCGGTAGGTGCCGGGCGCGACGGTGAGGACGTCACCGTCGGCCGCGGCCTCCAGGGCGGCGGCGAGCGATGCGTACTCACCCGTGCGGCGCCGCCACCGCGATGTGCCGGTGTGCGTCACCTGGACCGTGCCCTGTGCCATGGCGTTGACGTGCCCCCACCTCGTAGTACGCGGGTTGTACTGCCGAAGAGTTCGGCCGGTCCACCGTAGCGTGCGCGCGGGTGGTGGGTTGACCAGAGCCGGAAGGCCGTCAACTGCCGGTGCCGGTCCGGCCCCAGTCCGGACCCGCTCTGTCCCAGGCCTGGTCCCAGCGGGCGTACCGGCGAAGGATCATGCGCCACACGATCAGCCGTCTGCCGCCCTCGACGAGACCGGCCGCCAGCAGGGCCGCGCCGACCCCGGCGAGTACGGCGTGCGTCGCCGCCGTCGCGGAGTCCAGCGGGCGGGCGACGGTACGGCCCTGCCGGTCCGTCCACAGCCGGAAGCGGTCACCCGGCTGCGGGGTGTCGAGGCTCGTCATCACCCGGCCCTGGCGCACGGTGCCGTCCGGGGCGGTCCAGTCGGCCAGGACCCGGGTGCGCATGTCGCGCCCGGTGGCCGCCTCGGGATCCACGTCCAGCGACGAGCCCTCCAGCTTGCGGATCACCGTCGCCGTCACCAGGTGCCGGGAGGCGCGTTGTTCACGCACGGATGTCTGCAAGGCGCCCTGGGCCAGGCCGCCGACGAGGGAGCCCACCAACGGCGTCACGACCATGATCAGCAGCAGGGCCGCGAGCGCGACCCAGGCCTCGGCCAGATCGGTCGCACGACGCAGCGGATTGTGCCGCCAACGCCAGAGCCCGCTGATCGCCCGCATCGCCGGCCACCCCCCTTCCCGCCTCCGTGATAACCCGTGGCGGAGCCGTTCACCCGGGGGCCCCGCCGAAGAGAGAGCGAAATCACCTGTGCTCGGGGCCTCTCAGGAAGTTCTCACGAAAGGCCCAACGCACGGACCCCGGGCCCGGGTTCCCGCCCCGCCGAAGCCGCGGTGACCGGTGACCTTCCTCAGTCGAGAATCGTGACGGGATCGCCGACCCGGATCGTGCCCCCGGTCAGCGGCACCAGGTTCAGACCGAACAACAGCCTGCCCTCCAGGCGGCGGTGTGCGGCCAGCGTGAGCAGGGGTTCCCTGCCGCGCTCGGCGGTGGCCTGGTCGGTCGTCGTCACGGTGCAGCGCCCGCACTTCTTGGCCACGCGGAAGGCGACCTCGCCGAGGGCGATGCGCGACCAGTCGTCCTCGGCCCAGGCGGCGGTGCCCGACACGACGACGTTCGGCCGGAAACGGTTCATGGGCAGCGGGCCCTCGTGCGCGTGGTCACCCCGCGCGATCAGGGAATTGAGGGCGTCCAGGGAGGCGGTCGTGGTGAGCAGCAGCGGGTAGCCGTCGGCGAAGCTGACCGTCTCACCCGGCAGGGCGTACTCCGGGTCGACGGGCCTGCACGTGGCGGGATCGGGCATGTGGACCAGGCGCACATCGGCACCGAGATAGGCACTGCACCAGGCGTGCGCGGCCTCGTCCTCGGCCAGGACCGCCTCGACCTTGTCGCGGAGGATCCGCACCGGAACGGGGTCGAGCGTGTTCGGCACGGGCACGCAGTGCGGCTCCATGCCGGGTGCCGTCAACCGAACGCCGCCGCCGGGCAGCAGCTCGGCGGCGGCCTGCGCCAGACGCGGTTGCTGGCGCTGCGTCACGACCGTTCCCCCGCCGTCGATCAGCATCCAGCGTCGGTCTCGGGCCGGCCCCCAGGGCTCCACGACGGCTTCCCGGAGCGCTGTGCCCCGGAACGCCTTGACCGGATGAACGACGACCGACTGCAACTGCGCGTGCCCCATGGAGCCATCGTGCCAGGTGGCGCCGACGGCCCCGGGGAACGGATCAGTAGCCGCGGTACTGCTGGTTGTTGTACGGGTCCTGATAGGGAGCCGCGGCGGGACGGGGAGCCGCGGGGCGCATCGCCTCGTAGCCCATGCCGCCGGGGGCGACCGGCCGAGGCTGCTGCGCCTGCGGGCCCGGGTAGCCGCGCGGGGCCGCCTGCTGCGGGATGTAGGCCGCGGGCGCCTGCTGGAGCGGAGCGGGCTGCTGCGCCTGCGGATAACCGTAGGAGGGCTGGGACGGTCCCGCCGGGAGGGCGGGCAGCGCGGACGGCAGCGCGGGCAGGTTGCTGCCCGGCATGTCGTACGCGGCGGGGACCCGGATCGGGGCGATCTGCGGGGTGCCCCGCTCGGCGACGAGCCTGTCGTAGATCGGGGTGTCCGGGAAGGAGGCGGAGTAGTAGCCGCCGCCATAGGTGGAGCGGGGGGAGGTCATGGCACATAAGGTAAGCCCACGATGTGCTGGTTGGGGAGACCGATAAGAGGGTTGTTTTATGTGTCCGCAGTGACGCTGGATCCCCAATGCGAGCGAACTTGGCAAAAAGGGACGCCAATCAGCGCTCGGATCCTGTAAATGCCGAGTTCCGGGCGGGTTACCGGGGGTTGACCACGGGTGTTTCCACGCCCCTCGTGGGACTCCGATGTCGCGGAGAATAGGTTGACCCTGTACAAGAACCCAATGAGCTGCCGGGACATGCCTGGCGCTGTGAGCCGGTGATGGGGGCGGACATGTCAATGTCGAAGGGATCGAATGTTCCGGTGCCGACGACGGCACTGCGGGTCGAATTGGGCTGGCGCTCCGGTCCCGGCGTACCCGACGCGGACGCCTCGGCGCTGTTGCTCGTCGGCGGAAAGGTCCGCTCCGACGCCGACTTCGTCTTCTACAACCAGCCCGCGCACTCCTCCGGTGCCGTCCGCCACGAGGGCAAGAGGGACGCCGGCGGGCAGGTGACCGACAGTCTGCTCGTCGACCTCGCGCGCGTGGAGCCCGCCATCGAGACCGTCATCCTCGCGGCCTCCGCGGACGGCGGCTCGTTCGGCCAGGTGCCCGGCCTCTACATCGAGGTCAAGGACGCGGCCCAGGGAACCGTCGTCGCCCGCTTCGACAGCACCGACGCCGGCGTCGAAACCGCTTTCGTGCTCGGTGAGTTCTACCGCCGCCAGGGCGCCTGGAAGTTCCGCGCCGTCGGCCAGGGCTACGGCAGCGGCCTGGAGGGCCTGGCCACCGACTACGGCATCACGGTCGACGAACCCCAGCAGGCGGCCCCCACCGCGGCGCCGGCCGCACCACCGGCCGCCCCACCGGCCCCCACGATGGCCCCGCCTCCGCCCGCCATGCCGCCGGTCCCGCCGCCCGCGCCCCAGGCGGCGCCGATCAGCCTCAGCAAGGTCACCCTCACCAAGGCGGCACCCGCGGTCTCGCTGACCAAGCAGGGCGGCACCTCGGGCGCCCTGCGCGTGAACCTCAACTGGCAGGTGCGCAAACAGTTCTCGGGCTGGGCGAGCAAGCTGGGCCGCCCGGTCGCCATGCACAACGACCTCGACCTCGATCTGTGCGCCCTGTACGAGCTCACCGACGGCAGGAAGGGCGTGATCCAGTCCCTCGGCAACGCCTACGGCGCACTGCACCAGCCGCCGTACATCCACCTCGACGGCGACGACCGCACCGGTGCCGTGGCCAGCGGCGAGAACCTCACCGTCAACCTCGACCACCAGCGCTCCTTCCGGCGCATCCTGGTCTTCGTGACCATCTACGAGGGCGCGCGCTCGTTCGCCGATCTGCACGCCACGGTCACCCTCACACCGCAGCACGGCGCCCCGGTCGACTTCTCGCTCGACGAGTGCACCGTCCCCTCCACGGTGTGCGCGCTCGCCCTGATCACCAACACCGGCGATGACCTGATCGTCCAGCGCGAGGCCCGCTACCTGGTCCCCGAGCGCGGCGTCAGCCCGCAGCGCACCGTCGACTACGCCTACGGCTGGGGTATGAACTGGACCCCCGGTCGCAAGTAGTCAGCCCTCGTCGGGCAGCGCCTCCGGACGCGTATAGGTGCGGCCCTTCCAGGCCGCACCCCGTCCCCTGTAGTGCTGCACCGCGGAGTCCACCGTCATCAGGAGATAGAGGGACGCGGTGAACGGCAGCAGGGGAGCGAGCCACAGCGGCTGCCCGTAGTAGCGGAGCATCGGGACGTACGTCCCGGCCATCACCAGCCATGCCAGGCCGCCGCAGACTGCCGTCGCCGTGGCCCCGCTCGCCAGTCCGGCGACGAGGGCCGCGGGCGGCACCAGATACACGAGCGCGAGCCCGGCGACCGTCCCGGCCAGCACCAGCGGGTTGTGCCTGAGCTGGGCGTACGCGCTGCGCGACACCATCCGCCACAGGTCGCGCAGCCGCGGGTACGGGCGGACGCTGTCCACCCGCTCGGCCAGCCCCAGCCAGATATGGCCGCCGCCGCGCTTGACGGCCCGCGCCAGCGCCACGTCGTCGATGACGGCGTGCCGGATGGCGTCCGGGATCCGCGCACGCTCCGCCGTCTCGGCCCGCAGCAGGACGCAGCCACCCGCCGCGGCCGCCGTCCGCGACCCCTTCCTGCCGATCCGGCGGAACGGATACAGCTGCGCGAAGAAGTACACGAAGGCCGGCACGACCAGCCGCTCCCACAGGCTCTCCACCCGCAGCCGCGCCATCTGCGAGACGACGTCGAAACCCCCGGTGCGCGCGGCCGCGACCAATTCCCGCAGGCTGTCGGGGGCGTGCGCGATGTCGGCGTCCGTAAGGAGGAGGTACTCGGGGTCACGCGCGCGTGCCAGGCCGATGCCGTGCCGCACCGCCCACAGCTTGCCCGTCCAGCCCGCGGGCGGCTCGCCGGGGGAGTCCACCGTCAGCGGCAGCCCGCTGTGGCGCCGGGCGAGCTCACGCGCCAGTTCCCCGGTGCCGTCCGAGCTGCCGTCGTCGATCAGGAAGATCTCCGCGCGCCCCGGGTAGTCCTGGGCGAGCAGCGACGGCAGGCTCAGCTCGAGCACCGCCGCCTCGTCACGCGCCGGTACCACGACGCAGACCGACGGCCACTCGTCCGGCCGCGTCCGCCGCGGAAGCCTGATATCCGTACGCCAGAACAAGCCCTGACAGAGCAGCAGCCACAGCCAGGCGGCGAGTGATCCGGCGGCGGTCCACGCGAAGGCGCTCACCCGCGCAGTCTGCCCCACGGGGGCGGTCGGCAAGGGCCCATCGTCTATCGTGGCCGGGTGAAGATCGCGCTGATGGATTCCGGAATCGGCTTGCTCGCGGCCACCGCCGCGGTACGGCGGCTGCGACCCGACGCAGATCTCGTGCTCTCACTCGACCCCGACGGCATGCCCTGGGGCCGGCGCACCCTCGAAGACCTCACGCAGCGCTCCGTGGCCGTCGCCGATGCCGCTGCCGCGCACCGACCGGACGCCCTGATCATCGGCTGCAACACCGCGACCGTGCACACGCTGTCCACCCTGCGCGCCCGCCTAGAGCCTGGCATACCGGTCATCGGTACCGTCCCGGCGATCAAACCGGCCGCGGCCGGCGGCGGCCCCGTCGCGATCTGGGCCACCCCCGCGACCACTGGCAGCTCCTACCAGCGCGGACTGATCAACGACTTCGCCGACGGCGTGACCGTCACCGAAGTGCCCTGCTTCGGTCTCGCCGAAGCGGTCGAGCACGCCGACGAGTCCGCCATCGAGGCCGCCGTCGCCGCGGCCGCCGCCCTCACACCGCTGGACGTGACGACCGTCGTCCTGGGCTGCACGCACTACGAACTCGTCGCCGAGCGCATCCGCACCGCCGTCCAGCGCCCCGACTTCCCGCCGCTCGTCCTGCACGGCTCCGCCGGGGCGGTCGCCGCGCAGGCGCTCCGCCGGCTCGGCGAGCTGCCCGCCCCCGAGGCGGCGGCGACAGGCACGCTGACCGTGCTGCTGAGCGGCCGCGAGGGCAAGCTCCCCGAGCCCGCCCTGGCCTACGCCGAAGGCTGTCTCCTCCAGGCGATCAGCCCGGCGCAGTGACCGACGATCACCACCGGCGCGTGTGAGCCGGCGGCCGGGAACGGATGCCGTCGTTCCGGTGTGGTCCGGTCGGCGCAGTCACCCTCGGCGACGAGGTACCAGCGCAGCGAATCCTGAGTAACCTCATAGCCATGAGGGACCACCCCCACGGCAGGAAGCCGCATCCTGATGTGTGGACCGGGCGGGCGACCAACCGGGTCCAGTGGTTGCTGGCGCTCGTAGGCGCCGCCTGTATGGCGCTCGGAATCGAGCTGGCCGTCGACTCACCGTGGACCGACGGCGTCGCCGCACTCGTCATGGCTGTCGTGGGGTGTATCGCGGCCGGGCTGCTGGTCCTCTTCGGCACTCTGGCGTTCGTGCACGTCGCCCTGAAGGTCGACCAGGAGTGCCTCGAGGTGCGCTGCGGCCACATCGGTGTGCCGCGCCGCCGTATCCCTCTGTCCGAGGTCGTCGGTGCCGAGTTCGTGCCACTTGTCACGCCGCGCCACTGGGGTGGCTGGGGCTACAGGTGGCGGCCCGAGAAGGGCACCGCCGTCGTCGTACGGCGTGGCGAGGGCCTGGTACTGCGGATGGGGGACGGCCACACGTTCACCATCACCGTGGACGACGCGCAGACGGCCGTAGGGGTCATCGAGGACCGACTGCGGACTCGGACGGCCGACACGGCCCACTGAGCCGAGGCCCACGGCTCTGTACGGCAGGCCACGTCAGGCGCGTAGGCCACGTCAGGCCACGTCTGGTCCCGTCAGGCCACGTCTGGTCACATCGGGTTATGGAGCCGAACGCTCGCCACGCGCGCGTACGTCATCCTCGCGCTGCGTCGACTCGACGGCGATCGGGCGTGCCGTCGCCAGCCCCGCGAGCAGGCCCGCGCCCACGGACACGGTGGTGAAGCTGAGCGCGTTGCCGACCGCGGCGATGGCCGCCAGGGTCGTGAGGGCCGCACCCGCGGTGAGTGCGACGGGGGTGGGGCGGGCGGTGCGCCACAGTGCGAACAGCATCCAGCAGAAGGCCGCCGCCAGCAGCAGTACGCCGACGACTCCCTGTTCCGCCGCCTGCTGCAAGGGTGCCGAGTGCGGCTTGCCGTCGGACAGCAGGGTCCCGGTCGCCGTCGTACTGAGCTCCCCGAAGCGCCCCGGACCCACACCCAGGGCGAGGTCCTCACGTGCCAGGTGCAGCGCGTCGTGCCACAGCTGGATCCGGTGCGGGGTCAGCTGACCCTCCAGCCAGGCCAGCAGCCCGCCGGGCACCATGTTCCCGGCGACCGCCCAGATCAGGCCGGTGAAGGAGGCCGCGGCAAGGGCCAGCCAGGCGATGCCCACGCCGCGGTGGCGGAGCTGGCCGGCCGCGAGCGAGCACAGCAGCACGGCGGAACAGGTGACGAAGCCGCTGGTCGAACCGAGGACCGCCGCGGTCGCCGCGATTCCGGCGGCCAGCAGGCGCAGACCCAGGCGCAGGAGGGGCGCCGAGGCGGACCAGGCGGCGCAGCACGCGGCGCCCGTGGCGAGCGTCAGCACGGCGGCGGTGGCTCCGGCGTGACCCAGCGGGGTGACCAGTTGCGGGCCCGGTGACAGATGGGGGACGGTCAGCGTCAGGGCCACTCCGGCCAGCGCCGCGGCGCAAGGTACGGCGACGGGAAGCAGTGCCCCGCCGATCCGGCCCGCCGCATAGCCGGCGGCCACGGCGAGGATCGCCAGCAGCACACCCTCAGGGCGGCCGTCGTGCACGGCGGCGGAGATCAGCGACCAGGCGGCGCAGGCTCCGAGCACCACGACGCCCGCCGCATCAGAAACGTTTCGTCTGTCGCCGTCCTCTTGCGGACCTGCCGAGGACGTCATTCTTGCGACACCCACCCCGCCCCCCGAAACCGGTCCCCCGACCTGTGACGCACCCCCGGCCATCCGGACCTGACCGGCCGGTACGACTGAGGCTCCGGCATACCGTAACGGCTTATGGCCGGTTTGTGGACGTGTCGTGCAGGAACGATGCGTCTGTGGGCGGTGGTGGGGTGGTGCCGCGGGGTTGTCCAGGGCCGTCCGGGGAGTGGACCGCCGGGCCTGCCCGCCGACGGACCGCGCTGTCCGCGCCAAGGTCAACCGCCGTACACTCCCGGAGTGACCGTCACCGCAACCTCCGTGGACGAGTCGGACCAGCTCGACCCGCAGATCGCGCCCGCTTCGCGCGCGGCACGACTCGTACGTCTGGTTCCGGCCCTCGCCGCGGCACTCTCCGGAGTGCTGCTCTACGTCAGCTTCCCGCCGCGCACCCTGTGGTGGCTGGCCGTGCCTGCCTTCGCCGTCTTCGGCTGGGTACTGCGCGGCCGCAGCTGGAAGGCGGGCCTCGGCCTCGGCTATCTCTTCGGCCTCGGCTTCCTGCTGCCGCTGCTGGTGTGGACCGGTGTGGAGGTCGGCCCGGGCCCCTGGCTCGCGCTCGTGGTGATCGAGGCGGTCTTCGTCGCGCTGGTGGGCGCGGGAGTCGCCGCGGTCTCGAAACTGCCGGGCTGGCCGGTGTGGGCGGCGGCGCTGTGGATCGCCGGAGAGGCGGCACGCGCGCGTGCGCCGTTCAACGGCTTCCCCTGGGGCAAGATCGCGTTCGGCCAGGCCGACGGTGTCTTTCTGCCGCTCGCCGCGGTCGGCGGCACCCCGGTGCTGGGCTTCGCGGTCGTCCTGTGCGGCTTCGGTCTGTACGAGGTCGTGCGCCTGGCTGTGGAACGGCGGCGTACCCGGGCCGTTCAGCGGTCCGCCGCGGCCGTGGCCCTGCTGAGCGTGGCCGTTCCCGTGGTGGGCGCCGTGGCCGCTCGGCCGCTGGTCAGCGACAAGGCCGAGGACGGCACCGCCACCGTCGCCGTCATCCAGGGCAACGTGCCGCGCGCGGGACTGGACTTCAACGCCCAGCGACGGGCCGTACTGGACTACCACGCGCGCGAGACCGAGCGCCTGGCCGCCGAGGTGAAGGCGGGCAAGGTCGAACAGCCCGACTTCGTGCTGTGGCCCGAGAACTCCTCCGACATCGACCCCTTCGCCAACCCCGACGCCCGCGACGTCATCGACACCGCTGCCAAGGCGATCGGTGCGCCGGTCTCGGTGGGCGGCGTCGTCGAGCGGGACGGCAAGCTGCTCAACGAACAGATCCTGTGGGACCCGGAGAAGGGCCCCGTCGACACCTATGACAAGCGGCAGATCCAGCCGTTCGGCGAGTACCTGCCGCTGCGCTCGCTCGTCGGGGCGATCAACGAGAACTGGACCTCGATGGTCCGCAAGGACTTCAGCCGCGGCAGCGAGCCCGGCGTGTTCACTATGGACGGCGCCAAGGTCGGCCTCGTCACCTGCTACGAGGCGGCCTTCGACTGGGCGGTCCGCTCCGAGGTCACCGACGGTGCGCAGATGATCTCCGTGCCCAGCAACAACGCCACCTTCGACCGCAGCGAGATGACCTACCAGCAGCTGGCCATGTCCCGCGTCCGCGCGGTCGAGCACAGCCGGACCGTCACCGTTCCGGTGACCAGCGGCGTCAGCGCGATCATCATGCCCGACGGCGAGATCACACAGCGGACCGGCATGTTCGTGGCCGACTCACTCGTCCAGAAGGTCCCGCTGCGCTCCAGCGAGACGCCCGCCACGCGGCTCGGCATCCTGCCGGAGATCGCCCTCGTGCTCGTCGCCGCGGGAGGACTCGGCTGGGCGATCGGCGCCGGGATCCGCGCGCGACGCGCCGGTCACGCGTAGCCGTACGCCGTTCGCACGCCTCCGGAACACGCCGGGGGCGCCGTGACCGGCCCGTTAGGGTCGGGGACATGGCTACTCCTGACTTCATTCGTACGATCCGTGCCGCCGCCGGTCACCAATTGCTGTGGCTTCCCGGGATCAGCGCCGTCGTCTTCGACGACGAGGGACGGGTCCTGCTGGGGCAGCGCGCGGACAACCGCAAGTGGACGGTGATCAACGGCATCCCCGACCCCGGCGAGCAGCCCGCTGCCTGTGCCGTGCGTGAGGTGTACGAGGAGACGGGTGTCCGGTGCGTCCCCGAACGGGTCGTGCTCATCAGGTCCAGCGGCGAGGTCACCTATCCCAACGGCGACATGTGCCAGTTCATGGACATCACCTTCCGCTGCCGTGCCGTCGGCGGCGAGGCACGCGTGAACGACGACGAGTCGGTCGAGGTGGGCTGGTACGAGGTGGACTCGCTGCCCGAGATGGAAGAGCGCCAGCTGTTTCGGATCAAGCAGGCACTGACCGATGAACCCACGTGGTTCGAGCCTATGAGTACTGACTGAAGTATGGGTTGCGACCATATGTGGCCTGGCAGGAGCGCTGCCTAGGGTCGAGCCATGACCCCGCCCAGCACCCTCCCGGTTCAAGGCTCGTCCTTGCCCTCCCCGCTCGACCTCGGCGGCCGCACCGCCCTCGTCACCGGAGCCGCCGGTGGCATCGGCAGAGCCTGTGCGCTACGGCTCGCGGCCGCAGGGGCCAAGGTGAGAGCGGTCGACCGGGATGCCACCGGCCTGGAGGAGCTCGCCGAGGGGGCCGACGGGCTCGCGGGCGCAATCGAACCGCACGTCCTCGATCTGACCGATCTGGACGCCGCGGAGCTCGCTGCCGCCGGCACCGACGTCCTCGTGAACAACGCCGGGCTGCAACTGGTGCGCCCCATCGAGGAGTACCCGCCCGACGTCTTCCACACGGTGCTCACCGTGATGCTGGAGGCACCGTTCCGGCTCATCCGTGGTGCCCTGCCCCATATGTATGGACAGGGCTGGGGCCGCATCGTCAATGTGTCCTCCGTACATGGGCTGCGCGCCTCGGCGTTCAAGTCGGCCTATGTGGCCGCCAAACACGGTCTGGAGGGACTCTCCAAGACCGCCGCCCTGGAGGGCGCACCGCATGGCGTCACCTCCAACTGTGTGAACCCCGCCTATGTGCGCACCCCACTGGTCGAGAAGCAGCTCGCCGACCAGGCCAGGGCGCACGGCATCCCCCAGGAGAGGGTGCTGTCCGAGGTGATGTTGCAGGACAGCGCCGTCAAGCGGCTCATCGAACCGGAGGAGGTCGCCGAGGCCGTGGCCTATCTGTGCAGCCCGCACGCTTCCTTCGTGTCCGGAACCTCGCTCGTGCTCGACGGTGGCTGGACCGCGCACTGACCGGCGGGGGCCGGCGGAATTCCGAGTTATCCACAGGGCTGACGGGGTGGCGGTGCGATGAGCAATCCTGTCGGCATGTCCCGCGATCACATGCACCCCGACCAGCGCTCCCCGGCCGATGCCGGAGCGCCCCTGAGCAGCGCCGAGACGCCGTTCCTCGAGCTGCTGGCCAGGGGCGCGTCCGCCGATGCCTATGAGCAGCCGGTGCTGCTCGCCCGTGCCGAGGGCAGATCCACCGAATGGATCGTCGCCCTCGAACAGGCCAGGCTGCTCGCGCTGCGCGTCCGCTCCGAGCTGGAGGGACGTCGCAGACGCGAGGCCGAGCTGTCGGCCCTGTTCGAGACGGCCCACGACCTGGCCGGCCTGCGGGACCTGGACGCCGTGCTCCAGGCGATCGTGCAGCGCGCCCGGTCCCTGCTCGGCACGGACGTGGCCTATCTCAGCCTGAACGACCCGGCCCGGGGCGACACGTACATGCGGGTGACCGAGGGCTCGGTCGCCGCCCGCTTCCAGCAGCTGCGGCTCGGCATGGGCGAGGGCTTGGGCGGACTCGTCGCGCAGACGGCCCGCCCCTATGTCACCGACGACTACTTCAAGGACGACCGCTTCCAGCACACCCTCACCATCGACGCCGGAGTGCGTGACGAGGGGCTGGTCGCCATCCTCGGAGTGCCGCTGACGCTGGGCCACCATGTCATCGGTGTTCTCTTCGCGGCGGACCGGCGGGCCCGGGTCTTCGAACGGGAGCAGATCGCGCTGCTCGGCTCCTTCGCCGCCCTCGCCGCGGCCGCCATCGACACCGCGAACCTGCTCACCGAGACCCGCTCGGCCCTCGCCGATCTGGAACGGGCCAACGAGATCATCCGGGACCGCAGCGGAGTCATCGAACGCGCCTCGGACGTGCACGACCGGCTCGCCCAACTCGTGCTGCACGGCGGCGGAGTGCACGACGTGGCCGCCGCCGTCTCCCAAGTCCTCGACGGCACGGTCGAGTTCATGGAGGCTGCCGCCACACCGGCCATGGCCCTGGAGGCAGCCCGCGCCGAGGGCCACGCGGTACGGCACGGTGACGACTGGATCGCAGCCGTGGTCGCAGGTGGTGAACTCCTCGGCGCGCTGGTGCTGCGCGGTCACCCCGGCCTCGATCCCGTCGACCAGAGCACACTGGAGCGGGCCGCGACCGTCACCTCCCTTCTCCTGCTGGCCCGACGCTCCGCGGCCGAGGCGGAACAGCGCGTCCGCGGCGAGCTGCTGGACGACCTGCTCGACGCCCGCGACCGCGACCCGCGCCTGCTGCGGGAGCGCGCGGCGCGGCTGTACGCCGACCTCGACGCCACCCATGTCGTCCTCGCCGCACGCCTCGACGCCGTGGCGGCCGACGCCGACCAGGAGGCGGCCGCCCGCAGACGCCTGTGGTCCGCCGCGTCCCACCTCGCCGCGACCCGGCACGGCCTGGCCGCCGCCCGCGACGGCGGCACGGTACTGGTCCTGCCCCTCGACACCGGCGACACCGCCACCGCGGTCGCTCGCCGCACCGCCCGGCATCTGGGAACGGCCGTCCAGGAGTCGGTGACCGTCGGTGCGTCCGCTCCGGTGGAGGCACCGGCCGCCCACCCGGACGCGGTGGCAGCCGCTTACGAGGAGAGCCGTCGCTGCCTCGACGCGCTGCGGCTGCTCGGCCGCTGTGGGGACGGCGCCGCCGCGGAGGACTTCGGGTTCCTCGGGCTGTTGCTGGCCGGGGACCGCGACATCGAGGGTTTCGTCGAGCGCACGATCGGCCAGGTCGTCGCCTACGACGCACGTCGCGGCACCGATCTGCTGCAGACCCTCGACGCGTACTTCGCCTGCGGCATGAGCCCGGCCCGCACCAAGGACGACCTGCACGTCCACGTGAACACGGTCGCACAGCGTCTGGAGCGGGTCGGCCGTCTCCTCGGCGCCGACTGGCAGAGCCCCGCGAGGGTCCTGGAGATCCAGCTGGCCCTGCGTCTGCACCGGTTGTCGGCACCGACACAGCGCTGACCCCCGTACGCAGCAGGCGCACGGGGGCCGATTCCAGGGGCGGCTCCACGGACCGCCGTCAGACGGTGTGCGCGTCCGCCGGCCGGGCCGCCGCGGGCTCCGCACCGCCCGAGCTCTCGACGTCGGCCAGGTCCCGGTGGCGGGTCTCCTTGGCGACGCCGACCGCGATCAGTGTCAGGACGGCCGCGGCGATGACGTAAAGGGCGATCGGGGTGGAGCTGCCGTAGGAGTCCAGCAGCGCGGTGGCGATCAGCGGGGCCGGGGCGCCTGCCGCGACCGAGGCGAACTGTGCGCCGATCGAGGCGCCGGAGTAGCGCATCCGGGTCGCGAACATCTCGGAGAAGAAGGCTGCCTGGGGCGCGTACATGGCGCCGTGCAGCACCAGGCCCACGGTCACGGCGAGGAGCAGGTTGCCGAAGCCGCCCGTGTCGATGAGCGAGAAGAACGGGAACATCCACAGCCCGACTCCCGCCGCACCCAGCAGATAGACGGGACGGCGACCGATGCGGTCCGACAGCGCGCCCCAGCCCGGGATGACCGCGAAGTGGACGGCCGAGGCGATCAGGACCGCGTTGAGCGCCGTCTGCTTGGAGACGCCGGCCGACGTGGTCGCGTAGACGAGGATGAACGCCGTGATGACGTAGTAGCTGATGTTCTCCGCCATGCGCGCACCCATCGCCACCAGCACGTCACGCCAGTGGTGCCGCAGCACGGAGACCAGCGGCAGCTTCTCGGTCTCGGCCTCGGCCGCATGCGCGGACTTACGTGCTTCCGCCTGCGCCAACGCCTGCTTGAAGACGGGAGATTCATCGACAGAAAGACGAATCCACAAACCGACGATCACCAGCACGCCGGAGAGCAGGAACGGGATCCGCCAGCCCCAGCTGCCGAACGCGCTGTCCGACAGCACGGCCGTCAGCAGCGAAAGCACACCGGTTGCGAGCAACTGGCCGGCCGGCGCGCCGGTCTGCGGCCACGAGGCCCAGAACCCACGCCGTCGCGCGTCCCCGTGCTCCGACACCAGCAGCACGGCTCCGCCCCACTCACCACCGAGAGCGAAGCCCTGCACCAGCCGCAGCACCGTCAGCAGCACGGGTGCCGCGGAGCCGATGGTCGCGTGCGTCGGCAGGAGCCCGATCGCGAACGTCGCCCCACCCATCAGCAGCAGGCTCAACACCAGCAGCTTCTTACGCCCGAGCCGGTCCCCGTAATGCCCGAAGACGAGCGCACCCAGCGGCCGTGCGGCGAACCCGACGGCATAGGTCAGGAAGGACAGCAGGGTTCCGACGAGCGGGTCGGAGTCCGGAAAGAACAGCTTGTTGAAGACGAGGGCGGCGGCCGATCCGTAGAGGAAGAAGTCGTACCACTCGATGGTGGTGCCGATGAGACTGGCGGCGACGATGCGCTTGAGGTTGCCGGGTGGTGGGGGAGCGGTGGGTGCGGAGGCCATGGGCGCCACTTCCTCGTGTGCGGTGGGGACGGGTACGTGTTCGCACACGGTAGGAATCTGCTGGTCAGGGGCACATGTGGTGGGACTACATAGTTCGGGGGCGGGGTGTGCGTGTTGCGCCTATGTCAGTGCTCGGAGGGCCAACCTGTGGGCATGGGCGGTGGCGGAACGGGCCAAGTCCGTGTTGCGTACTTCGGGCTAGTTTGCCGAGGGTGTGCTGACTCCCGTGCTGGTTCGGTGCTGACCAAAAGCCCACGTCATCACCTGTCTTCGTCGCTCCCGTGCTGACTTGGTGCTGACTACGCTCTGTTGAACTCGGACATTTGGTGGTTAACCATGGGGCGTCGTTCCCCGAGAGGTGATCAGGGCGACCCGGCTCGGCCCTGCTGCTGCCTCGCGCGTGCAGGGCAGCGGATGCACACGGTGCCCGGAGGTTCTTCGTCTGCTGGTGGTACCCCGAGCGCATGTCGTTGACCAGCGCGAATGCAACGTTCGAGGGTGAGTTGGTGGCCTCTGGGCCACCTATGGTCCGGATCTTGGTTGTGAGCTGGGCGAGGTGGTGGTGAGGTCGGACAGGCTCATATGAGGCGGACCATGAATCGTGAAGCCAAAGACGAAGTGCGCAGTGGGTCCTTGGTCCGCTGACTGATGGAGTGCCACTCGGTGAGGGGAGGGCGTCAATGGTGCGTCTTATCCGGGCTGACCGGAAATGAATGGAGACGTTGACGGGCTGCAACTTAGACGTCATCTCATTTGGCCGGGTAAGCTGCCGATCGTGGTGGGGATCGTTGAGCGGCTGGTGCCGGATGAGTTGTGGGAGTTGTTTCAGCGGGTGGTGCCGGAGGCGCCTTCGCGGCCCCAAGGAGGTGGCCGGCGTCGGCACGGCGACCGCGAAGTGCTAGCCGCGATCGTGTTCGTGGCCACGTCGGGCTGCACGTGGCAGCAGTTGCCGTCCGCCTCGTTCGGTCCGTCAGGAGCGACGGCTCACCGGCGCTTTGCCGAGTGGACGAAGGCCCGGGTGTGGGCCAAACTCCACCGCCTGGTCCTCGACGAGCTGGGCTCCCGCGGCGAGTTGGACTGGTCCCGGTGCGCGATCGACTCGGTGAACATGAGGGCGCTGAAAAGGGGGACCTGACAGGCCCGAATCCTGTAGATCGGGGCAAGTACGGCTCGAAGATCCACCTGATCACTGAGCAGACCGGTCTGCCCCTGTCCGTCGGAATCTCGGGGGCGAACCTGCACGACAGCCAGGCGCTGATCCCGCTGGTGCAGGGGATACCGCCGATCCGCTCACGGCGCGGACGCCGACGGCGCAGCCCGGCCAAGCTCCACGCCGACAAGGGATACGACTACGACCACCTGCGGCGATGGTTACGCGGACGCGGCATCAAGCACCGCATCGCCCGCAAAGGCATCGAGTCCTCGACCCGGCTGGGCCGCCACCGCTGGACCATAGAACGCACCATGTCCTGGCTCGCCGGATGCCGCAGACTGCACCGACGCTACGAGCGCAAAGCCGAGCACTTCCTAGGCTTCACCAGCATCGCCTGCACCCTCATCTGCTACCGCAGGCTCGCCAAATGAGATGACGTCTTAGCCGATGTGGCTGCCGAGACCCCCGCCGCGACGGTGGCGACAACGCCAACCGTGGAACGCATCTTGAACCGCCCCCCATGCGGCGCCCTTGTCCACCGCTGATCCGCACTTTCGCCGAAGCCGCTCACCTCGTCGCCCTCCGCGACTCCAAGGTCCCAGTCGGCTCGCAGCTCGGCCTCGCCCCGACCGCGTTCTGCGCCTCCGTCAAGTCGCGATGTGCCGCAGCGCTGTCCACGGCCATGGCTGACGGCAGCCACTGCGGGGAGGGGGCGGCTGCCAGCCGCCGCCAGACCACCAAGCCGTCACGCGCGTAGACCATGCGCCAGCCGCACGCCTCGGCGTCGCGCAGGGCGGCGGGAACTCCGCCCGGCGGCCAAGACTCGTGCGTGTCGGCGATCAGCCAGCCGAGGTCAGCGTGCCGGTCCAGTACGTCGTGGGTCGCCAGATGGACCGTGGCACGGTCGGTCAGGTGTGGCGCAAGGTGGTTGCTCGCGGCCACCCGCGCGTCGTCCGGAATCAGGGCGAGCGCCGTCCGGGTCGCCGACCGGCGGGGGCTGTCCTGCCAGAAGCCGGGGCTGGCAAGGTCCCTGAGCGGAAGTGCGGGCAGCAGGAGCAGGGCGACAAGCGCGGGGACGGCCAGTCCGCGGCGTACAATCCGGTCACCCGTGGCGACTTGCGCCTTCCCCCGCTCCGGCAATCGGCGCACCGCGTCGATCAGGGCGAGGAAGACGATCGGCATCAGGACCGCCGAGTAGTGATGGTCGGGGCCCCAGTAGGCGGAGTTGGGCGAGAGGAATCGCCAGGCCAGCGTGGGCACGGCCAGCAGCACGAGGGGACTGATCAAGGACAGTCCCCCGGACACGCCCAGCAGCAGGCCGAGGGTGGCTGCCTTGATGGCCCAGCCGTCCAGGGCCGTGAGCGGGTCTTCACCGAACGGGGCGTAGGCGTACGCACCGTCCGGCGCGTAGGCCGGGATCACCAGCAGGACGGCCAGCGCCGAGCCCACCGGCCCGAGCAAGCACAGCGCCGCCCCGGCCCGGCGGTGGTGCCGCCACAGCAGCAAACCGAGTACGAGCACCGTGGCGCCCAGGTCCTCCTTGACCAGGATCAGTCCGCCGGCCCACCAGGCGGCCGCTGCCCACCGCCCGTCCAGGTAGGCGGCCCCCGCCAGGGCCAGCAGCGGTACGGCGAAGGCGACCTCGTGGAAATCGAAGCCGATCAGCTTCTGCAGCCCCCACGAGAAGGCGTATGCCGCACCGAGTATCGCTCCCGCCACCGGGTGCGGGACATGACGGGCCGCGGCGCGCGAGACGGCGTACGCGGAGACCGCCACCAGGGCCGTCTGGACGACGAGAAGCAGTTCGGGGTGCGGGAAGAGCCGGTAGAGCGGCGCCAGCACCGCCAGGACGGGATGGAAATGGTCGGCGAACAGCGGGAACGCGTCGCCAGTGAAGCCGGCCGGAGCGCTCGCGGTGCGTATCTCGGAGGCTGGTAGGTCCCCGGCGGCGTACGAGCGTACGGCTTGTTCGAAGATGCCCAGATCGTAACCCGTGGTGCCGAACACGGCGTGTAGACGGAGCGCGAAGACGGTGTAGGCGGTGAAGACCACCGCGGCCACGAGCACGGGGGCACGGCGATCGTGGCGCAGGCGGGAGGGCGTGGTGTGCAGCGGCGGTGGCGCGGTCAGAAGCATGTGCGGAGACTGGCTGACCGGCGCTGAGAATCCGCTGAAGGAGGCTGAGGATTTCCTCAGGGCACCACGGCGCCGCCCGCCCATACTTGGGACCATGCGAATACTGGTGATCGAGGACGAGGTGCGACTCGCTCAGTCCCTGCGTAGAGGGCTGACCGCCGCCGGATACGCCGTCGATCTCGCGCACGACGGGGTGACCGGACTGCATCAGGCCCGCGAGCACCGCTACGGCGCAGTTCTGCTCGACATCCTGCTGCCCGGCCTCAATGGCTACCAGGTCTGCTCCCGGCTACGGGCCGAGAGCCACACCGTGCCGATCCTGATGCTGACCGCCAAGAACGGCGTGTACGACGAAGCGGAGGGGCTCGACTGCGGCGCCGACGACTATCTCGCCAAGCCGTTCTCGTACGTGGTCCTGGAGGCCCGGCTCCGTGCACTGCTGCGGCGCGGCGGGGCCCGGTCCGTCGCGCCGCAGCTGACCCGTGGCGACCTGTGGCTCGATCCGGCGCGGCGCAGGTGCGGGCGAGGGCGCGAGACGATCGCGCTGACGCCGAAGGAGTTCGGGGTGCTGTGGTGCCTCATGGAGCGCATGGACGAAGTGGTCACCAAGTACGACGTGCTGGACGAGGTGTGGTCGGCGGACTTCACCGGTGATCCGAACATCGTCCAGGTGTACGTGAGTGCAGTGCGGCGGAAGATCGACGCACCCTTCGGCCAGGACACCATCGAGACGGTGCGCGGCGGCTACCGGATCGCCGGTGACGGCCATGCGTGACCGGCACGGCTGGCTGCCGCCGCGCCCGGCATGGGCCGCAGCTGTCGCGGCCGCAGTGCCGGTAACGGCGGCGGCCGTCTGGCTGCAGTACCTCAGCGACAGGGCGGGGCCGGTTGCCCAGCGGCCGTCGGACCTTCTGGGCGGCCGGATCGGGCAGACGGAGTTCCTGCTCGATGCCGGGTACGCGCTCGGCGCAGTGTTCGTCGGGACCGTCTGCTGGCTCGCGAGTCGCGGAGAGCTCCTCGTCGCCCGGCTGCGCACCACCGGCGCCGCTACCGGCATGGCCCTCCTACTGCTCTTCACCAACACCCAGTGGCTGCACAGCTACAACGGCCCTGACGTATCCGCCCCCTGGGGCCTGACCATCGGCGCCCCGACCGCCGCCCTGCTCGTCGGGGCCGTCACGTGGGCGGCGCTCGGCCGCGGTGAACGCCGCCTCCCGCTGCGCGGACGCCTCGCCCTGACCGCGGGCTCCGCCGCTGCCTTGCTCCTGCTGCTCGTGATCTTCGCGCAGCACAAGGCGGAGTACATTCCCCTCATTCAGGACCTGAACTGGTTCTGGATCATGGCCACCACCGGGGTGCCGGTCACCGGGCTGCTGACCGGAGCCCTCACTCAGATCGCCGCCGGGCGCGCACTGCGGCCCGTCGAGGCGATACGCCGGCGCTTGGAAGAGATCACCGCCAGTGCACTCGACCAGCGCGTGCCGGTGCCGGATGCCGACCACGACGACGAGATCGCCCGGCTGGCCCGCACAACCAACGCCACGCTCGACCGTCTCGAACAATCCTCCGCGCTGCAAAGGCAGTTCGTCGCGGACGCCGCCCACGAACTGCGCAGCCCGCTCGCCGGGCTGCGCGCGCAGCTCGAATCCGCCTCACGCCGCCCGCAGGGCGTGGACTGGCCTTCGGTGGTCGCGGACGCCACCGCCGATGTCGTACGGCTTCAGGCGCTGGCCGACGACCTGCTGCTGCTCGCCCGGCTGGACGCCACCGATACAAGGGCCACCGGTGGCCCGGCGGCGGCCGCTGGGGTGGATCTCGCCGCCCTCGCCGAGGACCTGGTGCGCGAATACCGGCATCTGCCCTCCGCCGACAGCCTGGAGCTCACGCTGCGCCACAACGCCGCAACCGGCGACCACGCCGTGGTCCCATGCGACGCGCTCCAGATGGAACGCCTGCTGCGCAACCTTCTGGACAACGCCTGCCAGCACGCCGCCGCCGCGGTCACGCTGCGGCTCACGACCGACGACGCCACTGACACGGTGGTGATCGACATATCGGACGACGGCCCAGGCATCCCACCCGGCGAGCGAGATCGCGTGTTCGAGCGATTCGTCCGCCTCGACGACGCCCGCGGCCGAGCCACCGGCGGCACCGGCCTCGGCCTGCCCATCGCCCGCGAGATCGCGCTGCGCCACGGCGGCACCATCACCATCACCGACTGCTCGCCGGGCGTGACGCTGCGGACCCGGCTGCCCCGAACCCAGGTGCCGAGGGCCACCGGACAGGGGTCGGGCCCAGAGTCCCCTCGTCGGCTGCCGACCGAACTGGAGGCGCTGAACCCACAATCGCAGGGATAGGTGGCGCCGCCGCGGTACCGGGGAGTCGTCGTCGGGCAGGAAGACGTAACAGCCAAGGGCCACGGTGAGCACTGTGGCTCCGGTACCGATGGCCTTGAGCGGGGCCGCGGGGCTGGCGCCCCCGGTTATGGCCGGCGCGGTGCCGGCCATTGTCGCGCCCGCCGCCTTGCCGCCGTACGACGCTCCCGCCCAGAGCAGTACTCCGGCGGGGAGCACGACACTCAGGGAGCTGTTGAGTTCGCGTATCCGGCAGTCTGCGCGGCGACATCGGGGGTAGTCGTCGAGGTGCCGTCTCAGGGTTTGCGGCTGGCGACGGCTTCTGTCGTGACGGATCGCTGCCGCCAGCTGGGCCGTGAAGAACCGGCACTCCTCGGACGCCTTCGCATCGATCGCGTACTCGGCCAGGTATGCCTCGCGCAGCCCTTCCCGCGTCCGGAGTGATGGGAATGGAGAGCATGTAGTTGCACAGGATCCAGATGGCGCGCCCGGCGTCCTGACCCGCCGGGCGAGACTCCGGCATCGCGCGCGGACATGAGCCCGGACGCTAGGCGAGTGAGCGATCCACCGCGTCCGGTGCGAGGGTTTCCTCGATCACCAGGACCGCGGCTCCGATGACCCCGACCTTCTCGCCCAGCTTGGAGACCCGGATCTCGAGGTTGGCGGTTCCCAGCGGCAGCGAACGCCTGTAAACGCGACCTGGACGCCCTCGCCTTCAACGGTGCCGGCGTCGGCGCCCCGGCCGGCGGCGGCCCGCAGAAGGGAGGCATCTACACCCTGACCGCGATGCACAGTGACAAGGTCGCCGACGTCGCCGAGCTGTCCTCCGCCGACGGGGCCAACGTCATCCAGTGGCCCGCCAACACCGGTGCCAACCATCGGTGGAAGCTGACCGACGCCGACAACGGCGCGTTCACCCTGACCGCCCAGCACAGCAACAAGTGCCTGGACGTCGCCGGCGCTTCCACATCGGACAACGCGCTCATCCACCAGTGGACGTGCAACACCGATGCGAACAACCAGGAGTGGAAGTTCGAATCCACCGCCACGGCGGGCGTCTACCGCATCGTCTCGGTCAACAGCAACACGTGCCTGGACGTTCCCGGCGCCTCCACCGCCGACAACGTCCAGCTGATCCAGTACGCCTGCCACACCCGAACCAACCAGCAATGGAAGCTGACCAAGGTCGGCTGATCGAGCGCGACATCCGTGCCGTCCCCTAGCTGAACTCCGGCCGGGGCACTCCGCAGCTCCGGCCGGTTCGGCGTGTGTCGAGTTCCCGTGGCAGCCACCCCACTGGGATCGCCTGACCTTCCGGCGAGGCAAGATTGTCGTCGGCGCTGCCCGAGCTGGGAGCCGCAACGTCTGGGGTGGTGAGCTTGGGCGCGTAGTAGAGGTAGATCGCCCGGTTGTTCTTGAAGTCCGGGTCGACGCCGACGCCTTGGAGCCCTCCTCGTCGTGGCTGTGCACGGGGATCTTCCCAGCGACGCTCGTCGACCCCGCCTGGTCGGTGCCGAACAGGGTGCCGTCGCACATGAGGTGTACAGGACGCTCCGGTCCAGCAGGACGGCCATGGAGACGGGCTCGCCGACCTCATCCACTCCTTTGGCCACGAGGATCAGCAACTCGGCGCGACGCGCCGCGGCAACAGGCCGCTCGGACTCGCCCAACTCCATGCCCCCGCCTGCCGTTTCGGCGATCCGCAGGGGCACCTCGACCGGCATCGGCCAACGGAATTCCACCCGTGCCTTCCGAGCCCCGGTCGCGATCGCTGCCCCGACAAGGCGAATACCGTCGTCGCGATCAACGAATCGGACTCCCAGGCTCAGACGGACGTGTTCAGCTCCACCAACCTGGACGCCGACCAGTGGTTGGGCATGTCCAAGGACGCCGGCTTCGAGCGCTTGGCAGAGCGGGATGGGCGACGTCTTCGAGGCGTTCACCGACTCGGCCGTGGGGTTCTGGGAACTTTCTGAGAAGGGGGCTGGCGCCTCGGTCGGGTGCAGGCCGTGACCTGCACTGCTCTCCCAGCGACTCTCAGAAATCTCCCAGAACCTCTCGGGAAGGTCGTACCGGCAACCGCCAGTGTGTGCGGGTCCCATGGCACGCGGCGCCGTAGTCTCCCCCGTTCGGCGCCGCGTGCTCCCCGTGAGCGAAGCGGAGTGTTTCCCACATGGTTGCCATCACGCCCCGACGCGAGACCAGGCCCGGTTCCGGTCCGCAGCCGGGCACCAATCCGAGGCCCCAACGCCGAACCGTGCCGGTGCAACTGATCGGCCCGTGGCAGAACGCTCTGGAAGGGGCGGCAGCCGCGCTGTGCGCGGTGGTCGCCATGGCGGCTGTGTCCGCGCTGGCGCTGGCCCTGCTCGACGCGGGGTCCGTCGGGTCGTTGTGGTCGTTGACGATGGCTCTGACGGCCATGGCCGTCGGCGGCTCGGTCAGCGCGGGATCCGATGTCTCCGAAGACACCGGGTCGATGGGTGGGCTGGCCTCCCTGTTCGGCAGCGGTGGCGTCGGCATGGGGCCCTCGATGAGTGGCGCGGCCGATGCCGTTCCGCTCGGAGTTACGCTGGTCGGCGCCGTCGTTCTGTGGATCACTTTCTCCCGGCGGCTGCGCCAGGGGCAGCAGCGGCGGTTCACCGGCGGTGAACTGGCCGTTCGGGCGGCCGGAGCGGGAAGCGCGGCGGTGGTCACCTTCTTGGTTGTGGCCGGCCTCGCACGTGGATCGGCCAGCATGCCCGCGTCGGTGATGCCCGGGATGGGAGGAAGCGGCGATGCCCAGTCCGCTGGGGGCTTCGGCGGCGGGAGCGGTGTTCTGGGTGATCTCCTCGGCGGCGGCAATGGCGGCGGACTGGGGGGGCTCATGGGCGGCGGCCGTATTGAGGCCCAGCCGACGATGGCGTACCACGTGAGCGCGGGATCGGCAGGCCTTGGCGCGGTGCTGTGGGTGGCCGTCGTGATCGGCGTGGGATGCCTGATCAGCCGCCGCGTGCGGCTGCCTCTGGGCGGTGCGTTGGACGGGTTGCGCACCGCCTGGGGACCCAGTCTCTCGGCCTTCGTCCGAACGATCCTCGTCCTGGTGGCCGTACCGCTGATGTCCCTGGCTCTGATTGGTGCGGTGGTCGGGGGCCGGGCCCGTTCGGCGGCGGGTGCCGTACTGTTGCTCGCCCCGAATGCCCTGGCGGTTCTTCTGACTCTGGGCGTCGGTTCCTCGTGGACTGCCGAGGTGCATCCGGTGCAGAGCGATGGCAGCAGCAACCCGCTCGCCGCGATCATGGGCGGCATGGGTGCGGGTGGAATGGGGGGCGGCCGGCAGCCCGACCGCACGGAACACCTGAGGTCCCTGTCGGTGGGCGGATGGCCGCTGTGGCTCGCGGCCCTCGCGGTGACCGGCCTGATCCTGCTCACCTGCGCCTACCGAGCAGCCCGGGCCACGCACCCCAGCCACAAGCTCCTGCTGCGCCCGTTCAGGGGGCCGCTGTCCGGGCACCTCGGTATGGCCGGGCGGTTCGGGGTCGTCACGGCCGTCCTCCTGGGTGTAGCGGCCGGGCTGGTGGGGGCGTCGGGGCATTTCGGCGTCAGCATGTTCGGCAGTGAGATGGGGGGAATGCAGGCTGAGTTGAGCGGAAGTGTGCTGCGGACGGTGATGCTCGGGCTCCTTGTCGGCGGACTGGCCGGGTTCGCCGGAAGCCTGCTGTCCGCGCTGCGCGGTGGCCGTGGGTCTCGCTGACATCGGGCTTTACGCGGTCAAGACAGCCCATTCTCGTATCCTGCCCGGCAGATTCCCAGTCGCCGCCGTCTGCGCGCCTTCTGCCCAGTCCCCTTACCTGGAGGGGTAGGGAGCCCATTACCTGTCGCCCGGAGGCCCCTTTGACGCCTGTCGACCGCTCGGCCCTCCCTGGCACCGGCGTCGGGAGCGATCCCGGCGCGGCGGCCGCCATGGGTGTGAACCTGCTTGTCGTGGATGACGAGCCCACAGTGCGGGAACTGCTGTGCGCGGCGCTGCGGCACGCCGGCTTCACCGTCGCCGCGGCCGGGACGGGCCAGGAGGCACTGGACCGTGCACGGGAGGTCTCACCGGATCTGGTGCTGCTGGACGTGATGCTTCCCGACCTGGACGGCTTCGAGGTGATCCGCCGATTGCGCGACCAGCACCGGCCCGCGTCGACGCCCCGTAGCGATCACATCCCGGTCGTGTTCCTCACAGCCCGCGACGCCACCCACGACAAGATCGAGGGCCTGGTCCTGGGTGGCGACGACTACGTGACCAAGCCGTTCGACCTACAGGAACTGATTGCCCGCATCCGTGCCGTGCTGCGCCGCACCAGCGGCGACCCCACCGCACTGCTGCGCGTGGCCGACCTCGAACTCGACCACGACGGCGTCCAGGCGGCCCGTGCGGGGGAGCCGCTGCGTCTGTCGCCCACCGAGTTCCGGCTGCTGCACTACCTGATGACCAATGCCGGGCGCACGGTCTCGAAGGCGCAGATCCTGCAGCGGGTGTGGGACTACGACTTCAACGGCGACACCGGCATCGTCGACACCTACATCAGCTACCTGCGCCGCAAGATCGACAACGGTGGCCCGAAGCTCATCCACACCGTGCACGGCGTGGGCTACGTGCTGCGCGGGCCGAAGTGGTGACCCGGCCCCGTCGAGTCCGTGCGCTGTGGGCGCGCGCCTCCCTGCGCAGCCGGGTGCTGCTGTTGGCCGTCGCCCTGCTGGCGGCCGGGTTCACGGCGTTCGCTCTGGTCACCGGTAACGCCCTGCGCGGCTATATGGAGGACCGCGTCGACTCGCAACTCCACGCCACCTCCCAGTTGTTCGCCGTGCTGCCCCCGAGGGTGGCTGAGACCGGGGCCCAGCGGAAGCCGCCCGCCGGACTAGCTGACTTCAGCACGGACGTCCTCGGCAATCCCGTCATCACGTACGTCGCGAAGGACGGCACCGTCGAGAACAGCATCGACTCCCTCGCAGGAGCCAACCGGTCGAGCAACGCGCGGGGCCCGGCCCTTCCCCGGCTGGACACGGCAGCGGTCGCCGCTCACAGTGGCCGTCCGTTCACCGTCGACAGCACGAAGGGCGACGTACACTGGCGGGTGATCGCAGTGCCCAGGGTGGCGCGTGCCGCACTGCTGGGGACCAAGGTGACGACAACGGCCGATTCCGGCAGTGTGGTCGTGGCGACGTCGATGGAGCAAGTCGACGGCACGGTGAGCCGCATGTGGCAGAACTACCGGACCACCGGCCTCGGTCTGCTCGCGGTCCTGGCCGTGGTCTGTTGGTTCGCGGTTCGGTCCGGGCTGCGTCCGCTGTCCCGCATCGAGCAGACCGCCGCCGAGATCGCGGCCGGCGACCTCTCCCGCAGGGTGCCTGAACTGGCAGGTTCCAACACGGAGTTGGGCCGTCTTGCCGCTGCACTGAACGGCATGCTCGGGCAGTTGGAGACCGCGTTCGCCGGCCGCGCCGAGTCCGAGACGCGGATGAGCCGGTTCGTCGCCGACGCCAGCCACGAGTTGCGCACCCCGCTCGCCGGAATCAAGGGCCTGACCGACCTTCACCGCATGGGTGCCCTCGCCGAACGGGAGGACATCGACGCCACGATGGCCCGCATCGCCGGCGAGTCCGAACGCCTCACCCGCCTCGTCGAGGACATGCTCCAACTGGCTCGCCTCGACGAACACGCCCTCAAAGCCACGGGACAGCCCACGACGCGCCGTGTGCAGGACTCTCCGCGAGGCCTCGACCTCGCCCCCGCCGACCTGCGCACTCTCGCCGCGGACGCCCTACACGACGTACGCGCCCTCGACCCGGGCCGGACCGTCACCCTCACGGGCCCGGCCGATGACGGCCCACCCGCCTCCGCGCCGGCCTTCGCCGACGAGGCCCGATTGCGCCAGGTTGTCACCAACCTGGTCGGCAACGCAGTCACCCACACACCACCCAGCACACCCATCCGCATCGGCGTGGGCACGGCTGGCGACCACTCCGTCCTGGAAGTCGCCGACCAGGGGCCAGGTCTCACCCCCGACCAGAGCAGCCGCATCTTCGAACGCTTCTACCGCGCAGACGCCTCCCGTAACCGTGCCACCGGGGGCGCCGGCCTCGGCCTGTCCATCGTCCACTCTCTGGTCACCGCCCACGGCGGGCAGGTCGAGGTCGACTCGGCCCCGGGTCAAGGCGCCACCTTCCGGATCCTCCTGCCTCGGTTCACCGACCAGCAGACGCCGGCAATCCCGCCGGAACCAGCAGCTCTCCGGGACTGAAGGCGGCTACCGCGACAGCTACGTGTGCCAGCTGCGATGCGATCAACGAGCGGGCGTACCCGGAAGGACGCGGGCGGCCTTGCTCACGTCGGCCGTATGAAGCCACCGGTCACTGGCCTACGCAGTCGAGTTCGGTACCTGTCGGCGTATGACCGATGCTTCGTCGCTGATGGATCTGGTTCCACGTGACCTGTCCGATTGACCCACCACCGTGTATGTCTGCGTGCCGACAGCAGTGAGGGCCAGGGCGGCCAGGGCGGAGCCCGCTCGGGCGCATCGAACCGGATCCGAGTCCGCGGCGAGAGCCGACAGGTAGCCGGCGCGAAACGCGTCACCGACTCCCGTGGGGTCGACCGCCGTGATTGCAGGCACGGCCGGCACCTCGACCGGTGGTATCCCGGCCCGCTCGATGCGGCTGCCCTTCTCGGCGAGGGTGGTCACCCAAGTGGAGACCTGCGCCAGCACGTCGGACGGTCTCCATCCGGTCTTCGCCAGGAGGAGCCCGCGCTCGTACTCGTTGGTGAACAAGTGGTCGGCCCCGGTGACGAGTTCCCGGATCTGCGCACCGTCGAGCCGGGCGAGTTGCTGGGAAGGGTCGGCGATGAAGGGCGCCCCCATCGTGCGACAGGCTCGCGTGTGGCGCGCCATTGCCTCTGGGGCATCGGCCCCGACGAGCACGAGATCGGCGCCGCCCTTCTGCTTCAGCACGGCGGCGAGTTCGATGGCGGGTGCCTCGGTCATCGCGCCCGGGTAGAAGGAGGCGAGTTGGTTGCCGTCCGTGTCCGTGGTGCACAGGAAGCGGGCGGTATGGCGGGTGGTGGAGACGTGGACCGCGGAGACGTCCACGCCGAGCGCGGCCAGCCGGGCACCGTACGCCTCGAAGTCGGTTCCCACCGAGGCGATCAGGAGTGGCCGGTGACCGAGCAGGGCCAGCCCGTAGGCGATGTTTGCCGCGACCCCACCGTCGCGGACCTCCAGGGTGTCGACCAGGAACGACAGGGAGAGATGGTCCAGGCGGTCGGCCAGGAACTGGTCGGCGAAGCGTCCGGGAAAGGTCATGAGGTGGTCCGTGGCGACCGAACCGGTGACGGCGATACGCATGTCAGGCTCCGGTCGCGGTACGGAGAGCGGCTGCCCGGTCGGTGCGCTCCCAGGTGAAGTCGGGCAGTTCGCGACCGAAGTGACCGTAAGCGGATGTCTGGGTGTACAGGGGGCGGAGCAGGTCGAGGTCGCGGATGATCGCGGCGGGACGGAGGTCGAAGACGGTGCCGATGGCCTTCTCGACCGCGGTGGGAGAGACGGTGGCGGTGCCGAACGTCTCCACGAACAGACCGACTGGCTCTGCCCTGCCGATGGCGTAGGCGACCTGGACCTCGCAGCGGGAGGCCAGGCCCGCTGCGACGACGTTCTTGGCGACCCAGCGCATGGCGTAAGCGGCTGAGCGGTCGACCTTGGACGGGTCCTTGCCGGAGAAGGCTCCGCCGCCGTGGCGGGCCATGCCGCCGTACGTGTCGATGATGATCTTTCGGCCGGTCAGACCCGCGTCACCCATCGGACCGCCGATGTGGAACCGGCCGGTCGGGTTGACCAGCAACCGGCAGCCGTCGGTGATGAGTTCCATGCCGTCGTCGGCCAGTCGCGCGAGTTCGTGATCGACGACGTGTCGGCGGACGTCCGGCACCAGTAGATCCTCCAGGTCGATGTCCGCCGCGTGCTGGGCGGACACCACTACGGTGTCGAGGCGGACTCGGCGGCCGCCCAGGTACTCGACGGTCACCTGCGTCTTTCCATCGGGACGCAGGTACGGCATGCTGCCGGTCTTACGGACCTGCGCCAGCCGGTACGCGAGCCGGTGCGCCAACTGGATGGGCAGAGGCATCAGTTGCGGCGTCTCGTCGCAGGCATAGCCGAACATCAGGCCCTGGTCGCCCGCACCCTGTGCGGCCGGCCGATCGGCTTCCTTTCCGGTTGTGCCTACGCCGCGCGCGATGTCGGGCGACTGGGCGCCGATGGAGACAGAGACGCCGCAGGAGGAGCCGTCGAAGCCCTTCGTGGACGAGTCATAGCCGATGTCGAGCACCGCGTCGCGGACCAGGCCGGGGATGTCCGTGTACGCCTTGGTGGTCACCTCGCCGGCCACGTGTACCTGGCCGGTGGTGATCAGCGTCTCCACGGCGACCCGCGACAGCGGGTCCTCCTTGAGCAGGGCGTCGAGGATGGTATCGCTGATCCGGTCGGCCATTTTGTCGGGGTGACCCTCGGTC
Organism: Streptomyces coerulescens; assembly: GCF_042657965.1. Lineage (NCBI taxonomy): Bacteria > Bacillati > Actinomycetota > Actinomycetes > Kitasatosporales > Streptomycetaceae > Streptomyces > Streptomyces coerulescens. The sequence continues at coordinate 577,931 of NZ_JBHSKM010000024.1, forward strand.
ACGGACTCTGAGGTGAACAGGTTGCGGGACATGTCACTCCCTCGAGTGGCAGCGAATGCTGAAGGTCTGCACTGGGGCAGCGGTGGGGGCGCGGGCGCTGGGGCCAGACGTCAGGCCCTGTCCTCGAACTCCCGCCGTAGGCTGCGCGTCGGCGCGTGCGATCGCTCACGCCGAACCGGGTGGTTTCAACAGTCGAGAGCCAGCGCCGCCCGCCCCGCCTCGGCGGGATCGGTCCCCGGAGCCAGCACCAGCAGCCAGCGCGGAGAGCACTGGACGGCCGTCGCGATGGGGTCGGAGGTGGCGGGGTTTGCCGCTGTCCTGGGAAGCAGGACGAGAACGCCGTCCAACTTCTCGCGGGCACCCCCTTCCGCAGCGAGTCGGTTCCAGCGGCCCGGTGGGTGCAGGGCCACGGTCGCGCCGTGGGCGCCGAGCTTCGCCGCGATGGCACGGGCCGAGCCGCCTTGTCCGAGGACGGCAATGCGCCGACCGGCCAGCGACGTGGACTCGGCGGGGGTCGGCAGGGGCGGCGGGAGGACGGGGACGGGTACGGCCGGAACGACGACATGGGGTTTCCGCATGGGTGTTACCTCCGGAGTTCGTCGGTGGTTGACGTCGGGACGGGACTTCCGGGCGGTGTGTTGCCAGCGGGATGTTTCGGAGGATCTGGCCGGGTCTCGGCCCCGGGCCCGACGGCATCCCCGCGTGGCTGGGCCTTGGCGTCGACGGCGAATCCCACACCGACCGCGCCCACGGCCAGGAGGGCCGCGACCCAGCCCGACGCCACCGCGAACCCGTGCACTGTGGCGGCCCGTTCGACGGACGCGCCTGGATCCACCTCTGCGCCGCCGCCGTGAGCACTCTCGTACCGCTGTGTGGTGCGGCTTGCGAGAGTGTTCAGCAGCGCGACGCCGATCGATCCGCCGATTTGCTGTGCTGTGGTGAAGGTGGCCGAGGCGATTCCCGTCTCCCGGGGGTCGACGCCCAGCGTCGAGCTGCCGATCGCCGCCATGAACGTAGTGCCGGCGCCAAGCCCCACCATGAGCTCCGCCGGCAGTACGTGCGTCAGATACGCGGGCTCCGTACCGAGCCCCGTGAGCAACAGCATCCCGCCCGCCGCCAGCAGCATTCCCGGCAGGATCAGCCCGCGCGGTGGCACCCGGTGGCTGAGCCCGGCGGAGATGCGGGCCGCTCCGACGATGATGCCGGCGGCCGTCGGCAGGAAGGCCAGGCCGGTCTTGAGCGGGGAGTAGCCAAGGACGGTCTGCAGGTAGTAGGTAACGGACAGGAACAGGGCGAACAGCCCCATGGTGACCAGCGCGATCGTGACGTACGAACCGGTGCGCACCCGGCTGCGCACGATGCGCGGCGGCAGCAGCGGTGTGCGGATGCGGGTCTGCCGCCGGGCGAAGCAACCCAGCAGGACGGCGCCTGCGACCAACAAGCCCAGCACCGCGGCGTCCCCCCAGCCGCGCGAGGTCGCCTCGCCGAAACCCGCCGTAGTGGCGACGAGGCCGGTGCCGACCAGCAGCGCGCTCGGCAGGTCCAGGCGGCTATCGGGGTGCCCCCGCCGGTCGCGCAGCACGATCAGCGCACCGGCCACGGCGAGAGCCCCGGGCGGCACGTTGGCGTACAGACACCACCGCCAGTTCAGGTACTCGGTGAGCAGACCGCCGGCAATGAGGCCGACCACCGAGCCCGCGCCGGCGATCGCGCCGAACACGCCGTACGCCTTGGCTCGTTCCCCGGGATCGCGAAAGGTCGTCGACAGCAGTGCGAGCGCGGACGGCGCGAGCAGCGCGGCGAACACTCCCTGCAGCGCGCGCGCCGCGAACAGCAGCCCTGCCGTGGGGGCCGCGCCGCCCAGGACCGAGGCGACCACGAAGCCGACGAGACCGATGACGAAGGTCCGCCTGTACCCGACACGATCGGCGACCTGGCCGCTGAGGAGCAACAGCCCGCCGAACGCCAGCGTGTAGGCGGTGATGACCCACTGCCGGCTGCCATCGCTCATGTTCAGGCCGTCCTGGGCGTGAGGGAGGGCGATGCTCATGATCGTTGCGTCGAGCACCACCAACAGCTGGCCGAGGCCGATGACGGCCAGTGCCCACCAGCGTCGCGGTTCGGGTGCGGCAGTCATGCGCTCACTGTCGGGCGACGCGTTGGGGCCCGGCTGGTATCCACGGCACCATCGGGCGCCAGGCGGCTCCGAGTAATCGTCCAAGGCGTTGCGTTCGACTCTCCGGTCAAAGGCCCGTGATGACAGGAGGTTTGCGGTGACCGAGACGGTGATGGTGCTGTCGATCGTGGTGAGCGGGATGTCCTTGGGCGGTCTGCTGGTCGGCCTCATAGTGATCGAACCCGTGCTGGGCAGCCTGAAGGTCGATCACTACCGACTGATGAACACCCTGCTCGCCCACCGGATGGACAAGCTGATGCCGGCCCTGGTGGGGCTCGCGGCGTTGGGCAATGCGGCCCTGACGGTCCTCGAGGACCGTTTGGCGGCGCGGGTGCTGTACGGACTCGCGACGGCGTTGTTCGTCGGGATCGCTGTCGTTTCCCGGCTCGCGGCACGGCCCTTGTACACATGGGTGGAGACCATCGACGCAACCGACCCGCCGCCGGAGTGGGAGGACGTACGGCTGCGATGGCGCGCTGTCCACCAGGTGCGCGTCGGGCTCGGCGCCGGTGCTGTGGCGCTCGGTGCGGTGGCAGGAGCACTCACGCTCTGAGAGGTCGTCTTCACCTGGTTTGTGTCGCATCATGTGTCACAGAAATGTATTCGTCCCTCGTAAGTGTCGAGCTTGCGCGCGGTCCGGAGGGGACAATCGCCAATGTGGGCACGTTTTGGAGTGAGACAGGCTTCGAGGAATGAGACAGGCAATCCGGACGCCCGATAAGTCTCGCCAGGCGCGATGGTGCGCCAGCGCCTCAGAGTACGGCTCCCAACACTGCCGCGAGTTGGGATGAAACGAACTCCACAGGTGGAAACGACCTCTGAGAGGTCGTTTTCATCTGTAGTGCGGTTTTATCTCTAGTTTTGCGCCCACTGGTGATCT